>MIYU01000012.1 GCA_001875425.1 Marine Group III euryarchaeote CG-Bathy1 | reverse complement strand
TGGTGAGAATAACGATATCGTTGGCCGAGCGTGTGGCATGTTCGTAGGAGGTGAAGACCCCTGTTATCCAGTTGATGGAGCTTCTATCACTATGGTGAACGGTGGGGGATTCACAGTAGTAGATGGTTACACAGATGAAGATGGCTTTTTCGCGGCTTTAAATCTATCAAACGACGTCTATGATTATGAACTTTCATATGATGATATTATTTTCGATTCAGGGACGTTCTTAGTTCAAACATTAGGTGCAGGCCATCTTTACTCTGATGTTTTTGAAGAGTCGATTGCAAACGATTATGGTTTCTATGTTTGCTATAGCTGTGATATGCCTCCAGGTAATTCTACCACTACCGATTCTGCTTATGTTGAAATTTATCATCCAGATGGAAGTACCATAGATTCTGGATATACGGACGAAGAACTAGATTCAGGTATCACAATTTTTAGTTGGTCATTCCCTGAAGAAAATGCAGCTTCTTATTATGATTACAAAATCTACAGTGATAGTGATAAAACTAACACACTGACTTCTGGAACAATAAATACAGATTCCGAGGGGGATGGTGGCAGAGATTATGTTGAGTATTTCGAGTCTACAAGTTTTTATGTTGAAGATATGAGTGTAATTGCTGAGTTCGACCCCAATACCGTTGGTAACGTTGAAGTAGAAGTTTTAGCAGTTCTGACTGCCTATAATCAAGAAGGAGGGTATGTTGATTCAGCATACACTACTAAAACTATCAATGCTCAAGATGAAGATGCATTCACACTCTCAATCGAATTCGATGACGCAGGCACATATAATTTCAATCTATCATTATACGATTCATCACACGATTCAAAATTCGAAGATAGTAGTCTTTCAACTAATATCCAAGTTCCAGATAATGAAGCTCCAGTCATAGATATTTTCCAAGCTCCAACATTATTAGACGAAGGTGAAGATATCACATTTTCTATCACCTTTTCTGATGAAGATGGTGACAATTTAGATTTAGAACTCCGAGTATACAGAGGTTCTTCATTGGTTGCATGGGATGATAGTTTTTCTGCAGGTAGTGGCAGTTATACGTATACTTGGTCTGCCAACGATAATGGGGATTACACTGCAGTTTTCACAATAGAAGATGATTATCAGGAAGATGAAGTTTCGCACTCATTTTCGGTTACAAATATCGCCCCTACAATAGACTCAATCACATATACTGAAAATCCAAGCGAAACTCAAACAGTTCAATTCCAAGTAACTGCTTCAGATGCAAGTCCTATTGATACTCTAACTTATACTTGGGCATTCGACTCCAACAATCCAGAAGATGTTGTTCAGGGCCAAAACGCAGAACGGACATACATGAAAGACGGCGTTTACGACGTTTCACTTACTGTTTGTGATGATGATGAAGGTTGCTCAAATGAACTTTTCCAAGTTACAATAGCTAATACACCTCCAACAATACACGATGTCAGTTTCTCTACTTGGCTTGATGACAATTTCTCATTCACTTTCGTTATGAATGCTTCAGATCCTGCAGACAATTTCACAGATTATTGGGATTTCGGAGATGGCAATACAGGTGGCATGCCTAATATCGAAAACAATCTTGTAGTTTCACATACATATGATGAACCGGGAACCTACACTGTTACCGTTGAAATCAACGATGGCGACGGTGGAACGGACAATTTTACCGTAACTGTAACTGTAGAGGATCCGAATCAATTCGAAGATATTCTAGGCTGTACTGACGTAAGTGCAGACAACTATAATCATGAAGCTACAGTCGATGATGGGTCCTGTATAGAGTGGACTCCGCCCGATGATGATAATTCAGAAGATTCAGGAGGAATATTGGAAGCAATACCTGCATTGAACTCTCTATTTGCTATCTCATTATTGGGACTAATTTCTATTTTAGGAGGAAGACGCCAGGTTTGAAATTATTTTTTCAAACTTTAAATATCGTCGTTTCTTACTATGAATATCGGTGAAAACATGTTTTCGCAACATAGATATGACAGAACAAAAACAACTCCAGTACTGATTGCTCTTTCTCTACTTCTGAGCTCATTACTTGCATTCACGCCAATAGCTAAAGCGGAAGATATCAGTAATGAAACATATCATATTTCAATGGAAGATAATTATTACAATAATGAAGCATGTAGTTGCACTGAGATTACCATTCTTCTTGGGGATACTGTAATTTGGACTAATAACGGAGATAATACTCATGAAGTTTATCATCCAGATTTTCCTTCAGGCGATATCCAACCTGGAGAAACATTTACAGTTGAATTCAATACTGCTAACGGTTTCCAAGATGATAGAAATTACAATTATCAAGATAGAGCCTATCCTGGTAGCGACAGTTCTACTGGAATGGAAGGTTTAGTTTACATCGATGACGGAGAGCTGGAAGATTACGATGAGTATTTTGCCGGCAACACTCCAACTTACGAAACGCCAGGCTATGAAATCGAATTTAGTTACGATGTAGATAGTTCAGGCTCCGAGGATGTAGATATGAGGGTCAAATTATTTGTTAGAGAAGATGGTTCTCTAATAGATCAGCAATATTTAGATCACGTAATAAATGGTGATTCATCTGATTCCTTTTCTCAAAGCTGGACTGCACCAGAAGATGGGACTTATGATTTCGAATTTAGAATAAGTGATTTAAATCAGAACAATAAGACAGAAGATTCTGCTACCTTTAATGATATAGAATTACCATACACTGCTGGTGGTGTAAATGTTAATTTACAAGTAAAAAGCTACGGTGATGCAGGTGGCGGGGTTAACGATTTACAATTTCAAGCATGCAGTAAAACCGCCTGTAATAGAGAAGGCGTCGAGATTAAAACATTCGACAGTTCAGGCAATGTCGTTGATAACATAGAAACAGGTTCTAATGGCCGTGTTATCGTTAATGATTATGATAATGGAGATTACACTTTCAAAGCATATAACAACGAAGAGCAAGCAGAAGACGACACTCCTTTCGATGAAGGTTCATTTGTTGTAAACAATCTTCCTCCTTCTGAAAATGAATTAGGTACTGCAACTTATCAAGAACGAAATTCTACACATATGATGAATTACTTCGTAGTCTGCCAAGGTGGGGATTCTGAATGCAGAGGTAATCCAAAAGGCAGCTTAGATGATGCTTATGTAATGTTTTATTCTATGGATGACGTTTTCGTTGAGAATTGTCAAACCGACACTTATACAGGTAACGGTTCTTCTGAACATGGTTATGCCTGTTTCTCTGATTTTACAGACGATTGGGAAGAGGATTTCTATAAGTTCAAGCTTTGGGATTCAAAAGGAACAAGCACTACAAACGATGATGAGATGTTGCAAGCGGGGAATTTTTACTACGTACCTTTACCTTGTGAAGAAGGGGACGATTGTGCAGAATGGTTCGAAGATGACCACACATTAGGAACTGGAGACACAGATGCCGATAACAGGCACGATTCAATATCATTTGAATACGATGCTCAAACAACCTGTGGTTGTAATGTTGACATAAGGGTTATTCTTTCAGTCACCGGTACAGACGGCGGATCTTATGGAAATATATACATGTATCAAAGTATCTATTCGGATGCTAGAAATGATGCATATTCAGGTTCTTGGCAAGCAGATGACCACGATACTTACACTTTCCACTTCAAGCTTTATGACAATTCTTCTTCTGATTTAGAGGATGATTTTGTTTATTCCAATATTGAATTATATGGTCCTAATCAAGCCCCAGAGATTGATGAGTTGGAAGTTAATCCAAGTGAACCATTTGAAGGTGAGGAAATGCAATTCAGCGTCTCTGCCACTGATCCGGAAGGTGATGATATAGAATATGAATGGGATTTTGGCGATGGTTCTGCAAAAGTCAGCGATTCATCTACTACACACACTTACTTACAAGATGGCGATTATAGTGTCACATTGTCTATGAAAGATGAGCATAGAGGTTATGCACCAGATACGTTTATCAATTTCACCGTTTCAAATCTTGCCCCTGAGGTAATGGATATCAACGCTACTGGCGATTTTGTAGAAGGTTCTGAAGTATCATTCACTGCTGATTCATCAGATCAAGGTGTAAATGACATACTTTCATATTCTTGGAATTTTGGCGACGATAGTGAGAATGTCACTGAAATAAACCCATCACACACATATGACGATGATGGTGCCTACACAGTCACTTTAATTGTCTGTGATGATAGTGATGATTGTACCAGCACGAGTAGCGATTTCAATGTTTCTAACATACCTCCAACTATAGATGGTATGCAGATGAAAGATCCTGAGGATACCGGTTTCCAAAGAGATAATTACAGGGTAAATGAAACTGTAGAATTTGCCGCGCAAATCAATGAAGATGTCGATTTGAACATTACATTTACATGGGATTTCGGTGATGGAACCACTTCAACAATAACTTACTGCATAAGCGATAATGTAGATTCAATGGAAGATGAATGTAATAATGATATAGAAAATGGTGAATGGATACGTTCTGAACACATTTACATGACTGAAGGAAATTATACAGTAGGACTAACTATAACTGATGGTACCGATGTCGATTATTTTGAATTACATATAACTATAGATCCACAACCAGTATACGGCTGTACCGATCCAGCAGCAAATAATTACGATGACAATGCCACTGCTCACGACCCAAATCAATGTAATTACGATAAAGAAGGTTGTACCGATCCAGCAGCAAATAATTACGATTCAGAAGCAGATGTAGATGATGGAACTTGCATCTTCCCTCAAGATGATATCTGGGGTTGTATGGATGAAAATGCAGAGAATTATAATCCTGCTGCAAATAAAGAAGGTGTAAATTCTTGTGATTATGGAGAAGATAATCAAACCATTCCGGATAATGGTGATGAAGAAGAAGCCGGCGGACTTTTAGAAGCATTACCTGGCTTTTCACTTCTTGCAGTTTCATCAATGTTAGTTCTCTTATCTATCTTAAGACGAAGAACTTAATTCTATCAGTGTTAGAACGTCTTTCTACAGGTTGTAGGGGTCTCGATGAACAACTAGAAGGTGGCATTGAGATTGGAGCTTCTACACTCGCTTATGGTGAGCCTGGTAGTGGTAAGACAAGTTTAGCAATCCAACTCTCTAAGAAAGTTATTTCTTCAGGTAAGAAATCTATTTTTATCGATACAGAAGGCGTTTCATTCGAACGTATAAAGCAAATTTTCGGCGAAACAAATACTGCAGATTTAATTATTCTAGAACCGAAAGATCAAGGAGAATTATATCAATCAATATCAGATCCACGTCTTATTCAACCGGATGTTGGTATCATTGTAGTGGACACGATAAACGCACACACAAGACTCGCTTATGCACTTGATAAGGAAGGCTGCGAAGCACAATTCTTGAAAATCCTCATGGCTCTTCAAAATATATCTATAAATCTTCCAATGTCAATTTTTATGACTGCACAAATATTCGAAAGAAATGGCGAGATAGAACCATATTTCGGTAGAACTTTAGTTTACATGGCAAAAACTCTTTTACTTTTTGAGAAAGGTGAGGCTCCAAGTCTCAGACATTCTAGATTAATGAAACACCGTTCTATAGCTGAAGGCTCCGTATCAGATTTCTTACTTACAGATCAAGGTTTGGAATAATTCATACCACGTTCTTAAATCTAGCCAGCATTGGCTGTTTTATGTCAAATTATAATGAATTAATCTCACGAGTAAAGGAACTTAGCGTAATCGAAAGCATCGGAGGTCTTTTGGCTTGGGACCAGGAAACGTTCATGCCTCCTAAGGGTGCACAACTACGTTCAGAATCTTTAGCCTATCTTTCCAAAACTGCTCATTCAGCTTTAATAAATCCCGAAATGGGCTCTTTATTGGATTCTTTAGAAAATGACAATCTTACAGATATCGAATCTGCCAATATTAGGGAAATACGTCGTTCATACGATAAAGCAACCAAATTACCTACTAGTTTAGTAGAAGAAATGGCAAGACATAAATCGCATGCTTTACAAATTTGGCAAAAAGCACGGGCGGAAAATGATTTTACCCAATTCGCCCCAGCCTTAGAGAAAAATTTGGACTTGGCCTGCCAGGCAGCTGAACATTATGGCTACGAAGAAAACATTTACGATGCGATGTTGGATATTTATGAACAGGGAATGACAGTATCTCAGTTGGACTTACTTTTTGCAGGTCTACGTAAAGAAATCGTTCCTTTGGTAAAAGCAATTGGTGAGAGTACCTCAAAACCAGATCTTACTTTTCTGAAGTCAACCTCTTTTTCTGAAGAAGGTCAGCGCGATTTCTCTCTACGAGTTGCAAAAGCAATCGGCTTCGATTTTGAAGGTGGGCGCATGGATACTTCTACACACCCATTCTGTTCTGGTGCAGGTCCTGATGATGTACGTTTTACAACACGTTATGATGAATCATTTCCATTTGGTTGTTTGTACGGTGTAATGCATGAAACAGGTCATGGCCTATATGAACAAGGATTATCTAGAGAGCACGAAGGGACTCCATTAGGCAAAGCAGTTTCCTTAGGTGTTCACGAATCTCAATCCAGATTATGGGAGAATGTAGTCGGCCGTAGTAGAGAATTTTGGAATCATTGGTTGTCTGATTTTTGCGAAGTTTTCCCTGATGTCGGCGATTTAGATTTAGATACTATCCATTGCGCAGTGAATAATGTTGAACCTTCTCTTATTAGAGTAGAGGCGGATGAAGCAACTTACAATTTACATATCATGATACGTTATGAAGTCGAAAAAGCTTTGGTAAATGGTAATGTTAAAGTAAATGATTTACCACAATTTTGGAATTCACAGATGGAAAATTATCTCGGTATCACTCCACCAGATGATGCCCAAGGAGTTTTACAAGATATCCATTGGAGTATGGGTGCATTCGGTTATTTCCCAACATATACTTTAGGAAATCTTTATGCTTCACAATTATGGGAAGCTACACTACGTGACATTCCAGATTTGCCTTCTCTAATTTCACGTGGCGAAACGCAACCATTGTTGGATTGGATGCGCACTAACATACACATACACGGCAGCCGTTGGGAACCTGATGATTTGATATTACAGGCTACTGGAGAAAAACCATCAAGTGATGCGTTTATCAGATATCTAAAGCAAAAATTTCAACATTTGTACAATCTATCTTAGAGTATTGGTAGCCCCGCCAGGATTCGAACCTGGGTCTCTGGCTCCAAAGGCCAGAATGATGGACCACTACACTACGGGGCTTTAGAACCTTATAAGGTCCAGTTTAATAGTAAACTATCTACAAAATCGTTATTAACTGTCACTCGAAATTGGGATTGGACTTTTTATGACTAGTGCCACCGAAAGATTTCTAGAAATGGTAAAAGCACACTTCGAAGAGAAGGGCCACCACGTAGGGTGGGTCAAGATCGAGGATAGTAAGCAAATGGTAGTCCAAATCAAATCAGAAAGCGGTTATTTCGTTTCAGCAAAGTTCGGTATACGTGGAGAGCATGTGATAATTTATGACGAATGGGGGCGTTCCGTCGCTGTAAAACCAACTAAAGCAAATCTTGAAGATGTTAAATCTTGGGCATATAGTTAGAATTCAGGCAGTTTGCTCATACTCTTAGATTTAGGTCTAGGAGTTATGGCAAAACTAATAATTTCACCTTCTCTATTCATTTCAAAAATCCATGGTTCGCACCATCCGATTTCCGTTTGTAAAATTTGCTCAGGACTATATTTCTTCAATTTCATTACAATTGCTCTAAGACTATTTCCATGTGCAACAACTAATACATTTTTTCCATCTAATATTTTAGGCATTATTTCCTTTTCTAAGTATGGAATCGCCCTCTCTGCAGTCATTTTAAGCGACTCACCGTTGGGCGGGGCAGTATCATAACTCCTTCTCCATATTCTAACTTGTTCTTTTCCAAATTTCTTAGCGACTTCTTTTTTATTTTGCCCAATCAAATCGCCATAATCTCTTTCGTTAAGTGCTTGATTTTTAATCACTTCTATTTCTGTTTGTTCTATACCTTCTAAAATTATATCTAATGTCCTTTGTGCACGATATAAATCGGACGTAAAAGCAATATCAATTTTCTTCTCTTTTAATATTTCTGCAGCTTCAAAAGCTTCTCTTTTTCCTAATTCTGTTAAGGGGACGTCTTTCCACCCCGTAAATCTATTTTCTAAATTATATGTCGATTGTCCATGTCTAATTAATACCAATTCACCCAATTTCATTTTCTCTCTTTAAACCTCATTTTTTGAGACTGAAAGTATATTTTGCAGGCTCTCTCCATCTTCTCCCTGTTACATATTTACAAACTCTGCATTTGAAACCTATCATGGCCTTTCCTCCAAACAAAGTTCTATTTTCCATTCGTTCTAATAGATTTTTACAAACAGGGCAAGGTTGTCCCACAGAAGCAAATTCTCCTTTTTTATATTTTCTTCCCTTTCTATCAGTCCCCATCCCAGTTCTTCTCCATCTACGAACATCTCCATCATATGCTATTCTCCTTTTTCTCAAATACCCTGTTTCAGTTTCAGGAACATTTTCTACACTTCTTGTTTTAATATCTATCTTGATTTTCCCGGAATTAATCCCAACAATTCTCATTCTCTCAGCACTAATACCAGATTCTTTTCCACTTTCCGTTAATATATTCAAAACTTCTCGATGCAGTTTTTTTTGACTATCAATAAATATACGCTTTTGTAAAATTCGATCAATCGCCTCAATTATTTCCTTGTCACGCACCCTTTTCGGCATCGTTTACACAATAGAAACCATTGATTAAAACTTATTCGCATTCACTACTTTATTTTTATTTCAGAAAACTTTAACTATAGGTATACAACCTAAGGTGTATATGTCACTAAACGAGGTCAATGACTTATTTTATTTATTGGAAAACCCTACAAGACGTCGTATTCTAGAACTTTTATCAAGAGAAGGCCATTACCCTCTTCAGTTATCGAAAGAAATGTCCGTAACACAACAAGCAGTAGTCAAACATCTCAATATTTTAGAAGAGCACGGCTTAGTGAATTCCGAAACAGAACCGAGCAATAGAGGTCCTTCTCGCAGAGTTTATTATTCTACACGCAGTATTTCTCTTCATGTTGATGTTAGTCCATCTACATTTAAAGAACAAGCTCATTCTTCTTCCGAACAAGATGCAATTTTAGATCTCCCCAAACATAAACATATGATGGATGCTATAAATTCCTCTAGAAAAATGGATTTATCTCAAAGAGCTAATTTATTAGATAGAGTGTCTAAAGATATTGAAAAATCATTAAAAGATACAGAGGATGAACGAAAATCACTTATTCATTTGACAAATTTAGTCAATCAAGAATTATATAAAATCACAATCGAATCAAAATGTACTTACGATGAGAGGCGTCTTCTTTATTTCAGTATACAAAATCCAAATTTTACTATAGAAAAAGCAGCATCATCATTAGGCATGGACGATTCCGACGTCCGTATTCTTTTTGATGCATTACATCGCAAAGGATTAATCAAGTAAATTTCTAGAACAGGTTCATGCTTAAATAGTAAGTTAAATTTTAGAGCTTTAGACCATGTTCAAATACACTTCCAAACGTATATTAGCAGCACTATTTGTTTCATTATCTTTATTCAGTTTCTCATTACTTTCTACTCCTGTTCAGTCTGAAACTTCCTATTTCATTACAGGTCTCGATGATGCAATATCGCATGGATATGAAAAAGGCTCAATTTATGAAGTTAATATTATGGTTCGTTCAACTTCGAATATAGGTGGGTTAAATATTTCAGTTACGAACGGATCTCTAAGCTTCAACGACGTTGTTTTAGAGGATGAACTTCATTCATTATTGATTACGGAACCATCTGAAAGCGACAATTATGAAAATTGGTCGTTTTGGTGGTCTGCCCCTTCTTCTTCTTTCGATTTGGGTGAAGGGAGTTCAATCTTTAGTGTAGATTTTCTCATTTCTAACGAAAATGGCACACTTACTGGAGATATTGCCCTTTCTAGTCAATGGCTTGTTCCACCACCACCTGTTTCTTCAGAATCAGGAGTCGTCCCTACTTGGGCAGAAGATTTAGCATGGTTCGGAGCTCTTTCTACAGTAGCTTTAATCTTAGTTTCAGTACTTATTTTCACTCGAAAAGAGCAATCGTAACGTATATATCCACCCTATCTCTTTCTGTTTGAGCCCGTAAGGGCTAGAGGACGTAACATGAATAGAAGAATTGTAAAAGACGAACAGGCTGTATCGCCTGTAATCGCCGTCATTTTGATGGTTGCGATTACGGTCGTTTTGGCTGCTGTTCTGTACGTTTGGGCTAGCAGTTTCTTAGCTGGTACAAACAAGCAAGCTCCGATTGGCGCTATGGCACCATCGGCTGCTGGAGACGACTGGAGGGTAGAAATCATTAAGATGACACCATCCGTGTCCGTAAACTCTGTTGAATGGTTCCTAAAGGATACCTCAGGTAACACAGCTCAGTCGGGCTTTGTATCTGATGTCTATGGGTACTACGTTGGAGCAGACAGCGACGGTGACGGCGCTGGCGACATGTGCATTGTCTTTTCAGACAATGACTTTGACGGAAAGTTGACTCCAGGTGACAAATTCGATGCATCATCGGATTGTCTCGGTTTCTCGCTAAACGGGTATGCCTTCTCATTGAAGTTTAACCCAACAGGCGATCAAATCTACGAAGTTAACTTCTAGATTAGATAAAACCGGAAAAAAGTTTGGATGAGTTTGTGGGCTTTCGGGCCCACACTCTTCCTCACAATATTTTACAGCCAAGGTAATTTCTTTGGCATTATTTCTTTACTTTTTACTTCTGCTTCAGGTATTAAATCTTGAATAGCATTTTCAATTGTTTCGAATCTAGGATTCTTAGCAATTACCATTTTCCCTTCAAATATACTGGTATTTGGATATTTTACTAAGAAATCTACTGCCCCCTCTTTCCATGGCTCAGGTCCTATATGTTTAATTTTATCCGATCTTTTGATTATTTCAGATTCAATTATTATTGTCGCTTTTTTATTTATTTTTACTTCACATGATATAATCTTAAAATCTTCTAAATTCCTAATTATTTTCCGAGCTTCACTGCGTAACCACGAAAGAGCACTTTCATCATCCATATTCGGCCTGTTAAGATTAATAATGGTCATCTTTCCACACTCCTCTTTCTCTTTATGATTGGGAAAGAAATAACTCCGACTTTCATTTTTCAAGAAGGTTTTGGCTGCTAGAATGGCCACACTAAGAACATCTACTGTTACAGATGCTGCTACGTTACGTTTCGAATCAACAGGATCTTCCATAACCATAATATCACGATGTTTATTTTCCCCAATAGTGTGTATTATCAAAGGACATTTACATTCAGATAACCATTTTATGAATCCTTCAAACCCATTTTTTTCTATAACTAGAATCTCTATTAAATATCCTGAGAATCCACCTACAGACGAAGATGCACCATATGCGCCTATTCCCTTCATAAATTGTTTAGTCAATCTTATTTCATTTTCCATTCCATTCATCTCTTTTTTGACATATTCTGTATGAAATGGTGTTCTATCTACTGCAGATTTCAAATCTTTAACATTATCTATATTGTAACACGGCACAATATCTACAAACTTTCCTTCAATTTCTCCTCTTAAATATGGATGAGAAGCGTACATTTCTTCTCCATTGGATATTATTCTCCTTGCTACGTCTAATCCTTCTTTTTTAAGATCTATATCTATTGGAAATTTAAGAAAGATATCAATATCTACATCTACTAAAAATGTACCTTTAGCAACAGATCCAACAAGCATCACTTCCACTCCCTCTGGGACTTCATTCTCTGCTTTCTTCAATATTTTATCCGCAATCTCTTTGATTTCTTTTTCTTCTTTCTTTTGCGGTATTATTTCACTTTTCACTTTTTCAATTAAGTCACTCACGTTTCTCCATTAGGTGGTTTCACTTTACCTTTTCGCCACGCCTTTTGTCGTTCTCTTTCAGCTTTTTCCATTATATTTTCTATATCATCTTTTACATTAACAAATAATGGAATACTAGAAATTGCAATACCAATCAGCAACGATATCAGAGCAATTCTATAATCGCTTCTGTATGTTATATATTCTAAGAATATTGAAAACATCACTATCCCTCCTATAGTTGTAATCCAAGTTATTTTTCTATATGTTTTTTCAGAGACAAATTTACTCCCCTCTACTCCTTTCTCTATATTTTCTACTTCTCCAACTGCAGGCATTACTTCTTCTTCTCTTTCTGTTCTTGAAAATTTATTTTTACGCTTTAAAACATACCACGACATCCCACCAGAAAATAAACAAACAACAATTGCTGCACGCATAAGTACCATTGTACTCCAATCATATCTACTCATGAAAAAAATCAGATACAGTGCAACAAACCAAATCGAAATTACAATTAAATTTGGCAAATCAAGGAAAGCCTTTCTTTCACTCAATTTCTATTTTCCATTGTTATGGCTTCAACAGGGCACGCAAAAACACACAAAGTACAACCAGTACACGTATCTTCCATAATCTGAGCTTTTTTAGATTCGAATTCAATAGTACGTGCATCTAAATGATGAGAAACCATATCTATCGAAGCAAAATTACAGAAGTATACGCATTGTGTACAACCGATGCATTTCTCTTCATCAACTAAAGCTATGTATTCATTACCTCTCGATAGGGAGTCTAATGTTTCCTTTCTCAAATCCTTAAACATATTTTTAGCTTTTTCAATTCCAGTCGAAGGTATCTCTTCTTTTTCAAGAACTTCATTCATTTTATCCAACCATTCTGTCGGTTTAGGTGCATGATTCAATGACATTCCCGTTGCTGAACTTTCAGCTCGGACTACAGGCGTTTCTTCTTCAGTGCTTCCTCCCCCTGATTCTTCTGCAGGTGTTTCCTCAGCGGCAGGTGCCGCTGAATCGACCACATCACCAGGATCTGTAATCAGTACAGCATCCACAGGACAGACCTCTTCACAGGCACGGCAGACAATACAGTCGCCTTCACGTATCATTATCGCTTTCTTGTCCGACGCTGGATGGTCAGGCGTATCTATCCATTCAAAAACATCAACTGGGCAGGCATCGATACAGGCACCATCAGCAATACAGAGATCGAAATCAACTCCAACGACCGTTCCCCAGATGCCGAGCTTGTCTGTACCGATTCCAGTATAGGCATCGTTATCCTTAGCCCATATCTGAATCGCTTCACTCTCTCCATCGTGTGTAGCCACTTTGGCATATGTGGTCATGAAATTCTTATCAATCTTCATTATTCCTCCAAACAAGCTGCTAAAAATTGCATTAAATCCATCATTTCAAATGGGTGTGCGTGTTCATCATCTCCCATTCTTTCTTCATTAAGCAGGCATTGCATGTGCATGTAACATTTAGGACATCCTCCTAACATTAAATCAATATTTTGGTCGGTTCCCTGATCGAGGCGTTTCTTTCTTACAGCCTTTGTCGCATCATTACAATACATCATTGAGGATACACCACAACAAAGGGCCCTTTCCTTTGAATTTTCAAGTTCTACCATTTCTACATTTTCTATAATTTGTATCAAATCTCGAGGGGCTTGATATTCTCCCATCATTCTTCCTAATCTACATGGATCGTGAAATGCAACTCTAACATTTTTTGGAGCTTTAAATTTCAATTCACTTTTCCTTAATGTTTGGGTTATATGTTCAACTTCTATTCCCAATTTATTTGGTAAATCATAATCAACAGCAAAGGTTCGATAACATTCTGCACATGAACACGTTACAGTTTTGATTCCCGATTCTTTCATTCTTCTCATATTATGTTCTTTAAGTGCATCGAAAATTTCTAATTGTCCTTGCCAAAGTTGGTCGTGCCCTGAACATTTAAACACATTTAAATCTAAAACTAAAGGGTCTATTCCAGCTTTATTCAATAACAATATTGATGCAGCAGCAATGGATGCATGATCAGCATCTCCCTTATTCAACTTCGAGAATTTTACTTCTACATCCATAAAATCTACGCAGCCGGGAAAATATCCTATGTCATGATGCCTCTCTGGTTTCCATCCTTCTTCATCTTTATTCATGGCATCTTCTGCAATCAATCTTTCGAACAAGGGGTGCGGTATACTTCTACTGTACTGTTTCTCTCTACTCATGAGGTCCCCTCCGTTGACATTATTCTTTGCTCAAGTACATAGTCTACATATTCTATATTTTGTGGACAAACTCCAGTACACATTCCACAAGTTATACAAGACCACATAGCTACACCATCATGCTCATTTTGAAACGTGTTAAATATTATATTCAATTCTTCTTCACCTTCTACATCTCTTACTGGGCAAATATCATCACATAATCCGCATTGATAACATCTATTTAATTTAAATTCGTATACTCTTTGCATTTTCCTAGTTTTTATTCCATTTTTATATAAGTCAAAACGCTCTTCATCATTAAGAGGTTTAGCACCTTCAGCCCTTCTCCGATCTAACCATAAATGGGTCATACCAGCTAATAATAGTGGTAACCACAAAGTTAGTTGGTTTAGCATATCTGTCGTAAGTTCTGGAACCCAAACTTCACTACCTTCTGTAGCCGTAGTACAATACCATTGCGATCCATCATCTTGACATTTTCCATGAAGTTCTTCGTAAAATGCAGTTATATTCGTGTTTACTGAAAATACAGATAATAGTAATATAAGAACAAGTCCATAAACTCCAGCAGCAGCTCTAATTGGATCCTCTCCAGGTCTTCTTGGATGCCCCTCCATCACTACATTTCCTTTTCCAGGATCCGCTATAGCGGCAATAGCACGGTCAACAAACGGCCACATTACTACAACTCCGACAATAAGTCCTTGAGACATGGTGCCCCATACTTTCGCTGTCATCAATGTTATTCCAAACATCTCTATATCCCAAGCAGCTTTCAAACAGCCAAAAGCCCAAAGTAAATACCAATCAGGCAAAGGTGGAGGATATGCAGTCGGTGCAGTAGGGTCTGCTGCATGATGTAAAGGTGGAGGAATAAATGATGCAAGAAAGAACATTATGGCAACAGTGTATAGTGTCAGTATGGTATCTCTAATGAACTCATGCGGATAAAGTGGTTCACCCATTACTTTTTTAGTTTCCAATACGGAATGGGCCTGTCTACCCTTTATTTTCTCTTCGAATTCTTCTCTTCGTTTACCTTCTTGGTATTCTCCAATCATTTCTCCGATATCTTCCATTAGTGCGGCTCCGCCTCCCCTTGAATCCAAACTAATGCCATGTGTAATATCATAAGTCCAAACCCTATCACAGGCAGTACAAATACGTGTAACCAGTACATTCTAAGAACAGTGTCACCACTAAGTACAGTACCTCCGAATACTAATTGTGCAGTTATATCCCCCATGGCAGGAACTGACATAGCCATCTCTAAACCTATGGTCCCGGCCGCGTAACCCAATTCATCCCATGGTAACAGATATCCAGTATATCCAAACATTATAGTTATTAGAAGCAATATCGATCCTAACATCCAATTCAATTCCCTTGGGTTTCTATATGCTCCTACAAAATAAACTCTCATCATATGTAAAAATACAGAAGCTACCATGAAGTGCGCTCCCCAATGATGTACTGCTCTAATTATGTATCCAAAAGTTACCTGAGTCATTATCAATTCCATTGATTGATATGCTCCTGAGGTGGGCTTTCCGGTGATTTCATCAACTACAAACTCTCCATCCGGAACATAGTAAAATCCAAGATATATTCCAGTTATAGTTAGAACTATAAAAGCTAAGAATGATAATCCCCCTAGGCAATAGAAAGGATACCAATACCATACTGCTTTGACGTTGTATCTTTCAGTATGAGATCTAGGCATGGTCCGTCCACTCGCCGGCATTAAGGTGAATACAACAGAATAATACTCTCGTTTAGCTGCGTTTACATATCTATAAAGTGCAAAACGCTCATCAATCCATATCCAAATAGGCAAGAGTACACGAGGCAACAGTCCAGTTAGGTAAAGATATATTAGTCCTATAATTCCTCCTAATATTGATATAAAAATCATAGGGAACGTTCCCTTTTCCATTAAATCTTCAAGTAAAGGTGCATCGGCCGCACTAGCATTCCCTGAGATGAAAATTCCAATAAAAATTACCGTTATTAAATATAATATATTCTTTTTCATTTTATCCCATCCCGCAATATTTGAGCCAATCTATGTTTTCTGTCCTACCTACTAAAACACCATCTCTTTCAATAAGAGGAACCATAGGCAGCCCCCAAGGGGCCGGACCCTCTACTAGTTGCGCAACCATAACTGGACTACTTTCAATACCTACATTGGGGTCGTCAGCTGCACGTGAATCATCAATTACAGTAGTCGGGTCAAATAATGAAAGATGGCATGGGCATTGAAAATTAAATTGCACAGGTATTCCACTTATCGGAGAGGTTCGTTCCTCTTCTACAAATACAGGTTTACAACAAAGATGAGGGCATTTGTATGTATTAAACGCCATCACTACACTGGTTCCATCATCATCAATAACTCCCCATTCTGATATACTTTGCACGGCATCTTCTTGCTCCTTTTCTTCAATTATAACAGTAAGTGCCGATGTCTGCACTTTAACTACATTCAGGGTCATTTCACACACGCCCAATTCCTCTTCTAATTCTTTAGGCTTCCACCATACTATGGCAGATTGATTAATTTGTAAATCTTCTTTTCTAGTAAATTCCCCACTTAGATTATCCCACCATTCACCCTCTTGAGATTTGTAGACCAATCTATCCTCGGCCGCATCCGGATCGCATCTAGTTACTGGAGGGGGTATCAAAGATTTCAACGCAGGCACTGAACTCGCTCCAACTAATCCTGCAGCAGCAAGACCTATCGAACCTTTCATGAATCCTCTTCTGGTTATTTTTATTTCAGGAGGTACCGGTTCTCCGGACGTTTTATCTGTATCGGCATCTTGTTTTTTGGTCATCTGTCTAATTTCGATATAACTTTGAATCGTTTACCTTTAACCTCCAATATGTCTGGTAAGAATGATCTTCTATATACATCCAGCATGATTCCTAGAATCAGTAGTGCCATTCCAAATACAAATGATAGGAACTGTTGATCCCACCCCTCTAATATTCCCATTACGAAAAGACTATCGTACATAACTTGTAAAACTAGAAGACATAATATTACGGCAAACGAAGATAACTGCTCCTCAGCAGGTTCTTCTTTGAATATCTCTCCCAATTCTTCATCACGTTCAGTTCCTAATACTTTTTCAGCATCCTTCGCCGTCATTTCGCCTTTGGAAACTTTCTCTAATAATTCGTTAACCTCTGTAATTTGCACTCCCTCCTCTAATTATTATGTAAGCTAATAGGACTGTAAATAAGACTACTCCAATTCCCGTTAAACCAATCCAATATTGTTTCAACGAGACTCCCATATCTGCAATAGAAGTTTCTTCTGCTTGAGGCGTACCCATCGACCTCAAAGTAATAGAGTTCCAATAATCTCCTCCGGATCCGCCCGCTTCACTACCTGTATCATTGTTCACTGCATTAAAATATACTATAAGGATCGCATCACCAGTTCCTTCACTAGGTGCAGTCCATTGTATTTCCCATTCACGATCAAATCTATTATTGTGACTAATATATTGATGGTTATCACTTATCCAATAATTGCCCCCTTCTGCACTAAATTCGCCCTCGTTAATATTTGCTAAAAATCCACCTTCATTGAATTCACGTCCATCATCAACAGACATACTTAGATTGTAAATCTCGTCCGGTTCATATTCAACAGGAAATCCCAAAACCGTAACTGTCACTAAATCACTCGGTTCATTCGTATGGCAATAACATCCTTTTTCTTGAACTACAACTTCATCCGTCCAACCATCTCCACCCATTTCTCCACCAGTCGGCCAGCTATGAACTGTTCCAGATACAAACATCAGGGAAACCACTCCCATAAGAATCATTACGACATCACTTCGTGAAGTAGAGTTCAATAGAAACCTCCAATATATACGAATAAAGTATCAGATACACTATATAATCATTGTCGAGCAATCATAAAACAAAAACCTCCCGTTCTAGTCATCAAAATATTGATTTTTTCATATTTTTCTCAATATTTTTCTATACTAATATTTTTTATACTGCTCTCACTCCGCTTCTTTCTTCATAGGAGGAAATTAAATGGCTCGTATCCACGCTAGGAAAAAAGGACGTTCCGGTTCGCACGCAATAAATAGGGATAATCATCCTTCCTGGTCTCCCGTCTCGTCTAAAGATGTTGAGACTCTAGTTATAGAAAAATCGAAAGAAGGTCTTTCCACAGCTCAGATAGGAGCAGTTCTCCGAGATGCACACGGCATTCCAAGCGTAAAATTAGCTACTAATTCAAGTATAAACGGAATTCTGAAAAAGAACAATTTAAGCTCAGAAATTCCAGAAGATCTTTCAAATATGATGAGAAAAGCAGTACGTTTGGGCGAGCATTTAGATAAAAATCCTAAAGATATTCACAACAAAAGAGCCCTTCAGCTTACAGAATCAAAAATTATGCGTTTAGTTGGTTACTATAAGGATAATTCTGTATTGCCTTCTGATTGGAAATATTCCTTAGCTACAGCAAAATTAACAGTCGGATAGATGGATATCTGGGACTCAGCTAAAGAAATTGCAAACAAGCTTTCAGATACTAAGCATCCAATTCGCTTAATATCTCATAATGATGCAGACGGTATCTCTTCTTCAGCTATTTTAGCTCTATCACTTTCGAGAGAGAATAAAAATTTCCATTTATCAAATGTTAAAGGGTTTAATCAAGAAGTAATTGATAGATTGAAAAAAGAATCAAATCACATTATTGTTATAACTGATTTAGGGTCTGGTCAAATAGAATTATTAAACGATTTGGATGACGATGTCATTGTAATAGATCATCATCTCGGTCACGGAACTGTCCCTTCTCATGTTTACGAATTGAATGCACATAAAGTTGGAATAAATGGAACCTATGAAGCATGCGCAGCCAGTCTCGCCTTCACTGTTTCAATTTCAATGAATGAAAAAAATTGGGATTTAGCCCCATTAGCAATCGCAGGTATCGTGGGGGATAGGCAAAACGTAGGGGGATTAAGAGGCCATAACAAAGAATTAGTCGATGCCGCTATCAAAAATAAGTCAATAAATGTTGTAGATTCTCTATCTTTATACGGCACTAATTTGAGAGATGCACTTACTTATTCAGTAGAACCTTATATTTTGAATTATACTGGTATTCCATCTAAGATGGATTCAGTATTGAAAGAATTGAATATAGATGGTTCAACTAAGATATCTATGCTCACTGATAATCAAATATCTTTATTGGGTTCATGGATTATAACTAAACTAATTGCACAAGGCGCAGCCCCTGAACAGTTCGATTCCTTATTCACGAGTCAATATTTTTCAGATAGGATGGATTTCGATTCTGCCACTTTAAGTAATCTTTTGAATAGTTGCGGCAATCACGATGATACTGCTACTGGTGTCGGCGTCTGTTTCAACAATCAAAATTCTATCGAACAATCGAAAAAATATCAATCAGATTCACAAAAATTAATTCTGGAATCAATGGGCAAAGCTTATGAGAATTTAGAAACACTTTCTTCTATACAATATTTCTATACGGATAACCCTTCTATCAAAGGTGCTGTTTGCGGCCTTTCAATGTGTCAATTTCTAGATCAGAATAAACCAACTTTAGTTCTTTCCAAGAACGAAGAAAAAGTATTCATATCTTCAAGAGGAACCAAATCTCTTGTTTCTAAAGGATTAAATTTAGCAGAAGCAATGAGGGATGCTTCATCCAATTTCAACGGCCAAGGAGGTGGCCACCCTATAGCTTCAGGAGCGACAATCCCTCTCGGTTCAGAATCTGATTTTTTAGAAACCGTTAACCAAATAGTCTCTGTTCAATTATCTACCTAATCATGTCCAATCTAAAATTATTATTCACAGCTAATCAAAAATACTTAGTCGATTTTGATGAAGAATTCACTGATTTGAAACGTATTGGTCGTTTCAAGACTAACGTCTTACACAATCAAAAAGAAGGCGTTCCGTTCCAGCTCGTCAATCATACTTGCATGTTGCTCAAACCAACTCTTCACGATTTAGAGAGTTTAATCGAAAGAGGTCCTCAAATAATAATTCCAAAAGATATAGCTTGGATTTCTTATCGTTTAGGTGCCTCAGCTTCTGAACATATAGTGGAAGTTGGCGGAGGTTCTGGAGCATTAACATTAGCTTTAGCACAATCATTAGCTCCTACTGGTAAATTATCAGTTTTCGAACAATCTAAAAAACATCTACGTATTTTGAATAAAAATCTAAATAGATCTCCTTGGAAAGATTCCGTTGTTTTAATAAATGAAGAATTTACGCCTGACACACCTACTTTGATTTGTGACGCATTATTTTTCGACACCCCCCAACCTTGGAATTTTATTTCATGGGCCAAAAAATCTCTTATTCCTGGTGGTTTACTCATGGCTTATCTACCAACAACTAATCAAGTTTTAGAATTTATCAATCACTTAGATGGCTGGCAAGAGATTGAACTCGTTGAAAATATACAAAGAGATTGGCAAGCAGATAAAAGTGCGTTAAGGCCAAAAAATGTGTCACTCGGACATACTGGTTTCATTGTCAATGCTAGAAACATAGATTTGCATTAAAGTTACTATAGTCTTTTGTAGTTACATCCATCTGTCCTTTTGATGTCACAAGTACACAAAGTCATCATAATTGGCTCAGGTCCTGCCGGTTATACTGCTGCACTTTATACTTCAAGAGCTTTGCTAAAACCTCTTCTTTTCGCAGGGTATGCTAGCGGAGGTCAATTAATGCTCACAAGTGATGTTGAAAATTATCCCGGTTACCCTGAAGGCATCATGGGACCTGAGATAATGTCTGATTTTCGTAAACAGGCAGAAAAATTCGGAACAGAGATAGTAGACAAAGATGTCTCTTCTGTGGATTTATCTTCTAGACCTTTCAAAGTTACCGTAGAGGGTGAAGATTTCTTCTCTGAATCAATTATTATTTCAACAGGAGCTGAAGCAAGGTGGCTCGGCTCCGAAAATGAAGATCAATACAAAGGTCGCGGTATCAGTACTTGTGCTACTTGCGATGGGGCCTTTTTCAAGGATAAAGAAGTGATAGTTATAGGGGGTGGAGATTCTGCGATGGAGGAAGCTACATTTCTAACTAGATTCGCATCTAAAGTAACTATTATTCATCGTAGGGAGCGTCTGCGAGCTTCACAAATAATGTCTTTACGAGCGCGTGAAAATCCTAAAATCGATTGGAAATTAAATACATCTATAAAATCCTGGACCGGTTCAGATAATATTCTCACTGGAGCAGTCTTAACAAATACGAAAGATAATACGGATTCAAACCTTTCTTTCGATGGTGCTTTCATAGCTATAGGTCACCAACCTATTACTGGTTTTTTAGAAAATCAATTAGATGTAGATAATCACGGTTATATTTTGAATAAAATAAACACAATGACTTCTGTTAATGGAGTTTTTGCTTGTGGCGACGTAGTCGATACGCGCTATCGTCAAGCAATAACTGCAGCAGGTATGGGTTGTATGGCTGCCATTGATTGTGAACGCTGGTTAGAAGAAAATTAATCTTTTTAGTTCTCTTTGCTATCGAGAAAACGTTTATTACGCTTAACTCAAACTGCCTTCTGTGAGTGGAAAGTATAGACCTTTGAATGATGACGCCGTTACACCAGTCATAAGTACGGTTTTGATACTAGGAATTATGTTGGTTGTTACGGGTGCTTTATTGTCTTGGGGTATACCAAATTTACAAAGTAACGAAGCTTACGCTAATTACATGACTTGTTATAACAATCTTCTCAATTTACAACACGATATAGAAGATGTCGCCACTCAAGGAGAAGGTGCTTCCAGAGTATCTTCAGTTTCCTTAAGCGCTGGCGATGCAACATTCAAAAAAGATTCAGAAACGTTCAGTTTTGTTTACACATCAGACTCCTCTGTAATTTTAGACACTGAAGGTCTTTCTAATGGCAGTGACTTTTTGCGCGTGTTTGATCTAGAAAGCAATCTAGACGCATTCAATGTTACTATAGTCTATCCCGATGGCGAAGAAGTACAATACAACACTTCTGACAATGAAATTTCTTTATCGAGAAATCTTATTTCGGATACTTCAGGCATAATTTCTGATGTAAACGGTACAGAATTGGGTGGTTTTATTTTGCTGGGTGTGGATGAATTGTATTATAATTATCAATCAGTTGCAGGCGTTTATTCTATGAGTTTAATCTCCGGTTCAACAATAGCAAAAGAACCCTCCAGTCAACCATATCTCGTAAGTACGCCTTTAACTTTAGGTAGCTTGGAATCTGGTACTATTTCATTTTATTCAGTGAATTTAAATCTCGATGGTTCCAGATATTCTGCAATAGGAACTGGCAACTATGAAGTATCAATTCGAAATCAAGGCGGTTCAATTCAAAGTTATACTTCAATATATCATTTAAGACTCCACATATCTGGAGATTTACAAACACCATTATACTATGGGTATCAATCTTATTTCGATTTTGAAAAAGATCCATTCGGCAATGAAATATACTTAGATTCAGATACTCCAATAGATTTTAGATTATTAGAGAGGAACATAGATGTATCAGTTAGTCTTAGATGATAATGCAGCAGAAGAGATAGGGTATATCTATACCACAGTTCTCAGCGTTCTCGTTCTTACTTCCGTTGCACATTCATCAGGCCAGATTGTAGAATTTCATCAACAAACAATCGCACAAGAAGAAATTGATAGAATTTCAATCATCCTCTTAACTTCTATAGAAGATGTATTAAAAGTTGCTAGGGAATATCCCGATTCTGAAATTAAATCAACTATAAAATTAAACAACAGAGGTGTCGGTTTTTCAGTAAATGGCAACGTAGATGAACTATCCATTTATTCAACTAATTTTTTGAAAATTAACGCAAAACATCAACTAAATCTCAGTCCTGCAAATTCCATAACTGGTAAAGTCTCTTCAGATTCCGTTCACATAGTAGTTAAATATGACTCCGAACAACGGGTTATCGAGTTAATCTCGGAGTAGATGAGAAGTATGGAGGCTTCAGGAACGAGTTCAGATAAGGGCGGTTCATTGTCTTGGTCTGAAAAGAGAAAGAAGAAACAGGCTGCAAAGGCCGGCGTTATCTCAGATTTAGCCCTCAGTGATATTGAGTTAGGTGAAGATTTCGAGGAATTGGATCTTTATCCAGTAACTCCTCCTTTTTCATATGTACGAATTCTTTTTGATAAAAGAGATTATTCTAGATTGTATTATGCTATAGAGCCAAAAGTATCCCCTCAAGAAGAGAAAGATTTAGCAGTTGTTATGGACGTTTTAACGAGAGCATTAAATATCGATATCGAAACTCTTGATATGGAACAATCGGATTTTCTTGACAAAGCAGTAGATGATATTTTAGATAGTTATAAACTCAAAAGTAGACTAAGTAATAGATCAAAAATTCATTATTTTATAAAAAGAGATTTACTAGGTTATGGTAAAGTTGACGTTCTGATGAAAGATCCAAATATAGAGGATGTTTCTTGCGATGGTCCAAACGTCGATATCTTTGTTTATCACAGAAGATTTGAATCATTAAAAACAAATGTTATCTGGACAGACGAAGTTGAATTAGAAAGATATATCATTCGTTTAGCTCAACGTTGTGGTAAACACATTTCTGTGGCAGAGCCTTTGCTAGATGCAACTCTAATGGATGGGTCTCGTATCGTAATGACATTAGGTAGAGAGGTTTCAACTAAGGGGTCGACATTTACTATACGGCGTTTCAGAGACGAACCATTTACACCAGTGGACTTACTCGAATTCAAGACATACGATTCGATGTTACTGTCCTTCATGTGGCTCGCATTTCAATACGGTATGAGTATGCTTTTCGTAGGTGGTACTGCATCTGGTAAAACTACATCCTTGAATGCTATATCTCTTTTCCTTCCCTGGCAACATAAAATTGTTAGTATAGAGGAAACTCGTGAATTAAATTTACCTCATCCGAATTGGATTCCCGGCTGTACTCGTGAAGGTTTCGGAGGTGAAAAAGATGCTTCTGGTAAAGCTCAGGGTGAAGTAGACATGTATGATTTGCTAAGAGCTGCTTTACGAGAGCGACCAGAATACATTATGGTCGGTGAAATCAGAGGTGCTGAAGCTTACGTTCTATTCCAGGCAATGGCCACAGGACACACTACTTATTCTACATTCCACGCTGATTCAGTTCAAAGTTTAGTCCACCGTTTGGAGAACAAACCTATTGAAATTCCACGAGTTCTTATTCCCGCACTTGACGGCATATCTATTCAGATACAAACAAGAGTAGGTGGTAAAAGAGTTCGAAGAGTTAAGCAAGTAATTGAGATAATAGGTGTAGATCCGCACTCTGGTGAATTATTAACTAATGAGGTATTTCGCTGGGATGGTCAAACCGATGAATATGCCTTTTCTGGTAAATCTTACATGTTAGAAAAAATTATGTTAAAAGCCAATCTGAATCGTGTCGAAGTTATGGAAGAAATTAAACGCCGACAATTGGTTGTTGAATATGCTCACAGGCAGAATATCAGATATTATCAGGATTTTGCAAAATTAGTTGCTGAGTATTACGTCCACCCAGAAGATGTAATGAGAAACGTTTATGTTGATTTAGAGGGCGGCAAAGTAGAGACCAAAAAACAACGAAAGAAGGGCCCCGCTCAACAACCGGTAGACATTTCCAAATTCCCTCCAAAGACTCAAGATAGTCTAAAGAAGAAACGAGATGCCGAAGTAAAGCATCGAATGAAAGAAGAGGAGAAAATTTCTAAGATTACAGATGCTAAGAAGAAGACTAAAGCTGAAGCGGTCGAAATAGCTCGCAGAAAGAAAGAAGATACAAAGTACGAATCTACTCTTTTGAAAGAACAAGCTAAGCACGCTCCGCTAGATCAGCTCACACCTCTAGCATCAAAATTATCGCTTGGGGACATTTCTGCACTTAATCCAGTCGAAGCTCGTAGAATGTTAAAATATGTTAATTCTGAAATAGGAAAAAGATACAAGATCGAAAGTCAAATAGAAAAATTAGCCAATAATCAAGATAAACAGTCAAAGGCCGTTTCTACTGAGGAAAAGAGACGAGTATCTGCCTTGGAAAATCTAAAGAAAAGTCTTGCCAAGGGAATTTCTAGAGGTCCCGAGCCAAGCTGGTGGCATAGTTGGCTCTAGAACGTCCTTTAAGCGGATTTGAATCCTTTAGCCTACTGATTTTCGGTTGGTTATCGCGTCCATTGACTAAGGATGCTATAGGGATTCGAAATGATTTAGTCAAAGCTAGAATTCCAATGCTTCCAATGGCATATGCAGCTACTTCTATAATGATAATTTTTCTAACATTCATAGGTTGTGCAGCCTTGACTTTAATGATGCTTCTTGCAGCCCCTAATCTAACTTCACCATCTGGTGATCAATTATTGTCAATTCCAATTCAAATCGGTTTATGTTTCTTTTTCTTAGTTATGATTCCATCTATGATTGCTGCTGTTCAATACTATTCTCCAGGAATAACTGGCTATCAGAGGGGCCGTGATATGGATAAGAATCTGCCGTATGCAGCAAGTTACGTAGCTGCAATGTCTGCTGCTAACGCCACACCTGATAAAATTTTCAAATCTTTAGCTCGTAATCAAGATATCTATGGGGAATTATCTCATGAAGCCGGTTGGATATATCATAATATGGTTTTTGTAGGTCAGGATTTAGTTTCAACACTAAAAGCAGCAGTCGAAAGATCTCCATCTGAAAAGTTTGGAGAATTTATTCAAGGTATGGTGGGAACTATTACGTCTGGCGGTAATATGAAACTTTATTTCCTTAATAGGTCTGAATATTATGCCCAAGCCAATCGCGTAGCAGTCAAAGATTTAATCAATCAAATGGCTCTTTACGCAGAAGTGTATGTCGTTGTAGCAGTAGCATTTCCAATATTCGCAATGATTATGGCGTTAATCACTTTCTGGGTTTCTGGTTCAGGAATGACTCTAGAAGAAGAACATCTTTACGCTATGGTTTTCGGAGGTCTCCCTCTTATTCAGAGTGTCTTTTCCTTTATTTTTTGGGCCATAAGTGATGAGATAGGGGTGTAATATGTCTGCATCTCTAGAAAAAAAGAAACAGAAAGATCCGCGTACAGGAGTCAAAAGATCATGGATGAATTATTCGGACGCTGTCAAATGGTTAGAAGTAGGTAAAGGCAAGGCTGATTACGCACCCTATATCGTTGTTATTCTTTCATTGCTAGTTGCTATTGCCCTATTGGCTGTAGCGGCAATCAATCACGCCTCAGATCAAGAAACATTAATCAGAGATGGTGATGGCGACAAACAATTCGATAATCCTTGGGTTACAAACGACGGTGTTTTAACTTTAAATCCCAAAATTTTATTTGGAATATCTATTTTCACTAACAATGAAACTGCAGATGCAGACCCATTAGTCAGTTCTTTCGATGAGGAGAAAGATCCAGCCGCATGGTTTCGTGAATATCCTGAAATTTCAGCTTTAGATTATATCATTTTTTCCGGTATTGCTATAATGTTTCCTTATGGGTATTTCGCTTATAGGAGAGATATGCAAAGAACACGTATAGAAGCAAAATTCCCCGATTTCTTAAGGGATTTAGCTGAGTTCTGGAAAGGTGGTTTAAGCATGAATACTGCTGTAGAAACGTTAGCTAAAGGTGAATACGGTTTTCTAAATGATGAAGTTCATAAGATGTCTACACAGCTTTCATGGGGGGTTTCTTTTGGAGAAGTTATGGAAATGTTCTCAGAAAGAGTTAGTTCTCCTGTCGTTACTAGGGCAGTCCGCATGGTCGATGAAGCAAACAAAGCCGGTGGAAAAATATCGGATATTCTCTTAGCCGCTTCTTATGATGTGCGTGAAATTAAAGCATTAGAAACAGAACGAGGTCAAGAAATAGGAAGTTACTTAGCAGTTATTTACATGTCTTATGTTATTTATCTTTTAATTATTATCGTATTGGTTGCTACATTTGTTCCTGCTATCGTTTCATCCGGAGCTGCAACAGCATCTACTGGAAGTCTTACTATTGGTAATCTAAAAATTCGTTCTTTAAATCAAATATGGATTTCAACTACTTTCTACTACAGTGTTTTGATACAGGCTGTTGGAATGGGTATGACTGGTGGTTTTATGGCAACTGGAAAACTATATTCAGGTTTTATCAGATCTTCTCTCTTAATTCTTATTGGCTGGGCAGTTTTCGAAATTATGGGAATAACTACTTCCATAATCTCCCCACCTAATACTTGAGGTTATTATGCAAGATAAAGCACAGATGCATGTTCTGGAGGTGATTTTAGTGGCCACTCTCTTCACCTCGGTGATAAATGTTGCTGTGACCAATCTCCCTGCACACAATCAATCAAGTTACCATACTGATAATTTGAAATATTTAGGATTTGAAATTTTAGAGATTTTAGATGAATGGGAAGAATCATCATCCCAATCATCTCATTTGGTTTATTGGATTTCTAATAATGACACTTCTAGTTTGGGAGAGTATCTGGATTCTGGTCTGTTAGATTCAGTATCTTACAACCTTATAGCTACACATGGCAACGTTTCTGAAATTTTGATTGACAATGGCTCACCAGGTAGTGAAGTTAGTATTGCGTTTAGGACGCTAACTATCGAAGGAGATATTTGGAAAATAACATTGGAGTTGTGGTATGAATGATTAATAAAAAAGGACAATTACTCTTAATGGCAGGAATTATGATGTGTGTCACTGTAATGGTAGTCAGCATCTCTATCTCACATTCCGTTACTTTAGGCCAAAAACAAGGTGAAAATCACGATTTAACGCCAATGATCAGCATGGTCGTTAATCATTTTCCAACTCATTTGAATTGGGCCATTGATGAAGCTAATTTATCTTCTAATGATACTGAGGAATTTAACATAGAACAAATCAGTTCGTTATTCATAGAATCTGGCGATGAATTTGAATCTCTTTTCGTTGAGAATGGCTATGCTTTATCTCTCTCAATTAGTAATATTACCACTTTCACAGATGATTCAAGTAGCTATTCAATCATTTATTCTTTATACCTTACTGACGGTGAACAAGAAGTTACACTCTCTCAAACAGAAGTAGTTTCTATATCTTAAAATTAATCAGCGCAATTTCATTACTGCAGCAATCGTTATCGACATAAGAATCATCATCATTCCTAGAAATATGTGATCATCATATCCCACATATCCATCATTGTCTTTCCACAATCCATATACTGAAAGTACAAACCCACAAATCAACAATAAAAGACTCAAAATACTGCCCATTCCAAATTCATTTATTTTTCTCATACAGCGCTCAACAGACCCTTTTGATTTGTATTTGGGGTAATCTACCATATTATGCCATCTTCCAGTTGATTTAATAAATCTGTTGTACCTTTTAAAAGTTATTTTTTATTCTTAATTGCTGCTTCAACTAGGCCTAAATGTAACGGTGATGGTGCATCCGGCCTCGATTTAAATTCAGGGTGAAATTGGGATGCTACAAAGTATGGATGCCCATCTAGTTCGCATATTTCCATTCTTCTCCCCGACGGATTCCTTCCTGTAAATTTCATACCTGCTCCTTCTATTTTTTCAATCATATCTGGATTTACTTCAAATCTATGCCTATGTCTTTCTTCTATCTTTTTAGAATCATAAAGGTTTCTGGCCTTACCTTTTGTTACATTGACTGGATGATCGCCTAATCTCATTGTCGCGCCCATCTCCTTTACGCTTTCTTGTTCTGGAAGCAGAGTAATTACTGGATATTTCGTTTTCTTATTTAGTTCAGTAGAATTTGCCCCCTTCATACCTAAAACATTTCTTGCAAATTCAATAACAGCTAATTGAAATCCAAAACAGACTCCCAAATAAGGCACTCCATTTTCTCTGGCCCAATTAGCTGCCATTATTTTTCCTTCAGACCCACGACTGCCAAAACCACCAGGAACCAAGACAGCATCAACCCCTTCTAATTCTTCGGTATTTCCACTTTCTTCCATATTCGGAGCTTCAATCCATCTTATCTTAACTTTACAATCTCTTAGGGCTCCCGCGTATCGCAAAGTCTCTTCATGAGATATATATGAGTCCTTTAGGTGAGTATATTTTCCAATTATTGCTATTTCAACCTCTTTATTTCCTTTATTCACACGATTAGCAAAATCCGTCCATTCTTTCATCTCAGGTTTATTTTTCTTCAGCTTAAGGCGCTTCATAATTATTTCAGGCAATTTCTGTTTCACAAACATCATAGGAACATGATAAATCGAATCAGCATCAGGTGCAGAAATTACGGCTTCTTTAGGTATATCAGCGAAAAATGCAATTTTGCCTGCTATATCCTCTTCAAGTTTTTCCGTACTACGTGCTACTACAACATCAGGCCTTATTCCTAAGCTCTGTAATTCTTTAATCGAATGCTGTGTCGGTTTAGTTTTCTGTTCTCCAACAACCCCAACAACAGGAACAAGCGTTGTATGAATCGTCATTACATTATCTCTCCCCCATTTTCTAGTTAATTGCCTTACAGCTTCTAAGAAAGGCATAGATTCTATATCACCAACAGTACCGCCTAATTCCACAATACAGATTTCAGCTCCAGCTTCTTCTGCTGCACTCTCCACTTCTCCTACAATTTCGTTTACTATATGTGGTATAATCTGTACAGTCTGTCCAAGGTAATCTCCTTTACGTTCCTTTTCAATAACAGATTTGTATACTTTACCAGTGGTTATGTTATGCTTCGATTTTAAGTCAGCTCCAAGAAATCTTTCATAATTACCTAAATCTAAATCAACTTCCGCACCATCACTCATTACGAAAACTTCACCATGTTCATATGGATTCATAGTTCCCGCATCTATGTTTAGATAAGGATCAATCTTAACTGCAGTAACTGCAAAACCCGCTCTCTGTAGAAGAAGTCCTGAGGATGAGGCGGTCACGCCCTTGCCTAATCCGGATAAAACTCCGCCAGTCACAATGACAAATTTCATTACCAACGGGACCTGCTATTCGCACGTGGGTTTAAGAAGTATGTTCATTACGTTATTATTATGGAATTACATCAACAAGGCGATTCCATTTTTTGGTTCGATTTAGAAGCAAATGGCTTGAAAGAATTTATTTCAATATACGTAGTGATTGACGAGAAAATAAGCATTATAGAAACCGGCCCAGCGAGCGGCCATGCTCGCCTTTTAGATGCCCTTTCAACTTTAAACATAAGTCCGAATGATGTTTCGTATATCATCCCCACTCATATTCATTTAGATCATTTTGGTGGCGGAGGTCACCTAATGAATGTTTGTAAGAATGCAGAAGCATTAGTACATCCTAGAGCTCTACCTCATGTGATTAATCCTGAAGTACTATGGTCTGGAAGTCAGAAAGTACTAGGAAAAATTGCAGATTTATATGGAAAACCAACGCCCATCGATTCAGAAAGAGTTTTTTCCGTTTCAAACGGCGATGAGATAGATCTAGGTGCTACAAAACTAAAGGCCATTTTCACCCCAGGTCATGCATCTCACCATATTACATGGGTTAGAGGAAAAACTGCCTTTGTTGGAGATTCATTAGGATTGTGGTATAAAAATCTCAAAAGAGCTTTTCCAGTAACACCACCTAGGTATGATCACGACTTAGCTTTGGAATCTATCGCCATAACGAAAGAGCTCGATTTGGAATGGTTAAACTATACTCATTTCGGACCTAGAGAATGTAAGGGTGCTTTAGTTCAAGTTGAAGAAGAATTCAATGCATGGATGGATATTGTGCGTAAAGGCGTCACAAATAATTCCAGTCCTGAAGAAATTTTAGAAGTACTCCTAAATGAAAGGGATGCTTTAGTTGAATCTCAACGTTCAGATCACCCTATTCAATTCAATTTTGGTAGTGAACGGGTCGCTACTCACATAGTTTCAGTACACGGTATGCTTGATTGGTTGAGGAGATTCAATGATAAATCCTAATCTCGCTTTGAAAGTATTAGACTCTCCTTTTCATCACACAGTTATTCATAATTTCTTAGATTTAGATCAAGCATCTCTTTCATTGGAGGCTCTAGCTGAACAAGAATTCATTCCTACAGAATCAGATCTTTTCAGTTATTCAGCGTCCAATAATTTATCCATTTCAGATAATCCAGACATAAAATCTTTGTACGATTCGTTGTGTTCTAAGGCGTGGATTCGTAAATTAGAATCTCTTTTCGACGTTTCTCTTTCCGGTAATGTAGATATGGCTGCATACGTTTACATGAATGGGGATTTTTTGCTTCCTCATGACGATGAATTAGATAGTAGATTATTGGCATACAGTCTTCATCTCACTCCAAATATGACACTTTCTGATGGAGGGTCTTTTGATTTTTTCTCTTCTAATACTGAGGGCGAAGCTAAAGAAATAGTCAAACAAGTAGTGCCGAAGTTTAATTCAATTGTAATCTTCAAAGTTACACCAGAATCGTGGCACCAAGTCTCGGAAATTCTTTCAGATGTTCAGAGATTCTCTCTAACAGGATGGTATCATGGATAAGATAAATCACCTGTATCTAGATGATGATTCAATCATCCAAATCAAATCACAATTCGAACAAAGCGAAATAAAAAACCTAGAGCTAAAGGATTTTTTAGTTTCAATTCCAGATCGTCCATCTAAAACATCAGAAGACGTACGGCATGGGTATCATTCCTACCATTCTGCACCTGCAGTGTTAGAAAATATCTGGTCAGATAAACGTTTGATATCTTGGTTAGAAAAAATAACTTCTCAATCTTTAAAATATTCAAAATCGTTACATCAATCATATACTCCAGGAAGCTACACGCTTCTACACGAGGAAGAAGAAAGCCCAGCAAGACTGTTGATAAAATACGATTTTACCGATTCTTGGAATATTGAATGGGGTGGTTTCGATATTGTAAAGTTGCCCGATTCAGAACCTATCATAGGGCCACGCGAAAAGAATTCTTTATTCATCTATTACCTTGCAAAAGGTGATTTATCTTGTGTTAGGTATCTCAATCATCTAGCGGGTGACAACCGAGTAAATCTCGATGTTGCCTACTACGACATCATCTAATATTAGCTACATTTTCCTTTTTTATGACTAAAATCAATTTGAAGGAGAAATTATCCAAATTTTCTGAACATTGGACTCCAAAAATAATCGCAGAGATGAATGATTATCAATTCAAATTAGTCAAGATTAAAGGTGATTTTGTTTGGCATGATCATGCAGATACTGACGAAGTCTTTATCGTACTAGAGGGTAAAATGGTAATTGAGTTCGAGGATGAAACTGTAGAATTGAATGAAGGAGATATGTATGTGGTTCCGAAGGGAATTCAACATAAGCCTCATGCTGAAAACGAGTGTAAAGTATTACTCGTTGAACCTCGCGGTGTTGTGAATACAGGTAATACAGAAGGTGATTTGACGGCCTCCAATGATGTTTGGATATAGTATCTTCTACTCATTAATGAGTAGCTACTAAAATATTATAAGTATCGTTAAAATCATTCATATGTGCTCAATCCTTCATCAGAGTTAGATTCCAAAATTAGTAGATTAGATCAGGCTACAGAGGCTTTAGCTGCCGGCCAACCGATTATGATTTTCGACAATGCTAATAGAGAGGGTGAAACGGATTTTTTCTTCTCAGGTACTACAGTTCTTCCAGAAAATATCCGTTTTCTACGGAAGAACGGCGGAGGTCTGATATTCATTGCAGTCAATTTCGAATCTGCAAACGCTTTCGGTCTTCCGTTTCTAGAACATTCTTTTACCGTTGCATCTGAAAAATATCCAATTCTTTCAAATTTAATGAAGCACAAGATACCTTACGATACAAACTCATCCTTTTCAATTTCAATTAATCACAATGATACATATACGGGAATAACCGATAACGATAGAGCGTTAACTGTTTCACAATTCTCAAATTTAGTTTCCAATTCTTCATCTGATAAAATTAGTGACAGTTTCAGTTCCAATTTCAGAACCCCAGGTCACGTTCCAATATGTATTGCGAATGAAAATTATCTAAATGGACGAGAAGGCCACACTGAACTCATAGTTTCACTTATGAAATTAGGAAATTTAGCACCGGTCGCCGTGGGTTGTGAAATATTATCCGATACCGGTAGTGCACTTGGACCAGAAGAGGCTCAAAAACTAGCAAAAGAACGGGGCTATGTTTTTTTAGAGGGTGAAGAGATTAAAGATGCGTGGCAAAGATCCGAGTTTTAGCAACAGGAGTATTCGATATACTCCATCCAGGGCACATCCATTTCCTTCGCGCAGCCAAAGATTTGGGGGACGAACTGTTCGTTGTGGTAGCGAACGACGAGACAGTCAAGCGAATGAAAGGAGATTCAGTCCTTTCATCCGAAGTTCGCGCCAAGTTGATTTCCGAACTCAAACCAGTGAACGAAGCAGTCATTGGCCGTTCAGGCGATATGTTAGACATAGTCGTGGAAGATTTGAAACCAAACATAGTCGCTTTAGGTTACGATCAACGTCTTTTTCGTACCTCCGAGTTGGAAGAGAAATTAAAAGAACGGGGTTTGGAGGCCAAAGTTGTTAGATTACCTAAGATGGAACATGATTTGGATGGTTCTAGAAAAATCGTGGCTAAGATTGTTAGAATGCATCGCGACCAAAAACAAGATTAATTCTGAAAAGAGGAGTTTCTAATGGTTTTCACGGGTATAGTAGAACATACTGCCACTGTAGAGAATATTGTTGAAGATAAGAATCTGAATTCCGTTTCAATCAAATTAAACAAAGAGATGTTATTGGGGTTGAAAATCGGGTCTAGTATTTCCATAGATGGCGTTTGTCTTACTACAACTAAAATTAGTGAAGATTATGCCGTTACTGACGTCATGATGGAAACGCTCCGTTGTACGACTCTTGCTGCTTTAGAAAAAGGAGATAAAGTCAATTTTGAAAGAGCTGCTAAATTTGGTGATGAAATCGGAGGCCATTTACTTTCTGGACATGTAGATTGTACTGCTAAAATATCAAAAATAGAAACTCCAGAGAATAATTGTATCGTGACTATAAAATTCCCAGAAGAGTTTTCTAATTTTATTATTACTAAAGGATACATAGCTATTGACGGCATAAGTCTAACAGTGGGTGAGGTTAATTTAGAAGAGAGAACTTTTACAGTTTATCTGATACCAGAAACAATACGTGCAACCACCCTTTTATCCAAAACTGAAGGCGATAGCGTTAATATTGAGATAGATCAGGTAACAAAATCAATAATCACGCAATTGAATTCTCAATCTACTACAGGTGATAATATTGAGTAAAAACGTAGTATTCATAGCAGGTGAATATCACAAAGAAACCGTTGAAAAGATGATTAATGAAGCAGATTCAGTTTTAGCAGAACACAATCTTTCATTATTTGATATTTGCTGGGTTCCCGGTTCAATGGAAAAACCTCTAGCTCTCAAACACTTTTTAAAATTAGATGAAGTAGATGCTGCAGTTGTTTTAGGAGTCATAGAGAAAGGTGAGACTATGCATGGTGAGATTATGGGGCATTCCGTTGTCAATGCCATTTTATCTCTTCAATTGGAATTCATGAAACCGATTGGTATCGGTATAATTGGTCCAGGTGTAAATGATAATCAAATTGAAGAACGCATAATTCCTTATGCAAGAAACGCGGTCAAGGCCGTTGTTTCAATGTTGTCTTTAGGTTCTTGAATTTTTCTTCGTAGTTTTTTCTTAGATGATATAGGCCATGATAGAAACTTGGTAATGCGAATACTGCAAGTAGCAGACTGAAAAGTATCAAAATTATAATAAGCATAAAGAAATTCTTAAGACCAACGAATTGTGAACTGAATACTGCAATTAGTACACCAGCTAATATTCCTCCCATCGTTGTAAATGTAGCTTCAACAACAGATTGACCAGTATTTTCGACTGCAGTTTCTATTCCTTTAGGATTAGTCCCCTCTTCTCTCACTCTTTCTGTTACTTGTATCGAATTATCTATTCCAATTCCTATGATTATAGTGCCCACCATGGCAGTGAAGATATTCAGGTTAGTTCCTCCGTTGTATACGGTTGCCGGATACCAAAGAACCACAATTAAAATAGGTAAGAAAGTCACCACTCCGAATTTGACAGATCTAAATATTATAATCATAGTTGCCAACACTAACGCTAAGCTGAGCATTATGGTCTTGTATTGGGTATCTTGAATTCCTTCGTTTATCGCTATACTAATCGGCGGCCCCCCACTCATTTCTGACATTTTAGCATCTTCAAGTAGAAGGTTGTGATAACTTGTTATGTAGTTAGTATCTTCAATTATTAGGGCAGTATCATCTATGTTGACATACGGCATACTAGTATAGATCAAGGCTTTTTGATAATCTGGCGTTAACAACATCGCACGCATCTCATCAGTAAACGAATCATAGAATACGTCTATCATATCTTGTCTGAACGCTTCTCTTCCATACACTATGTCTATTATATCTAAATTATTAAAATCATCACCAAAAATATCACTAGTTAAAAAGTCCCAGAAGCTTCCTTCAAAAATAATCGCATCTCCATTCGGGTCTTCACCCATTTGTATGCTTATATGTGCAGATTTGAAGAAATTAACAATAGAGAAACTCGATACATTAATCTGTTCATTTGAATTACGATTTATTTTTGTTATATTATTAATTTCATTTTGTGTACTATTCATAACTTCTAGTGTATCCATATCTTTAGCCACAGGTTTGTCTCGATCCATATTTCCTGCAATCAGAATTATCCCAGTCTGACCAGAACCAAAATTGTCTGAATATTTCGCCAAGCTTCTGATGGATTCTACATCTTCAGGAGCAGATTCATCACCTCTAATATCTTGATCCATTGCAGATAACTGTGCTAAGGAATAAGCAGTCACAATCAACACTACAACCAATATCACTTTCCAACCTCTAGTTGTTGCTTCAGCTACACCTTTCCACGCTTTTGGATGGTGCCGTTTATAATTTGTCAAACTCATTATAGCAGGCATCATTGTTATCGTAAGGAAAAATGCACACAACACTCCAACAATCATCGTCAATCCGACAGTTCTCATTGGTGCTATTGGTGAAATGAATAAAGCTGAAAATCCTATACTGTCGGTTACGGCACAAAGCAGCGTCGCTTTTCCAGTAGTCATCATTGCTTTGTGCGTTGCATCTTCAAACTTTATATTCTCTTCTCGTTCTTTAAATTCCACTATTCTATTTGATACATGTAATCCATAGTCAACACCTATTCCTATCAAGATAGGTCCTGCTGCGACTATCATCGGCGTTAGTACTTCACCACTCATTTTGATTAGTCCAAGAGTCCATACTAATGCACAAAATATCGGAATCAAAACAATAGGTACAGATAATACATTTCTATGAAAATAAAACATCATCACTAGTACTATTCCTATAGATAATGGAATCATATCTAATAAATCTTTATACAATCTTTCTGTAACTTCATGAAGAACTATTACTAATCCAGTCTTACTCATTTCCGTATTTCGGTATTCTTCAGTTCGATCTAAATGTGCTTGAATTCTATCTATTATCACTTTTTGAGCTTCATCATTATTTTCCCCTTCATATTTCAATCCAAACAATATTGCTGCAGTATCTAGTATTCCATCATCATTAGTGTCCTTTGCAAAATTCCTCAAAGCTCCTTCAGTATTGTCATATATTGTGTCTATCCGATCTTGATCGTCCGGTATTGCATAAGTGCCGGTGGCTTCTTCGTTAGTAATTGTTAATCCACCTAGTGTTTTATCTTCCAACGCTTCAACAAATCGTGTGTTAGTGGAATTGAATTCTTTGATTAAGGTAGATATAGATAAAGTAAATATGATTCCATCAGTTTCTCCTCCATCTGCAGGGTAATTTTCTTGATCTTTAGATTGTCCAAATGGGTCAATCTCTCTTTCTAATGCATCTATCTGTTTTAATATATTTACAGATGTAACGTTGAATTTAGGATCAGAATTATTCTTATCTAAAGCATTAGGTGTTTCAACGTATATTATTATCGTATCCGTGGCCCAAAATTCTCTAACTTCTAGTAACACATCTACTGATGGGTCATTATCTGGTAAGTATACTTCAATGTCCTTTGTCATATTCTTTTCAAAGGTCATTGCAGGTTTCATCATGGCTAAAGTAACTAATAACAATAGCAAAATTGTAGCTACAGGCCATTTCAAAATTAGAGTCGTGTAACTCCTCACCATTTTGTCAGCTGCGCGATAAATCACATTAGCGGTATTAATTAGAGCATAAAACTAATTCGTTGTTGTTATTTTAGTCCGGATAGTAGTATTCACCCTTCTCTTTTTGTAACCTGTCAAGTCTAGATTCGGGATTATTTATTCTAGGTCTATGTGTATTTTTGTCTCTTCTAAATGTAACGCCTACTCGCTTAAGGAATTCATTCATTCCCTTTCTCATTTTATACGGTCCAAACATGTTCCCAGTTTTTCCCGATTCCCCTTCAAAAAGTATTATCCCATCAGATATGTAATCTATGAAATACACATCGTGATCCACTACAAGAGCAGAACATCCTTTGTGCTCCATCACTCTTCTTATCGTTCTCGCAGCTATCATACGTTGATTTGCATCAAGGTATGCAGAAGGTTCATCTAGAAGGTATAGTTCTGCTTCCTTTAGAAGACATTCTGCTATAGCAACACGTTGTAATTCTCCACCCGATAACGAAGACATCTCTCTATCCATAAGGGTGGTAAGTGACATCGGTCGTTCTATTTCACTAGAGAAAAATTGCTCGTCAAATCCCTTTACAGATCTGAGAACGTCACCAACTATGGATCCCTCTACTGCTTCAATGTATTGAGGTTTGTAAGCCACTACAGTTTTCATGTCTACTTCTCCTTCATCAGGATTTTCAACTCCTGCTATCATTTTGACAAAAGTAGTCTTTCCAGTTGCATTTTTTCCAACAACGCCGAGAACTTGACCTTGTAATATTTCTCCTTCATCAACTTCAAGAGAAAAATTCGAATATTCTTTTTTCATCTTAGGCCACATAGTCAAAACTTGATTTTTCCAACTACTTCTCGGTGGATGTTCTAGAAATTTTATTTTATTATCCCTTATTCTGATATTCTCTTCTTTCAAATGTCCTTCTAAATAAGAATTGATTCCATTCCTAGTTGCCAGAGTTTTCGCAACCATTCCATATGCATTTTCTTTACCATAGAGTATATTCAATTCTTCTGCTATAAAATCAAGAATCGCTAAGTCGTGTTCAACTATTATTACTTTCTTCTCCTTCCCCATTTTTTTAATTAATTTCGACACTAACAATCTCTGTTCTATATCTAAATACGACGAAGGCTCATCAATTAAATACAAATCAGCTTCTTTCAAGAGGGTGGCTGCGATGGCTCCTTTCTGTAGTTCACCACCAGATAGTTTCGATAATATAGTGTCCAAACTCGTAAGTCTCATTTCTTTAGCTATTTTTTCAACTTCACTCTTTGTTCCTATATTTTCTAATAAATTCCTTAACGTTCCTTCAAAAATCTTCGGTATCTGGTCCACATATTGTGGTTTTACAACTACTTTCATCTCCCCACTTTGAATTGCTTTAAAGTGATTCTGAAGTTCGGTTCCAGCAAAATATTCTATAACCTTTGTAGCCTCTCCATCGTTTTCCCAATCCCCTAAATTGGGTGTTAAATCACCTGAAAGTAATGAGACTGCTGTTGTTTTTCCTGTTCCATTAGCACCTAGTAACCCAACTACCTTTCCTTGTTGAGGTTTAGGAATTCCAAATAAACGAAAATCATTTTGTCCGTATCTATGAACTATTTCTTTATCTCTATCATCTGGAAGATTAATTATAGCAATGGCATCGAACGGGCATTTGTGAATACATATTCCACAACCTATACAAAGTTCCTCTGAAATTAATGGCTTATTGTTTTTTAGCCACGTTATCACTTCTATCCCGTTTCTTACAGGCGGGCAAAAGTTATGGCATTCGTTCTGACAATTTTTAGGCTGGCATAGGTCCTCATGAAGTACTGCTATGCGGGTTACACTAAGTATACCATATCTGACCGTTAGTCGAGGTGTAAATAAGACTAACCTTTTCATCACAAATTGCTTTAGTCAGTACCCTATCACCTTTCATTGAGGATAGAACTTACAATACCAGGTAAGCCCGTTGCACAAGGCAGACCTAGATTTTACAGACGCGGTAGTTTCGTAGTTGCTACAGATCCAAAGGCGAGTAAAGTTTACAAAGCTGATATTCAATATCTAGCTCAGAAACATAAAGAAGACAACAATATTGATGAATTATTGGACGGACCACTGGGTTTGGATATCATGGCGTATTTCCCATGTCCAAAAAGTCGTTGGCGCAAGACTAAACCTCGTCTTGAAGAACATCATGCAAAGAGACCAGATGCAGATAATATAGCAAAAGCAATAAAGGACGGTTTAACCGGAGTTTTTTATCACGACGATTCTCAAATTTCAGAATTAATCATAAGAAAAAGAATAGCACCTCAAGGTGACGCACCTAGGATAGAGGTTTCTTTATACACACTAGATGCTCTCGAATAGATGTTAACATGACTGCTCAAATAATTGATGGCGTTTTGATAGCTAGAGAAATAGAATCAGAATTAAAAATCAGAATCGGTAAATTAGCTTTCAAACCAATACTATCTGTCATTCAAATCGGAGATGATTCTGCTAGTTCTTCTTACATAAAAGCTAAGGCAAAAGCAGCCAATCGTGTAGGTATTGAATTACAACATCACCACTTGCCAATTGACATCTCTCTAACTGATTTGAACTCTTTAATTGATAAATTAAATTCTGATTCAAATGGAATAATAATCCAATTACCTATCCCCGAAACTCTACTTTCTTGTCTAACTAGAATTTCCCCAGAAAAAGATGTTGATGGGTTTCATCCAATGAATTTAGGTCTGTTAATGAGGGGCGAACCAACATTACTTCCTTGTACACCTGCTGGTATAATCGAACTACTTCAACGTTCAAATTACAATTTGAATGGAAAACATGTCGTAGTCGTTGGCCGTAGTAATATAGTTGGTAAACCGCTCGCTAATCTTCTTCTCAATAAAGGCATCGATGCAACTACAACTATATGCCACAGTAAAACAAAAGATATTTCTCAACATACCAAATCTGCAGATATTGTAGTAGTTGCTACAGGCTATCTAAACACACTCAATGAAGATATGGTTACTGAAAATACAATAGTTATAGATGTAGGTGTTAATCGTACAGATGATGGTTTAGTTGGAGACTGTGCACCCAATGTAGCAAATAAAGTGAAAGCCATTACACCAGTTCCAGGCGGGGTTGGACCAATGACTGTAGCAATGCTAATGAGCAATACTGTTTCGGCTTCAGAACAATAATTGTCTAGCTAAGAATCGATAATCAGTTATCTGTTTTTGAGCTTCTGGAGAAACAAGACAATCTGATAGAACTCTTTGTAATTCAGGCTTCTTTCTTGCTTTGTTTATTATCATATTTATCAACCATCCTTTTGAGAATGGCCATGACATCAATCTTTGTATTCTGTATGAGTTTGTTAACTCAGGTCCAAGTGTATCCCATAATTCTTTTTGATACTTCATCCCTTCTTCTAAAGGAAAACCATCATTATGTCTTTCTCTATCAAAATAATCAATAGCCATTTTCGCGGATAAAAATCCATTAGCTATTCCTTCACCACTAAATGGATCAACTAGACTTCCTGCATCCCCAACAACCATGGCGCCATTTGCAAACAATCTCCTCGGTTGCATCTCTTCCCCCTTTCTAGGGGATCCTAATGGTAATTGCCATCCCTTACTACTCCCTTCTACAAGCTCTGCATCTTTGAATCTTTCAGGCATTTTTTCATTTATTATGTAATCTTGCAACCCCTTCAATTTTTTCTCATGCTTAGATAATTCATTCAATACTATTCCAAATCCTACATTAGCAGTATCTTCTGATAATGGAAAAATCCAAAAATATCCGGGAATAACTCCTTTAATATAGTGAAATTCTATCATCCCTTCTTTGTGATTCAACCCCTTAACCCCTTTCCAATACTGTCTGTATGCTGCACTATAATGTTCTTTTTTACTATCAACCATCGTCTTTTGATAAGTCTCTTCTACAATTGAAGTTGCAACCGGACAACGAACGCCTCCTGCACCGATGGTCAGAGATGCAGAATACTCCATATCTTCTTCTTTCGTCTTTCCTCTTATCCCAACAATTCTTCTTTTATCTCCACTATTCGGCCCAGGATCTTTACCATCTCTTCCATCATCATATATTATTTCTTTAACATTAAAATCTTGAACAACTGCACCTCCATTTTGCAATATTACTTCAGTCGCTCGATTAAACATCAACCAATCAAATTGTGCGCGAGGAAGAACATATCCAGCCAATTCTTGCTCTCCATCTACTACAGGTCTCTCCACATTCAAAGATTTTCCGTTCGGAGCAGTAAATAGAACGCCAGTTATGCGATAATGAGGGCTATTTTCTAAAGCCGTTTTCACTCCAAGAGCTTCTACATGTTTCAAAGATTTTCCTCCTACAGCATCTCCACACGTTTTATCTCGGGGATAACTACTTTTTTCAAGTAGAAGAACCTTATCTCCTTGCATTGCAGAATATGTAGCTGCTGCTGAACCAACGGGTCCACCACCTACTACAATCACATCAAATTTACTTTTATTTTCAGGAACTTTTCCAGTATCTATTTCCTCATTCCAGAATTCTTTCTCCATACTATTTCCCCTATTTTTGCGGTTACGCTCAAAAATACACCCGGGCCTTAATAATTTAAGGCCTTCTTTCATTGTTCGTAAATAATAAGTTGTAATCTAGGACGATCAAATGAATAAGAGCGAAACGGTTGTACATTTTTACGAAAACGGACATCACAAGTATGAAGTCTCCTATGAAAATAAAATTAAACATGGCTGGGAAAAGAAATGGTATGAAAATGGTCAATTATCTCTCAAACGGAAATGGATAAACGGAAATCCAAAACCACCTGGAATGAAATGGGATGAAGATGGTTCAAGAAGAATAATTAAACCAGATTTAGATAAAGAATCATGTCTCTTTTGTGGAGCCTGTATAGGTGTTTGTCCAACTAATGCTATGTTATTGGAATACAATGAACGTAATATATGGATAAATGAAGATTGTACGGATTGTTTATTCTGTATCCGAGTTTGTCCAGTAGGTGCACTTTCCTATCCAGAAGAACCATCCCGTAATACTACTTTTGAGGCACTTTAATCATGAGGAGAATAATTGGTGGAGGGTTGTCTGGTTTGGCCGCTGCTGTTAATTTTGCCAAGGAAGGTGAAAAGGTCGAAATACACGAAAAACGAGAAAATGTAGGTGATCAATTTCACGCTAATTATCAAGTTCTTTTAGATTCACATGGAGATGCACCATCTTATCTTAAAGAGTGGGGACTGAAACCAAAATTTACCTATAAAAATGTAAAAACCTTTCTTTGTTGCACTCAAAAAAGAGAATTCACAGTGTCAATGAAAGAAGCTCTACCATTAATCCTGAGGGGTGGAGATAATTCTTTAGAGAGAGGTATCAAAGATGAAGCCGAATCTGAAGGTGTAAAATTCCATTTTAAATCTAAACAAAAACCAAAATCTGGAGATATACTGGCAACAGGAAGCTATCGTACAGATATGGCGGCTTTTGGTGCTTATTATGAAAATTCAGATTTTCCTCGCGATCAATTTCTATATATGCATGATGAAAGATTTTCTCCAAGAGGGTGGTATCTCTATATTATTCCGATGGATAAAGATACAATAAAAGTTGTTAATTGCACTTCTCGCCCACATACTAAAAATACCAAAAAATTACTCTTTAAAGCAATCGAAAAAAGAAAGATACTCTCTGATATTATAGACGGGGCAAAACCAACAGGTACCGTAGGTGGGGTAGGGGGTGCTCACTTTCCTAAATCAGCAATCGAAAATGGAATTCTAAAAACAGGAGAGGCGGCCGGTTTTCAAGATCCGTGGAGGGGCTTTGGTATGAATTATGCCATAGAATCTGGTGTTCTCGCACAAAGAGCACTATCTACTGGTGGAGATTATGATAAAATGTGGAAGGCCCAGTTCAAGGATAGAATGAAAGCAGATATAGCAAGACGTGGAATTTTTTGGATTTTCGGTAATCGTGCTTTCGAATTCGCAATGCGCAACGTAAAGGAAGGTGATGAAGTTGATTGGGGAAGGATAAACTTTTCAGGTTGGAAAAAAGCGTTACTTTACAATTCATTTTATTCAGCTGAAATGTTAAAGAAATCAACTATGGATTATTGGTAGTTTAATTTCCAAAAAGAGAAAACGTATTAACTATTAGTTGTATTATATGACGTTTCAAATGTTAGATGCCGATTATATTACAAATTTTTACACTTCTCTTTCTGAAAAAATCAATAGAATCAGACATGTAATTAATCGCCCTCTTACTCTCTCAGAAAAAATTCTATATTCACATTTATCTTCCGATTTAACTGAGGAATTGTTCGGTGGAAAAACATATTCGGATTTAAGTCCAGACAGAGTTGCTATGCAAGATGCCACTGCACAAATGGCGCTATTACAATTTTCCCTTACAGGCAGAGAATCAGTAGCCGTTCCATCTACGGTTCATTGCGATCATTTGATTCGAGCTCACGTTGGCCGAAATGAAGATTTAATCACAGCTAATCAAGAAAATGATGAAGTATATTCCTTTCTGAAATCAGCTTCATCAAAATGGGATATAGGATTTTGGGAACCGGGGTCTGGAATAATACATCAAGTTGTTTTAGAAAATTATGCATTTCCAGGAGGTATGATGATTGGTACGGATTCACATACACCAAATGGCGGCGGGTTAGGTATGATTGCAATAGGTTGTGGTGGCGCTGATGCCACAGAAGTTATGGCAGGATTATCTTTCAATCTAAAATGGCCAAAGACGATTGGTGTTAGACTTTCTGGTGAATTGAAGGGTTGGTCTTCTCCAAAAGATGTAATTCTAAAGGTTTGTGAAATTCTAACAGTTAAAGGAGGTACAGGCAGTATAGTTGAATATTTCGGTCCAGGAACTAAAACTATTTCTTGCACGGGTAAAGGAACAATATGTAACATGGGAGCAGAAGTCGGTGCTACAACTTCGATTTTTCCTTATGATGAGAGGATGGCATCATATCTTAACGCAACAAACCGTAGCCAAATTGCCGATTTAGCAAATAATAATTACGAACATCTAAGGGCAGATCCAGAAGTAGAATCAAATCCTGACAAATATTATGATCAATTAATCGAGATTGATCTTTCTACTTTAGAACCGATGGTAGTAGGCCCTCATACTCCTGATTTGGCTAGATCTTTATCTGATTTAGAAGATGAAGCTAAAGAGAATAATTGGCCTACTGAACTCAAAGCAGCATTGATAGGGTCATGTACAAATTCGTCATATGAAGATATGGAGAGGGCCGCGTCCATAGCTCAACAAGCTTTAGATGCCGGTCTCGTTTCAAAAACCCCATTCTTAGTTACTCCAGGTTCAGATCAAATAGATCAAACAATACGCAGAGATGGTCAGATGGAAGTGCTCAGCGCTATAGGTGGGACTGTTTTGGCAAATGCATGTGGGCCATGTATCGGTCAATGGAAAAGAGATGATGTCACCTCTGGTCAAACAAATACAATTATTTCTTCATATAATCGAAATTTTAGTGGAAGAAATGATGGCAATCATCAAACATTATCATTCCTCGCAAGCCCTGAGATTGTGACTGCCTTAGCTTTAGCGGGCCGATTAGATTTTAATCCAAATACCGATTCATTACCTACTGATGATGGTCAAAGTATAATGCTCAAACCACCTACTGGTAAAGAACTTCCAGAAAACGGTTTCGAATTTAGTTCCGAAGGTTACATCCCACCATCAAACACAGGTGCCGATTTAGTAATCAATCCAAATAGTGAACGTCTTCAATCATTAGAACCATTCAGCCCATCATCAAGTCAGGACCTTTCCAATTTACCGATTCTTTTGAAAGTAGAAGGAAAATGCACTACTGATCACGTCTCTCCTGCCGGTCCATGGCTTAGATATCGAGGCCATTTAGATAATATATCTGATAATTGCTATACGGGCGCGTACAACGTTTTTGCAGATGAGCAAGGTGTAGCAATAAATCAATTTACAGGAGAAAAGGCAGGAGTTTCAACTATTGCTAGACAATACAAAGAATCAAATCAAGGTTGGGCAGCAATAGCTGATATCAATTACGGGGAAGGTAGTAGCCGTGAACACGCAGCTATGTCTCCGCGATTTTTAGGCTGCAAAGTTCTCATTTCACGAAGTATTGCTAGAATAGCTGAAACAAATCTGAAGAAACAAGGAGTTTTGGCACTTTTATTCGATAATCCCGAATCTTGGCATTTACTAAAATCTGATGATAGGATAACTATATCTGGTATTGAAGAACTAGCACCCGGAAGTAAACTTACAGTCAGAACAGAACATTCTGACGGTACTTCAGATAATTTTACTTGTAATCATAGCATGAATAATCTTCAAATTGAATGGTTTAACGCAGGTTCAGCAATGAATTATCTTAGAAATCAATAATTAAACAATAGCAGAATGTTCCACTCCAGTTCCATTCTCTATTCTACCTATTATTTGAGCATCTTCTCCTAAAATTTTCAAAGCTCTGTTTACATTTTCTTCTTTCATTGATATAATCATCCCCATTCCCATATTGAATGTACGATACATCTCTTTAGTTTCAATATCGCCCGTTTTTTGTAACCATTCAAATACGTCTTGCACAGGCAGTGGTTCATCTATAATATATCTAAATTTATTATTCATTCTAGGTATATTGTCAAGTCCACCTCCAGTTATGTGGGCTATCCCACTAACTTCAATTTCGCTTAGGAGTTTCATAATCTCTTTTACATATATCCTAGTCGGTTCAACTAATTTTTTACCAATTTCCTTATTCCCATTATATATTTTACGAATAAGTGTGTATCCATTTGAATGAGGTCCAGACGATTTTATTCCTATTAACACATCACCTTCTGCAATTTTACTTCCATCTATCAAATCTTCTTTAGAAACAACACCAACCGCAGTCCCCGCTATATCGAATCCATGTACTAGTTCGGGAACTACTGCAGTTTCCCCTCCTGAGAGTGTGCAATTCGCTTGCCTACAACCTTCAGCAAGACCTTCTCCTAATTTTCCCATTATTTCATTATCTGGTTCATTCAAAGCAACATAATCTACAAAGCTTATTGGCTCCGCTCCAACACATATTAGGTCATTCACATTCATCGCTACGCAATCTATTCCTACAGTGTGTAAACTATCCATTTCTTCCGCTAGAAGAATCTTTGTTCCAACACCATCAGTGCATACAGCTAACGCCTTATCATCGAGTTTAACCAATCCTGCAAAACCATTCACAAGTTCGATAGGCTCTCCATTCCCCTTTCTATTAGTTCCTTTAATTTTCGCGATAAGTGATGCTGTAGCTTCATCACTTGCGTCGATGTCAACTCCGGCTTCAGCATAGGTCTTTGCCATACAACTTATCGAAACGGGGCTGCTATAAGCATTTTATGTACAATACGTTAACTCTTTATGACTGATTTAGAAACAGATAAGGGATATGGTTACCTTAACAAAGATGTAATTGAATGGCTATCTAATTTACACGCTAAAGAAAATGATGCGCATAAAGATGCTCTTTCGTATCTAAATAATTCAAACAATACGTTAGAAGGTTTACCGGCAATCCAGATATCTCCGTTAGATGGAAGGTTAATTGAAATCCTTTGTAGATTATCAAACGCTAAGAATGTAGTCGAGTTCGGCACTTTATCTGGGTATTCTGCACTCTGGATTCTAAAAGCATTGCCCAAAGATGGTCATTTATGGACTGTTGAATTCAATCCAGATCACGCAAAAGTGGCACGTTCTGTGTTTAACAAAGCGGGGTTATCTGAAAAAGTCACAATTGTTGAAATGTCGGGCGTTGATTCTCTTTCTCACTTATCAAGTTCAGGTCCGTTTGATGTGATTTTTCTAGATGCAGATAAGGAATCTTATGGTGTGTACGCTGACTGGGCTGTTGATAACTTACGAAAAGCAGGTTTACTCTTAGGCGATAATGCTTTACTTTTCGGCGAACTTTTAGATGATATCGAAAATCCTAACACGATAAATGAAAGAGTAAAAGGAATGAGAAATTTCCATAAAATTCTTTCTGAAAAATTTGTTTCTACGTGCCTATTAACTCCTGAGGGCTTGGGTGTTGGATTGCTAAAGTAATATTCTGCCTCATCGCTATATATTTTTAACCCCCTAATGCTCGCTATTTTATGTCGACGCATATATCCGCCCGCCGTGGTGTAAAAGAAACAGTTAGTGGTATAGGTTTTCTAGCCATATTAATCACATCAATTTTAGTTACAGGTTCTCTTACGAATTTCAGTTCCGCAGAAACTAATTCTGGATATTATGATAAGACAGAACCCGTCAAAACAATAAGTGCTGGAGGAATTTATCTAAGAGCTGGAGAGGAAGTACCAGAGTCAGCAGAAAAATGGCAATTATCCAATGACCAAATTTCCGATGGCTCTTATTACATAATTCAATTTAATTCCCCACCTACTTTTCAGGATAGACTTTCTCTAGAATATTATGGCGTGGATTTTATTCAATATCTTTCGTCCTCTTCTTGGCTCACTTTCGTACATCCATGGACTCTTGATATCTTAGAAACGAATTCAGATATCGTTTTCTACACTCTTTATCAACCAGTCTATAAAGTTCAAGATGCTCTTTTTGAAAAATCTACAGAATCTGTAGATGTTATCATTACATCAGCTAGAAATGGACTTTATGATCGTTCAGATTTATTATTCGAATTAGATGTTATGGGTGCTAGATTAATCTCAGTAGAAGGTCCAGGCTCTCCATTTGTAAAAGCTTCCATACCACTTTCAGAATTACACAAAATAGCTACAATAGAAGATGTCATAACTATTGACGAATTCGGAACACCTCTTCCATTAATGGATTTGATGCGTTCAGCAGATTACATGGGCGTTGACCCCGTTCAAATGTTGTCTAGAAATGAAACCACAAACGAAATCATTTCTGGCCAATTCACCGGTCAAGGAATCTTAGGTCAAGTAAGAGAAGGTGGAATGGAATTCATTCACCCAGATTTGACTAATAATTTTTATGATGATTTCAACGAGAGTATGTGGTCTTCATCTATTCTAGATGGTGTACAATCATTTAATGAAACTCACGTTGAAGTATGTAAACCAGAAACAGTTTCCGGCAACGGCCTATACAAAGCTCTTCTATACGACGAAGGAACTTTCAATTCTACCGACAATTCTACCGATATTAACGGTTGGTACGACGGCACATTTACGGGTTCTTTACAAATTTTCGATTCTAGTGATAATGAAATTTCAACTTCAAACTTCACCAATTCTTCATACTTAGAAGTGCCCTTTGAAATTGATGGTAATGGTCCATTCGAACTCAAATTCTGTATAGATTCCAATTTCGATGAAGGCAGTTATGATATTCTAGATGTCTCCAATACTTTCTACAATATCGATCACGGCTGGGTCAGACACGGCACTTCTGTAGCAGGAATAATGTTTGGTACAGGTAATAATAATCTACAAGCTACCGGAATGCTTCCCGAAGCAGAAGGCTCTTTCGGTTATCTTTTGAATTCATCTTATGAATCATTAGGTAACTTATGGAGGGGTGAATTCAATGATGGCACTAATTCCTCATACAATGGCCTATTCCAACAAAACAGCTGGCGTAATGCATTAGGTGGAAATTACAATTCAGCTGCCGCAGACAGTGATTTAGCAATATCGACTTATCCACATGTTCTACAGTCCTTTTCAGCTGGAAATTATGCTTACATGGGTTCAACAGATTCAATGTCTGATATGGCTTCAGCTAAGAATATCATTTCCGTTGGTGGTTTGTGGCATGAAGATACAGCTACTTTAGGTGATGATTACTATACTAATGGTAACGGAGCTAGTCGAGGCCCTACTGTCGATAATAGAGTGAAGCCGGATTTGGTAGGTCCATACAGTAGTATTTACACAATAGATATGATTGGTTCCAACGGTTACAGCAATACAAATTACACATCTGGTTTCGGCGGAACTAGTGGCGCAGGCCCCGTAGTTGTTGCAACTTCAGGCGTTCTGTATCAGATGTATATGGAGAACTTTTTCGATAATAATCCTGAAGAAAATATTCCACTCTCTTCAACTATCAAGGCCTTGATGTTTGCTGATGCATATCAGTACCCAATGAATGATAATAATCTCATGTACAGAAATATACAAGGTTGGGGAACTCCAGATATTGAAAGGTCATACAATCTCGGCTCCGAAGGACATTTCTTCGTTGACGGAGGTATAGATTTAGAAGCTGGCGATTCTTGGTCAGAAGAAGTATATGTCGATGGCGGAACAAGTCTCAAAGTTTCTATGGTTTGGATAGATCCTGCTGCTTCTACTTATCCAGAAGTTTGTAATGATAACGATGAATGTTTTTCACGTTCTTTAGTCAATAATTTAGATTTGAAATTAACATCACCATCTGGTATGGTGTATTATGGAAACAACGGTCTTCATGACAGTATTTGGAGCGTTTCAGATATGGCTACTAATGATTGGAGCTTCTCTGATAATGGTTTTGAAAATCACACCGAAGCTTATCTGGATGATTTGAATAATGTAGAGAATGTTTTCATTCAGGTTCCAGAATCTGGAATATGGACTGTAGAAGTTTCTGCAAGAGATGGTGATTTAGGAACTCCTGAAGGTCCACAAGATTTCTCATTAGTTGCTTCAGGTATTGTCAGAGACTATGATTCTGATATGATATCTATAGATTCACTAGGCGGAACCGATTTCGTTCGTGGAGATTCAGACATAGAGGGAACGGCTGTTTCAGCTTTAGAATTCGCAGTATTCAGAGAATCTTTCGATGATTGGGATTTGGAATCAAGCGGTTGGACAATTTCCAATACGCCTGCGGAACCCAGTTCTGAATTTATCGATGGAGTACAGTTCTTTGAAGATAGTGGCTGTGTTGAAAATAATCTCGAATTACATTCAAGCACTTACAATGCGATACTTTATGATTCTGCAGGAGATGGTTGGTCTTCCGATAATGTTACAGGTAATGTAACTATAACTAGCGGAGTCGAACCTAATACTGAACAACTCGCATTTGCCAGCTTTACAAATGGGGCCATCATCGAGGTCTCTTTCGAAATTACAGATGATGAGACCTTTGTCACAGCTACATTCTGTATAGATTCCAATTTTGATGAAGGTAGTTATGATATTCTCTATATTCCACCAGAACCTGTAAATGAATTCTGGATTAGTAGTTATTATGATGACTCAGAAGGTGGTAGAAGTGCGTATTCTACAGGTCTATCGACAGGTAAAGATCCATCTTTGAGTAGTCAGTATATGGATAATTCAACATCCACCTTATCTCATCCACTAGATATAGAAGGCTATCAAAATCCATACATTGTTTTCGATTATATGGTGGATGCTAATGAAGGTGAAGATTTCCTAGAATTCGAAGCTTTCGTGGGGGGTAATGGTTTAGCTTCAGAAATTTTCAGCGGTTCATCAGACGGTTGGGAATCTGCAATGATTGATATTACTCCAGGAGAGGGTGATTTAGAAAGTTTCAGCTTTACTTTCTCTAGTTCAGCACCATATCTCGGTATTTACTTTGAAGTTCACTATGACGTATTCGGCCCCGGCTCACCAGGTGATGAATTCCATGTTTATGGTAATATTCCAGAACTCGGTGCCGATGGAGATGGTTCTTGGAATTCTGATAATTCTGTTGTTATGGAGTCTGTAGGAGATAATCTTTACGGAGTTACTATCGATGTTTCAGCTTCTGCTGGTCAGGATGTCGAATATCTCTTTTTGAAGAAAAACGGAGGTTCAACAGAATATGAAGTTGAGAATGATGATAATTCTAATCCAGAATCTTATCGTAACGGTACTCTTCCTTCCGAAGGTAGCGTTGAGACTAATGCTAGTTGGGGTAATCTCAGTATCAGTAATTGGACAGATATCGCTCCTCAAGATAACGGAATAGGTGCTTTTGTCGATGAAATAGAAATATTCGCAGAGATGTCATCTTCAGTTTCTGTTATGATTTCTGCAGGAACAGATTTTGACGAAAATGATATGTGGGAGGATGCGAACGTACTAGGTACTTCCTGGTCTTACGCTTGGTCTACTTCAGATTATGTAGATGGCGATCACTCAATAAAAGCCCAAGTTTGTTACGGGGATGTCTGTTTCGAAACCGAAGCTTCTTCAATTAGAGTGGACAATACAAGACCTCATAATCCCGACAGTTTTACTTCAAACATAGATGTCAATATTTGGTCCAGTGTAAGTGACATTTATGTGGAGTGGTCAGGAGCTTACGATCTAAATGGAGAGGTAGCAGGTTATTCAGCTATTTGGAATAAAGAAACAAACAGCATACCTCCTACAGAGATGTCTACTACAGATTCAAATTTATCATTCACAGTTGATGAAACTGGAGAATATTATGTCCACATAAGAACAGTCGATTCGACCGGTTATTGGAATAATTCTGTTTATACTATAGGGCCATTTAAGATAGATTTAACTGTTCCTGAAGTGTCTATTGATAGTCCATCTGATTATCAATATTTCAATACAGATACCGTTACCGTTTCTTGGGATGGTTCCGATGATCACAGCGGTGTTGATTACTACGAACTCTACGTTTACGATGCAGACGGTAATTTCGAATCTTACGAAGGTACATTTACATGGAACACTCAGAAAACATTAACACTTTCTGAAGGTATTCATTCTCTTCAAGTAATTGTGTATGACGTAGTTGGTCACAGTACTATGGATTCTATTATGGTAATAATCGATCTAACAGATCCTACAGTTGCAATTACATCACCTACCGAAGGTTCATATCATAATTCTATGCCAGTTTCTTTTACATGGGATGGCAGTGATTCAGGCACATCATTGTCCGATGTTGCAAGCTATGAAATCAAATTTGATGATGGGGGCTGGACTGCTCCAGATAATACTAATTCTCATTCAGAATCTTTTTCAGATGGAAGTCATACTGTTTCAGTTAAAGTAACTGATTTAGCTGGTAATCAATATGAAACTTCTTTAAGTTTCATAACAGATTTAACCAATCCATCTGTTGCAATATCTTCTCCTGAAGATGGTTTTATTGTCAGCTCAACAACTCTTCAAGTTTCTTGGTCCGGTTCTGATGAAACTTCTGGTATTGATTATTATTCAATGAGCGTTAATTCAGGTCCATGGCAAAACTTAGGTTCCGATACTTCTTTCGATTTCACCGAATTGTCTAACGGAGCCTATACTGTTGATATCATGGTCATAGATGTGGCTGGTAACTCTGCTTCAGATTCCGTTTCCTTCACAATTGATTTATCTTCTCCATTTGTATCATTCACCTATCCAGCCAATGGTGCTGAATTCTCAGATTCGTCAGTAACTGTTACTTGGGATGGTAGTGATTCTCAAACTTGGATTTCTAATTATGAAATTAGAATAGATCAAGGTGTTTGGGAATTGGAAAATCTCAATATCGAGAGGGCATTTGCTAATTTAACAGAAGGAGTTCACACTGTAGAAATTAGAGCTTATGATGTGGCTGGAAACACTATGGTTTCTAGCGTTTCCTTTGTCATCGACACAGTTTCTCCTGGTGCAGAATTGGAAGTTATGGATGAATTATACGGCACAGCCCCTCTTTCTATTGAATGGACAACTTATGATAATACCACAGGCGTAAGTCATACGCTCATCAAATTCGATGACGGCGAATGGACTGACATGGGTATTCTAACCGAATCTTCAATTCCCGATTTACAGGACGGAATGCATGAAATTAAAATAAGAGTAGTCGATAATGTTGACAATTCATATGAAACTTCAGTGAGTTTCAATTTAGACACTACTGCACCAATATTAACTGCTGAAATAGATATTCAATATCGTTTGGTTGACGAAGGTTTACCAGTTGAATTTAGTTGGGCTGCCTCAGATGAAAATAGTGGTATAGATTATCTGGAAGTACGTATATTCGGCACATACGTAGTTGAAGGGGTTACACAGACAGTCGATACTACTTTCACTCCAGATTCGTCACTTCAAGATTTCATATTCAATTCTGATTATGAATTATACACATACGGGGAGTTTACAGTAACTTTCTCTGCTTATGATGTAGCGGGCAATGTACAAACAACAAGTATAAACTTCGAAGTCAAAGAAGGCGGTATTCAGAATATAGAATACTATCTTGCTGGGTTCCTTGGTGTAACAGTATTCATATCTGCACTAGGAATATTCTTTTCACGTAAGGATTGAGTTTCTATTCTATTATAGATTCGCCTTTCATGTCGTGATTGAGTGTGTAGAAGTATCCTATCTGTGCAGTGAATACCATCGTCCATTCAAAAAAGGCAGTCCAAGCATGTACGCCATGTAAATGATCCGGACCCAATGATTCATACATGAATAGAGGTTCTATTCCTTCCGGTACAAAGTAACCTAGAAGTAAGAAGCTAGCATATCCTGCAAGATTCAATACTATCCTAAGCCTAATCAATTCTTTCGGATAGTTGTCTATATTTCTTACTACCAGTATGGCGATTGTTCCCAATGTAAGAACGAGAAAGAAATAAATTCCCGCAGTAAGCCCATGAGGAACTGCATATTTATTCAAAGGAAAATTTACACACCAGATAAAGGACACAGTCGCCAATTGCGTCATTACAAATACCATTAAATTTGCTCTAAACCATTTTCTATCTGCATTCGAGGCACGTAACTCCCTATCCCACTTTTGATATAATTTTAACCAGACAGGTATTGATAATATCCCAGCAAAAGTCAATCCTAATGTCCATATCATTCCTTCGGGATTCGCATATTCGTCCAATTCTGATATGGTGGGTAGCCAAGCTTCATGATGCCCATTCATTACACCTATGATGTATGAAATTACGAGTGTTAGAAATGCAATTAACAGCATACAATTCAGAAGTTTTTGAGCTTCACTTTGATTTCGATAGATTAACTTCACAATTTCTATATTCTAATAAACAGGTTTTAAGTCTTTATTGTATCTTTTCGCCTTCTAAATCATAGTTGAATGTATAGAAATATCCCATATGTGCAATAAACACCATCAACCATTCAAATAGTGCAGCCATCCCATGTACTGCATGGTCATGATTGTCGGCCCAATTTGAATCTGGGTCATTTATTGCTTCTATCATTTCTTCAGGAACAAAAGCTCCCATCAATATCATACAGGCATATCCTGCTATATTCATTCCTATTCTTACTCTAATCAAATCTTTAGGGTATTCATCTATTTTTCTAACAATCAATATAGAGAGAGTCCCTACGCTAAGAATTAACCAAAAGTAAACTGCCGCTGTAACTCCATGAGGTATTGGATATTTGTTGAATGGTAAATTTACACACCATATCAAAGATATCGTTGCAACCTGTGCCATTACAAATACCATCATATTTGCCTTTAGCCATTTTCTATCTGCATTCGAGGCACGTAACTCCTTATCCCATTTTTGATATAATTTCATCCATATGGGTATTGTTATTATACCAGCAAAAGTCAAACCAAATGTCCATATCATTCCTTCCGGTTCATATTGATCTAATTCTGATATGAATGGTAACCAAGCTACATGATTCTTATTCATTACAGCTATGACATATGATACTACAAGCGCTAGAAATGCAATTAACAGCATACAATTCAGAAGTTTTTGAGCTTCACTTTGATTTCGATAGATTAACTTCACAAAACACCTATCTAAGTTTATACGCTTTAAGTTTATGGATTATTAAATTTTCCAAATACACCCCACCCGGGCCACATTATCTTCTCATCAATTGCAATTAGTATGTAATATATATTCGAATATCCATCAATTACCCTTTCTACTAAACAGGGCAAACAATCATCTTCTAACCAGTTCTCAATTATCTTTGCTTGAGGCATACGCAGGGTTTCTGCAAGATTCTTTAATTCAATTAACCGCCTTTGCAAATCTGTTACAAATTCAGGCGAATCTCTCAATGCTCTTGTTATATGATTTATCTTAATTTTTTTCGTATCAATTTCCGAATTCCCCATTTCTGTAAAACGTTCTTTTAGTGTTTCTTCCCCTAATATCTCAGTAGCGCCCTCAAGTAAAAATTGAATAACGCTCATTCGTTTTTCTTTATCCATCCACTACCTCTTTTTGTTTTCTCTCTATATCTTTTATCATTCCCATAACAGTATCATATTCATGTTCATCTAATGACCCTCTTGACATAATTCTACGTAATGTCGTTTCTGCTCTATGCAATCTTCTTTCTGGATATTTTGTTTCTTTAAGTACATCTAAAAACGAAGTCACCATTATTTCTATTTCTTTCTGTTTAATTTTTTTCGGTCTCGAAGGAAGTTTGAATTTATTGTTACGATTTAATTCATATAATATTATTCCAACCGCATGAGATAAATTCAATATCGGTTTATCTGGATTGGTAGGCACTCTAACAGCTATTTCACATAGAGACAATTCTTCTTTATACAAACCAAAATCTTCTCTTCCAAATATCAAATTTGGATTACGTCCGTCTAGTTTACTTAGTAAATCTTTACAATGTATTGGGGTACGATACCATCTTTTGTCCCCTCCTGGAATAATTCCACTTGTTCCAATATTCACTTCACCACCCTCTAATCCTTCTTTTAAATTATCAAATCTCTGACTTTTTTCTAATATATATTTCCCGGATGTAGATCTATTATATGCTTCTTCATTTATTTCACATCCACCTATCAAAATCAATTCTTCAATACCAAAATTTACCATTACTCTAGCAACTGCTCCAACATTTCCTGGATGTTTCGGTTCAACCAGTATGACGCGTACCATCTCTCTCCTAAAAGAGGCCTAGTTTTAGAATTAAGTCCATTTTCTCTCACTTTACGTTCTGAAAAAGCCTTATCTATACCATCTATGCCCAATTAATGGCATCGAACATTAAAGCGGTCATTCCAGCAGCAGGTTTGGGTACACGTTTCTTACCTTTAACCAAAGCCCAACCCAAAGAAATGTTACCGGTAGTGGATAAACCTACTATTCAGTGGGTTGTCGAGGAAGCCATCAATGCTAATATTACAGATATCGCCATAATTACAGGAAAACACAAAGCTGCAATTGAGAACCATTTTAACCCTTCTCCAGATTTAGAAGATTCATTAAAACGCAGAGGTAAAGAAGAAGATTTAGCAAAAGTTAAACAAGTTTCTAATTTAGCTAATATTACTTTTATTAGACAGGAATCTCAAAAAGGTTTAGGTGATGCTATTTTATGTGCTAAAGATTTCGTAGGCGATGATCCATTTGCAGTTTTACTCGGTGACACTATCTGTGTAGGAAATCCAAACTGTACTAAAGGATTAGTTGATATCTTCAACAATCACCATCAACCGGTTTTCGCTGTTGAAAAAATTGCGATGGAAGATACGCGTCGATACGGCGTAATGTCTGGTGATAAAATAGAAGATTCCTTATTCAATGTCGATTCATTAGTCGAAAAACCGGAACCTTCTGACGCCCCTTCTAATTTAGGCGTTCTTGGTAGGTATATCTTCACTCCAGATATTTTTAATTATCAATCACAAGTCAATGCAGGCGTAGGTGGAGAGATTCAACTTACCGATGCTATGAATATGACTGCACAAAATAATTCACTTTTGGCATGGAAGTTTTCAGGAACAAGATTTGATATAGGCACAATGGAAGATTGGTTCAGATCTCATCTTATACTTTCTCATCAATACAAATGGGGCAAAGTTATCAAAGATATCTCGGAGGATTTTTGAATCGCTATTTAGTAACAGGTGGTGCAGGCTTTCTTGGCTCACATCTATGTGAACGCATCCTCAATGATGGAAATGCCGTTATCTGTTTAGATGATTTTAGTACAGGAAATGAAAGTAATATTTCACATTTAAAATCAAATCCAAACTTCGTTTTGGAGTGTCATGATTTAACAACACCATTTTTTCCAGAAAAAATAAATGGTATTTTCAACTTTGCTTCACCGGCTTCTCCAGTGGATTATCAACATAATCCAATCAAAACTCTAAAAATGGGGACTTTAGCAATTTATAATGTTTTAGGAATGGCTAAAAGGCTAAACATACCAATTCTTCATGCTTCTACTTCTGAAGTTTATGGTGATCCAGAAGTTCATCCACAATCAGAAGATTATTGGGGTAATGTAAACCCAATAGGTCCACGTGCGTGTTACGATGAAGGCAAACGGGTGGCTGAGTCGCTGTTAATCGCTTATCAAGAACACGCAGGAGTCGATATTCGTATTGCAAGAATTTTCAACACTTACGGACCACACATGGACCCTCAAGATGGACGCGTTGTTTCAAATTTTATCTGTCAAGCTCTTAAGAATGAGCCAGTAACAATCTATGGAGACGGTTCACAAACACGAAGCTTTTGTTACGTTGATGATTTAATAGAAGGCATACTCAGATTAATGAATTCTGATTATCAATCACCAGTAAATCTGGGGAATCCTACTGAATATAGTATTTTGGATTTAGCTAATATGGTAATTTCATTTACTAATTCTGAATCCGAACTTATATACAAAGATTTACCAGTCGACGATCCTAAAAGACGCAATCCAAACATTTCCTTAGCGAATAAAATCATTGATTGGTCTCCCTCAACTAGTTTGGAGGATGGTTTGAAAAAAACAATACCTTGGTTTGCTAAATTAATTTAAGATTCTTTCATTGCAGACAGTAGTTCAGTCATCATCTTTTTTCCATCACCAAATAACATCATAGTTTTATCATCATAAAATAAATCATTATCTACGCCCGCATATCCCACAGACAACGATCTTTTTACAAACACAACAACACGAGCCTTATCTGCATCTATAATTGGCATTCCTGCCAATGGCCCTTCACCTGTTCTAGCAGCTGGGTTAACAGTATCATTGGCACCTACAACTAAAGCAACATCACAATCACTCATTTCTGAGTTAATCTCTTCCATCTCAATTAATTTTTCATAAGGGACGCTTGCTTCTGCTAGTAATACATTCATATGGCCAGGCATACGTCCAGCAACAGGATGTATTCCATATTTCACTTCACATCCATTCTCCTCTAAAATATCTGCAAATTCACGAACTTGATGTTGACATTGTGAAACAGCCATTCCATATCCTGGAATTATAACGCATTTAGATATTCCATCACATATCATAGCAACTTCTTCTGGATCTGAACCAACTTTTGTTCGTGTTACTTGTTCTTTATCCGAACCGCCAAAAGATTTGAACAATACATCTATCAATTGCCGATTCATTGCCTTACACATAATGTTTGTCAAAATCAAACCCGCAGCACCAACCATTGAACCTGCAATAATCAAAACATTATTGCCTATAATAAATCCAGTAAATGCCGCAGCTATTCCTGATAATGAATTTAGTAAACTTACAACAACCGGCATATCTGCCCCACCAATCGGAAGCACAAACAAGATGCCTAGAATACAAGAAAGCGCAATGATTCCTATTACATAAGTCGAATTTTCAGGTTCTTCCATCGTCATATAGATTAGACCCACAATACCAATCAAGAATATTCCTTTAACGTAATTTAACCACTCAGGCCCCCAGGTAGGAGTCCTATACCACGTTCCAAAAATTTCAACCCCACCTTTCAATTTCATCATTGCAAGTAAACTTCCTGTCAAAGTCATCCATCCAACTAATGCAGAAAGGCCGATTGCAATCCAAGCAACTTGTAATTCTAAACCAGCAGGTATTTCACCGCTATTTATTCTTCTAAAAACTTCAGATGCAGCAACGAGTGCACTAGCTGCACCACCAAATCCATTGAACAGGGCCACCATTTCCGGCATCCCCGTCATTTGAACTCTGATAGCCATTACATAACCGATAATTCCCCCAGTACTCAAACCTGCAATAATTAAAATAAAATTGTCAACATTACCAAAATTCATTTGGGCAATAGTAACAACTACCGCAACTAACATTCCTGTTGCACCGTATAGATTCCCCGTCGGTGCAGTGCGCGGGTGTCCCAATTTTTTCAACCCCATTATGAATAATATAGATGCAACCAAATATCCAACATCCCACATTGCCAGATCCATTATTTTCCTCTCCTTTTTCCAGCAATCATATTCAACATTCTATTAGTTACAGTAAATCCACCAATCACATTAATCGTAGCAAGAATCAATGCAAAAAATGCTAACCAAGCAGCATTTCCCGGTTCTCCATTGTTAAATCCAGTATTAGAAAAAATCAAGGCACCTACTATTGTAATTCCTGAGATGGCATTCGCACCAGACATTAACGGCGTGTGTAGTGTTGGCGGAACTTTTGTAATAAGTTCAAATCCTAAAAAAATAGCCAATGCAAATACAGTTATCGATGCAATTAATGTTTCTAAATCCATTATTTAATCGCTCCTTTCAGTCTTTCTTGTTTCTTTTCAATTTCACCATTTGTTGTTACAAGAACTCCACCCATTCCTTTCACATAAAAATCCGATTCTTTTGAAGGTCCTACTAGAATTTCATCTTCCATATCTAAAACAAATTCTCCATCTTTTGTTAATGAAGTGACAAAATTAGCAACGTTATTGGCATACAACATGGACGCAGTATTAGCTACAGTCCCTGGTAAGTTAGATACACCTACAATGACAATCCCTTCTTTTTCTACAACTTTATCTCTTTCAGATAACTCACAATTTCCCCCTGTATCGGTATTCATATCCACTATTACAGCCCCCCTTTTCATTCTCTTTACTGCATCTGCAGGTACAGTTATTGGAGCATCTCTACCGAATATGCGTGCAGTGGTTATCACTACATCTGCATCTTCTGCAACTTTACAAACAGTTTCATTTACTTTCTGTATAAATTCAGGAGTCAAGGGTTTAGCATATCCACTTTCATCCTCAAAATCTTCCATCCCGTCTACTTCTATAAATTTCGCTCCTAAACTTTCTATTTGTTCCTTTGCAGCTAATCTAACATCTGAAGCGTACACCACCGCTCCAAGTCTTTTTGCAGTAGCTATAGCTTGAAGTCCTGCAACACCCGCTCCCATGATTATAATTTTAGCAGGTCTAACAGTTCCTGCGGAAGTCATCATCATCGGAAATAATTTATTACTATATTGCCCTCCTAGGATGACAGATTTATATCCTGCCAAATTATCTTGACTAGAATTTACATCCATTGCTTGAGCCTTCGACAATCTACGAGGTATCATATCCATTGAACAAAGATTCACACCTTCTGCTGCTAATCGTTTTACTATTTCTGCATCTCTAAAAGGATCAGCTAAGCAAACAACTGTTTGTCCTTTATTCCACTTTTCATTTTCAGGAACTCCAATAGCTAAAATTATTTCAGAACTCATCACTTCATTTCGATTAGTAATACTTGCACCTTTTTCTTTATAATCTTCATTTGAAAAACCGGCATTAATTCCTAGTCCATCTTCTACTACAATTTCAAAACCATTTTTAGTTAATTTCGGCATAACTTCAGGCACCATCGCAACTCTTTTTTCAGTTTCAGATTCTTTTGGTATTCCTATTTTCATTTTTTATTCACTCTTTATCTTTTACTTATTTCTCTAGCTATAACTAATCTTTGCACTTCCTGTGTGCCTTCATATATCTGCGTTATTTTAGCATCTCTAAAAAATCTCTCAACAGGAAATTCTTTCGTATATCCATACCCGCCTAATATCTGAACTGCACGATCAGCTACCCACATAGCAGTATCACCAGCACTAAGTTTCGCCATTGAAGCTTCTAATGTATGTCTAGGCATTCCTTCTTCGTAGTGTTTCTGTTTAGCCCAAGCAGCTCTGTAAACCTGTAGTCTAGCTGCATCAATTTTATTCGCCATATCTGCTAGATAATTCCCTATTGTTTGATGCTCAAGTATCATTTTTCCAAACGTTTCTCTTTCTTTGGAATATTTCAATGCAGCTTCATACGCTCCCTGAGCAATCCCTAATGCTTGTGCAGCAATTCCCACTCTGGAATTATCGAGAGCATTCATAGCAATTGAGAAACCTTTGCCAACTTCACCTAATACATTTTCTTTAGGTACTTTACAATTTTTCATTAAAAGTGTACAAGTATCTGATGAACGGATTCCAAGTTTATCTTCTTTCTTTCCAACTGAAAATCCTTCAAACTCCTTTTCAACTATAAATGCAGTTATTCCACCATGTTTCTTTTTACCATATTCAGAATCACCTACGTGTTTAGCAAATAAAACAAAAACATCTGCCGATGCCCCATTAGTTACCCACATTTTTTCACCGTTTAAAATAAAATTCTCATCTTCTAAATCAGCTTTTGCAGTCATAGCTGCTGCATCAGTTCCAGAATTTGATTCACTTAGCGAATATGCACCAATAAGTTCTCCAGTTGCCATTCTAGGTAGGTATTTTTTTTTCTGCTCCCCTGTTCCATGAAGTGCAATCGTCATCGCAGATAATCCAACATGCACTGCAAGAAAAACTCCTAAAGAAGGATCAACTCTAGAAAGCTCTTCTATTACTATGGCCTCAGAGATATCATCTATTTTTTGCCCTCCATATTCTTCTGAAATAGTCATACCAGCAAATCCCAATTCAGCTAATTTTTTAAATTCTTCAACAGGAGGTATTTGATTTTCGTCTCTCTCCGCCGTCGTTTTCAAAACTTCGCTTTCAGAGAAATCACGTATAGTTTCTCTTATCATTTTCTGCTCTTCAGTTTCTCTAAAATCCATTACCCACCTACTAATTTGATTATGGCTTCTGCAGGCTCCCCATCACATTCTTCTAGGGCAGAAATTGCTTTTTCCCTTGAAACACCAGCTTGAGCCATAACTAATTCGATATCTTCTTCAGGTATCCCATCTTCTTCATTTTCTATTTCACTGGGTTCTCCAACTATTTGGTATGTTTTTTGTCCCATCATGTCCATGATAGTCACAGACGGTTGGTCAAAGACTATTGTTTTCTCTGGGGTTTCAATTATCACTTTGGTTGCATCAATTTCTTCAGTAGCTTTTTCTAATTGCTTCTGAAGCTTCTTCATCATTCGCGGATTCATCCTCCCCATGCCTGGTATCATAATATCTAAAATAACAATGCCAATAAAAGAAACTATCCTGCCTTATATCTTAGTAAACAAGCCACTTTTCCTAGTCCTTCTAGCATCTGACCTCCTTCATGATGATTGGATATTTCTATAATTTCAATTCTATTTCTTTCACACAATGCAAGCATTTCAATTCCTTTTTTTCGATGTATTTCCGTATCTAGCATTATAACTTTCTCAGCAGCACCATTTTCTATTTTCTCTTTAACTTCAGCCCATCCATAAGTTGCAAAATCCTTGTAAATTGACGTTTTCAATTCTTCCATTATTGTCAATTCTTTTTCCAATTCTATCGTTTCCATTTTATTTGTTATTTTACCACTTTTAAGTGCTTCATTAATTCCATTCATACCACCTTGTCCAACTGTTTCAGTTTGATATTTATCGACTATGTCTGGGTCTTTTTCTTTACAAGTTCTTATGAAATCTTCTTTTGGAAAACCAGGTCCTAATATTATCAACATTTCTCTAGAATTATAAATTTCTTTTAACTGTTCAAGACCTCTCTCAAAAAATGATTTCTGAGTTTCACCACCTTTTCTTTTCCCCCCTCCAGCTCTGTTAATAGTTTTTAATTCCCTAAGTCCAAAAGTTCGTAATTCTGCAAACACAATTGCATCTGTTTCTACATTTATTGCTATAGCTCTAAACGATGCTTTCTTAGCTTTTGAAAACATTCTTTCATGGTGGGGCATCCACATTTTTTTTCCCAGAACAAAATCATCTCCGGCTTTCAGTATCAGTGAATGATAGTTTCCAACATCTTGCGCCCCTTCTATTATTTTACCATGACATCTCAATCTTTGATCAAAGTTTTGATATTCTTTATCTTCAACGCTTATAGTCAAATTCATCTTTTTTTTGACTCCCCTTTCAGTTCTTATCTTGTCTGCCTGTTTAGATTCTCTTCGTTCCGTAAAAGCAGTAAGCATATCTTCATTTTCAATTATCAGATTTAAATAATATAAATCATCAGGATGCTGCAACCACACTTTTCGACTATTAGCGTCGTTCTTTCGAAATTTCAATATGTACCTTCAAGCTGCTACAGCAGCAGTGATACTCAGATATTCTGTTAATTCTTTGTATCTATTTCTTATCGTAACTTCGGTAACTCCTACCGTGTCTGCTATAGCTTTCTGAGTCTTGCGTTGATTGTAAACTACGGATGCTAGATATATTGCAGCAGCTGCAACTCCAGTAGGCCCTCTTCCCGAAGTCAATTCCGATTCAGTAGCTTCTTGAAGTATCTTTATTGCTGCATCTTCTACTTTACCAGATAATCCAAGTTCACGAGAATATCTAGTTATGTATGAAACGGGTGATGCTGGCATCAGATTCAATCCCAATTCTCTTGATATGTATCTATATGTTCTTCCAACTTCCTTTTTAGTTGCATTAGATGCTTTAGTTATTTCGTCAAGCGTTCTAGGAACTTCACACTGTCTGCATGCTCCGTAAAGCGTTGCAGCAGCTACACCTTCAATCGATCTACCTCTAACTAGATTTTTCTGCACAGCTTTTCTATAAAGCATAGCAGCAGTTTCTCTTACTTGTCTTTGTAATCCAATTTTAGAAGCCAATCTGTTCAATTCGTTTAGTGCCAATGCTAAATTTCTATCTGCAGAATTATTGGCTCTAGTTCTATTCTGCCATTTTCTCATTCTGTATAATTGCGATCGATTCTTTGATGGTACTACGTTTCCATATGAGTCTCTATTACTCCAAGCAATATCTGTTGATAATCCTTTATCATGAACTAGGGGATTCATAGGCGATCCACCTCTAGCCCGCCTTTCATTCTGCTCAGCATCAAACGCACGCCATTCAGGTCCCTGATCTATTTGATTTTCATCAATCACTAAACCACAAGTTCTGCAAGTCAATTCACCTCTTTGATAATCTCTTACCAAATGTTCTGATTTACATTCTGTGCATTTAATTTGTTCTTCTAGTTCTATATCTTTAGCAATTTCAGGTTTAGTCATAAGTTGAGCCTCAACGTAATACCCAATTGGAAAACGGTTATAAAAATTCGCCCGAAGTTTAAGCAAATGTGCACCAAATAGTTTATACCTCGCAATTAGCAATACATTTCCAATGGAAGAACTAAATTCCTTTTTAAAGTCGAAAGGATGGCTAATCAAGGATTACAAACACGATGGCCTTTCTCATATATTTCATATAGATCTGCCCGATGATTTCGCATCTAAATTTGAAGAGTTAAGAATTTCATTGAAATCCAAAAGTTTTCCAGAACGCTTTTCTCCAATTGCAAGGGAGATTGGTGGAGAGGCTCTTTTAATTTTAATTCCACGACCAAACTTATCTTTCAAAAGTCAAAGAACTAATATTTATCTTTTCATTGCTACAGTATTTACTACTATGTGGGCCGGAGCCCTCATGTATGCTGGCTATTCTAACTACGAATCAGAGTCAAGTTGGTTTTTATTAACAATTTTTCTAGAACCCAGACTTCTGTTGATGGGATTTTTAACATTCTCAATTCCACTATTGACAATATTGGGTGTGCACGAATTCGCCCATTATTTCTATGCTAAAAAACACAATCTAGAATCTTCATTACCATTCTTCATACCATTCCCTCCTCCATTTTTGTTGGGCACTATGGGGGCTATGATATCAATACGCGAACCAATACCTAATCGTAAAGCTCTTTTCGATGTCGGAGTTAGTGGGCCAATTGCAGGATTCTTAATTGCCATACCAATCACTCTTCTCGGTTTCTTTTTAACTGAAATGGTAAAAGCTCCAGTACCTGAAGATACTGGAAGTGTTTACTACTTAGGAACTCCTATAATTTGGTCTGCTCTGATATGGATTGCCGTTAAAATAATGCCACTTTCAGGCGCGTATTTGACTCACCCAGTAGCGTTTGCAGGCTGGGCCGGTTTCCTAGTTACAGCAATTAATTTATTTCCAGCAGGTCAATTAGATGGGGGGCATATATCACGTGCACTTCTAGGAAACAAATCCAAATATTTTTCTTATCTCACAATGTCGATATTGTTTTTCTTAGGATTTGTAGGTATTCCAGGCGTAGTTGATCCATATTTCGGTTGGTTAATTTTCGGAGTCTTAATTCTTTTTATGGGAGTACTCCACTCTCCTCCTTCTGAAGAAATCACTCCTTTAGATTTTAATAGAAAGATAGTAGGTGCTTTTTCCGTATTGATGTTGGTTGTATGCTTTGTTCCTTCGCCACTCATGGTAGGGGAAAGTCCATTCGACATAAGTATAGAATCTTCTGATTCTGAATTTACTACCGCTTCCAATGCTTCTTTCGAAATGATAGTTTGGCTGAACAATACGGGTACTGTCACAGATAATTTATCACTCAGCTTTGTTCACAACGAATCTTGGTCCGTTTCATTATCTAGCTTTACAATCCGGTCTGTAAATGATACTCTTCTGGCTTCAGATTCGAATTTTACAAGTGAACTTTTCTATTTCGATAATGAAACTAATATTTATTCCTTAAATTTATCTGCTTCTGATTATTCCAATCTAACATTAGTAGTAACAGTTCCTGAAGATGCTATTGATGATTCTTACACAATTAAAATTAAAGTTTCTGGACGCAATGAGGCTTTATACACGAAAGCTATAGTGGTAATAGTAGAGGATTGATGAAAGTACTCGAAGGCAAAGTATGGATTACAGGACAAGGTCTAACTGATGCTTGTGTCGGCATCAACGATGATGGTTACATAGGTGCAGTTAAAAAAATTCTAAAGGGGGATGAACACACAACCACTTCCGATGTCATTCTACCAGCAGCTACAGATATGCATGTTCATTTTCGAGATCCGGGTAATCCCGAAAAAGAAGTTTGGGCCACCGGTTCCGCAGCCGCAGCTTGCGGGGGCGTAACTGCCGTTGTTGACATGCCTAACACAATACCGTTAACCAATAGCCCTTCCAATTTCACAGATAAAACTAATCGGGCATTATCTAATTCGGTAGTCGATTTTGGTTTAGGTTTCTATGCTTATCCTGGAATCAGTAAAGAATCATGGTTCACAAAAACCTTTCCTGCTTTTTGGAAGCTATATCCATACAAATTTAGTTGGCCTGAATATCAATCAACTGTAAACGAAGTAATAGAAAACAGCTCGCGCCCCGTAGTTATACACGGTGAACACCCCGATTACATTTCCTACGATACACTTTCATCTTTATCCGATCATACTCATAATAGATCTAACGCAGAAAAATTATGTTTGGAAGGGATGCCTAATTCAAGCTCTTTACATGTGGCACACCTCTCTACTCAAGAAGGTTTGAATGTATTGCCATCACAGGCTACTTCTGAGGTTTGCCCTCATCATCTTTTACTCAATCTGAGTTGCGAACTCGGTATCGAATGCAAAGTCGACCCACCCTTACGAGAAAGAAATGACAACACTGCCCTTTACAACGCATTAAGAAATGGAAAAATCGATATTTTAGCAAGTGATCACGCCCCACATTTAATGTCAGAGAAGGCAAGCTCAGAACCGCCTTCTGGAATCCCAGGTGTAGAAACTATGATTCCTTTGATGTTGAATGAAGTGGCAGAAGGTAGATTGTCTCTTGATAGATTGGTAAGTGCAATGGCAGAAAAACCAGCTGAAAGATTGGGCATTCAAAGAGGAAAATTAATTCCAGGCAATCCTGCCGATATAATTACAGTAGATTTAAAAAATAAAACAAAAATATCTTTGGAAAATCTTCATTCTAAAGCTAATTGGACGCCGTTTGAGAATTGGGATGCTATATTTCCTTCAAGAGTTTTTAGACGCGGTCAAATAATAGCTAAAGATGGTGTATTGCAGGAAAAGAAAGGGGGAGCCTCTATTTTCCCTCCTACTTTGTAATATTCATTATTTCTTAGTTGATTTCTGTATAAGGATAACTTTATTAACGGATAATAAGGAAACAGTTAAGTCATGAAAAAGACGAAGTATTTCGGAGCTGTTCTTTTTTGCATAGCATTTTTTTCCGTTTTACTAATTACAGATAATGCAGAATCCGAATCCGTTGATTTATTTTTAGAAGGTAATCTCGCTTTGAATACAGGAAATTTAAATCCAGATCAACCTTCTTCTGCATCTAGAAATAAAGCATGTAATAATGCAGAAGATCAAGAATATCCAAACGCTACTAATGGGGAATACAAATATTATGATGTGGCCTCTTGGGAATCAAATTTTGCTTATAATAAAGGAGTAATTTTTACAGGTGAGGAAGGTTCATTCGATATTTGGTTCTCTTCAAGTAAAGTTGATGAATTCCGACTTAGGGCTATAATTTATGTTTACGTAAATAACGGATATACAGAATTAGCAACGGTCGAAATAGAGGAAAACGCCCCGCCCGGCGGTAGTTTAGAGGGGGAATATCTCATATCTGGTACTTTTTCTGTTAATCCCGAGGCCATTCCAAATGAGTATGACAGTGTGTCTCGTTTAGGTATAGAATTAGAAAGTAGCATTACTTGGACAAACACTACTTGGTCTGGAGAGGAAAATCCAAGAGAAGCACACGTTCTCTGGGACAGTTCAAGTTTGAATTCTAAAATGCAAGTTGATATTTCTTATATGTTTTTTGAAATAGATAGTATGGAAAATGAACGCGTTGATGATTTCGGCGAAGATAATCTTCAGATGTCTTTCTTTATACACAATTCATTTGGCGCTAGTTATACAGATGCTGAAAGCGGTACAATTTCAATTAGTGATTTTAGTTCACCTTCTTTCCGAAATAGTTTTGATGTAAGATCAAGCGGTAGTTCTCGCACAATTTTAAGTGCAAATTGGTATTATCAAGATGATAACGCCCTTGAGAAAAATTACACTTTGCTAATCACTGCAGAAGATAGCATCTCTAATAAAGAATGGTCATTTGTTGCTAATTACTATCTTTTAGTGGATATTTTTTCGGTAGATATAACTAGTGAAGATGATGAACGCACATTCGTCATGAATCCAGGTTCTGAGATTAGTTTCGACGTATCTATAATCAATAACGGTAACGGTTTCGATATCATTGATTTGGAAACAGACAGTTCCTCTTCTGGTTGGGATATTGATATTGATGGTTCTAAAACTATCGAATTAGATCAAGGTGATTCAGAACTTGTTTCAATTTTAGTTTCTTCACCTTCTAGTGCATCTGGCGGTGAATCTACTACAATTACAATATCTGTTATATCAGGAGGAAATCCCCTAGAGATGGCCGATATTGATTATTCTTTATCCGTTAGAGAAACTGGCATCCAGGTCACTCCTTCTTCATTTCCTAATTCTATAGCTATCAATCCTTACAATTTACAAAACAATCTGTTTCATTATCCCTTCAGTGTTAAAAATACAGGAAACGGGGCAGATACTTATTCATTTTCAACATCAGTAGGAGGTGGTTGGTCTATTTCTGTTTACGATATTGCTGGAGGTAGCTATACTGATCTTCTCACTATAGATGAAGCTCAAACGGCTAATTTAGAACTCGTTATCGATATCAAAAATGCAGAACATGGCGATTCTGCCTCCTTTTATCTAAAAGTAATTTCTTCAAATTCCAATGGACGCGTTTTCTTCGAAGCAGCAGACTCTTCATTCAATATCGAAATTCCACCAGAAGAAACGGTCAATCTTGTAATCAATTCTCAGGATGTTAGATTAGATCCTTCCCCTCCAGTTCAAGGTGTACCTCTAGAATTTATCATTACAATACACAATACAGGTGGTAAATCATCAGGTTCTTTTCAGGTACAATTGTTTTTCGGAGCTAGAGTCGAAGATACTCAATTAGTTACAGGAATTTCAGGTTTCAGTGAATCTGAAGTAACTCTGACTTGGGCTATTCCTACTGTAGGAACTCAATCTTTACAAATAAAAGTTGACACCGGTTTCAACATAGACGAAGGACCCTTTGAAGATGATAATTCATTAATTTATACGGTCGAAATTATGGAAAATCCAAATCCAAATCCAAATTCAGACGATTCTTTTTCTCCACCAGTCTCTTTGACTACTGCAATACCTTTTGCTTTACTAGGTCTAGTAGTTGCAGCTGTTGTTTTCCGCTATACTATAATGAGAAGGTAAGTTATTATCGTTCTTTTATTCACCAAAGCTTCTTAACAATGCTGTTAAGTTCTACAACGAAGCGGGGTGGGGTAGCTAGGAAATCCCGTCGGGCTCATAACCCGGAGATCGGTGGTTCAAATCCACCCCCCGCTACCATCTTCTGTTTGGTTGCAATAGTTCCTCTTATATTTCACCCATATCTAGGTTATTTGTTTGAGAGCGCAATTAGACCATACAGCAGATGTCGGTATCGAAATAAAATCAGACACTTTTCAAGAAGCACTTTCTGAAGCTTGCTTAGCATTAACCGAAATCATTACTGGTGGAAATTTAGTAAAACCTTCAAAGGAATTAAATTTCAAGATTACGTATTCCGATTCAAGCCACTTACTCGTTGATATTTTAAATGAATTAATCGTTTTATTTGACTCAGAAAATTTTCTTTCTGGTCAAGCAAGAATAACACTTTCCGATTCCGAAGCTACTGTTTTTTTGTCTGGCGATACGTATTCTCCTGAAAAATATGGCTATGGCGTTGAAGTCAAAGCCATTAGCTATCATAATCTAAAAGTTACGACCGGTCCACCTTCTCATATCGTTTTTATTCTAGATTTGTAGTATAAGTTAACAATAAATTAGAGTTCGTAATCATATTTACATGTCATGGCCTTGGATAGCTTACAATAATGGAAAATTAGTTACTTTAGATTTCTTAGAAAATCGCTTCCAATTCAAAAACAAAGATAATTTTCACATACCTGAAGAATCGGATCCATTATTGATATGGGATATGCGCGGTATTCAAAAAAATCGTCCCGACCCATCTACTTTACCGTTAAATCCAAAAAGAACGGTTTTCGTTGATTCCGGTTCTTTTTATGGCGAGGATATTATAGATTGTATCATGGCAGATAGAGGGGAGGTAATTCTACCTTTGAGAAATTTAAACGGTTTCGATGAATTGAATATAGCTTTAGATTTTGCTGAAAATTTAATGATAGGTATCGATTATACTGACTCAGTTTTTGCTAAACATAAGGATTTTTCAGATATGCCTTTGATTAATTTAATAACTCATTTACAAACTTTAAAAATAAATAAATTTCTAATTACACTTTTAGGCAGCAATCCTCCTTCATTACCAAATTCAATCATCGATACTTCAGATTTTTATTTTGCAAAAATAAATAAAAATATAACAGTTCCATACGGTTCAAAAGGAGTGTTTGAACTTGTCTGATACTGTTTTCAATCAAATTTTGTCATCCATAATCGATAATTCCGATATGGACAAAAAGAAAATTATACGCATTATAAACAAAAATCAATCAAAACATCGCGGCATTCTACCGGAGGTGGAGGCACTTATAATTGCTAGAGATTTAGATGTGGATATTACTAATTTCCTTGTTGATGTTGAAAATAGAATAATTGAAAAAGCATCTAGAGGTAAAAATTGATACGTATCGGTATCGATGACACAGATTCTTTAGAAGGTGGGTGCACTACATATTTATCTTCTAAAGTAATAGAAGAGTTGCCTGAGTTATCTCTAATCGGAGAGCCAAGATTGGTTCGTCTCAATCCAAACGTACCTTGGAAAACCAGAGGTAACGGGGCGATAGCGCTTTCTTTCAAAAGCGATTCTTCAATTACAGATGAAGAATTGTTAAACAGAATATTGACTATTGTAAAATCAGATTCACACCCCTCATCTCAACCAGGTGTGGTCATTTCTCGAAAGAAACTTCCAACAGAGCTATATTGGAAAGGCGTTAGATCTATTTTATCTAAAGATAAAATTATGCCCTTTATCGAAAAAACAACTTTCAAAGGTTTACGTGGAGGAAGGGGGTTGATAGGTGCTGCTTGTGCTATTGCTTGGGATTTCAAAAAATCAGATACAACTTACGAACTCTTAGCCTATAGGAAAAAAAATAAATGGGGAACTTCTAGAAACATATCCAAAGATACCGTTAACACAGTTTCAAGACTAGATGGGGTTTTTAGTTGCATGGATGATGATGGAAAAATCTCAATGGTTCCACATTCTCCATGTCCAGTTTTATGGGGCCTCAGAGGTACAAACTCAGATTCTTTATTGAATGGATTAAAATATCTAGGTCCTGAAAAAGCAGAAAAAAGCTTACTCTTTTTGACAAATCAAGGTTCAGATGATCATCTACAAGAAACATCCCTGTCTGAAATTGAAGATGGTATCTGCGTAAAGTTAAGAGGTAAAGTTTATTCAACTCCGTATTCAATCCAAGGAGGTCATAGATTTTTTGATTTAATTGATAACAATAAAACGATCACTTGTGCTGCGTATGAACCTTCTGGAGATTTTCGAATCAAAGTTGATAAATTAGTCCAAGGGGATGATATTGTTGTTTGTGGAAGTTTAAGCCAAGGAACTTTAAATCTTGAAAAATTCAGAGTTCTCAGATTTGAAAATCGGTATGTTAAACCACCTAATCCATTGTGTACTAAATGTCAGGCAAGAACGCATTCTGTTGGTAAGGATGCCGGTTACAAATGTCGCATTTGCAGTACTAAAATCTCAAAACCACCTTACAAATCTGTTTTACCAGAGTTGGATACTTGTTGGTACGAACCACCATCTTCTGCACGACGACATTTATCTAAACCTGTAGCACTCATGGATTGATAATTTTATGACTAAAAAAGACGAAGAGAATGTTCTCCCATACCTTTCTTTAATTATTGCCATGGTCGCTATCTCTTTTTCAGCTATTTTTATCAGATGGGTCGATAAGGATATCAGTCCATTGGTCGTCGGTGCATATCGTCAAACTTTCGCATCATTCATTTTTATTCCATTCTTGATGAAAGATAACTTTTCAGAAATTAAAACGTTACAGCATAGAAGCTTAACGCAAATGTCTTTAGTTGGTATAGTATTGGGCTTACATTTCGGGTTTTTCATCTCTTCTGTAACAAAGACATCTGTAGCTGCAGCAACATTACTTGCTACCTCTCATCCCCTTTTCGTTGTTTTTTTCGGATGGTTATTACTCAAAGAAAACGTTTCACAAAAATCTCAATTTGGCATATTTTTAAGTTTTATCGGAATATCTATTCTTTTCAGTGGCGAATTATTGGATAATTCAGGCACTTATCAAGGAAACCTCTTCGCTTTGATTTCAGGCATTTTAGCTGGAATTTATTTTTTAGCAGGAAGGTCTCTTAGATTATCTATATCTCTTCCCACTTATGCATTCGTTGTTTACTCAATAAGCGCCGTAACACTCTGGTGCTCTGTACTTCTGACAAATGCAAATTATTACCCACTTCCACAAAGAGATATCGGTATATTTTTATTGATGGCATTCGTACCAACACTTTTAGGTCATACTTTACACAATTGGGCTCTAGGATACTTACCTGCTTACGTCGTTTCTGTAACTTTATTGGCTGAACCTTTCGGCGCTTCTTTATTAGCCTGGCATTTTTTCAATGAATTGCCAACTACATGGGTGGTACTCGGAGGGGTAATTTGCCTAGGTGGTATTTTTGTCACACTAATTTCAAAATCAAAACCTCAATACACAGATTCAGTTGTCCAAGAGTCGTGACAAAAGATTAAATCAAGCACCCAAATCAACGCAAAGGTAGAGACTTGGCTGAAATATCATTCCTGAGGGGCGAAGAATTAAAATTAAAGGCGAAACCGCATTTCTTATCTTTCTTACATCTCTACGCTATTTTCGGTTTTCTAATTTTATGGGGATTTGCATGTTTCAAGATTTTAAACGCGGTCATCAGTCAAGATTGGTTAGATGACCATACCGCTACTGCAGAAATTTTAACTACAATTTGGCCAAACGCAGTTACATTATTAGGTATTATTTGCTGGTCTTTTGGTTTATTAATATTTGGTTTTTTATGTAGATATTTTTATTTAGAAACAGGCGGTCAATCTGTTTTTCGCTTCTGTATTCTTGTAGTTATTTTAGGAGTCATAGGTCTTGTCTTATTCGGTAAATTTTTTGCCGATGTCAGAGAAGATACTTTTAATTTTTCAAAATTATTTTTACCAACTTTAACTATTTTATTAGGATTTGCAGGTTTATTCCTCGTTAATTATTATAGGCTGAGTTTCACATATTTCTTGACAAATGTTAGAATCATTTTACAAAGTGATTTTTTCTTGAATAGAAGTGAGCGTCAGGTACGTTATAATCATATAGAAGACATAAAATTATCTCAAAGTATATTCGGCCGTTTGTTCGGTTTCGGTACAGTTATCCCTCTAACAGGTACAGGTTTAGGCACTGGAACAGATGAAGCCATGTTAGCATCAGGTTTAGGTTCTGGCAGTGATAAAATGTCACTTGGCTTCATGGGTGGTCTCAAAAAAACTTCAAGAACTGCAAGACACGATCCTCACGACACTCTATACGGCATTTCAAAACCTTCTCATGTAAGGGATATTATTACTGAAAATATTCAATCAGATACTGGTGTCGAACATCTTAAACGTATTGAAAAACTATTGGATAGCGACGGTAATGGCGTTATCGATGCATTAGAAAAATCAAAGTAATTTTCTATTTTAAGTTACGAGTATCTTACAATAATTCCAGCTTCTTTGAACATACTATTGGCAAGGTCAAAATCTTCTTTCCATCTTTCAGGAATCTCTATCCCTGTTGGAGAAATGACTTCTACAATCCCTGCTTGTATGAGGGATCTAGCACATCTAGTACATGGTGGCCAAGTAGAGTATGCAATGCACCCTTTCAACGACAAACCAACTCTAGCTGCGTGCATTATTGCGTTTTCTTCAGCATGACAGGCTAGAGGATATTTTAGTTCTCTATTGTTCAGTCTTTCACTCGAATCATCAATACCTCTAGGCAATCCGTTGAATCCTGTACTTCTCACTTCCCTATCTTCACCAACAATTACACACCCAACTTTAGTAGATGGATCTTTGCTCCATTTTGAGATATGCATTGCTAATTTTAGAAATCTATTATCCCATTTTTCACTGATACTCATTGCGCACATCCTATCTAGTGGGGGTTTTTACGCCCACCTTTGGACACCGTATCTCTAATGTACATGTATTGCATGAAGGTTTTCTCGCATCACATACTCTTCTTCCATGCCAAATTAAATGATCTGCCCAATCTATCCAATACTCATTCGGTAGTATTTTCATCAAATCCCTTTCCACTATTTCAGGACTATTCCCTTTGGATAATCCAAGTCGTTTTGAAATTCTAAATACATGTGTATCTACTACAACACCTTCTGCTTTTCCAAAAATAACACCTAGAACTACACTTGCAGTTTTCCTTCCTACTCCTGGTAATTTTACTAATTCTTCCATATTGTCAGGTACTTTTCCTTCATATTCATTAACAATCATTTCACAAGCTCCTTTGATGTATTTCGCTTTAGAATTATAATATCCAGTTGGTCTAATATCTCTACCTAATTCATTTAGTTCTGCCTTTGTAAAATCATTTACAGATTTATATTTTTTGAAAAGTTTCTTTGTTACTTTGTTAACTCTTTCATCAGTACATTGTGCAGATAATATAGTCGCTACAAGAAGTTGTAAAGCGCCTTCATGTACCAAAGCACATTCAGCCCATGGATATAGTTTTTTCGCTTCTTCGAGAATTTCTAGAGCATTTTTACGTTTATCTTTTCTAGATTTTTTTACCACATTATTTGTCCTTGTATTCAGGTTCTCTTTTTTCAACAAATGCGCGAATACCTTCTTTACCATCTTCAGAAACAAAACATTCAACAAACAACGTTCTTTCGATTTCAAGCCCTTTTTTTAGAGGTTCAGATAAGGAACTATTAACGGCACTCTTTGCACGACTCAATGCAAACGGAGATTTTTTTGCAATATTTTCTGCTATTTTTATCGTAGCTTCTTCTATTTCTTCGCTAGGGTATACAAAATTAACAACACCATATTTTTCCGCTTCAACAGCACCTATCATTCTACCAGATAAAATCATTTCCATCGCCCTCCCACTACCAATTAATCTAGGTAGTCTTTGAGTGCCTCCTGCTCCAGGTATAATTGCCAAATTAATTTCACCCTGTCCAAATTTAGATTTTTCTGATGCAATTCGTATGTCGCAAGCCATAGCAAGCTCCATTCCTCCACCTATACAGAATCCATCTATCATAGCAATAACGGGTTTCTTCAAATTAAAGATTATTTCAGTTACTTCCCATCCCCTTTCCATTTCTACAGTATCTATCTTTTCTGTACTGGCAAATTCTTTTAGATCTGCACCAGCACTAAATGCTTTACATTCTGAACTTGAAAGTATTATAATTCTTATATCTTTATCTCCTTCTAATTCTTTGAAAGCATTTACTAATTCCTTTCTAGTATCCGTACTCAATGAATTTAATTTCTCAGGACGATTTATTATAACTGTACCGATTCTATTCTCTTTTTGGATTAAAACATTATTATTCATTTATATCTCCCATGTATTCTAATATTTCTAATAGATTTTCCTCTTTAACATGATACGTTGCCTTTTCAATAACCTTTGAATTATTCGTATTTACTGCAATACTAGTTTTAGCAATTTCAAACATTTCAATATCAATCTCTTCATCTCCAACAGCTATCACTTCACTTTCTCTAATATCATTTTCATTTATTATTTTTCTAAGAACTGCCCCCTTATTTCTACTATCTAAATTAATTTTACCATATATTTTACCATCTTGATCTTCTAGAATATCATTTGCATAATATTCAGTAATTCCCAATTCTTTAGAAATTCTCTTAGCAAGATGACTTATTCCACCAGAAATAATTACAGATTTAATTCCTAGTTTATTAATTTCAGATAATAATTCCTTAGCACCATTTCTTATCTCGACTTCGTCTAGAATTGCGTTTATTTTCTCAATATTTAATTTCTCTACCTTTTCATTCCAATTCCTTATATCATAATCTACAAATTCTTGATCCGTTATCTCTCCATTCATGTACTTTTTCAACATTTCACTACTATCTACTCCAAATTCTTTATTCAACGTTGCCCATGAAGATTTAGTTTCGATTAACGTTCCATCCATATCGAACGCAATCAGTTTAGCCTTTCTATTCATCCTATTCCAGAATAAAATTGATTTTCAGTTCCCTCTTCACGGTCTAGCATCATTTTCATCTGTTCTTGAGACATAGTATGGGCTCTTTGTGCCATGTCATATGATTCCTTTGCTCCATTTCCTTCCATTATTATTTTGTATTTCATTCCCGAATATACTTCTGCATGCTCTCCTTCATTAGTGAATATAACTAGCAACTCCATTTCCGGATTGGATTGAAATTCAACATCTTTGAATTCTTCTATCTTTTCACAATCCGGCATGAAAATTTTTATATTTTTCGCTCTAAACATGTTAACCTTTAAGGATATGAAGCAAAAAAACTTTGGTACATTAAATTAAAATCATGGAGTGTATGTGGTTGTAATGCTATCTGGGTTATGTATTCATTGTAAAAAACCAACCACTTCGTTTTGTTCTGCTTGTAATTCTAACGTTTGTTCTTCCTGTAAACATAATTGTGAGGTAAAATTGTGATAACTAATGAATTATCTATGTCTGGTTGCAGATTAGTCATTTTATCAACTATCAGAGGTCTTGTTAGTGAATCAAAAGACGTTGAATCAAAAGTTGAAAATTTTTCTCCCGATGTGATAGCATTGGGAATAAGTCCCGGAGAATTGAAAGATCTATCAAATTGGGATGGTGAACCATTTGATATTTCTAGTATGCAAGAGATTCATGGTCTATTTCTATATGATTTAGTCGGTGAAGATCAAGTAAGATTGCCCCCTCCCTCTTTTGTTACAGCCATCAATCTAGGAATAAAGACAGAATCTTTAGATATGGACGAAGAAGATTTTACAGAGACCTTCAATAAAATTTCTGCTTGGCAGCAATTCAAATATTCTAGACTTCACCAAAAACTTCGCAAAGGAGGTTTAACAGCAACAACTCCTGAATCCTTTATCATGGAGCTCGATGAACAAATTTGCAGTATATCTGGTTATGAAAATTTAGAAAAATCACGAGAACTTCATATGTCTGAAAGGTTGAGAACTATTTGCACCACTAATTCAAGAGTCTTAGCTATAATCGATTTTCCACGAGTTTCAGGGCTTTTGAAAGCGTTGGAATAAAGTTATTATAAGAACCTCTAACAGATATCTGCGTGGGCTCGTGAGGTAGCTCGGAATCCTGCTGGGCTTCGGACCCAGATACGGGGGTTCAAATCCCCCCGAGCCCGCCATTATTCAGAATTAAATTTTCCTTCTCTTTTTTCTAAGAAAGCCATAATACCTTCAACAGCATCTCCAGTATTTCCACTTTCTCTATTACTTTCTCGTTCTAGTACAAGATGTTCTTTCATCATTTTTAGTTCTTGACTATTGAGTAACATTTTCGTTTCACCAATCGCATCTAAAGGCCCCCTCTCCAAACGTCGCGCCTCTTTCATGCATTCTTTTAACATTTCTTCGTCCTTTACAACTCTATGAAGAATTCCCATTTCTTTCATTTCACTTGCGTTTATCGTTCTCTCTCCAAAAAATAAATCTTGCGTTTTTCCAAGTCCAATAATTTTAGGTAACAAATACGTCGCACCTCCTGCCGGTACAAATCCTCTCTTGAAATGAGCACTCAACATTTCTGTAGATTTATTTCCAATTCTCAAATCTCCAGCCAGAGCTATACCTAATGCCCCTCCAGCAACAATTCCGTTAATTCCACAAATAACAGGCTTTTTCATAGTCATTATTTTCTCTACAGTTGCATGTAGCTGTTCTGTTAACTTATAGAACAGATCTCCTGCTTTTGGCAAATAATCGCCCATCTCGTTTACATCTCCTCCTACAGAAAATGCTCTACCTTTTCCAGTTAAAATCAGTATTTTTACATTATCTTCTTCGTCTGCCTTTTCTACCTCTTCTCTAATCAACGTTGCCATTTCCAAATTAATAGCATTCAATTTTTCGGAACGATTAAGTATTATTGTACGTATATTTCCATGATTTTCAATTTCAATCATTTCTACTCCTTAATTTAATACTCATTACAACTGTTAAAATTATTAATATTATGTTCGGATAAGGTATCCATTTTTGCTGTTCTATATGTCCAGTCTCTTCCTTTATTGATATCGCTATTTCAGTCATTGATTCCTCTTCCCCAGTTATATTCATTCTATTGTAAGTTATCATATCAATCATCGAGTTATCTGTTTCATATTCTATATCTAATACTATCATTTCTTCCGATTCAACAATTTCAACAATCTGTTTTCCATAGGTTATATTGTATGCAGCACCCCATCCTATATTTTTCAACGTAATTTTATCATTTTCAACACTTTCAATCTGTATATTCCCGCCCATCAACGTTAGATTTTCCCAAGCCATTTCATACATTTTTAATTCATTGTCAAGGGCATCTCGTGCATCTTCGAAAGTTGCAATAAACCATTGCATTTCATCTACTTCTACTATAACACTTATCGCAGTTCTTGCACCATACCCCCACGCTATCGATTCACCTGCTCCTGAGGGGTCCCTATATCCAAGGCCGGATACATTATTTGATGCTTCTAAAAACCGCTCATACAGTTCCCAATCAGGTATATCTACTGCATATTCTCCAGTTATTTTCCAAGGCAGCACTATATCGTTAGATCCGGTATGTCCTGATAAATATACATACAGATTCATTCCAGACATCAGCTCCATATTCGCTTGCGTTTCAATTTCACTGCCTGCACTTGAGCCACGATAAGTTCCTGAAGCTGGACAGAATGAAGGAATTCCTGATGTTCCATATTCTCCCCACATGTATGGGTAATTTCTATTCAAATCAACCCCCATTGCATTATTTCTACAATCTATAAGGTATCCATCTGCATTCACTACCGGAGTCACTACCAGCCGCTTTCCTTCTAAATACGTCGGGTCAGCAGCACTCTTTTCCAAGACTTCTTTCAGAAAAAAATATGCCGCTTCTACTGCCATCTGTTCATTTCCATGATGCGCAGCATCTACATACATAGTTGGCAAAGCTCGTAATTCCTCTTCGCTTAATTCACTAATATTCAAAGCAACGTCAACTGAAAAAATACCTAAACTACCCATGCCAGATTCTCCATGTTCTCGATATATTGCAATATCTGGATACATATTCGCTAATTCTTCAGTGTCTTCTTGAATAGTATAATAATTATGAAGAATTTCTCCTTGAGCGCTTCCAAATAGAAGCGGTAATGCGATTACAATAATCAAAAGCAATGCAACTTTCTTCATATTTCCATATATACGAATACAAAGTTAATTTATGAGCCCTCGCCTAGCCTATTGTAAAGCATGACTAATTCATTACAAGGAAGATACGCCCTTATCACTGGAGGTGGTTCAGGAATAGGTAAAGCTATAGCTTCTAGGTTTGTTGACGAAGGCGCTCATGTTTTGATTTGCGGTCGTACAGTTTCCACTTTGGAAAAAGCAGCAAGTGAAACAAATTCACTATTCTGTGAAGTCGATGTTTCAAATTCAGACAGTATCAAAGATTTAGCCGATTTTATCATTAAAGAGGGTTGGGGCAATTTAGATATTTTAGTCAACAACGCAGGCGTTTTCAAAAACAACTCTGTAGAAACGTGTACTGAAGAGGAATGGGACCACGTCATTGGAACCAATCTCAAAGGTACCTATCTTATGTCAAATGCATTTATTCCTATGATGTCTAAAGGCAGTTCAATACTCAATATTTCTTCAAATTTAGGTTTAAGGGCTTTAGATAATGCTGCTGCATATTGTGCTGCAAAGGCAGGGGTCGTTAATCTAACCAGATCAATGGCCATAGACTTGGCTGAACGTATCCGAGTTAATTGCATATGTCCTGGAATAGTTGAAACCCCAATGGTCACAAATAGGTTCGATAAAGATTCTATTGAATATGATAATTTATCTAAAATCCCAGCTCTTAAGAGATTGGGCAAGCCAGAAGAAATAGCTTCGATGGCCCTTCATTTATGCAGTTCTGATGCTAAATGGACAACCGGCTCAATCATCACTGTAGATGGTGGCCAAACAGCGGATTAATCATGTCTATTGAAAATGTAATCGAAGTTAAAAATCTAGAAAAGATTTACAGAAGCGGTACTCATGCCGTCAAAGGCATCAATTTCGTTGTAAAGAAAGGTGAAATATTTGGAATGCTGGGGCCAAACGGTGCTGGGAAAACTACAGTACTCCAGATGATGGGCACTTTGTTAAAAATTACGAAAGGTGATATTAACATTTTAAATCACAATATACACACGGATCAAAAATTCATAAGAGAAAAAATTGGTTTTGCACTTCAAGAAGCAGGCTTAGATAATCTAGTAACAACATCCGAACTTATCAGATTTCATGCTACACTCTTCGGTTTTACCGGTACTGAAGTTGAAAAGAAAGTTCAAGAGAGTTTAACTCTTCTCGATTTACACGAATACGCAGATCAGATGATTCCAGAACTCTCAGGCGGTACACAACGCCGATTAGATCTCGCAGCTTCTTTAGTTCACAATCCAGATTTACTAATCCTAGATGAACCAACTACAGGCCTCGATCCATCACATCGTTCCGATTTGTGGAATTTACTTCGCACACTTCGTAAAGAACGCGGAATAACAATGATTATGTCTACTCATTATATGGAGGAAGCAGATGTTCTTTGCGATCGTATTGCTATAATTGATTCAGGAGAAATAGTAGCAATCGATACGCCCGATAATCTAAAAAAATCTGTAGGTAAAGATAAGATAGAATTTTCACTATCTGAAAAAATAAATGATTCACAAAAAAAATCATTATTTAGCGAGTTTTTGGATGGCGATATAGAGTATCAATCCAATAAACTTCTCATAAGTGTTGACGATGGTGAAACTTCTCTTTTACCAACATTAAAGAAAATAATGAATATCGATTTGAAAGTCCAAGGCACTAAGGTCCGTGTTCCAACACTGGATGATGTATATCTCAAATATACTGGTAAAAGATTGGAGGGTGAATCATGAATCCCGTAAAAACAACTTTCATACTCTATGTACGTAATCTAAAACAATATCGCCGTTTACCTGCTGTTTTAGCTTTCAGTTTCGTAGTTCCAATTCTTCAATATCTTTTATTTTCCAATCTTTTTACAAGTCTTTCCGATGTTCCTGGAAATCCATACGCTGAGCATCCTTACTATCTGTATATTACGCCAGCTATTATTTTATTGACAGCTACCTTCGGCAGTGTCAATTCGTCTGCAGCACTTCTAATGGATTTGAATACAGGTTATTTCGAAAAATTAAGAGCTACACCTGCTGGTTTAATTCCTCAATTAGTCGCTCGTTTTATGTCGGAATACACGAGATTAATCATTCAAATATTATTGATTATAACTGTATCAATCCTTTATCATAGATACATGAGTGGCGATTTTGTTCTTCCTGATTCAGGTATAGTAGGTTTATTTCTAATGGCAGTTATTGCAGCTACTTTTGGTATAGGTATTGTGGGCAATTTAGTCGTAGCTTTAGCTTTCAAGACTAAAAGTGAACAAGCAGTTCAAGCAGTTTTTCCACTATTTTTCTTTGCGGTTTTCATGAGCACTGCTTATGTTCCAGAACCACTTCTTCCTGAATGGTTACAATCTGTGGTCATTTACAATCCTTGCGAACACGTTTTGGATGCTATCCGTAGTATATTTTTAGATGGGTGGATCGATTCTACAATGAATGCTATTTGGACTTCATTATTTCTTATATTTATCCTGTCTTCAATAACAGGTTTTGCAAATTACAAAGTTATCCGCAGTAGTCTAAATTAGAAATGGTCCCGCCTCCCGGATTTGAACCGGGGACCTGCCGGTATCTGCGGCCTTCCGTTCTAACGGATATGGTAGAAGTTACCACTACAGCCGGCCGCTCTGGCCAGTCTGAGCTAAGGCGGGTAATAATGAAAATAGCATGATGTATATCAATCTTTCAGCTTTCTAAACATTCTCTATATGCACATCTTTCAACCCTTTATTCAGAAGTTTTGTTACAATCATAATACAGGCTATGGTGAAAAAGAATAAGATTACAAATGATTGTAATTCCCATTCTGTTTTAACTAAAGGTAAAATGCCAACTAAATTCCACAATCCATGCACAACAAATGCACATAAAAATCCTAGAGTTAATTTAGCCATTCCAGAAAGATTAGATAGGTGGTATTTCGCATAAAAAAATCCTACAATAGCAGGTCCAACAGTATGTAGGACAGTTGACCCCATTCCTCTAGCAAATGCAGTCACAGTCCATTCGTTTGCTCCAAATACAGTGACTACCCATATTTCATATAATAAATTTTCAATCATGGCAAATCCTAAGCCACAGGTTACGCCATACAAAATTCCTTCATAAGGTGTTTTTATTCTTTTAATAATTAATATTAGACCTAGAGGTTTCAGAATTTCTTCCATTATTGGAGCTGCAATAGTTATCACTATTATTTCGGCCATTCCTATGACTTCTTCTTCGAACAATTTCATCATATCTGCCCCTATTTGCATAGCTACAAGCTCATTCATTATACTGGCAGGAAGTGTTGATATCATCCCCCAAGTTAATGCAACTAGTATCATTCTTTCAGGTTCCCCTCTTCCGTTAGTTTTTCGATATGCATAACTTAACCAAAAAAGACTAGGAAATGAGAATGCAATAACAAAACAAATTGGAAAAATATACAACGCCATACCTCCCACATTCAAACATATTATGCCAATTAGCAACGATAGTCCAAATATCCACCACAATTTTTTTGTTTTTGGAAGGTTCAATTCTGTCGCTTTTTCTATTTTTTTATTTCCCTTACTAATTGCATCAAGCTTTGAATCTATATGAAAATATTTAATCGCCTTTGGTGCAGGTTGTAACAAACTATATACAATTATTAACCCGGAACAAGTCAATATAAGCATAAAAACAACCATCAAGGATATTGGGATTTTTTCAATTATCATATCCTCGTCTTCTATTAAATTTTCTGAAAAATACCTGAGAAATAACAGTTGTAATCCCATGCTCATGAGGAGCGTTCCAAATACCAATCCATAGATTCTCACTATTGTTTTGTACGAATCAAACATATCTATTTTCCTTTAATTATACGTACACATTCTTGTTTCACCATTTCTGTTAGAGCTTCTCCATCCCCCATTCCTTTCATACCGGCTGCCCCAATATGGCCACCCGTTGATCCTCCAAATGATGAATTCACATTCTTCAATATTTTAGCTAAATTAATTCCACCTTCTTTAGCCTTCAACGAACATCTAGTTGATAATTGCACTTCGCCCTTTTTATTTTCAGAAAATACAATTCCAATATCTGCACCCATTCTTATCATATTTTTTGCCACATTAGATGTATATGCATTTACGAAAGAAGTACAGATTACATATTTACGTTCATTAGTCCACTTCATTCGTTGCATTCCTTTCAGTAATGCAATACGTTCGTCTTCCTTAACCTCTCTATTCAATAATTCCATTGCTTTTTGGGGCTCAGCTCCTAAATTACATATTTCACTCGCAATTTTCAATGAATTTTCATTCGCATAACGAAAACTTCCAGTGTCTGCATATATTGCTGCCAATAATGGATTCAAAGAGAGGTCTGATATCGGTTCTTCAATATATTTAATCATTTCAAAAACAATTTCGGCAGTACTCGTCTTATCTGGAAAACTAATTATCGTATCATTAGCCCCCCAACTACCAATTTTTTGATGATGATCTATTATTACAAATTTTTCAGCTTTCGGTAAAGGTGCACATCTTTCAGGTTCTCCGGTATCTAATACAATAACAGTACCATCCCATTTTTCAGGGGGTGTTTGTAAATATTCTACACCACTTTTCTCCATAATACTTTTTCCTCCCGAATTAATCCCATTCGATAGTGAAATTTGACATTCCTTTAAGGTGTGATAAATTCCAATAGCAGAGCCAACACAATCAACGTCTGCATTATGGTGCAAAATTATTAATTTTCGCTTCTCAAACGCTTCTTTCAGTTTTTGTTTATTCGGAAACACTTTTTTCACCAGAGTTCTGGAGATTTTGTATTTTTGGCATCAATTCCTTTTGAATTTTTTCCATTTCTTCACTCATTTTTCCCACTTCATTCTTAATGGTTTTAGTTCTCAATTCCAAAGATTCACTTTCTTCTTCTAACTCCTTTAGAAGTTTCTTAAAATTTTCAACTTTAATCATAACGGAACCAGATGCTCTATATATCGTATTTTTCGAATCTAATTTCTTAACATCTTCTATAGTTTTTTCTATTTCGCTTAGTCCAATTTCCATTTGGCTTTGTTGTTGAGATAACATTTGAAATCTCTGTTGAAGCTGTTGAAAATAAGCCATCTGTTGTTGCATTTCTTCAATTGTTTCCATTTTTTTACTTCCTCGCTACTTCATGTGCGCATTCAGCCCAACCAAGAAAGGAATTTAAACACGCTCTCAAACTTGAAATAGTTTCAGCTTCTATTTCCATTCTTAGACGATTACCTATATTCTCTACATTAATTTTAACTTTTGGTATATCGCCTTCAGCTTCTGGCTTAAGAGCTCTAACTATCGTTTCCGTTGTCTTACCTGTTCGTAAGTTAACAACAGCTTTCATTAATCAGTCGTTACCGTTTTTTTACTAGCAGGCCGTTTCTTGTAAAAAATCTTATTTCCACATTTCCTACAAGTTAAACCCAGTGTTTCTAGATCCATTTCTAATTGCGTTTTACAATTAGAACATCTATATTGGACCATTAATTATCCCCCATTGTTGGGTAATATGCACCACTAGCGTATTTATAATCACAATGTTTACATTCATATATTCCAGTTGACACTCTTTTTACTTTAACATGTGTACATTGTGGGCATTCATGGTTTCTTTTCTGCTTTTTTTCAACTTCTCCAATCTTTCTCCTTACAGAGACTCCATATTTGGCCCCTAGTCTACCAGTACTTCCTGCTTTTTTCGTTCCAGAGCTCATTTGAAAGATTCCTCTATTGCTTTACGAACTATATTATCCTTTTCTCTTGCTTTGAGAACGGCTTCTTTAACTTCTGTTACAGTAAAAGCACCATTCTTTCCTTTTTGCATAGCCCTCATAACACCGTTTTCATCATGCGATACAGTAAGTCTCGCACTCATTACTTTTTCTTCATCTAGGTTAGGATCCAAAACAACTGCCTCACCAATCTTTGCAAATGTACACGTTATCGGTTTTAGAGAAATATTCATTTTTTCGTCTTTAGGTTTTTCTCCTACATTATATTGTACATTCGGTATCATTGTTTGATGCAGGGCAGCTACTGCTGCTGCAGTACAACAATCAAATAAATTCCCTCCATGGTCCATTATATGTAAATCAATACAAGCCATCCATATTTTCTCCCCCTCTTCTATGCACAATTGTTCAAAATCTATCATTCCAGATTCCCTTATTCCTCTATCTACAACTCTTGCTAATTCAATACTGTTTTCACGCGGTGGGCCTGCTTCAAAACCAAGAAATGATAAAGGTGCTAATTCTACAGAGGTCATCATTGCCCCCCTATCTGGTGAATCTGGATACGGTGTACCAATTACACATTTAACTCCACAAATTACCTTTGTTTTTCCAAGTGTTGCCATTGCAGATCCATCTGCAGTTCCTATGATTCCACTTTCAACCTTTATTTCTCTAAATTCATCGAAATCTCTTCCATCTATCCGTTTTCCCTTAGAAGCCAATTCTTCTAAATATCCTTTCATCAAATTCGGAGTAATCTCTTGTTGAGCCATTTATTTACCTCCATATTTGCGTTTCAATGCATCTCTTTGAATTTCATATACCTGTTTACATCCTTCTATTGCCATATCGAAAGCTTCTTCAAATTCTTCAGGTGTTAATTCACCATCCATTTGCATTAGAACCACTTCTTCAGTTGATGGTAATACTGCAAGTGGCAAATCTGCTTCACCAAAATTATCTTCTTCTTTATTCAAATCCAATACTACCTTTCCATCTACCTTTCCAGTAGCGCATGATGGCACTAAATCTTTCATTGGTATTCCCGCATCAGCAACAGCTACACTCGCTGCAGTTAATGCCGCACATCGTGTTCCTGCATGAGCTTCTACAACTTGTATATCTACTCGAATAGCAGCTTTTGGATATTTTTCAACCATAACTACACGTTCAAGAGCTTCGGATATCAATAAACCAATCTCAGTAGATCTCCTATCAAGTCCAGGTCTTTTTCTATCATCAACACTAAACGGGGCCATGTTGTATCTGGCCTGTATTATCGCTCTATCTGGTTTCTGTTTATGTCTAGGATGACATTCAATAGGACCAAACACTCCACAATATACTTTATTGTTTCCCCATTCTAAGTATGAAGACCCATCTGCTTCATCTAAAACACCTGCTTCTATTTTCAAAGGCCTTAACTCGTTTGGAGCCCTACCATCCATTCTTTTTCCTTTTTTATCTATAAATTCTTTGTCAAATTTTCCACCCATTATATCATTTATCTCCTTTTAGAAATTTCTCTATCATTTCTGTACCTTCAATTTTTCCTTCTTCTGTATTTATCATTTTTATTACTCTCATAGCTTTAGCTATTTCATCTGTACTCCCATCTACCCAAATTAATCCATTCTGTCCAATCTGTATTCTGGTATTCGTTTTTTCTCTTATCATTTCTATATTCGCACCTTGTTTTCCTATGACTTTTGATACGTTCTTACACTCAATTTTGAAAATAGTTCCAGCATATAGCCTTCTACCAATGAAACCTTTCTTGAATGAAATCTGATACGAACCAGTTCCCGAAAAGAATATTTCTGCTATACAAGCATCACCTATATTCATAAATTTTGAAGTTTCACCTATTCCAACTTTCCATTCTGTTTCTGAAAAATGCAATAAAGCATCACTTGAAGAATTTATATCCATATACCAATGCGATGGACCTATTCCGCTACATACAGCTATAACAACATCTCCAACGTTCGGATAGTATCTTCCTTTCATTGCAGAGACACTAATGTAGCTACCTTTTTGTTTTGCAGTTCCTACTAAAGCTGAACAAATTTTATCCTCTTTTTTGAAGACACCTTCTCCAATTTTACCCGAAACACCTATCTCGTCATTCGGAAAAAATATCTCTTTACTTATACTTTTATTATCTGCGTCTGTTTTACTATTCATTTAAACCAAATCTCGTTTTTTATTATTTCTTATGTGGATATCGACCTAGACTACTCAATTTAAAATCTTTGTCTCTACATCTCCCTTAGTTATACTGTTTAATCTGTCTGTTAATTTCTTGTAAGAGCCTGCAGCAATATCAATTACAGCTATCCAAGTTCCATCATTCATATACTCCTCATTTTTAATTCTTTTACTCAATTCCTTTATTTCTCCATAACTTTTTCCAACGTATCTACTAGGTACTTTCACAGCTACATCGAAGGATTCCATCGATATAGGTATTTTCATTTTTATTTCATTAACTGCTCGTTCTACTTGTATCTCAACACTGGCAAAAGGATCAACAACAAATCTAGCTTCATTTAGTGCATTTTCTATTCTTTGAGGGGGGTGTGGTGATTCAGTTTGCGGATTCATAGCATTAGCAACTATCTGAGCAATAATTCGTTTACTCTTTCTTTCAACTAAATTTCTTCTCTGCTCAGTAGTTAATTGAATATTCCCTCTATTCAATATAGTCTCAAAAATCTCTATCTTTTCTAAAGTTCCAAACGCTTCATCTATGGCCTCTTCTGAAGGCCTATCTCCTTTTTTCGAATCACTCCAAATTTCATCTGTAACTAATGCTTCTTCCCAGTCTATCTCTTTACTTTCTTTATATTTTTCCGCAGCATCCGGATCAATCAAAATCTCAAATTTCTGTCCACCAGTTTCTATTCTGGCTATCACCGCTTCTTCTACGGTTACCATCTAATTTTTGCCAGACGAGTGTTTCTTAATTTCTTCAGGACTTAGATTGTGAAATCCCTTATCTTTTGAAACATCTGCTATTTCTACATTTTTAATATCAAATTTCTCTTCATTAGCTTTTTTCAAGGCTTTAACTCCTAAACCAATCGCCTGCTTAACCGTCATTCCTTCTTTATATTCTTCTTCAAAAATTTCTCCTACTTCATTCCTACCTGCACCAATTCCAATAGCTTTATACGATGTCATTGCACCAGATGGATCAGTTTCGTAAAGGTGTGCCCCATACTCATCAACACCTGCTACAAGTAATGCAGTACCAAACGGTCTAACACCTCCGTATTGTGTATATGATTGTTTAAAGTCACAAAGTTTCTTCACCAATGCCTCAATAGGCATTTCTTCTCCATAATTGAATCGATTTGTTTGACATTCTACTCTGGCTCTGTCTACTAGGGATCTCGCATCAGCCACCAATCCCGAAGTCGCACAACCAACATTTCCATCGATTTTGAAAACTTTCTCTATACTGTCAGGCTCCACTAACCTAGATCCGACTCTCTTTTCAACTAGTAAAACAACACCATCTTTGTATTTTATTCCTACTGTAGTCGTTCCTCTTTTTACAGCTTCTCTAGCATATTCAACCTGAAATAATCTTCCATCAGGTGAAAACACTGTTATTGCGCGGTCATAAGCCATGTGTCCTGGTTGCATAAAATATCACTCTTCCACCATCGATTACATACCTCTAAAAGGATATGGGTCATTTCTCTTCTAGATTTCAAGTTCAACCTTTAATTACTTAAATAGAGGAAAAATAGGTTTTTGTGAGTAAAGCTCTTTCAGTTCTGATAGTTTTATCGCTGACGGCCGGTTGTTTGAACGACAATCCTACAGAAATAGGTGATGTTATATTCACTATAGAAAATGAAGAAATAGTTCGAGGCGAAGTCATAGTTTTCACTACAAACCGCTCAGATTATCCTTCAGGTAGTTCATTTTTATGGACATTTGGCGACGGTTCAGGCGCAGGAGGAACAACAGCAGAACATGTTTATTCAACAGAGGGCATTTTTGAAGTATCTCTAACGGTAATAGCTAGTAATGGAGCCACAGGTCAATATGCAAAAGAGATAGAGGTGCTTTATCCAAATCTACCGCCTGTAGCTTCATCCTATATTGTGAACGAAGCCGGTTATATTCAATTAGGCAGGGTAAATACACAATTTTTCTTTTATGGAAATGATTCTTCGGATCCGGAAGGATCTCCTTTGAATTATAGTTGGAATTTCGGTGACGGGTTGTCTGGTACGGGCATGTATACGAATCATACATACGTTGCCGCAGGAAACTATACAATAAATTTAACAGTAACAGATGAAAGAAATATATCTTCTTCTACACTATCATGGGCGATTGTAAAAAATTATGAATATAATATCACTTTTCAAGAAGTAGAATCAAACATCACCCTCACTCACCCCCCTAATCGTTTGTTAGAGGGTGAAACCAATACAACTATCTGGCTAGGTCATAGTAATCTAACTAGCGTAAGAATAATTCTAGAATGGAATGATGATATTCAAACTTTAGAGGATTTACAAAATTTAGGTTTTAGCCAGGCAGCTATTGATGCAATCGCTTCTATTTTCGGTATTTTTTTCCCAGATACATTTGAATTGTCAATCAACGCGTCTGAAATAAATGACGTTAGTGATTTTTCTGAACAAAGTAATGGCGAATACATAGAAGGGTATTATGAAAATATGAGCAGTATTCCAAACGATGTCGGCGCGTATCAATTTGAAACCAGTTCTGGTGTTTGGACTTGGCTTGAAAATAACTTTCCATCAAATGAAACTGGTCATAATAACTGGACAATAGATGTTACTTGCATACATGCTTCACCTGATGATGTTTTAGGTTTCTTTTTCGATCCAGATGATGGGAATAATTTTACACTTTCAGTTATTTACACATATTATATTGCAATTTCAACAGAAGTTTCAATCGTCTAATTCAGTTTCAGCATCTAATATATCTGCCAATATTTTCAATGTTTTACCGGCTTGACTATATTCTGGCATTCTAGATTTTTCAAGTGTTTTGTATGATTTTTTAATCGCACCTTCGTAATCATTTGGATTGGCTTTTAGAGAAATATAATATTCACACACAGATAAATTATGCCAACCTCTGGGCTCTTCTGGATTGATTTCAGTAGCTTTTTGATAATGTTCTTTTGATCTCTCTAATCGACCTTCCTTCCAACAAGCATGTCCTAATCTCAAATAAGTTCGAACATCCTCTTTTCCTACATCTGCTATGAATTGTGAGAACTCACCACCTTCTTCAGTTACACTCTGCATTCCAGTAGTGGAAGATTCTGTAAAGTCACTATTTTCATAACTTTCAAATCCACTAGTGTCTGGAAGCGGTCCATCGAAAATACCAAAATTAAATACAGGTCCATCCTCAGGTTCATTCACCGGTTCATTTACAGCCCTATATTCTGTGTTTCTTTCATATTCATTCACTTTATTTTCTACATTCATACCAATATCAAAACATGCAACTTTTTCCCCACTACCTGCAAATAAGAACTCTCCTTCTCTGGCTGCTGCAACACAGACAACTTCATTAGTAAATTCATTTTTCTTAATCAATTCACCATTGTTTGATAATACGTATGCATTTTTGTCATGAGAGCCGGCTATAATCTTTCCATCACTCAATGATTCTAGACTCCTTATGTAACCTCCAGTCTGATAATTCCAAACAGTTTCTCCATTTTCATTCAAACAATATATTTTTTTATCCCAACCCCCCAAATATATTTTATTTCCAATCTCATTTATATCTACATCCCACAAAGAATCATCTTTCTGTTGTTTGAATATGAGATTACCATTCCGATCTATAAGGAATAAGAATTCATCTCCACACGCCACAATCTTTTCTGCCCCTCTAGACATTGAAACCCCTATCATTGCTCTATCTGTTTCATATTCCCATATTTTATCTCCATTAGAACTATACAATCCTATTGAATCACCAGTTCCTACTGCTATGTATTTCCCTTCAGAATCGGTACTAATTGACCATATGGTTTTTCCTATTTCACGTTCCCATTCTAAATTACCATTAGAATTCAACGCCGTCATTCGACAATCCTTTCCACCAAAAAAAATCTTATCTCCCTTATCTGTAATATTAACGCAGCATAATCCTTCCTTCATCTCCTTCTTCCAAACAACTTCTCTATTTTGATTTACAAAATTAAGATTCCCATTTCTATCTGCAATCACAATAGAATTCCCATCTCCCGATGACGAAATCTTGAGTGCCTGCCCATCCAACGTTAATTCAAACATAGTAACAAAGTCTCACTTCCCGATTCCAGCTCTTATTTATTTCTTCTCGTATTATAAAATAAGAAATAGTTGTATCTTTATTCTTTCTAATTTTATAGAACATATGCATTTAAATAAAAATCATATTTGTCTTTTAGTTCAATTTTTCCCCTTCGTTTTAGAACACATAAATTTAAATAACATTCTCATCTGTAATGTAATACTAAGTCGCATAAATTTTGATTAGTACACAAAAAGGAGATTTAACTTTGGACGAAAACACACAGATGCTAGTTGCCGGTTATTTGGTCGTAGCGCTCTTGATAGGTTTGATTGTTTTATTCACATCTAGAAGAAAATTCCAAGGTGAAGCTGCTAGTGCTCAAGATAGATTAGATTCAATAGAAGCAACTCTTGAAAAGTTACAAGATACCGAAGAGTTACTCGAGATTTCAGCTTACGACGCTTCTCGTACCGCTACTAAGTTAGAATCACATCTTTCAGCTTTTAATGATATATTAGTTAAGGCTCAAAATTTAGCAGCTGAAGAACGTTTAGCTGCTCTGGAAGTCGAATTAGAAGAAGAAATAAAAAGAAAGGAGATAGCAGAATTAGAATCACTAGAACCTGATATCGAAAAACTATCTGAAAAATTCCATGAGACCTTATCACGCTTAGTCGCAGCCAGAGAAGATTTAAGCAAAATCCAAGAACAAATGGCTTACATAATGAAGACTGAAAGGGATGAGCAACTAGAAAAAATTACATCTATGAATGAAGAATATGAAGATACATTGAGTAGAATAGATGCTCTAGAAGATTTACAACGCCAAAGAGATGATTCAAAAGAAGAAACCACAATAATGGATTTACTAGGTAGTGAAGAAGGACTAGATTCCGGTTTAGGCGATGATGATTCAGACTACGATGAGGACGAAGAAGAAATCGAAATTTACGAGGACGAAGATGGAACGTACTATTACATAGATCCAGATTCAGGTGACGAAGTTCCTTGTGATGATGAAGGTAACCCCCTCTAGTTTTCATTTTCATGAATCTTACTTGGTGGTGGGATTTACAAGATAAGATAAATCAGGATTTTAATTTCAATATCGAAAGAGAAATAGTAGCACAGAGATTACTTGCACGTTTTTCTAAAAAAGACACCTCTACCAATTTAAACATAGCTGGAAAAAATGTAGTAGTTGTTGGAGCAGATATAACTCCAGATACTATTTTACCAAAAGATTTTACTATTGTAGCGGACGGAGCAGTTAAAGCGTTTAGAGAACGGAATCACATACCAAACATCGTTGTTAGTGATTTAGATGGTTACCCCTCAGATATTAATTGGGCGACCAAGAATGGTGCTTCTTTAGTAATCCATGGTCACGGAGATAATCTTTCACGTCTAATAGAAAACGTTCCAAAAATGAATTTTACAACACTCACTTCAACTTACCCTTCTGAATCTTTAGATTGTTGGGGGGGATTTACGGATGGGGATCGCTCTATTCTGATGGCCCTTTCATTAGATGCTGCAAGTGTTTCACTTTTAGGTTTTAGTTTTGATTCAATAGGAAAGTATACAGGCACCTCCTTCCCCCAAATTAAAAAAAAGAAACTTCAGTGGGCTAAGTATATATTATCAGAAATATCATCACGATATGATAGATTTCATTACTAATCAGTTCTATAGAATCTACCTTCAGTTATCTCAGTAGTTGCATCTGATTCAACAATACTTACAAAACAATCTTCTAAATTTTTAGAATTAGTTGCTATCATTAGATCCGAAACGGTTCCAATTCCACCCAATCTACCGTTATTTATTATTCCTATCCGGTCACACAAACTTGCAGCTATTTCAGTTATATGTGTAGATAATATTATTGTACACCCAGTCCTGGCTAATTTTCTAATCCATTCTTTTAACAATTTAACATATCTCGGATCAAGTCCGCTTGCGGGTTCATCCAATACTAATACTTCCGGATCATGTATCAGAGTTTGAGCAATAGCCAATCTCTGTTTCATTCCCTTCGAATAAGACCCAACCTCTGAAAAAATATGTTTTTCCAATCCCAATTTTTCCGAATAATATTCAATTCTTTCTTCTATTAAGTTGGATGATAATTTTCTCAATGCACCTATTAATTCTAAATTTTCTTTACCCGTTAATCTTTCATATAATTGTGCATTTTCAGGCAGATAACCAATTTTAGCTTTAACTGCTAATGGATTGTTTCTGACATCTATACCGCCAACATGTATGGTACCGTTTGTAGGTTTTAACAATCCACAAACCATTTTCATAGTTGTCGATTTACCTGCTCCATTACTACCCAGTAAACCGAATATTTCCCCTCTATGTATATTCAAATCAAGCTTAGATACGGCTACAGTTTTTCCATATAAGCGTGTAACATTTTGAATTTCAATCATTTTCCTCTTCTAAGTTTCACTTCACTGGGAAAGCTAACTTTATAGTTTCTTTATGTATTAATATAGAATGAATCGGAGTAAAAATTCATCTTATTCTCAAAAAATATATGAAGAAATTCACACATTGTTGGATAAATTATCATCTTCATCTCATCCAATATTAGTAGAAGGTCTTCGAGATAAAAAAGCACTTAGAGATTTGAATATCAATGGACAAATAATACTAATTAATAGAGGGCATTCAATCATCAATGTCGTTGATGAGTTATCTCATCTTTTAGGTCCTAAAGGAAAATTTATAATTTTAACAGACTGGGATAGAACTGGAGGAAACCTTTACCGTTTAATCAAGGGTTACAGCATTTCATGTGATTTAATAATGGATAACAATTTCAGAAAAAAACTATCATCTCTGACAAAAAATGAGATTCAATGTGTTGAACATTTACCAAAATTTTTAGACAATCTTAATTTAAACACAGGTGTTAATCGAGATTAGATGGTTAATCCAAATCAGGTTCATGAAACACTCAGTCAGTTTCAATTAGTTGACGGCTTTCCCCAAGTTTTAGATTTAGAAAAATCACAAGGGGTCTGGCTTCACGATTCTCGTACAGGTGAAGATTATCTCGATTTTTTCACCAGTTTTGCTTCGTGGCCTATTGGATATAATCACCCTATGATGAACGACCCCCATTTTCTTGAAAAATTATCAATGGTAGGTTCAAACAATCCAGCTAATTCAGATATTTATACTAAGGAAATGGCAGAATTTGTCGAGGCCTTTGCTACTCACGTATCTCCTCCCGATTTCAACCACCATTTCTGGGTCGCAGGAGGTGCTTTAGCAGTAGAAAATGCTCTGAAGACTGCTTTCGATTGGAAAGCTAGAAAACTAGGTCGGAATGTAGAAGACAGTGCTGATGATTTAGTTATTTTACATCTAAAAGATGCCTTTCATGGTCGTAGCGGTTATACATTAAGCATTACTAATACAGATCCAATCAAAACAGCTCTTTTCCCAAAATTCAATTGGCCCAGGTTTCATAATCCAACTATAATTTTCGATTTAGATGGTAATGTTTCTAATGATATAGAATCTGAAGAATCTAAATCAATTGAAGATATTGAAAATGCTTTTGAAACCTTTAAGGACAGAATAGCTGCAATTATAATTGAACCGATGCAAGGTGAAGGTGGTGATAATCACTTCCGTACCAATTTTTTCAAAATTCTTAGAAATTATGCAGATCAAAATGAAGCTCTTTTAATATATGACGAGGTCCAAACGGGTTTCTGGGGTTCTGGTAAGCCTTGGTTATGGCAACATCACGGTGTCGCACCAGATATAGCTGCATTCGGTAAGAAAACACAGGTTTGTGGCATATATGCAAGCGATAGAATCGATGAAGTCAAAGATAATGTGTTTTCTCTTTCTTCTAGAATAAATTCCACATGGGGTGGTAATCTTGTAGACATGGTCAGAAGCAAACGTTTCATAGATATTATAAGATCAGAAAATCTCGATAATAATATTTCAATTCAAGGACAAAAATTCATTTCTGGTTTAAGAAATATAGCGGCTTCACATAATGAAATTACTAATGTTAGAGGCATCGGTTCACTTATTGCTTTTACACTTCCTGATGGAACTATCCGAGATACTATGATTAACAAGCTTCTTAAGAATAATATTTTAGCTTTAAAATCCGGTCCGACTTCAATTCGATTCCGCCTTCCATTAATAATTTCTGAAGATGAAGTTTCTACTGCATTAGAACGAATAGAAGCGAGTATAGATTAATCCAGTTTTCCTATCTCTTTTTCCACTGCATCTATTATCTCACCAGATTTCAAAACTTCGAGCATTTTATTATTATCCTTATACAAAGGTCTGTCTTCTTCTAATTTCGGTATATATTTTCTAATAACATCATGTGCTGCTTTAGTTCCTTTAGCCATTTTTCCTTCTCTTAAATCAAGAGCCTGTGCAGCTGCCATCATTTCTATGCCCAATACTCCATAACAATTTTCCAAAATTTTACTCACTTTTTGTGTAGTCGTCATTCCCATAGATACAAAATCTTCTTGATCTGCAGCAGCAGGTATTGATTGATTGGCTGCTGGATGGGATAAAATTCTAGTTTCAGCAATTAATGCATCAGCAGTGTATTGTGATAACATCATCCCAGCATGCATGCCTGCACCTTCTGTTAGAAATGGAGGCAAACCTGCAGATAATGCCGGATTGGTAAGACGATTTAGTCTTCTTTCAGACAATACAGCAACCATACTTAATCCAGTTCCAACGTTTTCCATAGGTAATGCAACAGGCGTTCCCTGGAAATTAGCCCCAGTTAGTACTTCTTTATCTTCTGTTAAAAATATCGGATTATCTCCAACACCGTTCAATTCAGTTAAAACCTGACTGCTCGCATAATCAACTGTATCTCTTAACGTTCCAGCTACTTGTGGTGTTGAACGCATAGAATATGCATCTTGCACTTTTTTATTTTCGTCAGCAAGAATTTCAGATTCACTTGTAATTCTATTTATGTTCGAAGCTACTTTTTGTGAACCGCTAAAGCCTCTTAATTTGTGAATTCTCGCATCATAAGGTTTCATATTCGCTATCAAACTTTCAAGAGTCATTGATGCGGCTATGTCTTGTAATTTTAGCCATTTTTCAGTATCATATATTGTCAAAGCAGCAAGAGCAGTTAGTACGTTACTTCCATTTATTATTGACAAACCATCTCTAGCTTCTAGAACCAATGGCTCTATATTTTCTTTTTTCCATGCTACAGATGCAGGAACCTTTTCTCCTTTGTAGAAAACCTCCCCTTCTCCCATTATCGCAAGAGCAATTTGAGACATAGGAGATAAATCTCCGCATGCACCAACAGATCCTTTTTCACAAACAACAGGCGTTATTTTTCTATTAAGTGCCTCTATCATTCTTTCTGTAACTATCCTTCTACCGGCCGAATATCCTTTCGCGTGAACATTTACACGGCCACACATTGCACCCCGTACAATTTCAATATCCATAGGGTCTCCTATCCCTGCTGCATGAGAGTAAATCAAATATTTCTGAAATTCTTTCAGTTGTTCTGCATTTAGAGCAACTTCTGAAAACTCTCCTATTCCAGTATTAGTTCCATAAATAACCTCATTATCTTCTATTTTCTTTTCTAACATCTCTCGGCATTCTTCTATTCTCTTCCAAGATTTTTCAGAAAGTTCTACTTTTTTTGAGTTTCTGGCTACATTCACCAATTCATCAATTTTTAACGAATTTCCATTAATTGTAACTGTCATTAATATGGAAATATGAAGTGGCTATAAAATGTCGTTGTGCAAAATATTTTTTATTCAGAGTATCTTACTTCCATCTGGATATGTTCCAGAAGCTATTTTTCCAGCACCAACTATAGAATCACTTCCAATTATTGTGCCTACATTGATAGATGAATTTATTCCTGTAGAAACATTATCTCCTAATATTGCACCAAATTTTCTTCGTCCGGTGTTTATTTTCTCACCGTCACGTTCTACCGCGATTTCTCCTTTATCTAATCTCAAATTTGCTATTTTTGTTCCCGATCCTAAATTTACATTTCTTCCGATAATAGAATCACCAACATAGTTGTGATGTGGTACCTTTGCTCCTTCCATTATTATTGAATTTTTAACCTCACTAGCAGCGCCAACTTTTGTTCTTGCATCTAGCATAGTCGCACCTCTAATGTATGCATTAGGTCCAATCACGGCCCCCTCACCAATCCAAACAGATCCTTCTATGTATGTTCCACTTTTGATTACAGCGCCTTTTGATACAAATACATCTCCCTTAATTGTAACACCATCTTCTACATCTCCTTTTATTTCCGATTCTACACTTTTCATGTATATCTCATTCGCTTCTAATAAATTCCAAGGAGTTCCAATATCCATCCAAGATTCATCTATTTCAATAACTTCAAATCTTTCATTTTCTATAATCGTTGTTAATTCATATTCTCCTCTTTTAGATTTTTTCATATCATTCAAAGCTTCAAATATTTTTGAATTCATTTTGTAAATTCCAGCATTAATCATACCCCTTCCAGTATTCTCCTTTTCTATTATTTTAACTACAAATCCATTTTCAACTTTTACACACCCATATGCACTTACATCATCAACTTCTACAACTGCCATTCCCCTTTCCTTTTCATTAAGAAGTTTCAATGTTTTTTTATTTACAATTACGTCACCATTTAAACAATAAAAATCCCCTACTATTTTTTCTCTTACTTGTAGCAAGGCATCTGCAGTTCCAGTCTGTTTTTCCTGTACTACATATTCAATTTCAATATCATATTTCTCACCATTGCCTATTTTTTCTTTAAAATCATCATTGTTCTTTCCACATACAATCCATATTTTTTCTACTTCTGATTCAAGCAATGCCATAATTTGCCATTCAATAAACGGCTTCCCAGCCACAGGTAGTAAAGATTTTACTAAATTATTACTAAGAGGTGCCATTCTCTTTCCTAAACCAGCAGCTAATATCAACCCCTGTTTAGTCATTTTATCCTCTCAATCCCTTCTTTCAATTTCTGACTTATAATCATTCCGTCAATTTTCCCCCTATATTTTTCCATTACAATTCCCATCAGCGGCCCCATAGCTCTTCCACCATTCTCCTTTACAAAGCTTTTCTTTTCTTCCAGAAGCTCAATTATATATTTTTCTAATTCTTCCATCGATATCGTATCTTGACTCATTTCTTCCTTTCTTGCAAGTTTAACCAGATTCTCGTATATTCCTTCCTTGGCAATATTTCCAGCTTCTATTTCTTTTAAAATTTTCAATATTTCCTTATCTCCAGGTTCTGGTATTCCATTCTTTCTCATTTCCGGCATTTCATTCAATAAAATTCTGGCTATTATTTTTTCATTAACTCCTTTCGATATCAAATTTTCATATCGCTTATCTAATCCCTTTACAACCAATTGTTTCGATATATCTTTACCCAATTTTATTTTTTCTATTCTCTCTTTTAACGTACTCGGTTTCGATATCTCAATCCCTCTTAAATCAACAGGAGGTATGTCTGTTTCTGGATACATTCTGGCCGCTCCAGGTATAGGTCTTAAAAATGTACTTTTTCCATTTTCCAGAACCTTTCTAACTTCTTTAGGCACTCCTCCTTGTTCAGCTCTATTCCTAACCATTTCTAGGCTCTTTCTTGCTATTTTTTCTTTTCCTAAAACAAGAACAAATGAATCTTTATCATCACATTTTAATTCCTTCATAATCGTTTTAACATCATTTTCATCTATTCCATAGTTTGGCAATTCATCACTATGCATTATTCCTTTAACGCCACTTTTTTTGGCATATTCTGATAATTCTTTACCCAATCGGGGATGTTCATTATCAGATTCTTTATTTCCTAACAATCCTTTCCAACCAGAAATTTTACATGCCATAGCTCCTTCATTTTTATATTTAATAATTTTCCCAACATCCATTACAGATCCAACATTAGCTTTCGAAATTTTAGATAGAATTTTTTGTCTATTAACTTCATTTTCTATCACTTCTATCATCATGTCTAAATTTTGAAATCCCTTTAATTCTACACGTTCACCTTCTGGTATTGATATGTTCACATCTTGTCGAATAGTTCCAATACCTCTCTTTACTCCACACGCACGCAATATATTTCCTAATTCTTTAGCAGCCTCTCTAACTTTTTTTGGACTTTTTAATTCAGGAGATGTCGTTATTTCAACTAACGGTATTCCTAATCTATCAGTAACATATTCATCTTCTTTCTTTCCCTTTCTACACGAATCTTCTTCTAGACAAATCTGTTCTATTCCAATATCTTCACCATCAATTTTCAATCTTCCTCCAACTGCAATTAAAGCAGTTCTTTGAAATCCAGTTGTATTCGATCCATCTACTATTATTTTTCTCATAAATTGTATTTCTTCTAAAGGTTTGGAATCAAGCATTTTAGCTACTTGTAGTGCAATCTTCAGAGCGTTTTCATTAGGGCCTTTTGGGGGTTCTTCATCTGCTTCCACTAAACAATCAAATTCACTCGTTTCATATTCAAAATTTCTTATTCTTTCTGTTTTTGCAGCAGTATCTATTTTTCCCATTTCACTTTTAGTAACATGTAATCGTCTTCTGAATTTCTTCTCTTCTCTATTATTGTCTAAATTACTTTCACATTTACAAAATAATTTATGACTATCTAATTGTTGATGAATTTCTAATCCAGCCTTTAATTTCACAAATCCCGATTATTGTCCTTGTTAAAAGATGCACTGAATAGTTTTCTATTTCTATTTAACATTATCAAAGACGCAATTCCCAATACTGGTCCAACGAAAAGAAGACCAAAACCGAATATCGAAAACAAAGCTCCAATTTGAGCTCCTGCATATGATTTTTTTCCATACGCCATTTGAGCACCCCATATGGTAATCAAACCAAACACAATCAAAGTCGGAGGTCCATATTTAAAAAGAGAAAAATACATTTCTTGAACTTGGTGAGGTTCATGTTCTATAGTTTTATTTCCTTCACTCATCTCAAAAGTAAATCTTGTAAGGCCTTCTGTACCCAATAATGTATCATTATCATGTTCTGCTACAAATATATTCCACGTAACGTTATTGTATCCCAATTTACTGACTTTTAATGTATGTTCTCCCATCGTTGTATCAATTAGATATTCATTTCGGTTGTCCATACTTGTATTGACCATTTCACCATCTAATAATATGGTGGCATTATCTACATAACCATCATCATCAACTACAATTATCGATATTGAAGTCTCAGGTCCTATTGATTCATCCATATCTGCTATTAACCAAGCAGTATGAAATGTCAATACACCGCTTATCAATATCATCACAGCAATAACTATAGTCACAGTGTCTGTGGATTTTGGAAATTCAATAATTTTACTTTCAGATTTACGTTCTATCTGCTTTAGGGTCTCTTTTTCTTCATAAATTGGATAATCAGATGGTACTCTTTTATCATCTTCTTTTTTTATTTTACTAATCTCTTCTTCAATGTCAGTTTCAATATCTTCTATTCTAAATATCTCTTTTTTATTCATCCCATTCTTCTTATTTTCTATAGGTTTTACTTTCAGTTTTTTATTTTCATCAATAGCCATTTCCAATTCAGTATAGCAACTGCTACATTTCTTCTTAAAAACGACCTCTTTTGAACCCAATAATGTAATAAAATTACTAGTTCCACACTCAGTACATTTATATTCTTTTTTTTCCATTATGCAACTTCTGGACCCGGTATATCTGCTTCAGCGCTACTTTCACCTTTATCTATTTTTATTTGCGGTATTTCAATTTTTACCGGAGGTGGTAAATTTATTTTTTTAGATAAATTAATTATTTCAAAAGTTCCGTGTGCTAATATAGCATTGTGAATCTTTTCCGCTACTTCTTGAGGCAATTTATTATTCTCTCTCCAACTTTCAACTATCTGTTTACTCATTCCTTCTTCTTTCTTACAATTGTAAATAACTTTACCTTCTAAATTTATAATTCCTAAGGATCCATAAGATACTGAATATCTGAATTCAACATCAACAATTTCATTCTCACGTTCTTTTACAGATAACATGGTTGTGTTGTGCTTTATTTCAATCCTTTTCTGTTTACCCGGTTCTTCATGACGTCTAGCTTCAATGGCCTTTAATTGAATTTTAGTTATTCCCATAATAGTTCATCAGACAAGAGGTGCTTTAATTACTTCGCTACACAAACCTCATGTTTAAATCGTCGCTTTGAACTGTTCATCAGATAAGATGTCATCTGAAGACAAATCAGATAGTGTACAAACTTCCTTTCTGTTTGGAATTTTAATGGGATTGGCTGATGCAATACCTGGCGTCTCTGGTGGAACAATTGCATTTTTATTAGGTTTTTACAAAAAACTCGTAAATTCTCTGTCCTTTTTCGTTAATTTTATTAGAAATCTAACACCCTTTAAAATCAATATACAAAACGATTCTTGGAAAAAACACTTTAGTTTCTTACTCCCGTTAGGAATAGGTATTCTAATTTCGTATTATTATGTAACTTTATTTCTCGTCGGTCCAACAGATAGTCCAGGATTATTGAGAAAAGCTTCTACTGCTCCTATGTTATACGGGCTCTTTTTCGGTTTAGTTTTCGCTAGCTTACCTCGTTTATGGAATGAAGTAGAAAATTCAAATAATATTAATTTAATGGTTGCATTTTCCTCTGCATTATTAACTTATTTAGTACTAGGTCTGAATTTCTTTTCTGGAGATTCAACTCCTTATATTTTATTTATTTCTGGCATTCTAAGTCTAACTGCTATGCTTTTGCCTGGATTAAGTGGGGCTATGGTCTTAGTCATTCTCGGTCAATATTCTTACATTGCTAGTTCTTTTCATGACGGTTCATTTATCGATTTATCTCCCTTCTTTCTCGGTGGGGTTGTTTGTTTGTTTACAATAGTCCCCTTTCTTCGTTATTCTTTAAGAAATCATCATTCAGAAACCATGGCAGTTATGACTGGAATGCTTGCAGGTTCTTTGAGAACTCTTTGGCCATTGAAATCTAATTATGATATCAATCAAGGCCCCCTTGTTAACTACACTTTCGGCGACAATCTTCAGAGTTTTACTACAAATGATTTTCTATTCCTAAATCAAATACATTTGATTTTAATATTTTTTATTCTCGGTCTTTTCATCGAAAACTTAATTATTTATTTTAAAAAGTCATCTAGTTTTACTGAATAAAAGGGTTTATTCCACTACACACAATCTTTAAGAACACAAGTTTTTGCAAACAAAGATGCAAGCAGTAATTGCCGGAGCAGGTGAAGTCGGGTTCAGAGTCGCTCGAGATTTGATATTGAGAGGGCATGATGTCGTTATAATCGATAATAAAGGGGACGGTATTTCTCGAATAAGTAATCTGGATGCTCAAATAATCAAAGGCAATGCCGCTTCTCCAAATATATTGATGGAAAAAGCAGGAATCGCTCAATCAGATTTATTCATAGGTGTTTGTGGAAGTGATGAAGTAAATCTAATTTGTTGTATCATTGCTCATAAATTAGGCTGTAAAACAATCGCTAGAATCAATAATACTGAATTGATAGAAGGTCCTCTGGATCCAAATCCTATGGACATTCTAGGACTTGATTACTATGTGAATCCAGATAAATTAGCTTTGAACAGAATATGGCAAATTGTAGACAGACCTCAATTAATGACTAGTTTAGACCAGTTTTCAGCTAAAGATTTACACATTATGGAAGCCAGAATAGATGAAAGCTCACCAATAGTCGGAAGGGCGTTGGTGGATGTGGATATGCCACCAAATACTAAAATTGCTTTAATATCTAGAGAATCTGGAGTTAGTATTGCTAATCCTGATGAAGTTCTTTTACCTAGGGATAGATTAATGATAGTAATTAATCACATTGAGGATGTTTGGACTCAACTTTCTAAATCTATTGGCAATCTAAGTGAAATAACTGGCGAGAAAAAAGTCAAGAAAATTTTCCTAGCAGGCACAAGTCGATTAGCTATAAGTTTCGCTAAACAAGTAGCGAATAAGAATTCAAAAAATCCAAATATAGAACTCTTTTTAGTCGAAGAAGATAAGATTGAAGCAGATAAAGTTTCGAGTATTTTACCAGATAGTATTACAGTGTTACACGGTTCTCCAACCGATCGGGATTTTTTAAGGGATGAAGGTTTCGGCAATGCAGATTTATTTATTTCAGCTACTGAAAGAGAAGATTTGAATGTTTTAAGTTGTTTAATGGCTAAACAAGAAGGGGCCAAAAGAACTGCTGCCTTAGTTTATCAAACTGAATTAGAATATGTAGTACAAAATACAGGTGTAGACATTATTATCAATCCAAGACGTTTAACCGTCAGCGCAATTTTAAATCAAGCTACTAAAACTACAGAAACTACAGGTCTAGAACACTTTTACGGCGAAGACGCAGTCATTAGAGAAGTTTCAGTAAAACATAAAGATCATTTTGGAAAATCAATTTCGAATTTAAACTTACCAAAACAATCTTTAGTCGCAGTTATAAAAAGAAAAGATAATATCATATTTCCTGACGATAGAGATACATTAAAAGAAGATGATAAACTCCTCTTATTTACTTTAAAAAATAATTTGAAAGAGGTAGAATCTATATTTACTTAATATGCGCTTCAAACTCGTTTCTGGCATTTTAGGTTATCTTATTTTCTTATTCAGTTTATCCTTTTTGATACCAATTCTTTCCGGGTATCTATTAGGAGAATCTCTTAAAGAATTATTTTGGATGTTCGGGGCACCTCTATTATTTTTCAGTATATCTGGCCTTCTATTATCACGTATACTTCAATCAGACGAATCTCTTAGAGATCGGGAATCATTTCTTCTGGTCGGCATTACTTGGTTCTTAATTGCTTTGATAGGTGCTTGTCCTTATTATGCTGCACATGAGATGGATTTAACAGGAGAAAATAATCTAACACCTGTTCGTTCAATATTTGAATCATTTTCCGGTTTTACAACCACAGGTGCAACTTTATTGGAATTTTCGGATATTGACGATGACGGCTATTTCGATTTACCCAAATCACTTCTGCTTTGGAGATCGCTATCTCAATGGTTTGGAGGAATGGGTATTATTGTTCTAGCTACAGTCGTTCTTTCACGTTTAATCGGCGGTGGAGTTCAGATTTTACGAGCTGAAATGCCAGGTACTGACATAGGAAAAATAAAGCCAAGAATGGTCGAAACAGCAAAGCTTCTTTGGCTCATCTATGTTTTTTTATCAGTCCTAGAAACATTATTGCTAAAATTTGCAGCAGACTTATCATTTTATGATTCTATCTGTATCACACTCTCTACAATATCTACGGGGGGTTTCTGTCCACGAATAGAGTCTATTGCTTACTATGACAGTGTTTTGGTCGAATCAATCATTACTTCTTTTATGCTCATTTCTGGAATAAATTTCGTTTTACTCTATTTCTTCTTCTCCAATTTAATTAAAACCGGTCCATCTATTTTTGAAAAATTAAGAAGTTCCGTTGAAATATTACGTTCAAATGGTGAATTCAGATTTTATATTTTCTTTATAGTTGTAGGTTCTTTTTTAGTATTTCTCGGACGCTGGGCGCCTTTAATCGATACTGTCGATACTCCTCATTTAGAAAATATCAGAACAACAGTATTTCAAACAGTTTCTCTACTCACTGGTACTGGGTTTACAACTGATGTTTACACATTCTGGCCTTCTTCTTCTGTATTTGTATTATTGTTCGTAATGTTCATTGGCGGCTGTGCAGGTTCAACAACTGGTGGAATGAAAATAGTTCGTATAGAGTTATTGTTGAAAGCGTTGAAAAGAGAATTATTTATGGTCATACACCCAAGAGCAGTTGTAAAGCTACGTATAGATGATAAAACATTAGATGAAAACTTAGTTCACAATATAGCAGTTTTCTTTTTCATTTACATCTCTCTATTCTTGTTAGGTGCACTTGCATTATTATATTTTCAAGAAGACTGGGCCTTGATAGATGGCATAGGTGCCTCTCTTGCTTGTATCAGCAATGTCGGACCAGGTGTAGGTGCAGTGGGTCCGAATTTCAACTATTCTGATTTAGAATCTCCATCTTTAATTTCATGCTCTTTGTTGATGTGGTTAGGTCGTTTAGAGATTATCACAGGCTTACTCATTTTCTTCCCAGGTTCTTATAAAGAATAATTTTACATCAATCAAAAAGCCTTATTTTGGTGGTTCTTTCTCAGTTTTGATATGGCTTCTAAAGATTGGATTAAATATATGATTGATAAGCAAAAGGGAACTGCTTCCAAAGCTGCAGCATTGGAAGAAGGTCAGAAAGAAGGTTACAGTGCTGCGATGGATTCTAAAGATGATGTCGATCGTGATGCAATCTTAGAAGAAATAAAAAAAAATAAATGGGACGAGGCTAATAAGGTTATGAAAGAAGTACGTACTATTTCTGAATCAATTCTAAAACAAAAAACGAAAGATGAAAGAAACGAAGTTATGTTACAAACAAGGGAAATTGCTAGGAAAGCAGGCCGTAAAGCAGCATGGATAATTGGTTGGGAACAAGGTTGGAAAAAGGGTTGGGATGAAAAACTAAATTCTAACTAAGCAAATCTAAGTTGCTTCCTTCTAAGTAATCCTTCCCCAGCTCTTTTCAATATATCATCCATGTAAGAATCTTTTTTCATAATTTTTCTAATTTCCCGTCTTCCTATTTCAAGTTTTATTGTTCTACTCCTGCCTTGTCTTCCCCAACTAACTATTCTTGCACTGATTAATCCATGCATTTCTAATTCAGATAATATTTGACTAACTCTGCGTCCAGTTAATTCGTCTAGTTCCAATCTTTCACATACATTGCTGTATACTTCTTGTACGTCTCCTGTAGTTTGGGTTTTTAATCTAGCATAAAGCTCATTCAATACTATACTTGATAAAATTGCTTTATGTTGTAACGGCAAAGTCAATATCACTTTCTTAAGTTGATCTTCTTCCATTCTGCTTTGGGCTCGTTCTACGTAACTCACATCTACATTCTCAACTCCATCTCTTTCAGCAATATCTACTGCTATTCTCAATAGGTCCAAAGCTTGTCTAGCATCACCATGTTCTTGAGCAGCTCGACCAGCACACAATCTAATTACAAGTTTATCCACCATTCCTTGATTGAATGCCTCTCCTGCTCTTTGTTGCAATATGTCTATAAGTTGACTAGCATTATAGGGTGAAAATGTCATGGATTCTTCTCCTAATCGCGATTTTACACGTGGATCTATATTTTTAGTAAATCCAACATTATTGGATATTCCAATCAGTGACATTTTAGAATTTACAAGATCCACATTCATTCCAGTTAGATAGTATAAAATATCTGAACCAGCCCTTTGAACTAAAGCATCAACTTCATCTAAAACAATTACAACATTTATTTTTTCATTTTCTATGCGCTTTCTTACAATCTCATATATCTGTTCAGTTCTCCAACCAGCAATCGGTATTTCATTTTCTTTTTTACCCAATACTTCTTGGCCTATTCTACTTAAGATTCCATAAGCAGTACTCGTCTGTTTACAATTTATGTAAATCATTTTAACTTCTTTTTTAGATTCACGTGATTTTTCAGATAGCTGTCTACAAACATATTGCGTAATCGCAGTTTTTCCCGTTCCCGTTTGCCCATATATCAAAATATTAGACGGTTTAGAACCATCTAGTGACGGCTGTAATATTTCAGCTAGATTTCTCACTTCTTCATCTCTATGTGGAAAATTATTTGGTAAGTATGTAGTTTCAAGAACATCTCTATTTTTTATTATCTTGTCCTTTCTACTTATTTCATCAAATAAATTCGAATAACTAGTACTTTGCATTGCGTTCATGGTTGCGTTGGCTAAAATTTTGCCGGGCTATACCCATTAGAAACCCACTTTAAACTGTATCTGATAATCAGGCAAAGAGTTTTGCTCCCTTTCCGTATGTATTACTTCTTGAACCCATCCGAAGAAGAAGTTCTAAATTGGCTTGCAGAACGAAACTTAATGCCATCGCCCGAGCTAGTTTCACACGTTACTAATCAACCAGACGGAATCGTTCTTTTAGAAAATTCAATCAGTTCAATTACACGCCCCCTTCTATTTCTTGGACTTTCTGATTTGGTGGAAGAAACAATATCAGTTCAAGCACCCAGACTGAGTCCGGTAGTAAGTGATGCACCGCCTGTAATCATAAAAGATCAGATTGAAAAATCAACTGCAGATGGAAGTTTGAATAATTTTGTTTCTCTTTTCAATGATCGTTTAAGGCATCTTTCTCGACTTCTATATCAAAATCCAAAAATGCGTGGTGCAAGAAATTTAAATTATCTCGAACCAGGTTCAGAGATGAGTTGCATAGGTATCGTTTCTTCTATAGGACAAAGATACAATGACAAAAGAAAAGTAATTTTAGAAGACGGAGTACATCAAGCGGCAGTTTATCTAGAAGACTCAGATGCAAATCCTTTGCTATTGGTTCCAGATGAAGTTATAGGTGTTATTGGCCGTGTAGATCGTAGAGGTCGAGCAATTTATTCCAATGAGCCAATAGTAAGGCCTCATTGGGGTAGAGTTAGGGATTCTAATAGATCTGAACAGCCCCACACTGCCTTATTCATTTCAGATGTTCACTTAGGCAGTCTTACTTTTCAAAGTAAAGAATGGAAACGTTTTATTGAATGGCTTAACGGCAATACAGATCTTTATCCAGATTGGATTCCTAAAGGAGGTTATCTAATCATTGATGGGGATATAGTTGATGGTATCGATTCTTATCCCGATCAAGAAAAAGATTTAGCAATCAAAGATGTCTGGGAACAATACGAAACTTTGGCAGATGAAATCAAGAATATGCCTTCTGATTTGCAAATTGTTATTCTACCAGGAAATCACGACGCCGTACGATTGATGGAACCACAATTACCTTTACCTGATCACGTAAAGGAAAAATTCCCTCCAAACGTTACCTTTACTGCAAATCCAGTTTCGATAGATATAGCGGGCGTCAATGTACTCTGCTATCATGGCAAATCATTAGATGATTTAGTCAGTTTACCGGGTCTATCTTATGAAGATCCAATTTCTTTGATGAAGGAGCTAATCAAAAGAAGACATTTAGCGCCAATTTATGGTGGCAAGACTCCATTAGCTACAGAAAATAAAGATTATTTAGTGATTAAAGAGGTCCCAGATATTTTTGTAACAGGACACGTTCATTCTTGCGGGGTCGATCGTTATCAAGGTACTCTTTTGATAAATCCTGGAACTTGGCAAGCTCAAACATCATATCAAAAAATGATGGGGTTTCAACCAGATCCTTGTCGCGCTGTAGCAGTTAATTTACAATCTTTACACTCAGAGATTCTAGATTTTAATTTTTAAAGGATAAAAGTTACCTTTAACATCCCAACTGTTTACACCAACTATAATCGGAGATGTTAGTTTGAAAATATTGATGCTTTTGACGAAGGCTTACATTAGGGACCCTAGGGTCGCCAAAGAAGCTACTTCCTTAGTAAGTTCTGGTAATGAAGTTACGGTTTTAGAATGGTCACGTCACGAAGATAATCCTTTACCAATAGAAACTATTGATGGTGTTAAAATCGTTCGATTAAAAAATACAAAAATGATGAACATAATGAGATCTGCATTATTTCAAAATCCTTTATGGTGGTCTATCGCAACAAAGAAAGCTTTGGAGCTACACTCTGAAACTCCTTTCGATATAGTTCATGCACATGATTTAGATACATTATCTATAGGTGTCCGTTTCAAGAAATCAACCGGTGCAAAATTAATTTACGACGCGCATGAAATTTTTAGTTACATGATTTCAGATGATTATACATTTCTTCTTCCTCGTATAGCTCAATCATTGGAAGATAGATGGATTAAGAATATAGATGGCCTAATAGTGGCTGGAGAAAATTATATTCCATTCTATTCAGATAGAACTGACGCTCCAATAGCTCAAGTTTTGAATTGCCCAAAAAAACAGAATAATACTTTTTCAATAAAAGACTCAACTCCCTTCACGGTAAGCTATATTGGTGTTTTACATAAAGTCCGTTTATTTCCAGACGCAGTACATGCTTTAGGTAATCTAGAAGGTGTTCGATTTGAAATTGCAGCTAAAAAAGAGGGCTGTTATGATGCCGTTGAATCTGCTTCTTCTAAATATGATAATGTAGATTTCCTCGGTCCGATTCCTTATCATGAAGTTATGTCAAGAACTTCAAAAGCCGATGCAATTCTTTGTATGTTTAATCCAACTTCTCTTCTTCATAAAGTCTGTTCTCCAAATAAATTATATGATTCAATGGCTGCAGGAATTCCAGGTATCTTTTCCAAAGAGACTCATTGTGGCACCTTTGCAGATCAATATGGAGTAGGCATTTCTGTAGATTTTAGCCCAGATATTTTGAGAGAAACGGTCATGTCATTAAAGGAGGATTCATCACTCTGTGAAAAACTCGGCCGTAATGGTCATAAGTTAGCCAATGAAATCTATAATTGGGAAAAACAAGCTGAGAATTTAATAGATCTTTATCATTCTATATCATGAAACTAAAATCACATATCTTGATGATACTTTCCAATCCTTGTATAAATGATGCACGGGTTCTCAACGAAGCTAATAGCTTATCTGAAGCAGGTTACAAAGTAACTTTACTCTGTTGGGACAGAGAAGGAATTCATCCAGAACACGATTTTCTTTACGATATCGAAGTTATAAGAATTAGAAATACAAGTTTTATGAATTTTTTAACATTCGATATTTTACGAATGAGTCATTGGTGGAAGCGAGCTCATTTCAAGGCTTTAGAAATCCATGATAAAAATCCTTTAGATGCTATACATTGTCATGATCTCGATACACTCCCTATAGGTGTAAAGTTGAAGGATAAACTCGAAATCCCATTAGTGTATGATTCTCATGAACTTTGGCCAGATATGCTTTCAAGAGATATTCCATATATTTTTCCAAAGCGTTTTGCACATATTGAAAAAGAATGTTTTAGTTCCGTAGATCATTTAATCACTACACATGATCCATTTTTAGATGAATTACTGAAGCGAGCAGGTCGTCAAATTCCAAGTACCATTATCATGAATGCTAAAAAAATAACCAGTACAGAATATCAAAAATCATCTAATTCAGATCTCACTGCACTCTATATCGGCAATCTTTCAAAACCACGACTCGTCGAAGGTCTGATAGAGGCCGTTTCTTCTTTAGATGGTGTAAAAGCAATTATCGGAGGTTTCGGTAAACCAAACCAATTTCAAAAAATCTCTAATCTATCTAAATCGAATCAAAATGTAACCTTTCTAGGGGTGGTTCCTCTTGATGATGTTCTTTCCCATACACTCGAAGCAGACGTAGTAATCTGCATGACAGACCCTAATGATAAAAACAATTCACGAGCCTCAGCTAACAAACAATTCGAAGCTATGTCTTGCGGTCGTCCGATAGTATGTTCAAAGAGTACCGAAATATCAAATTTTACAAACAAACACGGCATCGGCATCTCTGTTGAACACAGCGTAGAAGGAATTCAAAAAGCACTAATCGAACTAAGAGATAACAAAACGCTCAGGGAAGATATGGGACGTAAAGCTTTGAGTAAGGCTTGCGATGAGTTTAATTGGGAAGTCCAATCTAAGAGGCTAGTAGCAGTCTACGAAGGACTTTAGGTCTCTACTGAAGTTTTAAAAACTAAAGTGGTGAACACCTTCTACATGCCGCTGTAGCTCAGTTGGCCAGAGCACCCGGCTGTTAACCGGGCGGTCATCGGTTCGAATCCGATCAGCGGCGCCACGGGCCCGTAGCTTAGTCTGGTGGAGCTCCCGGCTCATAACCGGGCGGTCGTCGGTTCAAATCCGGCCGGGCCCACCATTTCATTTTATCATATCTACACGTTTTTCGATATCCTTTTTATTCATTTTCCACATTTTTTCAGGACCCATGCCTTCTACAGTGAACGAAGCAACCGCTGTTCCGTACTTCAAAGATTTTTTCACTGATATAAAATTTATTTCTTTTTGTTCTGCTAGCCAACTAATAGATGCTCCAGCAAAAGAATCTCCAGCACCTGTAGGGTCTACAAATTGATTTATTTTGACAGCAGGAATGTGTCCGTATTCAGTGTTACTAAAAATATCTGATCCATTCGCCCCTCTTTTTATTACGACGTATTGAGGTCCCATTTCTAAAATCCTCTTTGCTGCAAGTTTGTATTCCTTTTCTTTTGTGTATTCTAAACTTTCCATTTCATTTATGTACATTATTCTAACTTGACTTACAACTTTATCTAATTCCTTTTTTGTTGTTTTTATCCATAAGTTCATCGTATCTGCTGCAGTTATTTCTGTATTCACTTGTTCTAGTACTTTCAGTTGCGTTTTAGGTTCACTATTACAAAGAAGTAATGCTTTAGGGTTTCGATTTTCATTTTTTATTTTCCAATCAAATTTCTCCAATATTCCGGTTTCTGTATGGTGCGTTATCGCTTCTTCCATATCTCCAATGTATTCTCCAGACCAATGAAAGCTCGGGGTATCTATTATTTTGACATTTTCCATATCAATTCCCCTTTCTTTCATTCTTTCAAGCACTTCAAATGGAAAATCAGTTCCCACAGTCCCTACAAGTGAAGTATTTGTAAAAATACAGGAACTCAAAGAAGAATAGACGCCAGCACCACCGACTAGATTCTTTCCTTCCCTTTCTGGTGTTTTCAAATCATCAAGTGCTAGGACTCCGGCAATCAGTACTCTATCATCACTCACAAAATTGTAGTACGGTTTCGATTTAAAACCCCTCACCTTAGTTCAACTCGTGCCTACTTCACGCAAAGTCACCTTAATGTTCGGCGTTGAAATCATAAATGCGCTAATTGGTTGGGTCGCTCTTTTTGTAGTTGCTAGGAATATGGGTCCAGATGCTTTAGGCGAGATTGCATATGCTTTAAGTTTAGTTGGCGGTTTTACTTTTCTTGCTTATTTAGGTTTTAGAAATGCACACATAAAAAGAGTTAGCGAAGGAAAGAATTTAGCCAAGTGCATTGGTACTTTTTTCGTTGTACAAACGGCTCTTTTATTTTTGATGCTAATTGCTTTTGGTATTTTCTATTGGAGTTGGACTTCTATATTGGATAAACAATTTTATGATGTAAGAATTGAAGTTCTTCTATCGATTTTAGCCTATTATGTTATTACTATCTATTCAGGAATAATGAAGGACACTTTTACAGGCCTTCAACAAGGTGCCAAGGTAGCTATTACAAATTTGATTGCAGAGGGGTCTCGAGCTATTATTATGATTTTTACAGCTCTTTTCGCATGGAAAGTTATCTGGCTTGCTAATGCTTATCTTATTGGAGCTATTTTAGCAACATTTTTTATGTTTTGGTATTTCAAGGATTACTCTATAGAAAAAACAGACAGAGCTTTTGTTAATTCTTACGTCAAATATGCAGTACCTTTAGCAGTCCTTTCAATTGTAGGTATAGTTAACACATTTTTCGATAAAATAATTGTAGGCATATTCTGGACAGAAACGGAAGTAGGACAATACTATGCTGTTCAACGAATAGCTCTATTTTTAGGAACTATTGCCCTTTCTTTAGAGTATATGCTCTTACCTGCGGTTTCTAAAATTCATCAGGAAAAAAGTGGAGGTTTATCTGGGTTGATTCATAGATCAGAAAGGTACACTCTAATGGTCAGCATGCCTGTTGTAGTGGTGGTCTATATGTTTTCTTCAGACATAATTCGAATTCTATTAAGTAATGATTTTGTAGATGCTAGTAGGGCTTTACAAATTCTCGTTTTAGGTTCTTTAATTATGATATCTAATAGGCCTTGGTCAATTGCACTGAGGGGTGCAGATAGGCCAGATATTACGTCTGCTATAGGGATACTCAGTACAATTTCTTCATTGGTTTTAATGCTGTACTTAGTTCCCAAGGAAATACCACATTTAGGCCTGTATGATTTACCAGGTTTAGGAGCTGAAGGGGCAGCTTTAGCAATACTTTCTTCTTACTCTATTGCTTGCCTTGGATTAAGATTTTTCTCATTTACAAAGTTAGGCATCGCACCTTCTTTAAGTTTAGGAAAACAAATAATCTCTGCCATAATCACAGCATTCTTATTATCTAAACTAAGTGCATGGTATTTGGATACAGAAGTTTTGCGTTGGTATACGTTATTCTTAGTTTCAGGTCTCGGTGCATTTCTATATTTCGCAATTCTCTCTGCTATCGGGGGATTCAAAAGAGCAGATTTCGATTACCTTTATGATGTAATTAATCCATTTAAGATGCTATCTTATGTTAAGAAAGAATTAAAAGAATAATTCTATTTTTTATGGGTTTTTAATATTAGTTTAGATATCTCATTTCTAGGATCAGGGTCTGTAAATTTCGTTAATCTCTCCTTTGCCAATTCTCTTATTTTCTCTATTCTTTCTTCATCACTAAGCGTATAAAACTTTTTCACTTTTTTTACAAATTCCTTATCATCATTGAATAAATTTTCTTTTGGAAGGAATTCTTCTACACCATCCCAAGTAGTGCTAAGTGGCCATGCACCACACGATAACCCTTCAAAGAGAGTCAGATGTGTTGATTCATGTTCAGAAAAGGATACTATAATATCTGAGTCCTGAAAATCTTTCTTAATATTTTCAGAAAAACCCAAAAATCTTATCTTATCTCGCAATTTCAAATCTTCAGCCAATCTTCTTAATGTTTTGGAAAATTCTTTGTCATTATTTACGCCTATTATATTCAATCTCAAATCGGGATTTTTCTTCACTATTTTTGAAAATGCCACTATTGCTTTGTCATGACCTTTTCGAGGTTCTACAGTTCCAACAATTGCAATTTGATTAGTTTTGGTTTTGTTTTCTTTAGGGGTCCAATAAGCCGTATCTAGGTAATTCGGTATACAATGTATTTTTCCTTCCATTTGAGGTAATTTCTCTTCAAGAAGTTCTTTCATTCTTTTGTTCACTACTATGATTGCATCGATAGCTTCCCATTTTGCTTTTGGAAGTTGAAATAATTCATATCTATGCAGTCTCGTAACAAGTGTTCTCTTCCCTTTCCATTTAGAGGCTAAAGCAAGAGTCTCATTAGCAAATTCAACAAAAATAACTTCACTCCTAATCAACGACATCATAGTTTTTACTTTTTTAATCATCAATTTGTATGGAAATATTAAGTAATCAACGAGTCTTTTTGGTGGTGGAGTATAAGGGATTTTCCACCAAGATAGTCTAAAGTCTTCACTAAATTGTTCCCTGAAAGGTTTTATGAAAGTTTCAGTACTCACTAGTACAGCCAGTCTAGATTTTTTTTCACCCATCCACTTTCCCTCAATTCAAGTTCAGATACTATCTCGGGTATACATAATAACCTAACTTCTCAAAAAATACAGATGTTTCCCGGCTGTAACGGGTGCCTTCACACTAATTGAATCCGGACCCTGACCTCAGCCGGGATATTTGTATGATGCCGGGGTTGTCCCTTCCATCATTAATCCGGTGGGGACCCAAAGGCATCCTGTCCGCAACTCTTTGCAGAAGGCATCATTAATCAGCCCACTCTTCGAAGTTGCTCCTCTCCCCCCTTAAGCTGCTTATTATTACTATCGCTAATGCCTTTTTGTGCAATTCTTTTATTTAGACACCATTTAGAGGTACTATGAGTACGCTTGATGATGTCCAAATATTGACGGAAACAGTTCAACAATGTGAGGCACAAATCGATGCATGGTCTCGTCATATTGAGACATTACATGCTTTACAAAATGAACTCTCTCAAGCACGTAGAAGTCTTGAAGGAATCGGTAAAGCGGATAAAGATAGTGAACTTTTAGTTCCAATAGGTTACGGTTCTTCTATCTTCGCTAAATTAAGTAATTCAGAGAAGGTACTTTCTAATTTAGGCTCCGGTGTTTATGTCGAAGAAGATGTTTCTGTAAATTTAAAAAGAGTAGATGAAAAATTAAACGAAACGGCAAATTCTATCAAGGATTACAGTGAGGCAATTCATAAGCTTCAGATGCAACATCAGGAAAATGCCAGAAAATTAGATGAATTGCGTATGCAAGGAATGGGCGATCAATAATGTTCAAATCATTAAGAGAAAAACTTTTCGGAGCCAAAAAAAAGGCTTCTGATGATTTAGAAACAGATTTGAATCTAGAATACGAAAAATTCACCCCAGAAGAGAGAGAAACGGGGTCATTAATCAAGGAGTCTCATCTAGAAAATCTATTTTGGGATTTAGAATTGGCAATGTTAGAATCAGACGTCTCATTAGAAACTATAGAACTCATTCGTGCAAATCTAAAAGAGAGATTGGTGGGACTGCGGGTCTCTTCCAAAAAAGATATTTTATCCACTATCGAAACTGCTCTAAAAGCAAGTTTAGTAGAAATTCTTTCCAAAAATGATTTCAATCAAAAAACATTTCTCGAATCTGATAAAAAACCATTAGTTATTGCATTCGTTGGTGTAAACGGAACTGGAAAAACAACAGCAATCGCACGCTTAACACATTGGCTTCAATCTAATAATAAAAGCGTAGTTTTAGCAGCAGCCGATACGTTCAGAGCAGGCGCAATCGAACAGCTACGTACTCATTCCGAAAATCTAAATTGTAAATTAATAGCACATGAGCAGGGTGGTGATCCAGCAGCTGTAGCCTTCGATGCAATCGAACATGCAAAATCAAAAGGATTGGATATTGTTTTAGTAGATACTGCCGGTAGAATGCAAACAAACACAAATCTCATGGATGAAATGAAAAAAATAAAACGTGTTGCTAGTCCAGATTTCTTTATCTTTGTAGGTGATTCTTTAGCAGGTAATGATGCCGTAGAACAGGCCCGTAAATTCAATGAAGCTATAGGTCTCGATGCAGTTATACTTACTAAATTAGATGTAGATGCCAAAGGCGGAGCTGCTCTCAGTATCTCAAGTACTATAGATAAACCAATAGCATTCGTCGGTATCGGTCAAGATTATGAGGATCTCATGCCATTCGATTCTGCTTGGATCGTCGAGCGTATTTTTGCACAATAGATGTCACTAATCTACGAAGTCAATATTCAAGTTTCTTTAGATATATTGGATGATTATCTCTCTTGGTTAGATATTCATATTTCTGAAATTTTAGACATAGATGGTTTCGATTCGGCAAAAATATACAAAGAAAGTTTTACTTCTTCAGATTCTTTTGCATTAACTATACATTATTCCGTTTCCAATAAAGCCGCTTTAGATTCTTATTTTACTAACAATGCAGAAATTATGAGACAAAAAGGAATCGATCGCTTTGGAGATAAATTTAGTGCTACTAGGAGAATTTTAGAAAAAATCAACTAATTTTAAGATTCCTCTACCCATTTTCTGTAAGGTTCATACGAATCTTCCCACGGTATTGCAACGATAGCTGCCATACTGTATGGATGTTCTTTAGATATCCATTTTTCTAATTCTTTGTATTTTTTCTTTGTTGTCTTCAAAAATACAATATATTCAGTTCCTTCCTTCAACTTATTTTCCCACTTGTAAACAGTTTCAATAGGCCAAAAATTACAGCAAGCAGCCAATCCATTTTCCACACTCCCTTCTGATATTTTTTTTGCAGTCTCTCTATCTGGTGTAGTGGTGTAAACCGTTATTCCCATATTTACCCACTTTTCATGTATGTTTATATAGTGGGGCCTAGGTGCCAAAAAGCTTTGATAAGCACCAGTGAATAATGAAGATATAAATCAGAATGAGGTGTAAAAAATGTTCGTAACATATGAAGTACCAAAAGAACTCGTAGAGAAAGTCTATCTGGCCGTTGAGACAGCTAGAGACGAAGGCAAGCTCAGAAGAGGCGCTAACGAAGTAACAAAACTCGTAGAGCGTTCTCAAGCACAATTAGTGGTCTTAGCAGAAGATGTATCGCCACCAGAAATACTCGCTCACATACCTATGTTATGTGATGAAAAAGTAGTATTCTATACATTCGTTCCTTCAAAGGAAGAATTAGGTAAAGCTTCAGGATTGAAAGTATCAACTTCTGCCGTAACTATTGTAGATATAGGTAAGAAGAAAGGGGCTTTGGATGAGATTACTAAGGCTATAACTGAGGCGAGGAAAGAATAATGGTAGACGGAGTCCCCGCCGAAGTCAAAGAGATAATGCATAGAACTGGCATGAGGGGTGAAGCTCAGATGGTCAAAGTTAGAGTTTTAGACGGAAACGATAAAGGCCGTATAATCAAAAGAAACGTTACAGGTCCAATTTCAATTGGAGATGTATTATTGCTCATGGATTCTTCCAGAGAGGCAAAATCATTGGAGAGACGTTAAGCCATGGCAGAAAAACGTGTTTGTTCTTTTACAGGTAAAATAATTCCTCCAGGAACCGGATCTATTTACGTTAAGAAGAATGGTCAAGTATTACATTTTATCAACTCAAAAGCTCGTAAGAATATGTTAAATCTGGGCCGAAATCCTGCACGTACTGAGTGGACAGATACTGCTCATAAAAAGAAGAAATCAAATTAGATAAATGTCAGAAAGAACCTTTGTAATGATTAAACCAGATGCAGTTAGAAGGGGTTTAGTCGGTAAAATATTGTCTCGTTTTGAGGATTCAGGTTTGTCAATGGTGGCAATGAGAAGATTGACCGTTACTTCCGATATCTCTTCTGCCCTTTATGCCGAACACGATGGAAAACCATTTTATCAAAAACTACTCGATTACATTCATTCCGGTTCAGTAGTTGCCACAGCTTGGGAAGGTCCCAATTCAGTTAAATTAGCACGTAAATTAATCGGTGCAACAGATCCTTTAGAGGCTGCACCAGGAACAATACGTGGTGATTTCGGTTTGGCAATAGACGAGAATATCGTTCACGGGTCAGATAGCGTTCCAAGTGCCGAACGCGAATTAGGTATCTTTTTCCCAGATTTGGAATAGATTATTTTATCTCTTTTCGATACCATTTAATTTATTGCCTGTTTTCTTTAACCAGTCAATGCCTAACAAACCTTCAGATTTGAAAGTTGGAGTTATCAGAATAGAAGGTACAAACTGCGAGGACGAATCAGCTGCTGCTTTCAGCAGTTTGGGCTGCAAAGCAGAGAAGATACATCTAAAACAATTATTAGGTGAAACTTCCACTTCTCCACAAGTCAATTTAAGTGATTATGATGCATTATATTTTCCCGGCGGTTTCTCTTCTGGTGACTATGTAAGGGCCGGAGCTATCTTTGCTGCGAGAATAAGGTCTAGATTAAAAACTCAAGTCGATGAGTATATAAATCAAAATAAGCCCATTTTAGGAGTTTGTAATGGGTTTCAGATTTTAGTCGAGTTAGGAGCACTTCCAGGTACCGATTCCGGTATAAGTGATGCGCCAGAGGCGGTTTTACACACTAATTCTTCTAGTAGGTTCGAATGCAGACCAACTTATCTAACGGTTGCAAACAGCTCTCTTTTTACTAGTAAATATGAAACTAATCAACTGGTCTCTTTTCCTTGTGCTCACGCTGAAGGAAAACTTCAACTTTCTACAGATAAATTAAATGAACTAGAAGAGAATGGACAAGTGGCATTCAGGTATTCTGATTCATCTGGCGATACTGATGCAGGCTATCCTTGGAATCCAAATGGTGCTCCCAATAATATTGCAGGAATTACTAATCGAAGAGGCAATGTTCTAGGTCTGATGCCTCATCCTGAAAGAGTTTTTCACGGATGGCAACACACAGATTGGACCTCCAAGGGAATAAATCCAGACGGTCCCGGAGACGGCAGACCTCTCTTTGAATCAGTGGTGGACTTTCTTTGTCAAACGAATTAAGATTTGCCATTGAAGCTGCTAAAATTGCAGCTAATATTATTTTAGAAGGGTACAAATCTCCAAAAATAATAGAGCACAAATCAGAATTTGATTTATTGACTGAAACAGATCCTAAGTGTGAAAAGGCAGTGGTCGATTTTTTAAAATCTTCAACTCCAAATTTCGGTATCTTATCAGAAGAGGGTACTGAGATTCCTGGAAATCCACGTTGGATAATCGATCCTTTAGACGGCACTACTAATTTTTCACATCAGTTTTCTCATTTTTGTGTTAGTATAGCTTTAGTTTTAGATGATCTACCATTACTTGGAGTTATAGCAGATCCCATTCGAAATGAACTTTTCTATTCTGAATCAAAAAAGGGCGCCTTTCTCTCTAATTTAAATGATGAAAGTGATCCTCGCAAGTTAGAAGTCTCTTCAAATATCGAAATTAGTGATTGTTTAATTTCTGCTGGATTTCCATATCAGAGAGATACTGTCTTATTCAAAAATATTCTTAATTCTTTCTCAATTCTCTCTAAAAAATCTCAGTCAGTAAGAAGGACAGGCTCTGCAGCTTTAGATTTAGCTTACGTAGCTTCAGGACGTTTAGATGCATATTTGGTTGCAGGGGCGAAGCCTTGGGATCTCGCAGCAGGGATATTACTCGTTAGAGAGGCTGGAGGGAAGGTTATGTCGTTGGATTCCGATTCCAATCCTCTCTATTCTGCTTGTAGTCTGGCTAGTAATGATAAATGTCACAATAATCTGTTGGATATGATAGATATTTAGTCCCATAGCTTATTCCTTAGAATGTGCCTTCTCAATCTTTTTTTAAAATGAATGACGGTTTTGAGATACCAGCAGTAGGTCTAGGTACTTGGAAGTCAGAACCTGGAGAAGTTACATATCAAGCAGTTTTAGATTCTTTGGAATTGGGGTATCGTCATATCGATACTGCCCGAGCATATGGAAACGAAGAAGATGTCGGTAGAGCTGTTCGAGACTCGAACGTTAATAGAGAAGATATCTTCGTGACAACTAAGTTAAGATATCAGGACGAAGGGTTCGAAAGTGCTATCGAAGCCTGTAATAAAAGTCTCAAAAGATTAGATATCGGTTACATAAATCTCTATCTTATTCATTGGCCTCTCAAAGACAAACGTGTAGATGCTTGGAAAGCGCTTGAGGTTCTAAAAGAGGAAGGCAAATGCCGTTCTATAGGGGTTAGTAACTTTACGATAGAGCATTTAGAAGAGCTTAAGGAATCTTGTAACATCATTCCAGCAATAAATCAGGTGGAATTACATCCTTATCACTTTCAACAGGAGCTTTTGACTTACTGCAACTCTGAAAATATACTACTTGAAGCGTACAGCCCCTTAGCACACGGCAAAAAACTCGAAGAACCCAGATTAGTTAAGATAGCTAATCAGCTCAATGTCACTCCTGCACAGATTTTGATCAGATGGGCTATTCAACACGGGATGATTCCTTTACCAAAATCAATCAATAAAGGCAGGATAGGTGAAAACTTCGATGTTTTTAGTTTCGATATACCTTCTTCGGTCATGTCTGAGTTAGATAGCCTTGATGAGGCCTATATTACTTGCTGGAATCCATCAAATCCACCCCCATATGCACCAACTTAGTGTATACATTTTGTATACATCTATCTAATATATACATAATGCATACATTTATATATAGTCAGTTTTAAGACGATATATGGCCGATAAATCCTATACAACTATAAGGGTAACCAAAAATGTCAACAAAATGTTGAAGGATTATTCTACAAAATGCTATGCAGACCTCTCATTGAACAGTATGTTACAAGTTTTATTGGATGATTTGAATTCAGGGTATGTGAAATTTCCAGATTACGGTATCTTTGAATGCCCCACACATCGTAAGGAACGTCTTAGAGATGCAGCAGCTAAGATAATTGCGAGTCAAGAGGGCGATTCTGATGTTTCTATGGCAGGATCCTTACCTGGGGATGTTTACACTCGTAAGGAGAAGGATACAATGGGAACTATGGATGTTCCCGAGACTGCATTATGGGGTGCTAGCACTCAAAGGGCAGTTCTAAACTTTCCAGTAAGCGGTCTCAGAATGCCTCGCTCATTTATCCGTTCTTTAGGACTGATAAAAGCTGCCGCGGCTAAATCTAACAGTAAATTAGGCATCATTCCCGACGATATTAGCGAAGCAATCGTTACAGCTTCAATATCTGTAGCAGAGGGTGAACACGATGAACATTTTCCAATTGACGTATTTCAAACAGGTTCTGGAACTTCTTCAAACATGAATGCGAACGAAGTCATAGCCAGATTAGCTTCAAAAGATTCAGGATTAGAAATTCATCCAAATGATCACGTTAATCAAGGCCAATCTTCAAACGATGTCATACCTTCTGCAATTCATCTCTCTGCTCTTTTTCAAATCCAGAACAAATTAATACCTCAATTAGTAAAATTACAGAATTCATTAACTGAAAAGTCGAATGAATTCCATGATATAGTCAAAACTGGCCGTACACATCTAATGGATGCTACTCCAATTCGTTTAGGTCAGGAATTCGAGGGCTATGCTGGATTAATTGAGCGCTCAATCGATCGTTTAATCTTAGTTCAAGATGAACTTTCTCTTCTAGCACTAGGCGGCACTGCTGTCGGTACAGGCGTAAACACTCACAGTGACTTTTCAGCTCTAACCTGTGCCTTTATTTCGGAGCTAGCCGGCGTGGATGTGCATGAAACTGACAATCATTTCCTAGCTCAATCAACATTAGATGGTGCATTGGCTGCAAGTTCAGTTCTAAGAGGTGCTGCAGTTAGTATGCAGAAGATTGCCAATGATATCAGATGGCTCGGATCAGGCCCCAGAGCCGGTATTTCAGAATTACAACTACCTGCAGTTCAACCCGGTTCATCAATTATGCCAGGAAAAGTCAATCCAGTCATTCCTGAAGCTTTGATTCAGGCCTGTTCACAAGTAATCGCTTGTGATTCTGCTATGCTGCAGGCAGCACAGGGTGGTTATTTCGAACTTAATACAATGTTGCCATTTGCAGCACACAACATTCTTCAATCTATCAATCTTCTAACTTCATCTTCTGCAGTTTTCGATGAGAAATGTATACAGGGAATTGAAGCAACTAGTAAAGGTCCTGAATTACTTCATTCCGGTTTGATGTTGGCAACCGCACTCGCCCCAGTTATTGGATATGTAGAGGCTGCAAAGATAGCGAAGGAGGCTCATTCTTCAGGTAAAACTGTAATCGAAGTGGCCGAGTATAAGACGGACCTGTCTAGAGAGGAATTAGAAGAGATTTTGGATCCATCAAGTATGTTGGAACCGAATACTTCTGAACCGGATTCAAAAACAAAAACTCCATAAACAGTAGGCTTTGGCCATTGGTGAAATCTTGCATTAAGTGTGGTAATCAGCCCCCTCTTCTGGATTCGATATGCCAGGACTGCTTTGCAGAATCAACAGATTTGGTTTCTATACCTATTCCAGTAAAGTCAATATGTTGTAAACGGTGTTTCGCCAGTCATATCTCCGGTCGTTGGGATAGGCATCAGAACATGAAAGAATCAGTTGAACATATCTTTCTTCACAATCTATCGTGGCTTAAAGATAGTACTAATCACAATTTATCATTAAGTACTAAGAAATTCGATGAAACTTCATACAAAATTTTTGCAGAATGCTCCGGTTCAATTTCAGAATTCACACTCAGTTCAAAATTAGAAATCGATATGTTGGTCAAGTTTCAAGTTTGTGAAAATTGTTCTCGTCAAGCTGGTGGATATTTCGAATCAACACTTCAATTACGCAGTAAAAGAAAAAGTGTTCTAGCTTCAGCAATTGAGAAGGTTAGAAATGAGATCTCTTCCGCTCCACCGGAGATTTTCTCAACAATGGATGCACCGGTACGTGGCGGTCACGATTTTCAGCTATCTTCAACAGATAAAGCCCGAACAATCGCTCGTTTGATGATTAATTCCTACGGCGGTTCAATAAAAGAGGCCCGTAAAGTCGTTGGAAAGAAATTAGGGCGTGATGTACTAAGACACACTTTCGGAGTTAGGTTGCCAAGTATTCTGGTCGGCGAGTTTTTCACTAGAAATGATGAGATCTGGAAAGTGACCTCTATCCGTAAACGAAAAGCTGATATTGCCAGAGTCACAGGTAAACAACTTCGCGAATCGACCGAATTAGAGCTAATCGAGAAATACCCAATAGTCGGTCCAGCAGAGGACGTTCAGATAATTTCACAACGTGACCAGGAATTCCAGGTTCTCAATCCGTTTACTTTGAAAACAGAGGATTTACGTTCTCCAGACGGTTGGTCGGGCGAAACAATTTCCGCACTCCATCATATCGATTCGACCTATTTTGTTTGGAATGATTGAATCGGAAATTCATATAACGAAGTAACAATTGGTACTTTGTGAACTCATTCAAACTTTCTGTCTTATTGGTTCTCTTTCTGGGCGTCTGCGGTGTCTGTGCTGAAGAGACGAATGCAGAAGTCGATATACTCTGGAATCACACAATTTCCGGTAATGCCCATTCGACCGACATCTCTGATGACGGCATGTATATCGTCGCCAGTGATAGTGAAGGTTCAATCAATCTCTTTCACAAGGATAATAGCACACCACTCTGGAATTATACTGCCGACAACGGTGTGAATTCCGTAGCAATCTCGGCCGATGGTCAATACATCGCAGCCGGCGATTATGATGGAATAGTCTATCTCTTTCACCGCGATAGTAACGAACCACTCTGGACTTACATTATTGAGTCATCTTCTGCTTACAATGGCGTCGAGGCGGTCGACATCTCAGCCGACGGCGAATACATCACAGTCGGTTCTTGGGATAACAAGGTTCACCTCTTCGATCAGGCAGGTAATCATCTATGGAGTTATGACACTTTAACCGACGGCACTGAATTTATTTTCAGTTGGGTACTTTCAGTCTCTATCTCTGATGATGGTGAATACATTACTGCCGGTTCTATGAATTCATTTGTCTATCTTTTCGATAAAGATAACAACGGCATTCCTACTTGGAAATACAACACAAGCGGTTCTATAATTTCGGTAGATATCTCTGCTGATGGCGAATACATCGCCGCCGGTTCGGCTGACGACAGTCTCTATCTCTTCGATCAGACCGGTAACAATCTATGGAGTTATGCTGCTACGGATTTTGTAATTTCTGTCGACATATCTGATGACAGCGAATACATCGCCGCCGGCTCTCAAGATAATACACTCTATTTCTTCCATAGGGATAGTAATCAAACATTATGGACATACACTGCTCCAGAGACTATTCAATCAGTCTCTATTTCAGAAAATGGAGATTACATTCTAGCAGGCTCTATCGATGATTTTGTTTATCTCTTTGAGAAAGAGAGTGGAGAACCATTCTGGTTTTACGATACTGAAAATAACGTTTTTTCAGTCTCAATCTCAGCAGATTCCAGTTACATCGTTGCTGGTAATCTGGATTCCAATGTCTTTCTCTTCGTTCATAATGATTATCCATCCGCCATTATCGATTCAATCACTCCTTCTCCAGCTACGTATGGCGATACAATCTCTTTCAGTGGTTCCGGTTCCGATACTGATGGTTCTATTATCGGTTATGAATGGAATTCATCGGTCGATGGTTTCTTGAGTGATCAAGAGGATTTCAGCGCTATTCTCACAGTTGCTACGCATAACATCTCTTTCCGTGTTCAGGATGACAAAGGAGCTTGGTCTAATTGGTCAACTATGGAATTAATCGTCAATCCCAATGAGATTCCAACCTCATCAATCGATTCTATCTCTCCGTCACCAGCTCGTTTCGATGACGTTATCAGTTTCACCGGTACTGGAACAGATGATGACGGCAGTATCACAGAGTATGAATGGAAATCTTCTCTAGACGGTTCGCTTAGTGATCATGAGGATTTCGACATGTCACTCTCAGGCGGTACTCACACAATCTCCTTCCGTGTAATGGATAACGATGGGGTTTGGTCTGAATGGGATACTACTGAATTGGTCGTAACTCAAAACGAAGCACCAGTTGCTGTAATCGATATGATTTCTCCGTCTCCATCTGAAACAGGAACGTTCATCTACTTCAGCGGAACCGGCTCAGATGATGATGGAATCATAAGCTATCGTTGGATATCTACAATTGATGGAGAGCTAAGTACAGATGAGGATTTCAGTACCGACAGTCTCTCTTCAGGTAATCATAATATCATTTTCAGAGTTCAAGATACTAACGGTATCTGGTCCGATGACGCTCAAGAACAATTACAGATTTTCGCCCTACCTGTCGCAATCGCAGGTGATAATGCTACAGTAGAAGTCGGCGAGAGTCTACAATTCTTCGGTCAAGGAGAAGATGAAGATGGTAGCATAGATAATTACGAATGGGATTTCAATGGCGATGGAATTTATGATTGGTCATCCAATACAGCCTCCTCAGCTACCTACATTTATGATTCAGAAGGCATCTTCACCGCCATTCTACGTGTTACCGATAATGACGGTTACACCGCTACCGATACACTCACTGTAACGGTTGACAGAGCTCCAGTAATCGAAGAAGAATCTGATTCGAATCTTATGATTTATCTATTAGTAACTGGCTTAGTGGTCGCTGTCGGATTAGCAGTTGTATTCACTATCTCTAGACGTAAGGATTAGAGCTTTCTACGAAATAGTTAGCGATAGATTATCTGCATAAGCATCACAGTATCCAGAATCTAGATAAGCATTCATTGTGATTTTAACATAAGCTGAAGAAGATGGTACAGAATCCCACTGTTGATAAAGAAATATTCCAGTAACATTATCTCTATCCTCTGCATAAACAGGCCCCATAATTCCAGTATGTACTACAGTTCCTTCTGAATCGAAAAATTCAATTATTATCTCCATTCTATCATCCTGACTTGAGTACCCTCCTAGGAAAGCTGACAGACTGTAAGTTAGATTTCCACCCCCTATATCTGTTTGAATCGCACTCAGATTAATCTCTTGGTAAATCGATGCATCGCCATTAGCACCGCCACCGAAGTAGTTGTCTCCTCTATCTTCCGGTCCTGGAGAATCAATTAGCAGATATGTCGGCGTACCATATGTCCAAATCGTAAAAGATCCGTCATCAGTCCATCCCGGTATTGATACATCCTGTCCACTCGGTGCATACCCTCTTTCATACTCTGCATCTCCATTGAATATCAGATTAACACCTAGCCCGGCATCCGGTGCACCAGTCGACGCAAGTCCAACTACACGGCCATCTAATTCCCATTCCGGTTCTATCTCAATACCCAAATGATTCAGAGCAGTAGGTACAATATCAACTATAGCGGGGTTCGGCCAGATCGGACCAGATGTTTCAGCCCCCCAGATAATCAGTGGTACTTCCCTATGTTCAGGAATATTATGTCCATGTCCGTATCCTGTCCCTGCATGATCCGTAGAGATAATTACTATCCAGTCTTCTTCGGCATAATTAGTTCGTGCAAATATCGCATCCATGACTATACCGATTCGTTCATCCGTCATATTTACTGCTTCAACGTATTCATCTACTGAAGTACTGAATCCATACCCATGTCCTGCTGCATCTGGATCGTCAAGAAATAATGTTGCCGCATCCATTTGCTTTACAGCAAGATCATTTGCCAGCTCTTCACTAATTTCAGTATCATTCCCGTAGAATAGTTTGTTTACACAACCTGCACAGCTCTCGAAAACTTTATCCGCCATCGGCCACCAATTATGATATGCTGCTGTATGTTTTCCAAGATTTGCAGATTTTAGATGATGAAACCAGTGAGGGTATTCTTCGTAATTCGAATTACTGAAATTGTTGTTATGTATATTGTGTTTATCTCTCCAAACACCAGTCAAGTAGCTAGAATGTCCAGAACCACTGATAGTTGTATCATCCACTCTCGCCTTCATTGAGTAAGCGCTATTCTGCATCAACATGTCAATTGTCGGTGTATCTGCTGCTGCAATGGAATCTGGTCTCCAACCATCAACCATTATCATCAGTACATGCGGTTCAGGATATCTACATGTATTATTGTCAACGTTCACCGTTTCATTATAATTCAGAGCTTCCGAATCCATACAACCTACAACTACATCAGGAGGATATTCACAAGAACCATCATCAATCGAAGCATTCTGATCGAAGTTAGGAGCTTCTTCGTACATACAACCTGGAATACTTTGCGGTGGCAATAGATATTCACAAGAACCGTCATCAACTGTAGCATTTTTATTAAAATTTATACTCTCTCTATACATACATCCCAGAATATCTGGTGACGACTCATCGATTATTTCATCATCGTTTATCCGGTCGTCAGCTATTAAATCATTAGCGAGAAATCCAGTTCCATTTCCCAATAGAAATAGTCCAACCGCTACTGCCAGGATTCTTTCATCCATACTTTTTTACCATACCAATACTCAATATAGTATTTTCTTTTTCATTTTCAATAATAATTATATAGTGATACTGAATAGATAACACATGGACACACTTCGATTGTTAGTCATGGCCGCTCTGATTCTCAGTGCGTTTACAACATTAACAGAAGCCGGCGACAGTCAATTTTCTCTTCGCAGTTCTGACGTTGATTCTAAAGATGCCTACGATCGCGAAGATTATGAACGTGATCTCGAGAGTAAAGATTGGGATGAGTACAAAAAAGATAAAAAAGATGATCGCAAAAAAGATGACCGCGATTGTGACAAAGACAAAGAAGAAGACGACAGTGACAGGGAAGAAGACGATTCCAGTGACGAAACAGAGTAATTAGAATTCCTTATTCTCTCAGTTTTTCCCCTTCAATAGGTACTGGATAATGTTCATCTATACAACCTAGGCAGAGTTGTTTCTCTCCCTTTCCTATACAATCAACAAGTCCGCTTATCGATACGTAGCCCATGCTATCTGCACCGATTTCAGCTCTTATATCTTCCACCTCTTTTCCAGTTGCTACAAACTCTTCTCTGGTCGGCATATCTATTCCTAAGTAACATGGTGAGATGATAGGCGGACAACCAACACGGAAATGCACCTCTTTTGCACCAGCTTCCCTTAGACGCGATACAATTTTTCTTGAAGTATTGCCCCTCACAACAGAATCATCAACAACTACAACGCGTTTTCCATTAAGTAAATCTCCAACAGGATTCATCTTTTCGTTTACAGTATTCTTTCTTTTTACATCATCAGGCTGAATGAACGATCTACCAACATATCTATTTTTTATGAAACCTTCACGATACGGTATATCAGAAGCTTCCGAATATCCTAGGGCAAACGCAGTTCCCGAATCCGGAACAGCGATAACAACATCAGCTTCCACAGGGTGTTCTTTCCATAATTGCTGACCTAACCTATGACGAACACTATAAGCCAAAACACCATCCATTTTCGCATCTGCTCTTGCAAAGTATACATATTCGAACATGCAGAATGCCTTTCTTTCACTAGCTTCTATTCCATGTGAAGTTACGCCATCTGCATCAATGCTTACAATTTCTCCAGGTTCAATATCTCTATCAAAAGTAGCGCCTAATGTATCCATTGCAGAACTTTCTGATGCAATGATATATCCATTCTCGAAACATCCAGCCGCCAACGGTTTAATTCCCAAAGGATCTCTAAATGCATACATTTTATTATCATGCATCATCGTTATTGAATAACTCCCTACCAAGATATTCATAGTATCTCTAATAGCATCAACTGCATTCATCCCCGTTTCCATTTTTTGACCAATTATTCTAAGGACAACTTCTGAATCTGTATCTGAAGTGAGTTCTTCTTCATTTACCATTTCTCTTATTTTTTTATGATTCGATATAGTTCCATTGTGTGCTAGACTAAATTCTCCCAAATCCGTTTTCAATAAAACAGGTTGAGCATTTCTAATAGTTGAACCGCCAGCAGTTGAATATCTTACGTGTCCTATACCTGTATTACCATTACTAAATTCATTACTTATTTCTGAAAAAACACTACTTACTAACCCCATTCCTTTGTGAGTATCATGTTTACCATTGAATATTGTTATACCGGCAGATTCCTGACCACGGTGTTGTAAAGCTCTTAGAGATATTTCTAAATCAGCCAATACTGACGTAGTTCTAGCTATCCCAACAACACCACAAGCTTCGTGTAGCGGCATTCAGCGTTTCTTTAACCAATTATAGGATCGTAATTTACTCGAGCTACCATAGCCGCACGAGGAGCAAACACCCTTTCGGGCATGATATGAATGTCCACCACACCGTCTACACTGAATGTGGGTTTTTTTATTACGTTTTCCGAATGATGGGGTACCTTTACTCATTTAAATCACTCAATTTTCTTGGTTTTACAGTAAATCTTCTCTTGAAGACGTATTATGAACCACATACCCCCGTATTAATAATTTTTCAGTTTCCCAGTCCGATTGCTACATACTCTACATCGCTGTCTGTAAAGTACCCATTATCGAACGTTCGCCTTCCATCTATTACAATTGGTTTTTTCATCAGATTACATAAAAATTCAGGTTTTATCGATTTATATTCATCCCATTCAGTCTGTATTATTACACAATCTACACCTCTTAGAGCCTCTTCTAAATCGTCGGTACAGGTTATCCCAGTCTCTTTTGCAAAAGTTTCAGTAGCTTGTGGATCATGTCCAATCACTTCTGCATTCTCATTTTTCAATTTTTCAACAATATTGAATGCCCTACTCTCTCTGATGTCATCAGTATCAGCTTTGAAAGCTAAGCCTAAAACTGCAATTTTCTTATTTTTCAATTCTCCTAACATCTCTCTCGCCATGTTCACAACTATTTCGGGTTGTTTTTCATTTACAGATAAAGTGGCATCAAGCATTTCAGAACTCAACCCATCATTTTTCGCAGCCCTTCTCAAAGCTTTCACATCTTTTGGAAAACAGGAACCACCAAAACCGACTCCAGCACGTAGGAATTGTTTAGATATTCTCGAATCCATCCCCATTCCTTCAGCTACCCTTTCAAAATCCATATTCCATTTATCACACATATTTGCTAATTCATTTACGAATGATATTTTTGCTGCTAAGAATGAATTTGATGAATATTTAATCATCTCAGCTGTTCTAGGATCGCAGTGCATTATTGGACAGGTATGGCCTTCATATATTTTCATTAACGCAGTTTTCGATTTCTCATCTGTACACCCTAATACTATTCTATCGGGATTCAGGGCATCATCAACTGCCGATCCTTCTCTTAAGAATTCAGGATTCATCGCAATTCCAACAGTTTCGCGTTTTCTCCCACTCTCTTCCAATATTATTTTTTGAACAGTCTCTTCTGTAGTCAAAGGAACAACTGTCGATTTGACTACTACTACAATATCTTCTTCACTATCTTTAATCGATTTTCCTATGGTTTTAGATACACTTTCTATGTATTGAAGATCTATGCTTCCATCTTCATTTGAGGGCGTCCCTACGCATACGAAAACAACATCAGAATTTGCAATATGTTTTTCCAATTCTGTTGATGCATTCAAATTTCCACTATCTAAACCATTTCTAATTAGACGCTCTAAACCGGGTTCATAAATCGGTGAAATACCTCTTTTAATATCTGATATTTTCTCTTCAAGGATATCTAGACATGTTATTTTGAATCCTGCTTCGGCGAGCGTTGCACCCGTTACAATTCCAACATATCCTGAACCTATAACACTAATTCTCATCAAACTCGCAGAGATAGGTGATAAAATAGTCTACTGTATCTCTATATTACGTGGTAGATGTAATTCTTAAGCACAGACATCCGATAGGAAAGAAAGAAGCCAAAAAATTGAATGAAGGTTTATTTCAATCACACGGTATGGAATTTTCATTTCACTACGGCAAAGTAGAATCTGCAGAGGCAGACTCATTACTCGTCTTTATAGAGGATGGATATATATTCGCTATTAAGAAAGAAGATGTCTATTTTCTTTCTTTGAGAGGTCTTTCAAAATACCCTCCAGATCAAGGTTGGGTTCAGGTAGATATGGGTGCAGTACCTTATCTTTGTAACGGTGCAGATACAATGTCTGCCGGTATCAACGATACTGCAAATTCTATTTCAGAAGGAGATATTGTTTGGATACGTGACGAAAACAATGCAAAACCATTAGCAGTTGGTGTTGCATTAATTTCAGGGGAAGATATGTTGTCTTCAACCCAAGGAAAAGCGATAAAAGTTATACATTATTTGAGTGACCCAATCTGGAATTTCACTTTTTCAACCTAGCACAACCTATATACAGAATATTCTTATCAGAGATTTCCAAATGCTCACCTATAGACCTTTTTTACTATCAGCAGTCTTGTTTTGTTTAGCACTCGTTACATTCAGTTCTAGTGCTATTTCAGAACCTCAGGACGTCTCTCTTTATCTTGATGGAGAGCCGGATGGTGATTTAGTTTTATCCGATCCTGATGATGAAAAAATCATCATTGTAGCTTCTAACGATACTTCGCAAGGTCAAGATCAAGTAATCGGCAATTGGACCTTTGATTCTTTATTATTTGAGACTGGAACTGGAGATTCATGGTCTGGCAATATTTACGTTATATCAACAAAAGATATATCCGTTTCCATTACCTGGTCATTTTGTCAACCCTCTTGTGATTCAAATACTATAAGTGATTCAACTGTAAATAATCCTGTGTCTGGAGACGGAACTCCACAAATAATTGAATTTACAGATGTCGAGTTTGCTCAAAGTTCCGAACCTACATTAGATGCTGATAAAATTCAACTACAGATAAGTATGTCTTGG
>MIYU01000011.1 GCA_001875425.1 Marine Group III euryarchaeote CG-Bathy1 | reverse complement strand
GGGTTGCTCAAGCCCATTTATCAACCGAGGTCCAGAAAATGAATAAGCAACCTGTTGTTCCTCATTGGGCTGGTGAAGTTGGCTTGTGTACAGATTTCTTTCAATTAGCACATGTTATGTTTTCTAAGACTAAAAAGATTCATGTGGGTTCTGCTGTAATGAGTCTTCTTACGCATGGAGGTCCGGTAGGAATAGCAGAAAGAGTAGGTGCTTTTTTGGCATTACACGGACTTAATAACGAGGAAAAACGAAAATTAAGAATTGGTTTTTCCGCAGGCCGTTTTGAATTTATGGCACGTCCCTATGGAATTGTTCCAAGAGATATAGTTGAGGAAGCTGCTTGGCCTGCATTAAGAGGTCAGATATTTGGGGAAGCTTGTGAAATATTCTTACGTTTACTTAACGGCGAAATTGTAAACAGTAATGTTATACGAAAGACAATTCTTACACGTTCAAATTTCCGTAGTGATGAGGATTGGAAAAAAGTTCAAGACGCAATGATTGAACGAGATTCACTTTCTGAATCTCCAGAGAGTATTACTATACCTAATAGATACATTTTTGAAGATGTTAAAAACATTCCACAAGCTTGGAATAGAGATTTATTAGATTTGGTTCTTGGCTCACATGATCCTAAGCTTCAAGTAGAAATAAATGAAATTAGACCTGTCAAAGTATTCAATCTTTCAATTACACCTCCTGAATTAATAGAAGCAACCCACGAAAGAATGGTAAAGCATTATCATTCTGATGGGGGGCCTTGGCAGAGAAATTACATGCCAAGAACATTGATGGTTTTTGTAAATGATGAACCAAATTTGTCAGATTTGGAAAAAACAGAAGCTGCAAAAGAAGAAGCAAGAAAATCCCTAAGCTCTTATTGGGGTGCGTTGGAAGGGACAATTGATCCTATGAAAGTTTCCAAAGCAGCCGACAATTCGGTCATTGGAAATGTAGAGGAAGTTGCTCAACAAATAGCTGATCGATTTAATCCAGAGGATTGTGTTATGGCCTGGTTCGATTTTTTCAATCATGATAGTCCTCGTGTAATTCGTAATATGGAAGCCTTCATGAACAAGGTTGTTCCCCGTGTAGAGGAGCTAACCCAATGAGCCATCCAACAGATGTTAGTCAATTGTATCCTAGTAGTCCGTTAGGTGATACAGAGGGTGATATTCCTACAGGTCGTGACGTTGAATGGGAACCATTAGTTGATTATCGTCGAAATGGAGTAAGTGAAACAACAATTCATGGTGCAGTAGCATGGTATAGTGGAGGAAAGGCAATCCACAGTTTTGGTGGAAATGTACTCTGCTACGGTCGTTCTATGATGAAACCTATAATGTTGAAGGTTTTTGCAGAAGAGTTGGAAGATTTGAATTGGGATCAAAAAGCTATATCTGTTGCGAGTCATAATGGAACTTCAGAGCATGTTAAAGCTGCCCAATCCTTACTTCCAAAATCAGATTGGGGTTTAATGCAGACACCACTTGATTTACCATTAGTACAATTTGGTAGGCAGGTTCGTAGAGCAAGACGTTGGTACTCTAATTCTTCAGGACAACATGCAGCAGTTCTACTTGGTTGCCGCCGTAAAGGCTGGAATCGGGCTGGTTATACTTTACCAAGTCATCCGTTCTTTTTTGCATTTTTAGAGCAGATAAGACATTATTTAGGAAAAAATTGGAATCCACAAAGAATTGCCCGAGATGGAGATGGTTTTCCAACACTTTCTAACACAGTCAATGAGCTAGCAGCATGCTATGCTGGATTAGCTAAGGAAAAAGATGAAAATTGGATTTGGGAATCAATGATTCGAAATCCTGATTTAGTTGGTGGTTTCAATAGGCTCGATACTACGGTTATCAAAACTTGTAAAGGAAATGTGATTGCCAAAGAGGGTGCCGATGGTTTACTTGGCTTATCAATAATTCATGAGGATTATCCGGATGGTTTAGGAGTGGTAGTGAAGATAGCACACGGATGGAATCCACAAGCTACTTGGTACATCGCAAGAGGAATTTTAGGAGTATTAGGCATGGAACTAAGAAACCCATATCCTTTAAGACGACAAAAAGCATTTCTGGTTCCTGGCGTAGTTCCCAAAAAATATCTTGAAAGATTAAAGGATATCCCTACATGGGATGAATGGGATCCAGACAGTGATCGTTGGTACTTTAATCCTGAAGATTATAAGAGTACAGAATGATAATCATTCAAAATTATATCAATGGAAAATTTCAGTCTACAGATAAAAATATAGAAGATATTAATCCGGCTACGGGAGAAATCATTGCGTCTATTCCTAAATCTAATTCAAATGAGGTTCAGATGGCTGTAGATGCAGCAGATAAAGCTAGGAACACTTGGTCTGACTTAAGTTTGGAAGAACGGACTCAGTGGCTCGATAAAATTGCAGATTCCTTGGAATCACGTTCCGAGCAAATAGCTTCCTTAGAATCCTTAGATACAGGTAAGCCAGTTTCTCTTGCAAAGGCAGTAGATGCCTCTCGTTCAGTCGCTAATTTCCGTTTTTTTGCTGATTTTGCACGAGGATACTCACCAGAGAAATTTGAAATGGATGATGCCACCAACCATGTCATTCTAAAGCCAGTAGGGATTGCAGGATTGATAACTCCTTGGAATTTACCACTTTATCTTCTTTCATGGAAGATTGCACCTGCAATTGTTATGGGAAATACCGTAGTTGCTAAACCTTCAGAACTCACTCCATTAACGGCGAATTTATTAGCTGAAGTAATCCATGATGTTGGATTGCCTAAAGGTGTTGTGAACATAGTTCATGGTTTAGGTTCAGAAGTTGGCCAATCAATAGTTGAACATCCAAAAATAAATTTGATTTCTTTTACCGGCGGTACAATGACTGGCCGAAAAGTGGCTGAAACAGCAGCTCCTATGTTCAAAAAACTAAGTCTTGAATTAGGCGGTAAGAATGCAACGATAGTTCTTGATGACATAAATTTGGATGAAGCTATTCCAGGTATTGCAAGATCGGGATTCCTAAATCAAGGCCAAGTTTGTCTTTGTGGTAGCCGTATTTTTGTATCTGATAAAATTTGGGATCAATTTGTTCCTAAATTTGTAGCTTATGTTAAAAATATGAAAGTAGGCGATCCTGCTTCTCCAGATTCTGATTTGGGGGCTTTAGTTTCATTTGCACATAGAGATAAAGTAGAATCTTACATTCATTTAGCACAAAGAGAAGGAGGAGAAATATTGTGCGGTGGCAAAGCACCTAAACTTGAATCACCTTTTGATAATGGTGCTTTTTTAGAACCTACAGTAGTTACTGGTCTTAGCCATCTGAGTCGAACAGCTACAGAAGAAATATTCGGTCCGGTCGTCACACTTCATCCATTCAAATCAGATGAGAATGCCATTGAAATGGCAAATTGCACAGATTATGGTTTAGCAGGTTCAGTTTGGTCAGGAAGTACAGATAGAGGAACTAAAGTTGCAGAGAAAATTGAAACTGGAATGGTCTGGGTCAATACATGGTTACATAGAGATCTAAGAGTTCCATTTGGAGGGATTAAGGATAGTGGGATAGGCCGAGAAGGAGGCCGTTGGAGCTTGGGTTTCTTTTCAGAAGCAATCAATATTTGTGTAAAGGAATCATGAAGAATTATTATATTGAGGGGCAATAGTCTATATTTATGTCTAAGGGAGAAATTGTAATGGGCGCTTTAGCACCGCACCCTCCACATTTGGTTTACGCAGAGAATCCACCTCAAAATGAGGCAACCTCAGAAGGTGGTTGGGAAGAACTACGTTGGGGTTACGAGCGTCTTCGTGAAAGCCTTTCTGATAGAGATTATGATGTTATTATAGTTCATACACCACATTGGGCAACATTTATTGGTACTCATTTTTTAGGAGTTGATAAATTCAAGTCATTATCAGTAGATCCTATTTTCCCTAATTTATTTAGGTATAATTATGATTTAAAAGTCGATGTTGAGCTATCTAAGGCTATACACGACAATGCGGCAGATTCTGGTTTACTTGTGAAAATGATGGAGAACCCAGATTTTAGAATAGATTACGGAACAATTACTAGTTGCCACTTGGTAAATCCAGAATGGAATAAGCCGATAGTCTGTATATCTTCAAACAGATCTAAATTTTATTTCAATTCTGAAGTCATGCAAGCTAATATGATTAAATTAGGAGAAGCTACTCGCAAAGCCGTCGAAGCATCTGGTAAGAAAGCCTTGTTACTGTCTAGCAATTCACTTTCACATAGGCATTTCACAGTAGAACCAGAAGTTCCTGAAGATATGAGTAAAGAACATGTGACTAATCATAATCAATATCTTTGGGATATGAAAATGATAAATTTGATGAAGGAAGGAAAAACCAAAGAAATGATAGATTTGATGCCTGATTTTACGGAGCAAACAGTAGCTGAGACTGAAGCCGGATGTTTAACCTGGTTAATGAGTGCATTAGGTTTTCCAGATTACAAAGCAACAGTTCATGCATATGGTACAGTTATTGGAACTGGAAATGCTATAGTTGGTTGGGATCCTAGAAAGGCTAAGATATGAGAGACGATAACGTACGCAAGGGGATTCTTGTCCCTGGCCTTCCACATCCTCTTCTTTGTCCCGAAAAAAATGAAGGCTGGCAAAGAATAAGGGATGCTTATGATAAGGCACGTTTAGAAATAGAAGAAACAGATGCTGAAATATTAGTAGTTTATAGTACTTTTTGGCCTTCTATTTTGGGCCATCAAATCCAAGCTTTTCCAGAACCAGAATGGACATATGTGGATGAAGAATTTCATGATTTAGGAAGTATAGAATATAAATTTAAAATGGATTCCGAGTTTGCACAATTAGCAGTTGATAAGTGTGAAGAAAGAGGTCTTCATGCACGTACAGTATCTTACTATGGTTTTCCAATAGACACAGGAACTATTGTGGCATTAAAATTACTTAATCCTGATAATAAAATTCCTGCAATAGTAGTTTCAAGTAATATGTATGCTAATAGAGCTGAAAGTATTGTTCTTGGAAAATCGATACGTGATGCAATAGATGATAGTGGTAAGAAAGCCGCAGTCGTAGTTGTTTCAGCTTTATCTAATAGACTACACACAGTTGAGGTAGACCCTAAAGAGGATAAGATTCATTCACTTAAAGATCATGAATGGAATTTAAAGTTCTTAGAATATTTAGGTAAAGGCAGATTGGAAGACGTATCACAATTATCAAGGCAGTTCCATGATGAAGCTCGCGTTCCTAAGGTTGTAAGTTTCAAACCATTTTGGATTATGGCCTCTATTATGGGTCAAAATAATTTATATGAGGGTAATGTGTTAGCATATGAGCCAGTTTGGGGCACAGGTTCAGCAGTTGTAACAATGACTCCTGCAGAGGATACTGCAGGGGATTTAGAATACGATGAAGATGATCCCGAATTTTACAAAGGAGATCGCGAAGTATTAGATTTCTATGATCAACCTGGCATGGGGCCATTAGAGGAAGGCGATGGGAATTAGTACAGATAAAGCAGCTAAACCTGTTGGAGCATATGTTCATGCTAAAGAAGCAGGAGATTTGATTTTTCTTTCAGGTGTCGGTCCTAGACATCCTAAAACTGATAAAATTCCAGAGGGAATAGAGGCACAAACTCATGCAACTTTTAGTAATGTAATGGCTATTCTGGAAGCTGCAAATTTAGATATGTCAAACGTGGTCGATATCATGGTATTTTTAACAAATATGAATCGAGACTTCAAAAAATTTAATTCAATATATGCTGAATATTTAGAAGGTTATGAGGCAACTAGAACCACAGTTGAAGTTAGCTCACTACCAACGCCAATATCTGTTGAGTTTAAGGTCGTAGCAAAAAAATGAATTTTATATTTCTAGCAATTAAAGAACATCCGTGGGGTCGTGAAATGCTATCACAACTTCTTAATTCAAATTTCATACCTTCCCTTATCATCCAAGAATTTTCAGAAGGGGGCGAAGTCGAAAGAGAAAAATTTGAATTTAGGATAGGAACTCATACTGTAGGCCCAACTATCGAATCTCAATCGAAAGAACATAATATTCCAGTTGTTGAAGTACCTATACACAATGATGAGCATTGCATGGAACACATTGAGAAGGCAAATCCCGATTTGATTGTATTTGGAGGTACCAGAATAATTCGAGGGAAAATTTTAGAATACGGTGAGAGTCGAGGTGGAGTTTTGAATTCACATCCAGGATTATTGCCCGAATGTCGGGGTTCAGCTTCACCAGCCTGGAGCGTTCATGAGAATATTAAAATAGGAAGCAGTTGCCATTTCTGTTCTACAGATATTGATGCAGGAGATTTGGTTGGTAAACGAGAAATACCAGTTCGTAGAGGTGATAATTATCATGATATTTGCTACAAAACATTGGTTGTAGCATCAACACTGATGGTTGAATCAGTAAGAGCTCATTCTGAGGGAAATTTAGACTTGAAAAGAAGGTCCCAAGGTAAAAGTCCTAACCCTGTTTTTAGATATGATTCTGAGATTGAACAAGAAGCAATACGTATATTAGAAAGACAAACTTATCAGCATTATGTTGACTAAATAAGTTTTAATTACTAGTCTAAAATCGAATACTATGGCTATGCTTCGTTTATTTGGGCTTTATTTCATGCTGACTTTATTGATGATAATAGTTGGTTCTGTAGCTGGGGCCTATTTTGGTAGTGATCCTTTTTCAGGCATGATTTTTTTCTTAGTGTTTGCAATTGCTATCAATTTCTTTTCATATTTTTATAGTGATAAATTGGTCTTGAGGGCTTATGGAGCAAAAATCATAGAAAGACAAGATAATCGTAGATTATATGATATGGTAAAAAAGATTGCAGATATCAATGCATTACCAATGCCTAGAATTGCAATAGTTAGTTCTTCAACACCAAATGCATTTGCAACAGGAAGAAACCCCAAAAATGCAGTTGTTGCAGCAACTACAGGAATAATGTCTATTCTAGATGATAATGAATTAGAAGGAGTAATGGCTCATGAAATGGCCCACGTTAAGAATAGAGATACATTAGTAATGTGTGCAGCCGCTACAATAGCAGGTGCAATTGCTTTTGCTGCAAGGATGCTTTGGTGGAATAGTATGTTTTCCGGAGGTAGAAATCGAAATGTTCATCCAGCGTTATTGATTTTAGTTGCATTAACAGCACCCCTTGCAGCTTTTTTATTACAGATGGCCGTTTCACGCTCAAGAGAATTTCATGCAGATGCTACTGCCGCTAAATTAACAAACAAACCTTGGGCTCTAATAAGCGCCCTCAAGAAATTAGAATGGGAAAATCACAGAAAACCTCTAGATTGCGGTTCACCTAGTTATGCAGCAATGTGTATTGTTAATCCTTTAAGAGGAGGAGATTTTTTCATTAATATGTTTTCTACACACCCTCCTATGGAAAAGAGAATTAATGAATTGGAAAAGCTTTGATTCGAGCATCTTTAGTTATAATCGGTGACGAAATTCTTTCAGGTCGAACAGAGGATAAGAATCTACCATATTTAGCTAAATGGTTAGGCAATTTAGGAATTCATCTTTCTGAGGTTCATATTGTTTTAGACAATGAAGATGATATCATCGAATCAGTTAATACGTTAAGAAAAAAATATGAATATGTATTTACTACAGGAGGCATAGGTCCAACTCATGATGATATTACTACAGATAGTATTGCTAAAGCATTCGGAGTTGAAACACGAATTGATGATGATGCCTTAGAAAAAATGAAAGAATTTTTAGATGGAAAAGAATTAACAGAACCCCTATTGAAAATGCTTCATATCCCTGAAGGTGGAGAGCTTATCTATAGTCCTGCAACCAAAGCACCAGGTTACAAAATTGAAAATGTGTTTGTTATGGCAGGTATTCCTAAAATTATGCAGGGAATGTTAGAAGGAATGTATGATTACTTGGAAAAAGGAGAAGTCGTTCATTCTCGTTCTTTTGATATTTTAGTTGGTGAAAGTTTCTTTGCAGAAAAATTAGAGGAGATACAGCAAGAATTCCAAAATATATCTATTGGCAGTTATCCATTTTCTAGAGATGGTAAATATGGAGCTACGATAGTCCTTAGATCCATCGATGATTCCGCTTTAGACAATTGTGAAATATTGATTAAAGAATTAATAAGTAAATATTAATATTTTGTAGAATTACTACACTAAACTTCCAATATCTTTTACGACGTTTCTCAATTCTTCAATACTTTTTGCAATAGATCTATTGATTTTCAATATTTCATCTCTTTCCTTCTGCAGTTTTTTCGCCTCTTGAAATAAGCCTTTCATAAGCGCTTCAATTGTATTCCCGGTTTCGTCACAAGCAGGGCAAAAATCAAAAAGTTCTTTATTAGTTTTGAAGATTTCTCTCTTAACGTAGTCATCAAGCGTTGTTAGCGTCATAAATTAACATTGATTAGGTTTTAATATTTCTTTGGTCTCTATATTCTTAAGTATGAGAGCGTATATTGTTTAAGCAATGCCACTTTACTCACACAGCCGTTTGGGGACCTATGAAAATTGTCCATTCCAGTACAAATTACGCTACGTCGATAGAGTTAAACCAATTCTAGGCAATACAATTGAATCATTTATGGGTAGTATGGTTCACGATGCTTTAGAGTGGCTATACAAATTAGCTCAAGACTCAAATATTGTTTCTAAAGAGGCTTTGACTAACAAGTATGATGAACTATGGTCTGAAAAATGGAAAGATGACATCCGTGTTGTAAAAAAAGAGTTAACGGCAGATAATTTCAAAGAAACGGGTAAAACTTGTTTAGAAATGTATTATGATAGATATCATCCCTTTGATCAAGCACTAACTATAGGTTTAGAAGAAAGAATGATTATTGAGCTTCCTGAAGATAAGAAAATGCAGGGGTACATCGATCGTTTGGATAAGATAGCAGATGGTCATGTTTCAGTTCATGATTACAAAACATCTAGCAGAGTCCCCCCTCAAGCAAAAGCCGATCAAGATAGACAATTGGGACTTTATGCTCTAGCTGTTCATCAAAAATATCCAGAGATTAAAAAAATTGATTTAGTTTGGCATTATGTTAGATTTGATGAAGAAGTAAGATCAAGCCGTACTGAAAAACAGTTGGATATTATGGTAGAAAATACGGTTAATTTAATTAAAGATGTAGAAACGGCAACTGAGCTTAAAAAATTTCCGACAAAGACAAGTATTTTGTGTAATTGGTGTGAATTTAAGGCACAATGTCCTGAATATTCCCATCAGTATGCTTCTCAGAGTAATGCTCCAGTTTTGGATACAACAACAATGACAGCTTCCCAAGCGGCTGAAACAGTTGATAAGTTAGTCGAATTAAAAGAAAAGAAGAAAACACTATCTTCAGATATGGATGCAATGATTGAAACTTTAGAATCAAAATTAATAACTTATTCTAAAGAATCAGGTCATAATTCAGTTTTTGGCAAGGATTACAAAGCCAGTTTCAAAGAATCCGAAACGTTAAAGGCCCCTGGTCAAAAGGATTTGAGAAGATATGCTTTAGAGGCAACACTTGAAGAAATGGGTTTAATAGAGTCTTTTCAGCAAAAATCAATTTCGTGGTCTCGTTTGAAATCAAAATTAAAATCTGATGATTTAACATCTGAACAAAAAGAAAAGATTTTAGAAAATATGGACGTAGATAAATCTACACGTTTTACGCTTAAAAAACTGTAATTAAAAAGAACATAATCATTATATGTACACAGCTTACTTTTGATAAGCCCCGGCAGTCGGAGAGAGTCTATTTCATTTTCCCTCATATTCCACCCCGGGGCAACTTGATACTATGCCGGCTGTGTCAATAGAAAAAGCGAAAGCAGTAATCTCGGATTTTGTACTAGTAGACCAAGGAACAAGTATTGATGAGTTGACTCTTGGTTCTGAAAAGTATGTTAAATTTGTGAATGAATTTTGGACTGCAAAGCAGAGACAGGCCAATTCAATCCATGAGATATCTTATCGGGCCTGTTACAAACCACAACTACCACGTTTTTTCATAGATATATTTACCAAAGAAGGAGATGTTGTTTATGATCCATTTGCAGGTAGAGGCACCACACTTATCGAAGCTGCACTTCTGCATCGTAATATTGTCAGTAATGATGTTAATCCACTAAGTCGTCTTCTTGTAGAACCTAGGTTGAATATTCCTACAATAGATGAGATAGAGCGTAGGTTAGATAGCATAAATATTGGACAATCAAAGACAGACATTGACTTGTCAATGTTTTTCCATAAAGATACAGAAGCAGAAATCGTTTCTTTGAAAGGCCAATTAACTGATTCATTTATTGATAATTGGATTAGGATGGTTGCTACTAATCGTCTTACAGGTCACTCAGCAGGCTTCTTTTCTGGATATACTTTGCCCCCTAATCAAGCTGCCAGTCAAAAGAGTCAAAAGGTAATCAATGAAAGGTTAGGAATAGTACCCCCTTACAAGAATACTAAGGAAATAATATTAAAGAAATCAAAAAGCCTTCAGCGCAATTTAAATTCAAAAATTATGGAGCAATTAGAAGCAATAGGACAAAATGCTATTTTTTCAGATAAAGATTCTAGAGATACAGACCATATTCAGGACTCATCAATTAATCTTACTGTAACTTCACCTCCCTTCCTGAATATAGTAAGATATGCAGATGATAATTGGCTGAGATGCTGGTTCAATGATATCGAAGTTTCAGAAGTTGAGAAGAAAATATCATTATGCCGAAATGTTGCGACTTGGTCAGATATGATGGAGTCTGTCTTTGATGAGCTTCATCGTGTTACTGTACCTGGAGGTTGGGTTGCTTTCGAAGTTGGTGAAGTCAATAACGGTAAGGTGAAATTAGACGAATATGTAGTTCCTTTAGGAATAGAATCAGGTTTCACTTGTGCAGGTGTAATGGTTAATTCTCAGGATTTTACAAAGACATCCAATATTTGGGGTGTTGACAATATGAAAACAGGGACTAACACAAATCGAATAGTTTTGTTTAATAAATCTAAATAAAGTCATATCCTTAACGATAAACAATGCAAAAATTATTGACCCTTGTAATTGCTTTTCTCTTGACGCCAGGAATGAGTGGATGTCTTGAACCTGAAGATAAAAGAACAGTTGTCGAAGAACCCTCCATTTTTGATTTTGGTCGTTTGAGTCCAATAACTACTTGGTACCATTATGGAGGTACTTTGTCAAGGCCTTATGCAGTTGATGCAACTAATGATTCAGCTATTTTAGATGCAAATATTTCAGTTGATTTGACAGGAAATAATATGCCTTATTTTACAAATGCAACATATTATGGCACTGGGTTTGATACATTTGAACCAACTATAGGAATTACAGCCTCAGGTGCAATATTTTTTACTAATTGGAACGGTGCAGGTGAAGGTACTCACATAATAAGATCCTTAGATCAAGGCCAAACTTGGGAAGATGTAGGTCCTTTTTTGGGAGGGGATGAGGGTGGTTCAGGACAAACACCAAATTCTAACGATCCCTATATCTATGTTGATAAATTCACAGATAGAATTGTGAAATTTGACATGCATGCTCTTGCAGTGATTAATGTTGAATATTCTGATAATGATGGAAACACATG
>MIYU01000010.1 GCA_001875425.1 Marine Group III euryarchaeote CG-Bathy1 | reverse complement strand
CAAAAGTGATGAACCAAATTCTGGTATTTCAGCTGGTCCTGCTTTACCTCCAAAATGATTGGCCATATACTGGTGTCCTACACAAATACCCAATATTGGCCACTTATTGGAATCTATATATTCTGAGGTTAGACCCAGTGCCTCAGATTCTGTCTCAATTCGTGGTGCTCCACCGGAAAGTACTAGCGCCTTGAATCTCTCCAGCTTGTCTATTGGTGTAACATTAGAAACTATTTCAGCTCTACATCCCAAATAATTGAGAACTCGATATTCCCTGTGTGTCCACTGTCCTCCATTATCGACAACAGCTACTGGGAAATTCTCGTAAGACATTAATCTAAGTTTGGCACTTGCTTGTTAAGCTTTTCTAATCGAATCTTTCTTTCTGAAGCAAATTTTTCTATTGCACTCAAGACCCAACGTGGGCTAAGGTGGGCCTCGTCTATAATTTCATCAAGGCTTCCACCAGTTCTCCAATTGTCATCCCAATCAGGAGATACTGAATATTCTGAAACAACACGATTTGAAATCCAATTATGCATTATTTTGAGACCTGTATTTGTGACAACCATAGAATCTGACCATTCCTTTTCAGAAATAATTGAATCCCTGTATGGCTGACTCTGTCTCCTGAATAATTCCCAAGATATTGCTGAAACAATTTTTACATTGTGCTTAGATCCCAATTCCTCCAGAATCGAAATTATCGTGTTTGTGGAACTAGTTCCTCTGACAATTACAACACCTTCTCTAGGACGTGAATCATAATCTCTTATCAAATATGCACCTTTCGAAGCATCTAAATGACTTGCAATGCCCAACTTTTGTCTATCAGGTACCTCTATTGCTGGTCTTGTTAGATGCAAGGCTACTATTGGTACATCTGTAGCAAGGGCTGCAGCTAGTGCAGGTGCAACATCATTGTGTTCCCAAGGATGTAAATTAATTATGTGACCTGTAGGAAACAATTGTGTAACTCCAGGGGCAAATATACCAAAATGGGTACGACTATCCTCGGCCGTTTCAGGCCCTGAATGGCCAGCAATCCACAACAATTTTCCAACTTTAATTTGCGAATCCTGAGCAACTTGACTAAATAATCGAATTGGACCATATTTTAGATAGCTAAAGGAGCCATAAGTGCTGAATGAACCTATGAATCCGTTGTATTCTTCTAAGGTATCCTTGTTGAAATTTACCGTAGATAATCCAGCCATCATTCCTGAATTTGCAAATTCCGTTATACCTTGTGGCATTAATGGTGAATTAGGATTCTTCTCCTTATCATACATTCCCAAATCCTCAGCGTCTCCCCAACCCTTTGCGAAACCTGAAATATTAGTAGAATCTGCTAAATCTGCAGACATTGCCACAAACAATGGTCTTCCATGATTTTGTCGACTATGAGTATTTAACCAAGATGCAACTTTGGAAAAACCAACACGATTGGGAATCTTAGTTCCTGATTCAACAAATAAATCATCAGGATAATTCTTAAAATCAAAGAGCGTTTTATCGTTCAAAGGATTAGAATCTGATATAGAACAACCATCTATAGTATCGGGTACCGAATCACCTAATTCAACTAAGCGATCTGCCAAATAATCAACTAATTCTTGATTATTGTGTAATACTGAAATTATCTTCTCAAAATATGATGTTGCCTGTTTAACCTGCTCTTCACGTGTTTCAGCTGCTGATTCTCCAAAATTTGTAAACGAAATACTGTATTTCTCAGCAAAATCATTCTTAGTTTTCCAAAATAATTCAGAATTGCGTTTGTGTGGTACTCCGTGTGACTTTTCATCAAAAACATGGTAACCACGTCCTTTCCTAGATTTAGCATAAATCATTTTAGGAATATTGGGCTTTGAATTACCAACCAATAAATCGTAGTAAGCCTCTGTAAATGATGACCAATCTTCGTTATCATTAGTCCCCTCGACATGCCAACCACTAGTTTCAAACAATTCCTGGGGTGTAGAGTTTACTATAGAACTAAACGGACGGCTATCTATTCCATAGTCATTCCAATCTATGTAATAAACTATATTTCCAAGACCAAGGCCCCAAGCTGAATTCAATGTCTCATGCGTAGCACCAGTACTCAAACCGCCTTCTCCCTCAAATGCAAAAACCTTGACCTGATCTGTTCCAGCCAATTTATGTGCTAAAGCTTCTCCTGCAGCTGGTGGTGAACCATGCCCACTTGGACCTGTATTGAACTTGAAAAATAATGTCTTACCTTCCATTTCAGCATGTCCTGGCAATCCTTTATTCTTACGAAGGGTAAGCAAATCTTCCCAAACTAATTGAAATTCTTCACTATTTCTAACTTGATACTTTGAATTTCCAGTTTGCTCATACTTTAATCTTATTGCTTCATTAAGAACTGCTAATGTTGCATATACCATAGGATTGTCGTGACCAGCGACTAAAACAAATCTATCTGCAAAACGCTTTGTTGGATCTCTAATATCCCATCGCATAGCGCCTGATAGAAGCGTAATTAACATTCCATGAACTTTAGAACGTGAACCACCCGGATGACCACTTTGACTTAGATTAAGAGTAATATCTATGCATTGATCAATTAAATCCTTGGTAATTTCCCAATATTGGTAATTATTTTTTAATTTGGAAGGGCTATCCATTCAGCTGATTACAGATAAGTGTGTTTTTGAAGTTTCTGCTTTAGTCCTCGACCTGTCTAGCCAGATAACCTCGGGAAAATAAGGTCTGAACTACTGCCCAAATCATGAAGAAGACCAAAACAGACAAGGCTTGACCATATATCGTATTAAATTCTATAGAATTACTAAAATTGTCAGGAAGCAAACCGCTAAGGAAATCATGGAAAAGAAATGCAACTGAAGTTAAGCCTGTTGTCAAGGCTAGAGTTACAGCCAAAGTAACTAGGAACCATTGTAATACCATTTCATACTCTTTAGAATAATACATTACTCTAGCAAGACGACTATATCTTGTATGTCCATAACTTAATTCAATAAAAAGCATGAACGAAAAGACAAAACCAAGAATAGAATAAATTTCATCATTGGTATTACCTGATAAACCAAGAGGCATAACTAGAACCAAAAATGCAGCCATAAGCAGATTACCAATAGAATCTTGCCATATTCCAACTATTCCTATTGCTATTGGAAGACCTAACCAGAACCAAATAAACAATTGTTGTGTCACGTGGTAAGGAAATGCATCATAGTCTCTAAATGAAGCAACAAATATCAATATGATTATTGTAAATAAAGAAATTAAGGTATAATCATATACTTTTTTATTGATTGTCAAGAAAACAAACATAGTACCTGAAAAAAGCCCTACCAATATTCCTGCAAGTGCTGAATTATTAAGTTCACTAATAACATCCTGACCATAAAGTCCTGAAACTATACTTTCTATAGCCTTAAAAAAAAGTGAATCGTCTACAGGATTTATTACGTACGCAAGTCCTAAGGCCAATATTAATGAAAATGTAGCAATGGCTTGCATTAAAGACAAACTATTCTGAGTATTCATTAACGAATCACCTCGGCTAGAGATGTAGACAACACTGTATCTGGATCCCAACGCATAGCTCTTGCACCAAGTGATCTTGCCTCTGTAATCTTATTGTCAAGTGATGCTGAAGCTGTAAAGTAAACTGTTGGAGATATTATACGTGAATCTCTGTCATAGTTTAGAGTATCAGGTGCAATAACTGTAAGTTTGAAGCCTCGAGCAGTAATTTCTCTAAGTGCAGTTGTACATGTTGGATCGTTTTCAAGAGTAGAAATGACCATTACTGGAGACCTTGGAGTAAAATTACGAAGATCACCTAAGACCGTGTGCAAACCTAAGGATCCTGCTGCCTTGACCTCAGCTAAAGCCGTCAAAATACGATAAAGATGCCTTTCTCCAGTATCTGGAGGAATTACATTTACAGTTTCACCATATATTGTCAGACCTACTCTATTTCGAGATCGCAAAAAGAAACTGGTTAACGATGCTGCTGCTCTACATGAATAGTTTAATGGATTTCGAAGTATGGTTCCGGTTCCTGAAATTTCTCTTGCATCAAGAACCAACATAAGATCTGAAATATCTTCTCTCTCAAACTGATTTACCATTAATTTTCTTGTCCTACCGAATACTCTCCAATTAATATTCTTAAAATCATCACCAGGAAAATACTCTCTAATTCCGTAAAACTCACCACTTGTTCCTATTCTTCTTATTGGCATGGCTCCCTGATACATTTTTGGGAAGTCCGTTGAAAGGTCAACACCTTCTATTTGTTCTATTTGTGGAAGAACTACTAAACTAGATTTCGATTGGATATCAGATTCGTAAAAAAACAAAAATGAAGGATTATAAATTCGAAGACGTGGATTTCCAAGCCTATATTGCCCTCTAAGACGACAATCAACATTGTACTTGTTAACAACTAATTCATCCTTATGAAGTCTAATAATTGTATGATTTGATCCATTATTGACCTCTATTTCTGAAGGTAAATTATCATAAATTTCTAGGAATCCAACAGACCTTCCTTTATTTTGAACTATCAAGTCAATACTAACATTACTATTTTCAAAAACTTGATCGGAATCAAAACTGCGTGTGATTTTAACATCAATGGGTCTTGTATTGACCAAACTATGAACTGCAACAAAACCAAGAATTGTAGTACCTAATAGGAATAATTGAAGATTATTTATGAACGGAGCGAAGAGAACTAAAATAGTTCCAAGGCCAACGTATACAACGGCCTTACGCGTCCACATTTTTCTTATTATTCCACAGTGACAGCAGGAACTTCAACTGTCATCAATAATTCAGATAGAATCTCTTCGACCTTGACTCCACGAATACGTGCTTCGGGTTTCAGAATTACTCTGTGGCCAAGAACAGGTATTGTTGCCCTCTTGATATCATCAGGAACTACATAATCTCTACCAGACAACACTGCTAAAGCTCTTGACAATTTGAACAGTCCTAAACTTCCTCTTGGACTTGAACCAACAGCTACTCTGTGGTCTCTACGTGTTGCTTGAACCAATTCTACAATATACCTCATGACTTCTTTCTTGACGTATACGTCTTCAATTGAATCATGCATTGAGACTACCTTTTCAGGTGTAGCTCTAGCCTTTACTGTGAATGAGTCTTTCTTACGGTCAGCTCGTCCCTGAAGTATGCCTGTTTCAACTTCTTCATCTGGATAACCCACGCTAAGCTTGATTAGAAAACGATCCATCTGTGCTTCTGGCAACGGATATGTTCCTTCGTATTCTATAGGGTTTTGAGTTGCTAGAACAATAAATGGACGAGAAAGTTTGTGCGTTGTACCTTCTATTGTTATTTGCTTTTCTTGCATTGCTTCTAACAAAGCAGCCTGAGTCTTAGGTGGTGCTCGATTAATCTCATCAGCTAACAAAATATTACAAAATATCGGACCTTCTCTAAACGTAAACTTATTCTTTTCAGGATCGTAAAAATAAGAACCCGTGATATCTGCTGGGAGTAAATCAGGAGTAAATTGAATCCTCTTGAATTCACAGCCCAAAGCGTCAGCTAATGTATTTGACATTAGTGTTTTTGCTAATCCCGGAAAATCCTCGAATAGAATATTGCCATTAGCTAAAACACCAGCCATGAGCATCTCAATGGTCTGTTCCTTACCTAAAACAACATTTGATATTTCATCAGTTATTGACTTAGCAGCCTTGTTAGTCTTATCGACGGAACTGCTTGCTTTTGTTTCACTTTTGTTTTCGCTCAATTTTACCACGCACTCAGTTTTTTGGCAATGCTTCGCAGGTCATTAGGCCCTATCTTCGTAGGTGCACCAAGAAGCATCTTAAAATCATCATCTAAGGGTATATTATAACTCTTAACTAATTTTGGAAGAAGAGCAAGTCTATCTTTTCTAGATTTTTCATCGAATTCATAAATTTGATATTTTAGCCTTATACGCTCCAAAAGAACTCCCTGTAATGCGAGAATCCCATTATCCATATTATGCCCGTATGAACGAAACGGCCTCGGTTTACGAATATCAAAAATGTGATACCAACGTTTAGGTTCAGGTTGTCTAAGTGACATGGCCATTGTAAAAATTATTACAGCAATTAAAACATTTAGTCTTATCACTTGAAGGACTACAGTATCTCCTGATAAAAGAAAATAGAATCCCAAAGCGGCCTGAAACAAACTAGCTCCAAAAGAATCCTGAGTATGTCTTGACTCATCAAAAAGAATTAGACCTTGAGTGCCAATTATAGATTCGACTAAAGCGAGCAAGAACTGTTCATTTTGACTTCTATCCAGCATATCATTGATGGGTACACTAGAATCCGATATGAAAACGGCTGAACCCAAGTTTTCATTCTCAGATTTCAGGGCAAAGCGCGTTCCAAGTGTGAAACCAGATTCTGTTGCAGCTTCATCTGTATCAGATATGGCTCCATCATCATCTAAATCAATGTAAGAATGACTAGATGTAGTCATGAAAATAGTTTGATAGGGAGTAGGGAGATAGCCTCCATTTGGAAGTGCTCCCATTGTAGTTTGTTTAATTGCTACAGGTTCATTTAAAAGAACTGAATATGATTGGCCGTCAACATTAGCTGTAGTTTCAATTAAAGACACATTACCTCTATAATTCTGATCCCAAAGTTTGTGCTTCACATACTCTATACCAAATAAATTTGCAATAGTATTGGAATAGTCAAAATCCCCAAAAACCAAGATGCTGCCACCATTTGATATAAATTCTGCAAGAATTTCAAGCTCAAGAAGAGTATATGGTGACTCAGTACCTGCAATTATCAATAAAGTTTCAGATGGATTTCCAACCTCTTCCAAAACTGCAGGATTTGACAGAATAGCACTTACATTGTATGACGTATCCTCTCCATTTTCCAGAGATTCTCTAAATTTAGATAAGTCATTCTTATCATTATCATATGCTGATAATTGTGGGTCTCGCTCTACAACAACCTGTAAAATAGGAAAAAGAATGAATGTACAAACTACAATAGTAGTAAATAAGATTATGATACCTGAGCGGCTAGAAACTGCCATTCTAATCCTCTATGTTATCACTATTCAAGTCTAAACTTTCAATAACTGTTCGAAGTGAAGAAACGGCATTAAGTCTATGGTCATCATCTAAACTCTTTGTTGTATAGTCAGCTTCCTCATAAAGCAAAGTAAGGCTAGCTACCGATTCATGCTTTAGAGATAATGCTTCTTCAAGAGCCTTTTGGAATTCTCTAACTGTTTCAAAATGGCGTCTTAGATATCCATATCCTTGCAATATTTTACACATTTCCTTATAGGAGTTAACTACTGAATCACGATAATCCATATTAGCCTCAAGTGCCAAAGCCGTAGACTCAAGAATTCTCCTGATTTCTCTGAGATGCCTTTCACGATACCATTTCCAACCAAGAGCCAAACCTGAACTACCAACCAACGTAGCAGCTACAACAATCCAAAGGGCATAATTGGATTCTTGAGGTGGTGGCCTATAGACAATTGTGGATTCTACTTCATTTCCTATGTAATATTCATCCCCTGTATATGTTACCTTGACAATCATTGGTACTGTTGCATTTCCTGAGAAAACAGAATCAAAATTGGCAGTTCCATTTAGATCTGTAATTACCATTAAAGTAACATCATTAGGTTCAAATGCAACTAAAAGTGAAGCGCCCGAAACGGGAGTTCCATCCTCCATGGTTAAGGTTATTTGACCTGAATAAGATTGTTGATACTGTAAAGCGCTTGGAATTTCAAGTAATATCTGGGTTTCACCCATTATGTATATTCTTGAATCTGTAGAATTATCTATATACTGCTCATTTCCAGCAAATGAAACTGTAATATTGTGATAACCTAAAGATGTTCCTGATGGAATGTATAATGGAATACTAAATTGTCCACTACTATCTGTAGTTCCATCAACTGGGAATCCTGAATCCATAATCAACCTTACACTAAGTCCTTCAATTGGCCTATCTGCTTTGTCATATACAAATCCAGATACTGGTACTGTTGAATTTACTAAACCATCGAACTCTGCCATCTCGATACGTGTATTGTGATAGACCTGAAGTTGCCATGTCGAAGATGAAGAAAGATAATATTCTTCTGGAACGTATTGTACTGTTATTGTATTTGGACCTGCTTCTGTATAATGAGGAACTATATATTCATTGAAGAAACGTCCATCACTGTCCGTTTGTAAAGATCCTACATATTGACCATGGAAAAGGAAATTGAGATTAGTGCTTAATGGGCTTCCCATATCATCTATAATTCTTCCACTGAACTCAAATGTCTCGCCAACTATAACCTCAGAATCTGAGTCAATACTTATGCTTGTAGAAGCAACTACGACTAATGCTTGCTGATAAGTTGTTGGAAGATAGTATTGGTAACCACTATAGTCCCAATAAGCTGGGAAAACACCAAGGCCATGATTAGATGAAAGTGTCATATTCTTCTGAACAAATCCTATTGAATCTGTAAATAATTGATATTTTACACCTTCAAAAGTCAAATTCACGGCTTGATTTGACATTGGGACTCCTAAATCATCATAAAGATATGAACTGAAGAAGAATTCTTGTAAACGAAGGACCTCTAATGGTTCAGCTACGAATGATGTATGTGCCAAAATCTCTGAACTAGCTGATTCATCCGATGGTAAATAGAAGTATGATCCCTCAAAACTAACCATAATTGAATGAGTACCTAATTCAGTTTCTTTGTCTATGAATAAATCATAAACAAACATACCCGATTCGCCAGATGTAACGTTACCTACATACTGCCCATCGAAATAAACATCAAGTTGATGACCTGATAACCCAACTCCGACTACATCACGAAGATAGCCTGAAACAACAGAACTTGCATTCCTAAATCCGCCTAACCATTGAACCGTAATCTCCGTTTCACGCATTACTAATATTTCAGCATCATCTGAAGAACCACGAAGGAAATTCTGATCGTTGATTAGAGCAGTTAAGGTATGATTTCCTGCAATTGTATCAGAAGGAAGAACAAAGGTACCACTAAAATCACCATTAATTGAATTCACTTTAGTACGTGTAATTCCATCCCAAAGAATTGTAACCTCTCTATCTAGTGGTATACCCAAATCATTCTCTATAAATCCTGAAAATGTTGCATTTTCACCTGCAATAACTATGTCCGAAAATTCTGTGATTGTAATGTTGGTATGACCCCAGATTGTATAATTTGCAATGTAATTTGATGGAAGATAATATCCAAATCCTCCAAAATCAAGTTCGACTGGTATAACACCAACTGGATGATCTGGTTCTGAACAATCCCAATCATCAGAGCAAAGGAAACTGAAAGTTCCATTTGGATCTCCAGTTACTCTTTGGAGATACTCATCATCCCAGAACACATTAACCTCAATTTCTTCTACAGCCTGACCACGGTCATCAAATATTGTTCCATTAAACCAAATTGGATCACCTCTTACTATTTCTGTATCAGGAAGATGAATAAATGTCTCTGAGATTACTGTAAAATCAACTTCTCCTGTAGCATTATCATAAAATGGATCTGTAGTATTATCAAATATAACTTGAACTGTTACCTTACCTAAAACCTGCGCATTAGGAATTAAATAATCCTTAGAATAGGAACCTCCAAAATTAGTTGTTGATACTCCGTCTAATGTATTGTCACCCCAAACAAAAGACAAGTCTATACCTGCAATTCCAAATGAAGACTCATCTCTGGCAAAACCTGAGATAATGACCTCAGTATCTCGTAAAACTTGTTGTTCCTCCATTGTAAGGAATACTTTTCTATGAAGATAAGTATCTGTAGAAGCTATGGCCTCTAAATTATAGCCTGCTTCAACATATTTGATTTCAATAGTATGGAGGCCTACATCCAAGTATGAGGAATCTGGAGTATATTCAAAACTAAATGTTCCCTCAGTTTGAAATGATTCTAGGTAAACTCCATCAAAGTAAAGTGATAATAAGCCTGCCATCAAAGTTTCATTATCTGCTTTTAGATATCCACTAAGTAACATGCTTTCTCCCGGATAAAAATGAATGTTATCAGATTCTACGAAAACAAGGGTTTGCTGGAATACAACTGAAACTTGTGACTCAGACGAACCGGAATGTAAATCATTACCTGAAAACTTAGCTAACCAACTAACATTACCCAAATCATGATCTGGCGATATACTATATGTTGAAACGAAGTCTCCATCTGTTTCTGTAGTTACCGTTGCTATTACAATTCCTTCCCATATCAATTCAATACTCTGGCCTGATAGAGGTTGGCCTAAATGATCAATCAATTCACCTTCTAATGTTACATTTTCTCCTCGGGTAATCTTGAGTGAATCTGTATCAAGAATAATTTCACTTGTTCCTAGAATTGTGAAATTGAGGTTTACTCTCTCATCAGGCAATGTTGCGCTTTCACTATCAAACGTAACAATTACTGTATAATTTCCTGCTGATAAATCTGTGGGAACCAAGGCTTCTGTAGTCCAATTAACTTCTGCTACACTAAACAGAGCTAATTCTATTCCTGCAAGCTCTACACTTATGCTACCATTTGATACGGCTACATCCGAAACTGTGCCATTTACCCAGAATTTATTGCCAATATATTCCTTAGCAGGTTCAATCTCTGCAGTAAGATTTACAGTTGATTCAAGTATAATTAAATCAGTAGTGACAACAGATCCATAGAGATAAGTTGAACCTGTGAAAAGGGCCTCAATATGATAGTCATCATCAGCAGTTGGTTGACCTTCTTCAGGAACTGTCCAACTGAAGACAAAATTACCAAATTCATCGGTTTCAGCAGTACCTACATCACACCTATAACGTTGCCATCCCGATGGATTACATCTGACTGTTCCTGGTTTGTTACCTTGCCAATTAGGTTCCCAAACTTCGAACTCTATGGTTTGTCCTACCGCAGGCACACCGCCAATATCTAGCAATACTCCTGAAACAACTAAGTCCTGTCCTTTACCCACTGACTCTGGCGCATCAACCACTAAATCAGTATCTGAAAATATCTCAATGTTTTCTGGGCCATCAACTCCTAAGAAACCTTGTTTGTATGATGCTGCATAAATCTCGTTTTCACCAGGAATGGCCTCTAAGAAATCAGTTATATTAGCATCAAAATTACCTGAAGCATCAGTTATAGCTTGACCAATCTCAAATACAGGTTCAGCATGGTTCTCATCCCACATTCCAAAACCAACCTCAAAATTAGGTAAGCGAGTTCCGTTCTGGTCTTCAACATAACCTTGAATCCTTATCGTATCTCCTTTATCTACATCATCATCCGGTGAAACATCTGTAATTACTATTGTAACTGGCTCACCAGTCATATTGTCTATATCATCAGGATCCATTTCATCAAAGTTAAAAGTGTCGCCATCTTCCCCTTCATCATCTGGCCTTTCCAAAGTATTACTACTACCAGTTCCACCTAGATTTATTCTCTTCCAGTGGCTTGCTGAAAATGTTGTATTATCTTCTGGAACATAAACTTCAACAAATGCATGAGCTTCATTAGAAACGTATCTTGTTGGTGCTTCCAATGCTAAAGCAGTCACAAAGAATCCAAAGGATCGATGTCTACATGCCCCAATTCCATTTATACAAATTGATTGATATACATCCCATGGTGGTTCAGGGTCTGGAACGTCACCGTCTCCCTCAATAAAAGCTGAAAAATACCATGTTAAATTATTGATTATTAAAGCTAAATTCGTTTCTGGAGTTCCATTTTCAGGCCATAAATAATACAGAGGTTCATTAGCAATAGTACCATTATCATGCCTGTATTGTAAAAAATCACGAACATTGTCCTTAACCTCGCTCTCACCAGTTATTGGTCTGATTACCTCGTCCGGCATATCGTAGATAGTTAAATCATCACTAATTTCTCGATTGAAATAGGAACCATTTGTCCCCATTCGATATTTTAAATCAATTATAGCTTCTTCATTGGATTGAACATAATAATTATCAGCTCCATCCTTAAAGAAACTCAATTCAATACCTGTAGCATTAGGATCATAATCAATAATATCTGCATCAGGAGAAACAGAAGGAATCATAGTGTAACTGGATGGAGTTACTGTAATACCCATCCAAATCCAGCCCTCAAAAATTTGTGAGTATCCCTCATAATTAGTAGGGAATATCTCTGTTTTTGTAGTATCGTAATTATACATTGTATATGGATTACTATTAGCACCGTCATAGTATAACGCATCTAGAGATGACCAACGCTTCAAACTTCCAAGAACTGGGTCAAATATCTCATATATTGTAACATTACCATCTGTAGCTCCAGTATCAGGATTTGTACCTGGTGGTTCACCAGGTTCAATAGGTGGCGGATCCTCACCGTCAGGATCACCATCATCATCACTATCGGGATCACAAGGGTTTGTGCCCTCTTGATATTCTCGTAAATTATCTGAACCATCTCCATCCGGATCACCAAATTTGTCACTACCAACAGTTGGATTTAATCCACAACCATCTCCGTCAGGAATTCTATCCGAATAAAAATCTTCCCAGCCATCAGGCATTCCATCTTGATCTGTATCGTCATCAAATGGATCTGAATCCCAGTAAAATTCTAAACTATTTATGAGGCTATCACCCTCACTGTCTAACGAATCATCCGATGAATTTCTGGGATTAAAATCGTAATAAACTTCCCAACCATCCCAAGCACCTCCATCGTCTGTGTCAACATCATTAGGGTTTGTGTTATTGTAATACTCTTCTAAATTCGTATATTTTTCCTCATCTGATATCTCACCATCACGGTCTGCATCATAGCCATCTGAATCATTATCGTCGTCACCGTCAGGATCATTAGGATTAGAAGCTCCAACAGGTAGAGCTGCAAGAGGTGAGAATAATAAAATGACAACCAGAAAAACTGCTAGGACTTTCTTAATCATCATATCGTCACCCACGCGTAAGAATCTGCGAACTTATTACATAAAGGTATGCCAAATATTTTTGGACAACTCACAAAATGATTAATCGTCAATTATCTGCCTCAAAACCATCGGACATTCCGTCTCCATCAGTATCAGGATTCCAAGGATTAGTTTGTGCTTCTTCCTCTCTCCAATTAGGGAAATTATGCCAAACACCTTCCCAATCTTCCCAGCCATCCTCATCATAATCTAAAAATCCATCAACACTATCTAAAGGATTCAAAGTTCTAGTTTCATTAGAAGGGCGATTATCGTTCCAATATATCTCCCAACCATCTGTGCAATTGTCTCCATCAGTATCTGCTTTCACAGGATTAGTATCTCTTAGATATTCCTCAAAATTGGTGTATTTTTCATCAGGAGAAAGTTCACCGTCACGATCTGCATCATATCCATCTGAATCAGAATCCCAATCTCTGTCTTCATCAGAATTAGGATTCAAACCATAATATCCTTCCCAACCATCAATCATACCATCCCCATCAGTATCATTATTGTTTGGATCGGTACCATTAAGGAATTCTTCATAATTTGTGAATTTTTCCCACTGTTCTATAGTTCCATTACGATCAAAATCCCATCCATCATCATCCAAATCCAAATCTCCATCACTTGAATCAAAAGGATCTAAACCATGTAATAATTCCCAACCGTCAGGCATACCATCTCCATCCGAATCTGGATTGGAAGGATCTGTAACATAACCATCCTCCCCTAGAACACATTCTTCGCCATCTTGAATTAAATCTGCGTCAGTGTCTTTTAGCAACGGATTTGAACCGGTTATATTGTCTGCACTGTAAACATTATCATCAAAACCTTCAACTCTTGAATTATCAAATTCATATAAGTTAATTAAAGAGTCATTATCTGGATCATCACTTGAATCACTAGAATTTAGTGGTTGAAAACCCCAGTGAACTTCCCAACCATCAGGCATTCCATCTCCATCGGTATCTCCATTAGTTGGATTTGTTCCATTCCAATACTCATACAAATTAGAATATATCTCAGCATCTGTGATATTTCCGTTCCAATCAGAATCAAAACTATCATTATCTATATCCAATAATGCATCAGCTGAATCTAATGGATTGAGACCATATTTTACTTCCCAACCATCAGGCATTCCATCGCCATCAGTATCATTACTTGTGGGATCTGTCAGATAATTAAATAGCTCTTGCCCATCTAATAGACCATCACCGTCAGTATCATTATTATTTGGATGACTTGAAGTAATGTTATCAACTTCCATGTAAGGACCTGCAGCCGTATTATTGTACTCAAGGCGATTGATTACCCCATCATTATCTGTATCAAAATTAGCATCTAATGGATTTAATGGATTAAGGCCATAGAGCCATTCCCAACCATCCCACATTCCATCGGCATCAGTATCTACAATGTAAGGATGTGTATCTGCTTGAAATTCCAAAAGATTATTGTGTTCTTCATCTTCTTCTAAAGTCCCATTATAATTTGCATCAAAACCATCCTCATCGTTATCAACTGTAGAATCATAAATATCAAGTGGATTTAAATTGTAATAAACTTCCCAACCATCATGCATACCATCACCATCTGTATCATTGTTATTGGGTTCTGTATTATTCAAGAATTCTTCTATATTTGTATAAGATTCTATTGAGGAAACAAAACCATCCCGATTGGCATCATATCCATCCTCATCAAAATCTTGATTGGCATCACTGGGATCTTTAGGCTGAAGATTGTAGTATGCTTCCCAACCATCGGGCATTCCATCGCCATCTGTATCATTATTCGTTGGATTAGTATCGTTCCAATATTCCTCTAAATTTGTAAATTGTTCATCACTAGTCAATAAAAAATTACGGTCAAAATCCCAACCATCATTGTCTAAATCTTGATCGGCATCTAAAGCTGAAATAGGATTGAGACCATATTTTACTTCCCAACCATCGGGCATACCATCTCCATCGGTATCATTACTTGTGGGATCTGTCAAATGATTAAATAATTCATCATTATCAGAAAGTGTGTCTCCATCTGTATCATTATTATCTGGCCGTGTAGTGAAAATACCGTCATTATCAACCCAACCTGTATTGACTAAACTGTTATTGTACTCATATAAATTAACAAGACCATCACCCTCCTTATCTTCAAAATTATCTCCAGGCCTCAATGGTTCTAAATCGAAATAAACTTCCCAGCCGTCGGGCATAGTGTCTCCGTCAGTGTCATACTCAAATGGATGTGTATCATTCAAATATTCCATATAATTCAGATATCGTTCATCATATTCTAATTCTCCATTAAAATTCGAATCCCAACCATCTGCATCAGAATCAATCCAGCCATCTGCTGAACTCAATGGATTAAGAGCATAGAATAGCTCCCAGCCATCAGGCATCCTATCTCCGTCGGTATCAAATTCCCAAGGGTTTGTACCTGCTAAATATTCTTCAAGATTAGTATGTTCTTCTTCAGAATTAATAAATCTGTCTTTATTAGAATCATATCCATCCTCATCCCCATCCTCATCCGCATCTATGTCTAAAAGAGGATTGAAATTGTAATAAACTTCCCAACCATCAGGCATACCATCCTCGTCTGTGTCTGTAACTGTTGGGTTAGTCTCCATTTCATATTCCATCAAATTAGTGAAATATTCGTCCTCTTCAAGAATTCCATCTTTGTTTCTATCATGGCCGTCCATATCGGCATCTAACGAAGCATCTGTAGCATCATTAGGATCCAAAAAATATTGAATCTCCCACCAATCAGGCATTCCATCACCATCGGTATCTTTAGTAGGTAAACTAGAATCTGTTGTAGCAGAATCATAATCTATATGCTGTGAAGATTTGAATGAAACTAATGGAGAAAAAGGCAAAGCTGCCAACAGCATTATCACTACTGCTAAGACGACATAGCGCCGACCTCCACTAGGAACTGAGTCCGCCATCATTATACCAGTCTATAACTGGTCTATAAAGGGTTCATTCATACTCACAGAAACAATAATTCACGTGATAAAGTTGTCAAGCTTACTGATTCTGATGATTCCAAGTGTATGTCATCTTCTATTCGAATTCCACCTAAATTAGGAATATAGACGCCAGGTTCTATAGTAAATGTCATGCCTTTACCAAGGACAAATTTGTTTTCAGGTTTGATATATGGTTCTTCATGGATTTCAAGTCCTAAGCCATGCCCTGTCCGGTGTGTAAAATATTCCCCAAGTCCACTCTCTTCAATGATGCTTCTAGCAGCTTCGTCTACAATACCGGCCTCAACTCCAACTTTAGCTACTTTTCTGGCAGATTTATTTGCTTGCTTAACAACCTCATAAGCCTTGATCAATTCATCATCTATATTTTTTCCAAGAGCAAAGGTTCGAGTTATATCTGAAAAATAGCCATTACATGTTGCTCCCCAATCAATAATTATCAATTCACCTTCTTCAAATTCTTTGTCGGTCGGAAAATGATGAGGATTAGCGGCATTAACTCCAGACGCTACTATTGGAGAAAAAGGCAAATGTGAATCAGAACCATTACGAAATAATTTTATTACTAACTCAGAAGCAAATTCCTTTTCTGTTACACCCGGTTTTATTATGTCAAGAACCGATTCTAAAGAATTCTCTGCAATCTTTACTGCTTTGATCATACAGTCTATTTCTTCGGAAGATTTAGCCATTCTCAATTGAGCAAAGATATCCGTAGCATCGACAAATTGAGAAGTTATTCTCGTAGTTTTAAGGAGATTTAATTCAAGATGACGAATTGTTCTTGATTCAATACCCAACTCTTTGAATTGATTTTTATTTGCAAAATGTTGAAAGGCTCCTTCAGGACCATCTCTATCATCATAAGTAATACTATCAACATCCAATTTGGAAATCTTAGGACTTTCTAATTCTGGAAGAATGAATGTTGCATTATCTTGCTCTATGATTAGAACTACTGGCCTTTCACTCAAGTGAAATTCAGATCCAGTAAGATAGGCCATATTAGGGCCAGGAACCACAACCACACTTTCTAGAAAATTTTCTTGCATTAATTTTCTAAGGTGGTTTAGATTCTCCATAGCAGTCCATAGACCCTCGCTCTTATTAGCTGACCCCAATAGCTTATCGTGAATCTAGATACATACTACAAACTTATTGAGGAACTTGAAAAATATCCTGGATATGGAGTTCATACTGGTGTTGATAAAGT
>MIYU01000009.1 GCA_001875425.1 Marine Group III euryarchaeote CG-Bathy1 | reverse complement strand
CTGCAGATATTGCTGAAGAAAAACTAGTGTATATTGTGCTTGTATTTGTATTCTTTACAACGCCATATCTAAATTCATCTGGAACTGTAACTGATTTAGTTGTGTCTTCATCAAATTCGATCCAAGTAGATTTTGCTCTGACACCATACGCAAGATTAACTGTGATATTATTGTCAGTAAGGGTAGAACTGGAAGAATAATAACCTGAACGTATTAGCATTGAACTTGAGATGAAACCGTTACTATCTGTAAGGGCATCTGAACCTCCCCAATGAGAAGTTTCGTAAAATGTATTTGAACTATCTTTAATTTCAATCTCTACATTTGCAAATGGATCGCTATCTTCCTCAACGGTTTTTACATTCAGATTATGGTAAATGTTTACTTGACAGCCGCTAGTAACACTTATCGATGAATATGTATTGTAAAAGAATTTGTTAGAATTAGTACCAGTTCCACAATATAACAGGTATATATCTTTGCTAATATGATCTGAAAATGTATTGTTGCCAAATTCTGACCGGTATCCATATCGCCAGTAAAGTCCATAAGTAGTATCTTCATCACCCTCAAACGTATTATTCTCAATATATGCATCATAACAATAATAACAGCAATATAGTCCATAATTAGTACTACTTTTTATCAGATTATCTTTAAAATAAAGATCCTGGCCATAATTACTATTTGAATCTCCTCTATAGAATGCATAACCATTGTCAACCAGGCGATTATTGACATATTTTATAGGATCAGTTACAGTGTAATAATAATACGCAGATTGCTGCATATATATCCCAAATGACGTATTATTGTGAATATAATTATTGTAGTAATGTGAACCATAATTATCATAATATTGATAAATTCCATATGTAAATTTTGTAATCTCATTATCTCTTATATTGTATTTATAGCCACCATAAATGAAAATTCCAGAATAATAAGTAGTGACCGTACCTCTATCAAATGTGGAATTATGAATATGATTATTATATGCATAATTTGACTTAAAACCAATATGTGTATTGTAAAAATGAACATTCTGAATTGTCAGATAATCAGAATAATAAGAATAAATTGCTCCAGCCTCTAAATTATAAGTTGAAATGTTAGCGGAGTGTGTAACTCGTAAATTTTTAACAGATGAATAATCAGTTTGATAATTATTGAATTTGATAGCTGGCCCTCTATATCTTGCATCAATTATTGTCCTTGAAGTCCCAGACCCTACAATCGTTACCTTTGTATTTACAACAACATTTTCTTTATACAATCCTGGCCAAACTTCAATTACATTACCAGAACTTGCTCCTAAAACTGCCGCACCCAAAGAATAATACAGATTTTCTTTATTCCTATTATATACACGAAAGTCGAAAACCTTAGCTTCTAATTTATTGTTACTTATAGTTGTCTTAGCAATTTCACGAGTCCAATCCTGATATCTAAGGCCAATATAGGTATCTACTGACACTCCTGTTGAACTTCCGTCATAAATCTTAGTGGTGATATAAATGTCATCTAACTTCCCCTCACTATCTGTCTTATCATCAGAACCACCATAATATCTTGTTGAATAAAGAGTAGGGCCTGATATTGGATTGTCATAAATTGCCTTAATGTCCCTTGCAGACAAATCGTTTTGCCATACTTGGACATTGTCAACAGCCCCGTCCATATAGTGACCATTGTAATCCCTTCCAACATACAAATAACTGCCAGTAGTATAAAGACGAGCAGTAGTTACAGAAAAAGAATTAGTCTTAACTAAAGTTCCATTAACATAAAGTTTTAAGGAATCTGTGTCTTCACTCCAAGTTCCTACAATATGATACCAAACGCCAGTAACTAATGCATCGTCACCAATAGCTCTCTGTTCATATGGGGAGACGGAGAAATAACCATAGGCTATAGGATTTCCACTACTATTTACTTGCAGCCTAAATCGCCCCTCTCTATCTGTAGCTACTACTGTATCATAATCAGTACTACTTGATGGGAAAGTATCAAATTTTACCCAACTAGATATCGTTATTTCCTCAAAATAGGAAGGTGAAGACATATAGTCATAGTTAGACCGTAAATAATCTCCAGAACCATCAAACGTAACTGCATTCCCATATAATCCACTTGTGTAGGCTGTATTTCCATATCTGGTCCAAGATTGCCCAGATACAGAATCATAAGCGTAACTCGTACCAGTTTCATCCATTTTAAGATGAATTTTCAAATCTTTATTAATTGTAGAATTGATAAGCGGCTCAGAACTAGTGCCTTCAATTATAACCACATCAGCGTCTCTTTTACCATCATACACAGGTTCTCCTTCGTGAACCCAATCTCTTGGGTCAACCCACATGTGCCCTAATCTTTCAAAATTATCGAAATATGTAACGACTGTTGAATCACTATCCTTGTAAATTTTTACATCATCAATATACCAACCTTCTTGCACACTACCACTATCACTACAAAATACAAATTTAATTCGAATATCTTCTCCTCGATAACTAGACAAATTAAACTTCTTACTTTGCCATGAGGATTCATCACCCGTAAATGCTTTCTCATCATTGTCACATTGCGAACCATCATACATCAAATCGTCATATCCTCCTAAAGGAGTCAATAGATCCCAATTACTTCCTGAATCTTTTGTAATGTATACTCTACCACCATCGAATTTCGTTTCTGTTTTGTACCAAGTTCGAATTTCTAGTATTCGTGACTCATCAAGACCACCACTAGGAAGACTTAGATCAGATTTCATTTTGAATGAAACATTCCAATTATCACCATATTCATCTTCTTCAGAATCACCAGCCCAGAAAGAATTAGTTCCTGAATATGCCTTTCTATCTGAATCAAGAGTAGTATTCACTCTATTCCAATAATAAGTTCCATTGTCTTTGATTGTTGTTTCAATTAATGTTTTTTCTAGCAACCTTGAACTTGAATCAATATATAACTCATCGAAATCCACATCAATCAAAATATTTTCCCAACCATTTCGTGTAGAATTGGAGTCATATCCATGATGTAAATCATATTCCTCATTATCATCAAAATTAGGTTCCAGTAATTGATTATTCTCAGCACCTCTTGTGAAACCTATGCCGTACTTATTGTATAGATAATTACCATAATTAACCTTGTTATTATCTCCGCCATAAAATAACAAACCTACGTCATCATTACTGGAGAGATATAAATAATTGAAATTATTACCATTAGAAGTTATCTTAAATCCAACCTCACCTGAACTATATGCTTGTACCTGCGTGAAAGTATTGTTATTACTACCCTCTGCAAGATAATAACCAACTGTGTCAGTACATTGTGTATTTCCATAACGAATATCAGAACTAGTTACATGATAAAGTGTTACACCAATTTCAAGACCATCACCACTGTTACAGCCATGCGCCGAAAACGAATTAGTATCTATATCCTTAGCATATGAAATCCGAAGGCCATTGTAATTGTAATATGCCTCAATATTGGTAATTGAAACATCACTTACTGGATTGCCCTCCGTTCCCTGAATTACTAATCCTGCGTCACCACTACTTTCACCAATGTCTGAGCCTGTGGATCTCAAATAAAAATTCTTTAGTATGGTCTCATCTACAGTTAACCTGAAAGCATAGCCACCTTCGCTTGCATCAACTCTAGGCTTTTGATTATTACCTCCCCAGAAAATATTCTCAACATCAGTTGAACTTATAGCTTTTTTCCATATAACTACCTCATCAATAGTTCCATCGAAGAAATCGTTATAGCTGCCATCTGAGTTCCCATCTTGAGCTCCAAAAATTTGCTTATTATCACTGTTTGAAATAGAATTTGTGTAAGTGCAGGTCTTATCTAATTCATCATTAATGTATAATTTTATACTAGATTCATCATAAGTGGCAGTAACAAGAGTCCAATTATTCTCAGTTATCTCCGTATCAGAACTACAACTGCCATAGCTTGAACCAAAGCCAACCACAAATTGCAACTTGGCGTTTCCATCGACTACCATCTGATAGCCATCAGAGTCTGATTTCAAATTAGAAAATATAGTTCTGGAACTTGTGTCATTATCATCCACATTAATCCAAGCACTTATTGAAACTGCGGAAACATTGTAAATGGAAGAATGATCAACCACTCCATAATCGTTGTTTCCATCAAAATCTAAAGCATTGTTACCCCAAAAAGATGAAGTTGTTCGACTTGCACCTTCAATATCTCCACGGTTGTTTTCACACCATAACCGATCATAAAAATAAGTATTACCAATATTATCAAAATTATAATAACCGATAACATCATAATCATTGCAATAATTGTAAAGTCCATTGAGATTGATATCGTAATTCCCTCCAAGAATAGTCAATCTTTTATCAACATCAACAGCATCATAATAAGTTCGTGAAGCAACACGTATTGTATCTCCTGCAGAAGCATTTTCAACAGCTTGTGTTATGTTTGAATAATCTGCGTTATCAAACATGTTATCCACGGTATATGTCGTAGCTTCAGAATCTTCAGAAACAAAAATAAAGAGTAGAAACATAGCCAAGAGAAGTAAACCTGCATTAGCTAATCTTGCTCGGCCTATCATGAACATACCTGCGTCTTTCTCACTCGCGTACATACGCGTTCAATCGCTATATAAAACAAAAGGATGCCATTGTAAGGGGTCTCTAAATCCAAAAAACATACTAAATAGATAGGTCTCTTTCTGAAATTAATGGTAGCTTCAAATGATCTTTTCAAAGAACTTATGCGCAGGTTTGCAGCTGGTGTAACACTAGTAACTTTCAATGAAAATGAGAAGTTTGGGGGACTTACTGTTTCAAGCTTCTGCTCACTCTCTATGGACCCTCCTTTAGTTTTAATATGTATCGATAGAAAAATCGCTAGTCATGAATCACTAGAAAAAACAGACACTTTTGGGGTTAATATCTGTAATTCCGAACAAGGAAAAATAGCATGGGACTTTGCTAATTCAAACATAGATAAAAATGAACTAATTAAATCGCTACCTCATACCCTTACAGAGTTGGGTACGCCTTTACTGGAGGGATGTTTGGCTGCAATGGAATGTAAAATCACCCAAAAATATGATGGAGGTGACCATACCATTTTTATTGGCCAAGTTGAAGAAGGAACATATGATGAAAATGCCGAACCATTGGTTTACTATGGATCTGGATTAGGTGAATTCAAGCCAAACTAGAAACAAACTTCTTAATTATCTTATTCGGAACTTTACCTCTTAGTGCTACGTGAGTCCTGTAGTAGTATGCATATAACCAAATTTCCTTTACTTCTATTTCTCCTTCACTCAGCATGAGACGACCAATAGGTCTCCATAATCCTATGCTATTCATATTTACACAGGATACTTCTTTAACTGACAAATCGGCATCAATGAATAATCTTTCCAAATCATACAATACCTCCTCACCATCTTTACGTAAAATAAATCCTTTACTATTCTTTAGCCTATAACCTTGTATTGCTAAGAACAAACCAGATAAAGCAAGTAAAGCAAAAGAAAGATGAATGGCATTAGTTACTACTGGTAAAATCTCTGACTGTTCAGGAATAACAGACCAACTTAGAAAAGAATAACACAAAACTGTAATAACCAAAATCAATCCAGAGGCAATATACCATTCGCGGCTTTCACTATTGTATTCTAAATCTGCCATTAGAACAAGGTTTGTTGTTTAGGAGCCCTTTTACCCTTCTTCAATGCTTTTTCATCCCAATCAAAGACATCTGTAATTCGAGACAATGATTTAGCTATTCTATCTGCATAATAATTGTAATCTGGTGTTGGACATTTCTCCTCTGGAATATAAGGTTCAACTTTCATGGGACTTATGCTAGCATCTGTAACTATAAATGATATCTTCATACCACTAACAAATGGACGGCCAGTTTCAATATATTTTTTGTAAGCCTGTAAGTGGGCTTGATTGTCTTCATTTACATATTTTCTCTTAAGATTAACGGTTTTAGAGATGACAAACTTGTCATCATCAAATTCACCTTCTGAAACTTTAGTAACCCAATTCTTTGATGATTCTAAAGCATCCTCTACCTTTCTATCCATCAATTTAGCAAATATATCTTCGAGTGCCTGAACTTGAATTGGAAATGCGTCAGTACGTCTAGTTTCATATCCTCTAATTAACATACTTTCCTTAGGCCAAATTTGTTTACCAACGTATCTTTTCTTAACACCATGAGAGAAAAACGGTTGAAGTATCTTTTCAAATTCTAATTGTTTAGCACCAACCGAATATCTATCTGCTATCGATTCCCCAAATTCTATAGTCTTATTCAATTCATCATAGGGTGAACGGAAGAAAACTGAATCTGTATCTCCATAAATTACATCAATACCTTCATTTTCTAATTCCACTAGAATGTCCTTGACGTATTCTCTAGCATAAGCTGTTATGGAAGCGCCAATATTCAAATTTGTAAAACGATAAAAATATGATGCAAAAACCCCATAAACCGAATTCATCAATATCTTTATGGCTTCCTGAATTCTCCTGTAATAATCTTCATCACTCTTTGTTTTTGCAGCAGCTTGGAGTTCCTTAGCTGAATCCCTATCCTTCATCAAATTAATTAATAATTCAGGTAGCATCCCCTTTTTCTGTTCCGGACTCTTAAATTTTACGCCTAATGGAGTCTCAATCTCACCATCAGGAGACATAGTGGAAAAACAAAGATTGCGATCTATGATTATACTAGGATACATTGACTTGAAATCTAAAACACAGACCCACTCATAGAGTCCAGGATTAATGCTATGGACATAACCGCCTTCGATGTGACCTGTACGTTTTTGGCGATTTGTCATTGGTACTCCTATTCCTTTAGAATCTGCAAATCTTATCAATAATGAATCAATCATATTTGAAGTAATACCATTGATTACGTCATCTAATGGTAATTTAGCAACAGAACCAATATGTTGGTATTTTTGAAGAACCTTAATATGTTCTAATATCTCAACAGCTAATTTTGCATCCTCTAAACAATAATCCATAACTTTTTGAGGATTATTAGCCCATTCTTCATCCATTTGTTTGGGATTTACATCATGCTTCTCTTTTCCTAATAGTTCTTTAGCAACTGCATTCAAAGATTCTTGCCTTGGTCTAACTTCACGTTTAACATTCCACCATGCATCGACAATAACTCTACCTCTAGCCTGCCAAAATCTTTGGAATTTTTGTTCCAAATTAGTATTATCTCTACCTATTGCTAACTTAATCCCATAAACTTCAGCTCTTTCTACCAAAAGTGGTAAATCATATCCATCAATATTATATCCTGTAATTATATCTGGATCGTGTTCTTTTATTGCTTTAACAAAATCATTTAATAATTTTTCTTCATCCCCATGTAACGTTTCCTCATGGGTGTATCCTTCTGATGTTTTGATACAATAACTTAGACAGTAAATAGTACGTTCAAAAATAGAGTTTTCTATATCAAAACTTAAAATTTTAAAGTCTGATTCAAAGCTTTCTGAAGGAAGAATTTCAACAACTTCAATAACTTTACAAGACCAACCTTCGTTTCGAATTTCTTTACCACGAACGCGAATACAACCGCCTATGTCGTTATCATACAAATATCTATGATGAAAAGGAATATCAGCTGCCAACAATTTCAAATCATTATTCTTTAGAAATTCTCTAATTTTTGGAACCTTACCTGGGTGCGATACTATAACTTTTGTACACTTTTTTACCTCACCATCTACCCATAGATCTATATTTTCTAAGTTTTCGACATCATCCCTTTTTTCAAGACTATCGATAATCTCTTTAGGAGGTTCAACGACTTGAAAATAAGGCATCAAAAGTGGCGTTCGAACTGCGATAGCCTCTCCATCCTTAGTAGTACCAAAAAGATAAACCATATTTCGATTCTTTCCATGTACTTCTTCAGTACATGAAACTGCAGATAGTAATCTAATGGAGTAATCCACAATAACCTAACAAAAGTGTGCTATTATTGCTATGGGACTATAATGAATTCAATGCTTGCTCAAAATCTGCAATCAAATCTTCAGAGTCCTCTATACCTGTAGAGAAACGAACAAAACCAGGATTTATCCCTACAGCTATACGTTCTTCCACTTTCCAAGAAACATGAGTAGTAGTACATGGCATAGAAATCAGTGATTCTACACCACCTAAAGATACGGCCTGAGTTGCAATTTTCAGATTCTGCATAAATTTATGACCTTCTGAATCGCCTCCCTTAACTACAAAACAAACCATCGTACTAGGACTACTGAGTATCTTTTTGGAAAGTTCATAGTCATTATGACTATCAAGACCAGGATAGATTACTTTCTCAATTTTAGGATGTTTTGACAGCCAAGTTGCCAAATTTTCTGCTGTTTCAGTAGACTTCTTGTAACGGACATCGAGAGTCTTTAATCCTCTTTCCAAAAGTGAAGCTTGATGAGGATCCATTGCACCTCCAAAATTCCTCATTTTATACCAAACTTGATCAATCAATTCTTGACGTGAAGCAATAACGCCTCCCAATAAATCACTATGACCATTCAATACCTTTGTTACAGAATGAAGGACTATATCAAATCCATGATCAAGAGGTTGGCAAGCCATAGGAGAAGCAAACGTACTATCTACTATCGAAAGAGCATCATATTTTTTGGCTAATTTAGATAATTCAGGCAAATCTGATACTTCTAAAAGGGGATTACTTACAGTTTCACAGTAAAGAACATCCGTTTTTTTATCTTTAAGTGCAGCTTCCACAGATGAAAGGTCCTTCATATCTACAAATTCAATATCAATACCAAATCTCAAAAAATCTTGGTCTAATAAAATCACCGTTCCACCATAAAGATTTCGAGTAGTTACAAGTCGACTTCCACTACCTAAAAAGGTTAGCAAAGTTGTGCTAATTGCAGCCATTCCACTGCTGAATACCAAAGCATCATCTGCATTTTCTAAATGGGCTATTTTTTTTTCAGCCGATCTCAAAGAAGGATTATTATATCGAGAATAAACGGGTGCCCTTGGTTTTCCCTCTTTCCACATTTTGTAAGCATTATCATCCAGAAAAAATGTCGATGACTGGTAAATAGGAGTATTAAGCGAATTCTCACTAGGTGATGTTCCTGAATGAACAGCACGAGTTCCCTTTCCAGTCTTTCTGAGATGCTTTTTGTCAGATGACATTGCTTGCCACTTAAGATACGGGTTAAGAACTTTAGTGAGATGTATCAATAAATAGCAAGTCTTTAATTACAAAGCAACTAACACAGGGGTGTGATAATGTTTAAAACCGCGAATTTAGGACGCAATTTGTTAATCGCATTGGTTCTCTCAGTCTTTGTATTACCTGTGGCAAATGCAGGCTTAGTTGAAATCTACATCAACGATTCTGAAGAGTTAACAGAAAGTGAAGAAGAATTCGTAATAAAAAGTGGTAAAGACTTAGATCTGGAAATCAGACTAAAGGGTGATTACAGAATAGAGTCTGATAATGAAAACTTATCTGTAGAAAGCATTTACATTGATGTCTATTTTGACAGTGATACCGACCGCAGAGACCCTACCTCTGGACTTCCTATTCCTAAAGACCATGACGGACTTGATCCTGGATATGATCGATTCGTTTCTGCTTTCAAAGGCGATGATACTAGATTCGAAGGATATGAAGGCCCTATCCGATTTTCAATTATAATGAAAAATTCGAATAGTGAAATCGTCAGAGATACAGTCATAATAATTGCAATGGAAGCACCTCCAAGTGAAAGTGAAGACTCATCAGGATTTTCAATTCCTTTTGTTGATGAAATAGTAGAGTACTGGCAAATTATACTAGGAGGAATCCTAGGCATCTTCGTATTATCATTCGGAATTTACAGGCTTGTTTTAGCACCAGAAGACACCACTGCTGACGTTTACAGAGTCAAAGAAAGTATTGATCCTCTAAAAAAGAGTTTGACAGGGGTTGGTTATGACTCTGAATTACCAAGCAAATCGAAGAAATTGAATAGATTAGAATATGATGATGACGAAGAGGATGATGACGAAGAGGATGATGAAGTTGACTTAGAGGATGATGACGAAGAGGATGATGATTTTGATGAAAGTAAACTTTTAGCAGAATTGACAGGAAGTCAACCGCTAAGAGATACTACTGAGGATGAAGAAGAAAAACCTGTTGCCACTCCAAAGAAAAAAGCTGTGAAAAAGAAGGTCGCAAAGAGAACTGTTGCGAAAAAGAAAGTTGTCCGAAAAGCAGCACCCCCTAAAGCTACTGAACCTGATGTAAATATGGGTCAAGGTATACTCAAAATTACTTGCCCAGCATGTGAAAAAGTACATAATGTAGAAGATACGACTTCGAAATTTATTTGCAGTTGTGGAAGACGTATTAGAGTCTAAGACTCATCTAAGACATCCAACACCAAGAATAATCTACGTGTTTCATTTTCATCAAAGATAATATCAAATGGTTTAACAACTAAATCTATCTTTTTAGATTTGTATTGTGCCTCTTCAATAGGAAGTCCAATTTTCCAGTCTGTGAGAGGTAAACAATCATAATCTGTGCCACCATCTGTTAAATTTAATGTTGCTTTAGTTATCCATATTTTACGTTCATCTTTCGGTATCTCAACTGAATAGACACGTCCTTGAAAATGATTTATATTTACACTAACTTTGCTTGCTGAATCAACTTTCTTGGCGTCAGATAAGGTCCTTTTATCTATTTTATCATCATATATAAAATCAAAATCTCCTATCTTTTCTAGGTTCCTTTCTAACAATTTAGTCGGATACTCCTCTCTGTCTAACGCCGCTAACAAAATTCTTTCCATACGGACAGGATTGTCTTTTTCAGATTCTGCCATTACGCGATAATAACTAAGTGGATGACGGATTTGCCTACACAAGGCATTGGGGCCGGGACATACACCACTAGATACGAGTGTGTCACATTTTGGTGAACTGTATTGAGTTCCTGATGTTTTACCGGATATGTGTTCAACTTGATACCGTGTAAATGCTTCCTTAAAGTCAGGAGCTGTGGCAAATAATCTCATCACAGCCTCAGGATCTTGATTCAGCGAAGAAAGGAAAGTGGTTATGAAAAAACGAGAAGGATGTGCCAAATTTACCCCTGCTTGTAGATCCATTAGATTCAAATTAAAGCAAGGAGGGGCTTTAGAAAGATCAAAACGACCTAATTCTTTCATTGCTTCTGCCTGTCTATCACTGACTACTGTATTCAGACCACCTATTCTCTCAGTAAATGTCTTGGAAACCTGTGACTTTAAATCTTCAATTGTACCCTCAAATTTTTCTTTGATTTCAAAGGGCGCTTTGGGAAGTTCCTCTAGATGCTGCTGAATGACATTGCGCATCAACCTAATCAGTGTTTCACGGTCTAATTCAACAATTCCCTTGTTGACTCCTCGGTTTGAAAGTTTCCAGTTACCTTCTCTAAGTTTAGAAGCGGCCCTAACATAATCAATAAAATTCATACTAAATTTATTACCTTTAAGTTTCACATTAACAACGCCCAAAGTGTTCACAATTTCAACTAGGTCTTCATCTGTTTCTGAAGATAAATATGTTTCAGCACGAAATGCTTCGGACAATGCCACGTAATTTATAAGAGCTTGATTGTCTGTTGCAGCTAAAACTAATCTGGAAATAACATATCCTAAAACAATATCTGTTTCATCATTTATAGGTGGGCCTTCCAACTCTATAACTCCTCTAGTAGCAGATGTTTCAAGGCGATTTATTGCAAGAGCTCTAGCTTCTGCATAAAAATAATCATCTAGTAATGAATCTAAATCAACATCCTCAAGAATGCTACTTGCTGTCGGCAAAAATGGATATCTCCAATGTTCAGGCACATTTAGGGTAAGACGATGTGGTTTTATAACCGCAATCAAAGGTGACTTAACATGGCGACAACCCTTCTCGAATTAAAAGAGGTCCAGAAGGACTATCGTATTCGCCGTTTTGGTAGAGTTATTAGAACCTCAAATGCTCTAAATAAATTGAGTTTTAATGTAGAAAAAGGACAAATATTTGGTTTTTTAGGACCAAACGGAGCCGGGAAAACAACAACAATCAAATGTATAACAGGAATTCTAAAATGTGATAGTGGAACTATATCTATCGATGGAAAAAACATTGAAAACAACGACTTTGAGAATAAAAATAAAATAGGTTTTTTACCTGAACAAGTAGGGTTGTACGGTAATCTAACATCAATGCAAACATTGAAATTTTATGGTGGATTTTATAACATAACTGAGTCTACTATAGAAGAGAGAGGGGGGAAATTACTAGATTTACTAGGTATTAGCAAGAACTCAAAAAAAACTGTTGGTGAATTTTCTCTCGGTATGAAAAAGCGTTTGGCGCTTGCTGTTGCCTTATTACATAAACCTGAAATTTTGATTTTGGACGAACCCACTTCTGGGCTTGATCCAAGAGGTGTAAAAGCTCTTAGAACCTTATTATTAGATTTGAATAAGAAAGGTCTGACAATTATCCTTAGCTCGCATGTTTTATCTGAAGTTCAAGAAATGTGTACACATGTTGCTATTATTGAGAAAGGGAAATTAATTCGACAAGAATCTATAGAAAAAATCAGAGAGGAAGTAGAAAAAACAGATATAAAACTCTCTTTGCGCCTTAAAGATTTTACAGAAAAAGACCTAAAAGTATTATCAAAAAGAAAAGGCATTAATGTAATAAAACTAGGGAAAATTGGAAAACATGAAAAACTTATCTTAAAACTTAAAGAAGATTTAATTCCATGGGTTACAGCAAAACTGGTTTCCAATGGTGTTAAAATCTTTTCAATAGAATCAAATGACTATTCACTAGAAGAAATCTTCTTAAAAGAAACTAAAGATAATGAAGACCTAAAAGAAACTAAGGATGATGAAGAAAATGTGACTAGTGTTACTAACATTATCTACAACATAAAAGACAGTGTAATAAATCGTAGCAATATGGGAAAGGAGAGTAAAAAGAAAGAATGAATGCTAATGATTTAGTGGTTAAGGCAAATAATAGGTGGAAGTCACTATATGTTTGGCAGCCTATTCTTATTGCAATATCTATAGCCATGATTGTTGCCATAGCTCACAAAGTCGATTGGGAGACTACGACAGTGACTAATCCTTCAGAAATATGGGAATCTAGAAAAATAACTGAAAATGAAAATGAAACAGTTATTGTTTTTGATCAGGAAATCAATGATTCTGTCATAATTAAAGGCGTTTTGAAAACATCACCCAAATTTGAGGTTTATAGTAATGATACCATAGTATTGGGAAGATTCTCAAAAGGTGAAGGTATAGTCTATAGCGAAGAATTGTATGGTAAAACTATGCTAAATGTGAGTGGAATGAGAATCTTAGTTAATGGAAATTTGGATGGCAAATTCTATGAAAGTGAAATTGTAACTGTAGAAGCCACACTAGTTGAAAGACTTGAATACTATGATAAAAATGATCAAAATATTACACTAAATAGTGAAATATGGGTGGCTGAACCAGACGATGTTAAATTAGCCTCTGAAAAAGATTACTACTATTTTGCTTTAGAAATACTGATTTTAGGAGTTGGCACCTATTTTACCATTAAAAGAACAAAGAATCTAAAAGAACAAATGGGTTTTGCTAAACATATTGCCTTATTTGAATTAAAACGTGGAATGAAAGCACCACGAATGATTGTTTTAGGGTTATTTTTCACATTATTTATTGTTGGGATTGGATGGTTATTAGGCGATTTGCAAAACAGTCAATCCACTTTTGTAGTACAAAATGCAGATGATGGAATTATTCGCCTGGCTTATTTCACATTCTTCGTAGTTTCTATGGCTGCGATTGCAGTTTCCGTGGATTCTTTTCACAGAGAAAGACAATCTAATACTCTGAATATGCTTCTTGCTAGGCCGGTCAACCGTGAAACCATAGTTTTAGGAAAAGCATTAGGACTATCATTAGTTGTTGGAATTCCTGCATTCCTAGCGCAGATTCTAGGATTGTATTTTATGACTTCTGCGGGAGATATGCCCTCTTTAGGTGGAATGATTGCTTTCTTAATATTTGGACAGGTTATGATATTTACTATGATAACCTTTCAACTTTGTTTAGCAGTCTCTGCTAAAACGGGATCTGATGTTGTAATTTATGGATTAGGAGCTTGGTTATTATTTGCTGTAGTTTGGACTATAATCGTATATATCATTTCTTTTGTAATAGGTGTAGACATAAATGCGGAAAATTTTGAAAATGATGCTAAATACCAAACCTTTGCATCACGCATAGGGCTTCTAAATCCTGGCATAGTTTACCAAATGGCTGTTGGACTTTTTACACATAGAACTTTAGCTATAGATTTGGAAGGAGTACCTGGATGGTTAGTTTTATTGTCACTTGTCCTGTGGCCTTTAATGTGCCTTAGAACTGCCACGTGGCTTTTCAAGAGGGAAATGAAAGGATGAGACGAAAATTACGTAAGGATGATAACGGGGTTACCCACGTAATAGAATTTACAATTGCATTAACCATATTTGTTCTACTGGTACAAGCATTTACCTCATCAATGAATTACCGTATAGGCATAGATTTGGACAATAATGATGAACGTGTTGTAATGGCTAGAGAAGTAGTTTCTGAACTAACAGGTTCAGAAGGAAAGATTGGAGAGGCTACTAATTGGGAAGATTTTGAATTTGGTGTTGGTACTCCACAACTGAAAGATGGCGCTACAGTAGGATTACTAAATGCAAATGGAGAATTAGATAAGGACAAATGTGATGCTTTACAAAAATTCCCATATACCTCTTTGCGAAAGGAATTGGAGGTTACACAAAATTTGAGGATTGAAATAAGTACACTGGTTCCAGACGAAACTGTATGTCTATGGGGTGGAAATCCAAACAGCTCTACAATTAGTGTGAAATCTGAAAAGTATATGCTATACAATGATGGTACAAATATTTTACCAGCTATTTTGACTGTAACTGTTTTTGAAGGTGCAAATCCAAGCAATAAGATATATATGACTGAAATCATGTACAACCCTACAGACAATGGTAATCAGTATGAGTGGGTAGAAGTGTATAATCCAAATCCCTTTGCGATATACATTACCAGTTGGACAATTGAAGACTTAGGGGACCGTGATCTAATTGTATCTGACGATGATGATACCTTGACTATTCCTGGAAATAAAGCCGGAATATTGACAACCTCACCAACAGTATTCAAAGAAACCTATGTTAACTATGCTTATGTTTTCTCAGTTGAGGACACGGCCATAGGTAACGGATTAGGAAATAGTGAAACGATTACTCTTTCCAGAGGAAATTATGCTGAGACATTTAGCTACACTACTAGTGATGGAGCAAATGGCAACGGTAAATCTTTGACCAGAAGTTGCTATAATTGCGAAGCATGGAATGAGGCTGTAACAAGCCCAGGCACCGTTTAATTATTCGAAAGCCTGAATTCCAGTTATCCAACGACCAAGAATCAAATTATGAATGTCATGTGTACCTTCATAAGTATAAACACTCTCTAAATTGGCCATATGTCTCATTATTGGGTACTCATTCAATATACCATTGGCTCCGTGAATATCTCTCGCCATTCTTGCAATCTGAATTGCGGCATCAACATTATTCATCTTACCAAGTGAAACCATTTCAGGCGTTGATTCACCATTGTCTTTCGCTCTGCCTAAATGATAAGCCAATAATTGACCTTTAGTTATTTCTCTAAGCATCCATGCCAATTTATTCTGCACCAATTGAAAACTAGCTATTGGTTTTTCAAACATAATTCGTGACTTAGAATAATCTACTGATGAATGGAAACAGCCCATTGCTGCACCTATAGATCCCCAAGTAATACCATACCTTGCCTGCGTTAAGCAACTCAATGGACCTTTCAGTCCTTGAACATCCGGTAAAATTCTATCTTTAGGGATTTTACAATCTTGAAAGACTAATTCACTGGTAATTGAAGCTCTAAGAGAGTGTTTTCCTTTCATTTCTGGTGCCGAGAATCCTGAATCACTTTTTTCGACAATAAAACCACGGATTTTTCCATCTAATTTTGCCCAGACAATTGCCAAATCTGCAACAGTTCCATTGGTTATCCACATTTTAGCCCCATTAAGGACATACGAATCGCCATCATCTACAGCCTTAGTTTCCATTCCTCCAGGATCTGAACCATGATCTGGTTCAGTTAATCCAAAACAACCAATCAACTTTCCCTGTGCCATACCAGGTAAATATCTTTGTTTCTGTTCTTCCGTACCAAAAGCATGAATTGGATACATAGACAATGAACCTTGTACTGAAACACAACTTCGTATAGCTGAATCACCACGCTCTAACTCTTGACAAACCAGACCATATGCTACGTTAGAAAGACCTGCACATTCATAGCCTTCTAGATTACAGCCAAAAAGCCCCATTTCGCCTATTTCAGAAATTAACTCCATAGGGAAAGTCCCTTTTGTATAATAATCCTCAATAATAGGTATTACTTTTTCATCAACCCAATCGCGAACTAAATCACGAACCATTATTTCTTCTTCAGTAAGATGCTTCTCAATATTGTAAAAGTCAACACCTTCATACCTTGACATCGAAATATAGGTTGTATAGGGTCTATTTATCTTTTACATTAAGCTGTGGACGGAATTAAATACAACGGGCGGATAGGGGTTTAATGGAGGAAATTTGGATTGAAAAATACCGCCCGACCAACCTTTCAGAAGTTGTTGGGCAATCTACAGTTACAACAAGATTGAAGAACTATGTCAAAGAGAGATCCATGCCTCATTTGTTATTTGCAGGACCTCCAGGAATTGGAAAAACAACCAGTGCATTAGCGCTAGCCAGAGAACTTTTTGGGGACTTATGGAAGCATAATTTACATGAACTAAACGCATCGGATGAGAGAGGTATTGATGTAGTAAGGGGGAAAATCAAAGAATTTGCAAGAACTGCACCGCTTGGTGAAGATGGATTCAAAATAATTTTTCTAGATGAAGCTGATGCATTGACCAGTGCAGCTCAAGCAGCTCTAAGACGAACTATGGAAAAATATTCAAGAACGTGTAGATTTGTCATGTCTTGTAATTTTTCATCTAAAATTATAGAGCCCATACAATCTCGATGTGCAGTATTTAGATTTAGGCCCATAAAATCAGAAGATTTAGAAAAATACCTCAAGTTTGTTGCTGCAAATCAGAAATTAACTGTTTCAAAGGAAGCTTATGAATCACTTACTTATCTGGCTCAAGGTGATTTAAGACGTGCAATAAATGGTCTACAAATGGCTGCAGCCGCAAAAACTGATATTACTCCAGATGTCGTTTACCAAGCAGTTGCTGCTGCAAGGCCTGAAGAAGTTAAAGAAGCATTACAAATGTCCTTAGAAGGGGATTTTTCAGGAGCTAGAGAAAGACTGGATACTCTCCAAATCACTTATGGTTTAGCAGGAGAAGATGTTCTTCGTCAAATGCATAGATCTGTAAGAGATTTAGAAATTCCTGACAATATTAAAGTTCAAATGATAGAAAAATTAGCCGAAACCGATTTTAGATTGTCTGAAGGCGCAAATTCAAGAATACAAATTGAGGCTGTTGTCGCCAATTTTACAGTACTTGGAAGGCACATCCAAAAAGAATAGACGTAAAGTTTTACTAACTACCCTCTTGCGGCCCGTGGTTCAAAATAGTGGTTACGTAACCGTCGACGGCGAATTTGACACCCTAGAAGAACGAAGTTTTTTTACTATTGATGATTTTAAAATTGAAGGTAAAAAGATTATTTTAAGAATAGATATTAATTCATCTATTAATCCAGAAAACGGCGAAATTTTAGATGATACCAGAATTAGAAGACATGCTGCTACTGTTAAAGAATTATCGGAAAAGAAATCTAAAATTATTATTTTAGCACACCAATCCCGTCCTGGGAAATTAGACTTTGTCAATCTAAAAGAGCATGCTAAAAGAATGTCTGAAATGATAGGCATCAAAATAAAATTCATAAAGGATATATACGGAAAAAAAGCT
>MIYU01000008.1 GCA_001875425.1 Marine Group III euryarchaeote CG-Bathy1 | reverse complement strand
CTCTTGATTATGTTTAATTTTTCAGACATCTATTATCCCACCTCGAATGATTTTAGTTTCCCTATTATGGCTTCCGCATACTCTCCAGCTTTAGGCGGTAGACCATCACTAAGTGCTACAGAATGAAGTCGTGGTAGTAATTCAACAGGCAATTCTTTTCTTAGAATTCCAAACATCTGACCATCCCGATTTATCTCTAAAACTATTGTTTTTTTGTGTCGACTGATGAAATCGTCCACCTCTTTAGACATCGGTAATGCTCTAACTCTGCATTGAGATATTTTTATTCCAGCACTCTCTTCAACAATATCATCAATTTCCTGTATACTATTTTCCATTGAACCGTAATATATGATTCCAACCTCTTGCTCTTTCTCTTCTCTGATTACAGGTTTAGGCAATACCTCTCTTGCTCCTTCAATCTTACGTTTCAATCTTGCCATATTCCGTTTGTACATTTCAGGTTCTTCCGAATAAACACCATCTTCATCATGACCTGTTCCACGTGTTAGAATTGGATCTAAACCGCTACCAGGTAATGTACGGTATGTTATTCCATCACCGTCTACGTCTCGGTATCTTCCATAATTTTTAATCTTCTTCATCTCTTTTTCAGTTCTGATTACTTTACCTCTATCTATCGGCGTATCTGGATAATCGAAACCGTTTGTAACCCATTGATTCATACCGAGATCTAAATCTGTAAAACCGAACACTATTGTTTGGAATCTATCAGCATAATCGAAAGCCCTCCAACCGAATTCGAAACATTCATCAACACTTCCAGGTATCAAAACGAGATGCTTAGTGTCTCCGTGACTCGCCTCATAAAGCATCGATAAATCTCCCTGTTGAGTTCTCGTTGGTAACCCGGTAGATGGACCGACACGATTTACATCCCAGATAACTCCGGGAACTTCTGCAAAGTGTGCTAAACCGACTAGTTCAGACATCAAAGATATTCCTGGACCACTCGTACAAGTCATTCCACGAGATCCAGACCAACCGGCACCGAGAACCATCCCGATTGCAGCTATTTCATCTTCAGCTTGCATAACGGCACAGGTAGTTTTTCCATCCTTATCTGTTCGTAATTTAGGTATATGCATCTCTACAGCTTCAGCCAATGACGATGATGGTGTGATTGGATACCAGCTCAATAAATTTACACCGCCGTAAATTGCTCCTAATGCCAACGCCTCATTGCCCTCTATAATGAAGAGATTTTTGTCCTGTTCTCTCTCTTCGACGTAAAACGAATCTTCCTTTTTCATATTTTCTTTGAAATAATCCCGACCCATTTGCGATGCCTTGGAATTGATTTCGATCGCTTTCTCTTTACCGCCGAATTGACCCGCTATAGCTTTCTCAATAATTTCTTGAGGCATCTCTAGCATCTCTGCCAGAATACCGACATAGATTATGTTGGAAACCATCTTAGCAAGTTTCGGATTCAACTCTCTTGCCATCTTAGTCATCGGTGCAGGATAAAGGATCAAATCTTCTCTGTCTACAGATAACCCGACATCGGTGTTGTAAATCACAACAGTACCCGGTTCCAAACCTTCAACGTCCTTAACCCAAGTATCTTTATTCATTAAAATTTGAATATGTGTCTTATCTCCGGGTGCTTGATATTTTTTGTCGCTTACTCGTACAATGTACCATGTAGGTAGACCAGATATGTTTGATGGAAAAAGATTCTTTCCAGAAGCATGCGTACCCATTCTGAAAAGACTATTAAGAAAAATAAGATTTGCACTTTGTGAACCTGTGCCGTTTGCTGTAGCGATATTAACTGTAAAATCGTTTATAATTTTCTCCATTTTTTATCAGCAACCGTTAGTGTGAATCTCTTACTTATATCTACAAACCTTCCTATTAAATGTTACTCTTTGATAGAATGATAAAATCTATAAAAATAGTATATATTTTCATTTAATTTTGATTTTTTATGCTGGAAATAAATACTACTAATCATTAATTTTATGGCTATTTTATAAATTTTTAATAAAAAAATAAGAGTTTTTTAATTATTATAAGTTAAAAATGATATAATAAAAGATAAAAATAGACAAAATAAACTAGAAAAACTACCTAAAAATTAATAAAATACTGCTAAAATAGTGGTAAAATAGATAAAAAGGTATAAAAAAGATATATTTTTCATGTAAAAATACTATTTTTATCTAAAAAAACTTAAGTTATTTGAATTAATATTAGATAATTGATAAGATTTTACTAAATAAATCGGCATTTAAAGAAACTACTGAATGGATAGGATAATCGAATTCAGCTAAAGGATTACTCCCTTCTGAATCGGATAAAGTATCGTATACCATCATGAAACCGTCAAAATCATACAGAGTGCCTTCGTGTGAATGTAAAGCCATTACTGGGCTTTCTCTAGATGCTACTTTTTCGCTTGTTAAAGTTTTTAAAATTCCATATCTACCGCAATCATACAGTTCTGAATTATGAACTGCCATATCTAAAACAGAGAAATCCCTATGCGCTATCGGTTGACTGCTTAACGTATCATAAACACCATATTCGCCACTATCGAGTAATACGTCTTTGAATTCTATAAAGTTGTAGGTAGTCCCTCTGCGTGATCCTAATTTTTTAGTTGTGAAGGTTTCGTATACACCATACTCCCCGCCGTCATAGAGTACGTTTTGAAACATTTTTAAAGATCTGACCCAACCATTTCTCCAATTTATTACTTCATTGTTTTCTGTCTGCATAACTTGCTCATATCTACCGCCATCGAAAAGATTAGATTCGAAAGTCTCTAACGCATAGACCCACTGTTCTCTTGTCGCTATTTCCTGACCAGATAAAGTATTGAAAATACTGTTTGAATCTCCTGCATCATAAATCATAGAATCTGTAATGTGTATCTTTCGAACGTGATCCTCCCGTTCAGAAATCAAGATTGGCGTCTCATTTGGAACCCAGGCATAAATTTTTGGTCCAGAAGCAATGAGAAGACCGCTTTGACTTTTAGACATGCAGACCTAACGCAATATCAATATAACATCCATGCTATCACTAAACGTGTCTTCGACTGGCGTTAAACCAACTCATATAGCGGTTCTAAAATTTTTAGCTTTACGTGGAGCTACAAAGCATCCAGTCAATATGTCATCGGAAAAATTAGCTGAAAAGTTTGATGTGAGCCAACAATCTGGATCTAGATACATCTTGAATCTTGTAGACAATGGCCTCTTAGAAAGAAATTTGGGACGTAAAGGACAGATTCTTAGTTTGACATCGAAAGCTATCGACATCTTGAAAAATGAGTTTAATGAATACAGATTGGTTTTTGATGCTCCTGAAAAAATAATGCTTAGAGGTAAACTAGAGAGTGGGTTGGGAGAGGGTGCATACTATATCTCTAGAAAAAAATATCAAAAACAGATTAACAAAATAATGGGATGGGAGGCGTATGATGGTACCTTCAATTTGAGAGTTGAAGAAGAAGACATGCCTAAGCTAGAAGCTGTGCATGCAGCGAATGGTATGCTTATAGAAGGTTTCAAAGAAAAGAATAGAACTTTTGGAAGAGCTTGGTTATTTGAAGCTAATATCGTCAATCCTAAAAATAAAAAATGTGTTGATAAATGTGCAGTAATAGTGCCTAAAAGAACACATTATAGAAAAGTTATAGAGTTGATTTCACCTGAATACTTAAGAGGTTTTTTCAAATCGAAAGATGACCAAGAATTTATTGTGAATGTTAAATTAAACAGCGGAAACTGAATTAGAAAGAGCAATCTTTACATTTATTAACTACATGACAAGATAAGGTTCGGTAAACGAATGAATCCGTATCATGACTATTTCGGTGTTCCGTGGTATTTGATTCTAGCTTGTTGGACTTTAGTTGCTCTTGGATCACATATGTACCAAGTTGGATATATTGTTAAACTCATAAATTTAGGAAAACCTGATGATAGATTTAATTCGTGGCAACAGAGAATGAAAGAGTTTCTTACAGATTGGTTGGGACAAAGAAAAGTAGTAGAAGATAAACTCGCAGGTTATGCTCATGCATTAATATTTTGGGGATTTTTGTTACTGATATCTGATGTTTTAGATTTAGGAACTGGTGGATTATTCTCAGAGTTTTTAGATAAAATATATTTAGCAAACATATGGAATTTACTAGTTGATATTGGATATATGATGGCTTTTGTAGGAATAACTATTGCCCTGTATAGAAGATTAATAGTTCGGCCAGAAAAATTGAAAGATGCGAGTATGGAAGGTGTCTTCATACTGATAGCAATTATGGGAATCATATTGACTGCATTTATTGTTGAAGCTGGAGAAATGATAGGACATGAAAATAATTGGGAACCTATTGGATTACTCTTTGCAGGAATAATGAAAGGTATGAGTGACCAAAATATACAATTAGTAATTGATATTTGTTATTGGACTCATATGATTCTGATAGGTGCATTTCTAATTGAGATACCACAAACTAAGCATTCACATCTAATTGGAACAGTGCCGAATGTTATGTTTCAAGATCATGAACATATGGGTAAAATGCATCCACTTGAAGTTGATGAATCTGGAAAAGCTGTATCAATTGATGATTTGAGTATTGAAAAATTTGGAGTGAGTGACTTTACAGATTTTACATGGAGACAGTTATCAGATGGATGGGCATGTACGGCCTGTGCTAGATGTCAAGACGTTTGTCCAGCGTATGAGAGTGGAAAAACGCTGAATCCTATGCAGATAATTATGGATGTAAAGAATTATGGAATGGAGCATGGAAAAACGCTGATGGCACAAGAAGCTCCGGAAGAGAAAATACCAGATAGATTCACTAGAGATGCTATATGGGCATGTACGACATGTTATGCGTGTGTAGAAGCCTGTCCAGTTCACATAGAGCATGTTCCAAAACTTACAGATGCCCGTAGACATCTCGTTTTAGAAGCGACAGAATATCCTGAAGAATTACAAGTTCTTTTCGATAATCTTGAAACCCATTCGAACCCGTGGGGAATTGGTGCCCATGAACGTGCTGATTGGGCAAAAGATTTAGATGTAAAGATAGGTGAACCTGCAGATGTTCTGTATTTTGTAGGTTGTGCAGGTTCTTTTGATGAACGTAACAAAGAAGTTGCAAGATCGACGGCGAAATTAATGAAAGAAGCCGGTGTTGATTTCTCTATCTTAGGTGAAATGGAATGCTGTAATGGAGATCCTGCAAGAAGAGGTGGGAACGATTACTTATTCCAATTCCTAACTGAACAGAACATAGATACTTTTGAATCAGTAGGTGTGAAAAAGATAGTGACATCATGTCCGCATTGCTACCATACATTAGGAAAAGAATATCCAGATTATGGAATGGATGCGGAAGTTATTCATCACACGCAGATGATTGCAGATTTAAGAAAAGAAGGAAAAATAAAAACAAAGGAAAGAGACTTCTCATTAACATACCATGATCCCTGCTACCTAGGTAGAATAGATGGAGAAGTTGATGCCCCTAGAGATGCTCTTGGTGGGGAAATTATAGAAATGCATCGTTGTAAAAATAAAACATTCTGTTGTGGTGCAGGAGGTGCCCGTATGTGGATAGAAGAAGACGCAGATAAGCGTGTAAATACGATAAGAGCTAAGGAAGCAGTAGACACTGGAGCAGATCAGATCGGTGTTAGTTGTCCATTTTGTATGACAATGATTAGTGATGGGCTGAAAGAAATGGGTGAAGATAAACCTGTAAAAGATATCTCAGAAGTTATATTAGACCACCTAGAATAGGGGAGTTACATGAACGTAGCAGTGATGATTAAATTAGTACCAAATACTGAAACGAAGTTTGAGATAGATAATGGTAAAGTGAATGAAAATGGATTCAAATACTTTATCAATCCGTATGATGAATTTGCAGTTGAACAAGCAGTGCAATTCAAAGAATCTTTCGGAGGGAAAGTAACTCTAATTACATTATTCAAAGAGAGTCCTGAAGCTGAAAGAGAATTGAGAAAAATGTTAGCGATAGGTGCTGATGAAGTTATCTATTTGAAACAGGAAAATTATAGAGGAGATAGACCTGGAGCAAATGCAAAGGTTTTAGCTGAAACTTTGAAAGAACTTTCACCAGATTTAATAATAGGAGGAGTTCAAGGAATCGATTACTATCAGATGGCCACTCTACCAATGATAGCGCAAAAATTAGGTCTGCCACATGTTGCCAGTGCTACGAAATTAGAATGCAATGGAAATGAGTTGACAGCACATAGACAAGTAGAGGGTGGGGTGCAAATCATGAAAATAAATATGCCTGCAGTAATAACTTGTCAAAAGGATATGAATGTAGTTCGTAGAGCTGCTCTGAAAGATATAATGGCATCTAAAAGAAAGCCGATAGAATACCGAGAAATAACTTCAACTGAAACGATTGATATGGAAAATGTAGAAGATTCATTACCCCCTACAAGAGGAGGAGGAACAATAATTGAAGGGGAGACAGCAGAGCAAAAAGTTGATGAATTGATTAGACTTTTAAGAGAGGAGGCGAAAATAATATGAGTTCAGTTTTAGTAATAGGTGAATGCGATGCTAATGGTGTAAAAGCTGCAACTATGCAAGCTTGCAATCTGGCTTCCGATTTAGGAGAGACTACTGTTCTTGTAATTGGAGATGGTTCTACTGGTGTAGATACTATACCTGCTTCTAGAGTGATTGTCGCGAATGCCTCAGAATTAAAATATTATGATCCTGTGAAATACTGTGCAATTGCAACTTCTGTAGCAAAAGAAACCGGTGCTGAAATAATAATAATGGGTGCAACAGCAATGGGTAAAGATTTGGCTCCAAGATTGACTGCAGAATTAGAATGGAGATATGCTGCAGATTGCATAGATGCTGAATCTGGACATTTAGTAAGGCCCGCTTATGCAGGTAAAGTTTTAGTTAAAATGAAAATAGAAACTGGAACTGTTGCCTCTCTGCGACCAAATGCATTTTCTGCAAAGGAAGGTGAAGGCGGACCTGTTGAGCAATGGACTGGAGAAATTCCGGAATCGGAAATAACAACTGATGGAATAGAAATGAGTGGGGGAGGTACTGTTGAATTAACTGAGGCGAAAATTGTTGTTAGTGGGGGCCGAGGTCTTGAAAGTCCAGAAAATTATGACAAGATAATACGGCCGTTAGCTGAAGCTATGAATGCTGCAACGGGCGCAAGTAGAGCTATTGTAGATGCAGGATGGGTCCCTCATTCATATCAAGTAGGACAAACTGGAAAAACTGTGGCTCCTGAATTATATATGGCCGTTGGAATTTCTGGAGCGATACAGCACCTCGCTGGAATGTCTGGATCGAAATGTATTGTTGCTATAAACAAAGATAGTGAAGCACCTATCTTCAAAGTTGCAAATTATGGAATTGTTTCAGATTTGTTTGAGATAGCTCCTATTTTAACAGAAAAGATGAAGAATGAAATAAACTAAAGATACTGTTTTAAACATAGAGAGGTATAGGTATTTGTGGGAACAGAGAAGAAAGAAATTGAACGTTTAAACCATACGATTGAAGGATTAAAAGAAGAGTTGGAAATCCTTCAAGAAGCAGTTGGTATTTTGATGGGAGCTGTTATGGAAGATGGTGAAGAGGGAGACGAGATGGATATTATGGATAGAAAATTACTGGCTTTCGGTCCTAGAATGAGTATGTAAGGCATCATTTTACAACGTGAAAGTTTTTTACATACGCTCTATAATTGAATTACGCGCTCGAGTGGTGTAGCCTGGCCTATCATGAAGCCCTGTCGAGGCTTCGACCCGGGTTCAAATCCCGGCTCGGGCGCCATTTATTTTTATTTAAGGCAAAAAATTGTACCAAGAAATTAATATACTCAATAGCATAGGAATGGATAATGAAGAAAAATGAAGATGAATACATAAACGACGAAATGGTCGAAGAAAAAAATGAAGAAAGAGAAAAACCGAATGATTTATGGAAACCTAAAAAAACAGAAAATGGAATTTCAAAGGTTACAAATTTTATGGTTATTTTTATGTGTTTTATTGTTCCAGTTCCTTTTGGAATTTTAGCTGGTGTTTATCTTTTAGGAAGAAGTGAAAAAGAGATTAGAGACTTAGGAGAAGTATGCATACAAGCATCGTTTATCGCTATGATGATTTGGTTATACGTAATTATTAGATTTGCAATTTTTATTTACTACGCACTTCAAGGTACAATAGAATTTGATTTGGCATATGGAGAAGAGACATACAACATAATAATAAGCAATGGAAAACTTACTGTTAGTTGATTATGAATCTAATTTTAGAGGTGAGCCTTCCATAGGAAGATGTACTTTGTAATCCCCTAAATCCTTAGCTAAATCTTCTCTATTTTCTCCATGAAATAGAATAACGTTTTCCGGTTGGCATTTGTCTATAAAATCGATTAACTGACTATGGCCTGCATGACCGCTTAAATCGAATTTTTCTATTTGACAATCTATGTCGAAATGCGGAGAAGCTTTGTTTCTATCTAAACGTGCTTTACCAGTATCTAAAAGAGTTCGGCCATTGGTCCCTTCTGCTTGATACCCAGTTATGAACATAGCACTATTTTCATCCTTACGAATCTTTGACAGATAATGCATAACTGGACCTCCTTCTAACATTCCTGCAGTTGTTACGATTACATCGCCTCGTGCAGCATGATCCCTCTGGCGCCAAGAGCGTACGATTTTAGTTCGTTTTAGAGTGTCGAAATAAAGACCGGAATTGCGTAAATCACGAGGGTAACGAGAAAAGATATTTGCAATTTCCCTTCCCATACCATCTAACCATATTTCTGCATCTAGTTTTCTAAGAAGCATCAAAAGTTCCTGTGAACGGCCTAAAGCAAATGCAGGAAGAACGACTTGTCCTCCTCTATTGATTACATCTTCTACTGAATCGGTAAAATGAGATTCAATCTCTGAACGAGCTTCATGATCGCGGCCAGCATAGGTAGATTCTATTGCGATTGTTTTACAAGAAACCGGTTTGGCAGCTTTTGTTAATCCTGTATTAACTGTATTGATATCTCCAGTAAAAAGGAAATCCAATTCTGGGAAATGATACATAACTGCACCAGGAATGTGGCCTGCGTTTAGGCTTCTATAAGAAAATCCTGAATGATAATATTCTTTCTTTAATTTATGTGAAAAATGATTGGTGTTCTGCTCAGCAATTGCGCCTTTGGTAAACGGTTCTTGATAACCTTCCTGTTGTGAGATTTTTAGAGTATCCTTAGCGAGAACTTCTGCTAAACGTATTGTTAAAGGAGTTGAACAGATAGGAGTACCGGATGAAGCGATGCTTGGTGTTAAACCGGAATGATCGAGATGTGCATGAGTAAGAAGTAAAGAATCAACATTGGGTGCCGGCATAGGAAACTGTGGCGGATTATCCGGTTTTAAGCCATAATCAATTAATATTTGACCATCATCATTTTCTAGTAAAGTTCCAAGTCTGCCGACTTCAGAAGCGCCGCCGAGAAAGGTAAGAGAAGTACTCATTTAAAATAAAATAATGAAAAATTAATTCCATTCCATTTCTTCTTCAGAAGAATCATCAGTGCTAGGAGTAACCGGTTCTGGTTCAACACTGGGGATAACAGGTTCTACAGGCGGTGCAGCTGGTGTTTCAGCGACTACTGGTGCTGCGGGAGGTGCTGCGGCTTGTTGTGTTGGTTTTTCTTCTTTATCTTCATCCCAATCTTCTTCCGAATCTGCAGATCTAAGAGAAGATACTCCAACGACAATAACTAAAATTAAAAACACGAAAACATACCATGTATCTTCAAGAGTAGACATCAAACGACCGCCGAATGCATCTTCAACATCTACTGTGAAATCTTTTGATTGTTCGGAAGTTCCATCAGCATCAGTTCTTGATACAACAATAGTAATTACTTCGGAATCTCCATTTTTAGAATCTGCACTGGAAGCTATTTCTACTTGAACAGAAGAGGTGCTACCAGCAGATATAGGAATAGAACTACCATCAGGGAAAGTTACCCTCCAGCCGCTAGGAACTGAAAGTGCAGATACGACGAAAGTTGAATCGACGTTTCCTTGATTATCTATTTCCAAAGTAAAGGTAACAGATTCATCTGGAGCGATGACTGCTTTAGTGATTGGAGCAACTACTTGGAAAGTTGTTATCTTCTGAATATTGAAAGTTAATATTTTTTGACTGAAAATGGACGAATCGTCTTGATGAATAGCTTTGACTCGTATTTCGTATCCATTATCAGTGTAAACTGCTTGTTGACTTAAAGTTACTGAGAGTTTGAAAACTTCGGTTTGACCTTCATTAAGAATAATTGAATCACCGTTAGCTAAACCGTCGAAATCTGTTGACCAACCAGATGGTAGATTTTCAGTAGATAATTCGAAAGTATTGGATCCCTCTACATTACTAGTAATTGTGAATGAAACTTCTCTAGTGCCTCCTGCACTCATATCTAAATATTCAGAACCTGATGTTGCATCGAGATCAATTTGGAAATATCTTTCCACGTAAAAACTTACAGAATGGCGAGCATCGCTCATGTTATCTGATACGCCTTCTATTGTGAATTGATTAGTATCTTGATTGCCTGCTGGAGAAGGTTGAATCCAGACTGTTACAGTTACGTTTGCTTTAGCATCAATATCCACTATATCTAGAATTGTTGATCTGTCGCCCGCGTATTCGAATTCTAACCCCCAAAGATTGTTGCTAGAAGAAGATGTTAATCTTATTGTATCTCTACTGAGGCCTTCATTCATAACCTGTAAACTAAATGCATTCCAATCATTGGCCAAAGCTTCATGACCGGAAGTTTCGCCATTTTCGAACATTACTTCAACATCATAACCCTCTCCAATAGTTGTTGTAGTGGTTAAAGAGAAAGAGACATCGTCATCTCCATTTGAATGTGCAGTGAAAAGGATAACCGCGATTTCATTGTTAGTGTTACTATCTTCTAAAGTTACTCTAAAACTAGTAGTGTAATCTTGACCTGCTGATAGAGATCCTGTGTCGTCCGAAAGTGGATTGACACTCCAACCAGAAGGTGCACCGTCTGCTGTTATCTCGAATGAATCTGAATTATCGCCACTATTGACTACAGATACGGAATAATCTACGTAGCCGTCTTCTGTTATTCCCTGTTCTGTGACCTCTGAATATACGTATGCCCCGTATTCTTCCATTGTAATAGGAGAAGTTACAGAATAGTAGTAGTCCTCTTCATTTTCTGGGTCTGAAGCGTGTGTCCTAATTTCTGCATGAACGGTGTAAATTCCGGCATTTACATCACCCAGATAATCCCATGTTATTTCCCCATAGACGACTGCCCCATCAACCTCATCATCAGAAAGAGAAACCTCTACCGTTTCACTGAAAACTTCAGAATCTGAAGAATCTGTCACTTTAATGAGAACATCTCTGACATCGTACCCCCCAAAAGAATCGGTAACTGTACCTGAAAAGAACATCTTCGCTTTATCGGTTGGTAAATTTGGTTCGAAATAAGTAGTAGCTACTCTTTCCAAATCAGAATTGGAATTTAAATCTAAAGAGAATGTATCTATTGTAATATCTTTGACAGGTGCTGCTATCGTTAATAGATGTGAAGGGGTTTCTTCACTATCTATACTTATGTATACGTCGAAATCACCTTCATTGATAATTTCCATAACTAAGTAATTACCTGAACAGAATGTATATGACGATCCGAAAGTTGATCCATCACAATCTTCACTATCGCCAGAAATAGGAATGTCACATTCATTTTCATCTTCTCCATTTGGTTCCGGATCGCCGAATCCTACTTCTCGTGTCTTGATAGAACAAGAATCAGTATATGCAATCATATCAGATTCTGAAGTACCGTCTGGAGTATCTGAGTCGAATACCTTAATTTCAATGTCTCTAGGACCGCCAGTATTTTCATCAACTTCGGCGTAAAGAAGAATCTTGAAAGCATCCCCTGCGGCTGAATTATAAGGTTCTATTTCGAGATCTGTTGCGAAAGATTCGATAGTGGCCATTGTTTCAGATGTGCCGCCAGTTGGACCGATAACTATCGTCTCTCTATCTTCGAAATCAGCAGACGGTCGGATAGTATGTAATTCAGGACTATTGTCTGGTTCAGTAAAATATAAACCGATAATTTCAGAATTAGCGTTTACAGTTTCTGCATCAGAATACCCCACCAAATAAGGAGTGGAAATAGCTGAGATAAGAAAAGCCGCTACGACTGCCAAAATAGAGATTTGACTTCGGTTCAACGTTATATCACGAAAAGTCTTACTATATAAAAATCCCTGAAGTGCATTTTCAAAGTAAAAAATAGGAAAAATGTTAATTTTTATACTTTTGAACTATAGATTCTAAGGCGTTTATAAATTCAAAAAGTTTAGTACGTGAGTGTTGAGGTAAGTTAGGATCTCCAGTCTGTTCTTCGAAGACAGATAAGGTTGAATAAATCCTCATATCAACGTCATCATTCTTATTCAAAAGATATTCAGATAGCGATTTGTCGACATTAGCCCTTATATTTCTTGGAACTGAAGGGTCATCAATGATAGAGTCCCGTATAACAGATGCAAGTTCCTCTATAGTGTTGTCTGCAGACATGATTGGACTCCATGATTTGAATACATAGGAAAGTCGACTTTTTTAAGGATTAGCCTCTGAATTATTATTTTTTGAAGCGCCGCTTGAATGCAATTTGGTTGAACTTACAGGAACGCCATCTGAATCTAAAACAAGAGGCACCACTATAATTTTCAATTCCGGCATATCTAACTCTTTTCTATGTTGATTGAGCCTAATAGCTACTGATTGAGAATCTGGAGTGACGACTATAATATGAAAAGAAGAAGATAATGCAGGAGGTCCCCACTCTTCTGAAAGTGGAACGATATTAACGTTGTCTAAAGAATTCCGTTTCTCTAACCAAATTTCTAAATTTTTTCTACGTGTTTGAAAAGAATTGACAACTCTATTACGCTTTTCATTTGCATACTCATCGGTAGTCAGACCTATCGTTAGATGATCTCCTGAATCTAATGCTTTTTGAAGCAAATGATGATGGCCTGCGTGTAAAATATCAAATGTTCCACCAACGCAGACTTTTATCATAAAACTACAAAGACAGACTGTATTAATTGACGTCCTCGAAATTAGTAATGCCGCCGAATCTTTTGATAAGGGTGCTCCTAACAATCCAAATAAATGTAAAAGCTGACGTTGCTATTGCGTAATCATAGAGAGTATTTACTCCGACTATCAACAAGAAACCTAGAAAAAGAGCGAGTAAACCGAAGAACCATTTCAATTCTTTTTGAAAAGAATTTTTGTCACCGAACTTTTTGATAAAGAAACTGATTACTGCCCAATTCATAGCAAAAACTACAATTACAAATATGATAGATTCAATACTATACGCCATAACAAAGTAGAAGAGTGGATACTAAAAAGAGACATGTAGTAAAATCAATAAGCTAATATACAGAATAGAAATAAGAAAAACAGAAGATGAAAAATTATCTTGTAATGATGATGACGCTGATGTTCATATCTTATGGAGCTGGTGAAGTGAAACATTCTCCATCCGAGATAGAGGATGGGGGGACACTAAGGGCGTGGATTGATACTGAAGATGATGTTGCAGAAGTGTCATTTTTTGTATGTGACACGAAAAGTGGAGTCTGCTATCAACCAGAAACTAGAAGTAAAGAAGAAAATAATCAAAATAGTAGATATGAATTTGAATATAAAGTACAAAATGGCGTGAACCCTGCGTATAGATATACACTTGAATATGAAGATGAAGAAGAATCTAAAATACCGAAACTTGGCGTAATATATGATGAACAGGAAGTGATAGATATTGGTGGAAGCTTGTACTTTGAAGTAAAGATTGCAGAAGTAGAAGAGGAGAATGGAATACCAACTTTAGGAATAGTCATCTCATCGATGATTATAATTTGTTTATCTATAATTTATAAGAAAGAATAACGATAAAATATGAATATAGGCAATGGACTGATTTATTTCAATTTTCTGATTCTCTGTTGCTCTCTTTTTTTTGCAATATGGGGAATTAAGGAGAATAAAAAAAATAGAATAGAATATGCTAGAAAATTATCATGGATATTATTCATCGGTACGACCGGTTGTCTAATATTACTTTTGAAATATTTTTATCAAACGGATTTAACTTATCAATATGTTTCAAACTACTCTGCAGAAAATCTTGACACCGGCTATAGAATTGCTGGAATTTGGGCTGGAAGAGAAGGTACACTTCTAGTATGGATTTGGGCCTGCTTAGGTTCTTTATGTATTGAAGACAAAATAAGAAAAGAGAGGAATTTACAAACAAATTTAACATTCCTCATAACGATGACTGTGGTTTTAGCATTAGCTATTATTCAACTTTTCATAAATCCATTCATAAAGAATGAAATACCACCTATTGAAGGTAATGGACTGAATCCTCTTCTTCTATCACCATATATGATAATTCATCCACCTTTGGTTTTTACATCATATGGATTCGTTGTGATACTTTTTGCTGCGGCAATGGCACATTTGATAACTAATGATGAAGAATGGATTCCAACGGTTAAAAGATGGGGTAGGATATCCTGGTTAGGAATCACAACAGCTCTATCACTGGGTGGATACTGGGCATATGTTACGTTAGGATGGGGTGGATACTGGGCGTGGGATCCGGTAGAAACTGCAGGACTCTTGCCTTGGATAGCTTTGAATATTTTTTTACATACAACGGTTATGAATAAAAGAAAAAAACAGTATGGAATACTAGGACCACTTATGGCTCTGCTTGTATTTGTTCTAATACTGTTTGAATCATTTGTAACCAGAGGTGGTGTATGGCTTTCGCTTCATGCATTTTTACCATCTCAATCGACCAGTGCTACTCAGAGATTTTTTGATGTTATGGAAACGGATAAATCCGTTATGGGTTTCTTTATTTTGATAATTATGGCAACGTGCATTGCTATCTTTTTATCAATGAGAAAATATAGAAGAAGGGAAATAAAAGAAGAAAAAAATAATCTAGAAGATCGAGCTTTCTTTGCTGCAATATACTTGCAAACATTAATTCTATCTATCTGTTTTGTACTTCTCTTAATGGGTGTAAATGGGACTCTACCTCCTGAAGTTTTTGAGACTCGCTTAGCTCCTTTTTTCATTTTGATGGCAATAGCATTTGTTATGCATACTAGCCATAAATGGTTAGGAAGTAAAAACGTTCTAAAACTTTCTGTATTTTGTTTAGTTTTAACCTTTGGATTAGCATATTATACTGGAAAATGGGGAGAAAGAGCGTGGATGTTTGGAGCGGCTGTACCTTGGTTCATCTTAACTGGGGCATCGATTCTAGAGTATCTTTACAGATATAGAAAGAAAAGATTGAGAACGATGCTTAGAGTTTGGGGGCCCTATACTACACACCTAGGTGTTTTGATAATGATAATGGGGTATTGTGTTAGTTACGGCTTAGCAACTGAAGAAAGTTTAGCTCTGGAAAAAGGAAATGAAGAAGAAATATTAGGTTTTACAATAACGGTTGAAGATGTAAAAACGGAGATAGACGGAGAGCAACTAGTTAGGGAAATACATTTTGTATTGAAAGAGAACAACGAAACTATAATAGATGACAAATTAATTAGAACGGTAACTAACAATCTTGGACAAGAAATACCTGAAGTGTATATAGATCATCAATTACGAAGAGATCTTTACATTACAGCAGATATGATAAATCTGGAAAATGATTCTGCGAGGATTACCGTTAGAGAGATTCCAGGAATAATGCTTGTGTGGTTTGGTATATTTTTAATGATAGGAGGTATGCTCCTATTACAAATCACTGAATGGAGAATAACTAAAGGGATGATTCGTAATTTAGATATTGCGAAATCCGAAAAAGAAGAGGTTGATAATCCGATTACTATGGCTGGAAAAATGGTCTTTGATACGGCACTATTTACTGCATCATTACCTGAAAGATACGTACGTAGTGCTACTGGAATTTTTGGAGGTACTCTCAAAGAAACTACTGATATTGTTTTACCAAGTATGGTGAGAAATATGACCTCTTACAAACTGATGGTCGGAAATATTCTAAGATTTGCAATAGAAAATATTGCTGAAGTAGATGATGCTTATGGGGATGAAGAGAATATTGGAGATGAATTTGTTGCTAGGAAAATGGTTGGAAATGTAATAGAAGGCATTGGTTTAGCTACGGTTCACGTATCGCCACTGTGGGTATTCGCGTTCTTTGCAGATGGTGTTAAAGGAGGAAAAGAATATCTAAAGAAAGTTCATGAAGAATTAGTAGCGGGAGGATATCTAGATGAAGATACCGATCCAGGTTCATTACATACTTTATTTGAGGGGTTGGAACGTTCAACTTCTAAAGTTGCGAAAAATATAGATATTCCCCCATTAAGCAAAGATGAAATAATTGAGAATTTAACTGAAATGAAAGATTCTATACTTAACGTTGGAAGTGACACTGGAAAGGTAGCGGAAGACATTGGAACTGTGATGCAAGACTTTGTTGATACTGCTACAGAAGAGGGGAATAGTATGTTGGAACTTAGTGGAATTCTGACTCTTGAAGCCGTAAACAAAGCAAAATATGCAGCAGCTACAACGGTTGCAGGTACGAAAGTAGCTGGAGACATATTGTATGAAAATATTTTTACATATTACGGTTCAACGTTGGCAGATATACATAATGAAGGATATACGACTGTAGCTACAAGAACCGTGAAACCTTACGGTAAAGCATTGGCAAAACAATTTGATACTACAAGAAAAACCACTACTGAAAGATTCATTTTGAACGTTGTAGAGCGGTTAAAACGTCTTTTTTCATTGAAATAGAATGAAGGAAACCAACAAATAACGCCTTAGAGAAGGTGGTTAGCTGAGCTAGGCCGGAGTGCTAGGCGTACTTTGTTACCTTCAACCGTCTTTAGGAGGGGCGACAGCTGTTAGCGGCACTACTTGTGTGCAAACAATCCGCAAAATTCATGTCGAAACCCTGTCCCTCGGGGTTGCAGGAAGTTGCAGAGGATTACCGGAGGGTAATTTTCGAGCTCTTATCGTGGAAATCGGGTCAGGCCCGGAAGGGAGCAGCCTTACCACGGACTAACAACGCTCGAGTGGGTCGCGGGGTGGAGTGGATCTGCGGTGTCGGGTGCATGCTGGAAGTGACAACAACAGTTGCTCAGCACTAGAATTCTAAATCTAATCTATTAGTTTTCCACCTATTATTATATTTTTAACGTGATTTATACCGAAATGGTAAACAATATGTTGATAATCTGGTATATTCATAATTAGTAAATCTGCTCTTTTTCCTTCAGAAATACAACCCCTGTCTTTTCTACCTAATGCTAAGGCTGCATTTAGAGTGGATGCCGTAAGCGCTTCTGCAGGAGTTAAACCCATTCTAAAAACGGCTAGTTGTTGTATAAACTGCATCGATTCGGTATAGCAATTTGGATTACAATCAGTAGCTAATGCTATTGGTAAATTAGAAGCTACCATTTTACGAGCATTAGCAAACTCGTCCGAAAGTGTTGATAATGGAGTTCCTGGTAAAAGTATTCCAATACAGCCTGCATTTTTTAAAGTTCTAAACGTTTCTTTTGTAGATACGACTAAATGATCTGCTGAGATGGCTTTTACCTCTGCAGCGAGATCGCCTGCACCAATATTATCGAATTCGTCTGCATGTATTCTAGGTTGTAAACCGAAATTTTTAGCAGCTTCTAAAATAACTCTTGACTCTTCGACAGAAAAAGCGCCTTTTTCACAAAAAACGTCACAAAATTCAGCTAAATCCTTGACGGCCGGAAGAACTTCATCAATGATTAGAGAAATGTATTGTTCTCGACTGACATCTGAAGGAAAAGCGTGTGCACCCATAAAGGTACTGACTACTTCAGCTAAACCTTGTTCACCCAACCACTTAGCCACTTGTAATTGTCTAATTTCAGTATCTAAATCCAACCCATAACCTGATTTGATTTCGATTGTGGTTGTACCGTGTTTAACAGCTTGACGGAATCGTTTGAGAGATTGTTCTTTTAATTCATCTTCAGAAGCAGCTCTTGTTTCATTAACAGTCCTCATTATACCGCCACCTTCTGCTAAAATATCCTGATAGCTTTTTCCTTCTAATTTCCACATTAATTCGTGTTCTCTTGAACCTGCAAAAACCATATGTGTATGCGGATCAACAAAACCTGGAACGACCACCATATCTGAAGCATCTAAAATTATTGCATCAGGATAATCTAAATTATGGCCAATCTCAACTATTGTTTCATCTTCTATTGCAATATCTGTTTTAGATAATATATTCAAATCACCTAATCTTTCACCTGAAAGTGGAACCTCAGAAGGATGTGGGGATACTACTTGTCTGGCATTTTTTATTAGCAGCACAAACCCCTCAGGAGGAGAAGGGATAAAGACAGTGTGCGATTACATAGTAATGCTCAAAATGAGTTTTTTTAGAGAATCGCATGAAATAATTAGAAAGGATCTCGAAGAAAGAGGTATGAAAACAGATATGTTAGATTCTGTAATAGAATGTGATAAACAATGGAGAGAATTGATAGAAGAAGGGAATAGAATAAGAGCAGAAAGAAATGAATATTCTAAATTAATTGGTGAAGCAAAAAAGAGAGGAGAAGACATAGAACCTCATCTAAAAAAAATGGAAGGAGTGAAAAAACGGCTTCCGGAAATTGAATTGAAAACTACTGAAGCAGCAAAAAAAAGAGATGAATATAGAATGAGAGTTCCTAATATTTTAGAAAATGAAGTACCTAGTGGAGATGATGAAACTGGGAATATGGAAGTTAAAAAATATGGAACAAAACCGAACTTTGATTTTGATGCGAGGAACCATAATGAACTTCTTGATATTACAGGAAGTGCAGATTTAGATCGTGCAGCAAAGATATCTGGAAGAAGATTCTACTTCCTAACGGGAGCTATGGCTAGAATGGAATTGGCTCTTATCAATTACGCAATTGAGCATCTAACTAATAATGAATTCGAACTAACTATCCCCCCTTATGTAATGAATAAAGAAGCGTATGAAGGAGTTGTCGATTTAGGTGACTTTGAAGAAGTTATGTATAAAATAGATGAGCATGATTTATACCTAATAGCAACATCTGAACATCCACTTACGGCTCGATTTAAAGATGAGATAATTGAACCGAAAAAATTGCCTTTGAAGTATTGTGGTTTGAGTACAAATTTTAGAAGAGAAGTGGGGGCGCATGGCCTTAGTGACCGTGGAATATGGAGAGTTCATCAATTTGCAAAAGTAGAACAGGTAATAATTTGTAAACCTGAAGATTCTAAAAAAATGCATGAGGTTATCCTTCAGAATGCTGTAAAATTATTTGAGGGATTAGAAATACCGTTTAGAGTAGTGGATATTTGTAAAGGAGATATCGGAACTGTAGCGGCTAGAAAATTCGATTTAGAAGCGTGGATGCCTAGTGTTGGTAAATGGAAGGAGATTGTATCAGCCAGTAACTGTACATCTTATCAAAGTGTTAGACTGAATATGAGATACAGAACATCGGAAGGAACTGAATTTCCACATACGCTAAATGCGACTGCTATCGCCACGACCAGAGCACTAGCTGCTATAATTGAGAATAATCAACAATCTGATGGAAGTATAGTTGTTCCAAAGGTTTTACAAAAATGGATGGGCAATCAAAAAGTAATAGAAGTGGAATAGAGATTGCTTTGATTTTAGGAAGGTTTCAACCTTTTCACCTAGGTCATCTAGAACTGATTAGAGCAGTTAAGAATAGATACAAAAAAATGATAATTGCAGTAGGTTCATCTCAAGAAAAAGGAACTTCCGAAAATCCATTTGATAAAGATGAAAGAAAGGGTATGATCAAGTTGGGACTTGAAAGTGCAGGTATTTTTGAATATGATATAGTTTGTATTGATGATATTAATGATGATGATAGATACGTTGCACACGTAGAATCTATTGTCCCTAAATTTGATATTATCTACAGTGGTAATGACCTTGTATTGAAACTATTCAAAGAAGCAGGATATCTAACGGAAAGATTCGATTACATAAATCGTGAAGAATGGAACGGAACTTCAATACGAAAAATGATGTTAGAAGGTGACGACTGGAAATCTATGCTGCAACCTGAAGTGGGTGCATTTATTGATGATATAGATAATGAATGAACTATCTATTTCACTTCGATTTTAGTGCCCTTAGGAGTTTTATCTTTCTTTTTGAATACTAAATCTAGAATTCCGTTTGTGTATGTTGCTTTTGCTGAATCTGGAATTACTGAATGATTTAGATCGACCTCTTTGAAATATTGCCGAGTTTCGGTATTTACCTTTATTATGATTTTATTTTCGGTAGCATCTATATCTATATCTTTCTTACTAACGCCTGGTATTTCCACAGTTATAGAAACAGAATCGTCTGAATAATTAACATCTGTTATCGGTTCTCTATGTTTGAATTTAGGAGTAGATGGATCAGATTTACCGGGAATATTTTTTCCAGTATTTCCGAATTGTTGAAATTTTGGTATTCCGTCCGGACCAGTTTTTACTGAAAAACCGAAAACAAATGGGTTCTTATCTGCGTCTGAAATATTGCCATCTACGGATTTTCTCATTAAATTATCAATGTGTTCTTGTATTTTTTTAAAATTTGGAAATGTATCAAACATACCATCCATATCATCGAAAACATTCGACCAGTCATCATCCTTATCTCTCTTTCTTTTCCAGTTCATTTTTTCACCTTTTAGTAAACAACCTTAAGTTGTAAACCTCAAGTTTACTAGTAATATATAAAAGTTTTGCCGAACTAATCTTTCTCTTCAACTGGTTTAGCAGTAACTACTGTTGCAGGCTTAGAAGAATCTACAGGAGTTGCTGCGACTGCTGTAGCTTGTACTGGTGTGGCCTGTACTGGTGTGGCCTGTACTGGTGTGGCCTGTACTGGTGTGGCCTGTACTGGTG
>MIYU01000007.1 GCA_001875425.1 Marine Group III euryarchaeote CG-Bathy1 | reverse complement strand
CAGAAGAATCTGAGAAAGAAGTAGCTCCAAGTGAAGAAAAACCAGAAGAATCTGAGAAAGAAGTAGCTCCAAGTGAAGAAAAACCAGAAGAATCTGAAAATGTGGTAAAATATGAAGATATGAAAGTTACTGAATTGAAAGAGATTTTGAAAGAAAAGGCAATGCCAGTATCAGGAAAGAAAGCTGATTTAATTGAAAGAATAAGGGAGAGTGAAAACCAATGAGTTATATGAAAAGACTAACCGCCCCTAGAAGCTGGTCTATTGAGAAGAAGGTAAACGTATGGACGACTAAGCCGAATCCTGGACCTCATTCTTTGGATTTAAGTATTCCAATCTCAACAATACTTAGAGATTATTTGAAAATTTGTGACAAGGTAAAAGAAGCGAAGAAAATTGTAAATGATGGGTTAATACACGTAGATGGCCGTGTAGTAAGACGTCATAAATGGGGTGTTGGTTTGATGGATGTTCTATCTATACCTTCCACAAAAAAATATTTCAGAGTAATTTTGGACAAAAATGGTAAATTACAATTTAATTCAATTAAAAAGGCTGAAGCGGGATGGAAGTTGAGAAGAGTAGAAGGAAAAACGACGGTTCGTGGTGGTAAAACTCAGATTAATTTCCACGATGGTGCGAATTTAATTTATAATAAAAAATGTAAAGTTGGAGATGTATTTCAGATTGAAATACCAAGTGGAAAAGTTAAGAAAGTTTTGGAGATGAAAAAAGGTGCACATGCATACATAACTGGTGGAACTAATGTTGGCAAAATAACCAAAATAATAGACAATAAAGAAATAAGAGGAACAAAGGTTGATGAGGTAATTTGTGATGGTTTTGAAACTGTTAAACCGTATGTATTTGTAGTTGGAGATACTAAAAAATCTTTGATAACCGTAGAGGAGGATAAATCATGAATGTAATGAGAAATGTTCAGGTAGGTAAAGTAGTTCTGAATATAGGTGTTGGAGAAGGAGGAGATAAATTAGAAAAAGCAGAAAAAGTTCTTACTATGCTATCTGGTAAAAAACCTATACGAACGATTTCAAAAACGACGAATAGAGAATTAGGATTAAGGAAAGGCGTGCCTATTGGGTGCAAAGTTACGCTAAGAGGTGGAAACGCGGAAAAAGTTCTTAGAGATTCATTATGGGTAAGAGAAAATAAAATGCCGAAATATTGTTTCTCAAGTACGGGAGGAGGGCTCAGTTTCGGAATTCCAGATTATACTGCGTATAAAGAGCAGCGATATGATCCTGATGTAGGAATATATGGATTGGATGTTTGCGTTTCCTTTGAGCGTGCCGGCTATAGGATTTCTAGGAGAAAACAAACTAGGAAAAAGATAGGAGAAAATCATCGCGTATCTAGAGAAGATTGTCAACAATTCATGTCTGATAAATTCGGACTGGAGGTCCTATAGAATGAGTGAATTAAAAGAAAGAAAGGTATTCAAGGGACGTATCGAAGGTTGTAAACGATGCAACCGTAAAAGGGGAATGGTCAGAAGATATAATCTGAACGTTTGCAGGCAATGTTTCCGTGAAATCGCCCCCAGTTTAGGATTTAAAAAATATTCTTGAGGTAAAATAATGAGTAACGATCTACTTTCTGACAGTTTGGTCACGATACGAAACGCAACTCTTTCGAGTAAGAGTGAATGTGTAGTTCCGGCTTCACGGCTTATCGGAGAAGCATTGCGATTAATGCGAGAAAAGGGATACGTATCTGAATTCGAGCATATAGATGATAAAAGAGGTGGTAAGTTTAATGTAAATCTTACTGGCCAGATAAACAGTTGTGGTGCGATTAAGCCCCGATTTTCTGTAAAAATGAGAGATATGGAAAGATATGAATCGAGATATTTACCTGCCAAAGATTTTGGTATTATTATTGTATCCACACCGAGCGGAGTTATGACTCATAAACAAGCAAAAGAAGCACTAACAGGAGGGAAGCTGATAGCTTACATTTACTAATGAATATACCGAAAATAAAACATGATATTGCCATTCCTGAAGGAGTTTCTGTAGCATATCAAGATGGAGAATGTTCCGTTAAAGGACCCAGAGGTGAATTAACTAGAAGAATGTATGATGTAAAACTGAAACTTGAAACTAGTGAAGAGATAGTTAGTGTGTCTGGGAAAAATGTAAGAAGAAAGGGTAAGGCCCTTTTAGGTACTTGGAAAGCACATTTGAATAATATGATAAATGGTGTTAATTCTGGATTTAGATATGAAATGAAAGTCGTGTACTCTCATTTTCCTATGAAAGTAGCAGTTAAGGGAGATGTTGTTGTTATAGATAATTACTTAGGTGAAAAGGCACCTAGAAATGCTGTAATTGTTGGAGAATCAAAGGTAGTTGTTAAAGGTAAAGATATCAGTATTGAAGGAAATGATAAAGAAGCTGTTGGACAAACAGCTGCTAATATTGAACAAAGTACTTCTATTAATAATAGAGATCGAAGAGTTTTCCAAGATGGAATCTATGTTGTAAATAAGGGGGCGATTTCCGAATGAGTGAGGAGAACGAGCACAAAGCGAAGATTAAGCCTGAAATTTCAAATGAAACAAAACGGGATTTAGAATGCCGTGATGAGAAAAATAAAGGTAGACCCGCATTCAAGAGACAGAATTGGTTCCGATACAAACGTCTCGGTACTTCTTGGAGAAGAGCTAAAGGTATACATTCGAAATTACGAAGAGGATTCAAATATAGACCATCAAAAGTAAAAATTGGATTTAGAGGACCGAAAGCTGTTAGAGGATTTCATCCTTCTGGTTTTGAAGAAGTTTTAATTCAAAATGTGAAGGATTTAGAGGAGTTAGATGTTAAAAAACATGCTGCTAGAATTGCTAGTGGTGTTGGTTTAAGAAAGCGAGAAATGATAATTGAACGAGCAAATGAAATGGGACTTAGAGTGTTAAACGGAGGCGAAGAATGAAACTAGATTATCAACGAAGAGTGTCTGCGGAATTGCTTAAATGTGGAGTGCACCGGGTTTGGATTGATGATAGAGCTGAAATTCAAGAAAGAATATCGGAAGCAGTTACTAGAGATGATATTAGACAACTCATAGTTCAAAGATTTATAAGAAAACATCAGAAAAAGGGAGTATCTAGAGGCCGTGCTAGATTTGCTGATGAACAGAGAGCAAAAGGAAGAAGAAGAGGCCATGGTAGAAGAAAGGGTGGTAAAAATGCAAGAACGCCTAGTAAGAAGAAATGGATGACCAAGATAAGAGCCCTAAGAGATGAATTAAGAAATCTGAGAGAGGAGAAGAGAGTTACGGCTTCGCAGTATAGAAAATACTATTTGAGATCGAAAGGAGGATTGTATAATTCAAGAGCCCATTTATTGTATAATCTTAAAGTTGATGGAATTCTTAAGGAGGAAAAATAATGGTCTCTAGAAAGAAAATATTTAGAAGAAGACGCCAAGGAAAGACCGATTATAGAAAACGGTTGAAATTGATAAAATCTGGGATTCCAAGAGCATCTGTCAGAATTACTAATACTAAAGTTATGATTCAAATAATAGATTTCTCAATGAAAGGGGATTTAATTCTCGCATCTGCTACTTCAAAACAACTCGATGGTTTTGGATGGGGGGAATCTAGTAAAAGCATCCCAGCATCTTATTTGGCAGGATATTTGGCCGGTAAGAGATCGGTTAAAAATGGTGTGAAAAAGGCTGTGTTTGATGTTGGAAGAGCATCTACTACAGCTGGAGGTCGGATATTTGCATCTTTGAAAGGTTTAGTTGATGGTGGTATGGAAATACCGCATTCTGAAAGTGTATACCCTATAGAAGAAAGAATAAAGGGTGCACACATCTCGAAAAAAATAGATGGTAAAGTGGATAAAACTATGAAAGAAATTGATGGGGGGTTAGATTAAATGAATACAGAAAAAGGCTCTGAACAAAGAGGTGGTAAACCTAAAGGTAAAGGAGGAAATTATAAACGCCCTGAACGGCCTAAACCTCTTACACCTACTGAGCAACGAAGAAAACAAACTGAGGAGCGTTTGGCTGTTTGGAATGCTAAAACAAAACTTGGAAAAATGGTTTCTTCTGGTGAAATTGACAATTTACACGATGCATTAAATTGTGGACTACCTCTACGAGAACCTGAAGTAATAGACATATTAGTACCGGAAATTCGAGAAGAAGTATTAGACATACATATGGTTCAAAGAATGAGTGATTCTGGTAGAAGAATAAGATTTGCTGTAACCACTGTTGTTGGTAATGAAGATGGTGCTATAGGATTAGGAAGGGCATCTGGAAAACTAGTAAGGCCTACTATAGGTAAATCTATTGATAAAGCTAAAATGAATTTAATTGAAATACGAAGAGGCAGTGGTTCTTGGGAATCTACAACTAGTGAGCCGAACTCATTGCCGTTCTCTGTAGAGGGAAGATGTAGCTCTACTAGAGTGACTTTGAAACCTGCACCCCCTGGTGTTGGCCTAGTGACAAACCAAGTTGGAAAAATAATGCTTGGTTTAGCAGGTGTAAAAGATATATGGTCTTTTTCGAAGGGGCAAACAAAAACAATTTATAATTTCGCAAACGCACTTTATACTGCTTTAAAGAAAACATCTACGACGAAAGTTTTAGCTGGTCAAGAAGAGGAGCAAAATATAATACAAGGAGCTAGAAAATGAGTTGGGCGATAATCAGAGTTAGAGGAACTGTAAATGTTAAGGATAAAATATCTAAAACATTGAAAATGCTTAGATTACATAGGCCGAATCATTGTATAATTGTGCCTGAAAATGAATCATACAAAGGTATGTTGAACATTGTAAAAGATTATGTTACGTGGGGAGAAATTAATTCAGATTCTGTAGAATTATTAGCGAAGGATAGGATACTTTTAGAAGGTGGAGAAGTTGTTACAAGTGCAGACTTGAAGAATTTTGGTTTGAAAAATGTTAAAGACTTTGCTAAGCAAATTTCTGAAGGAAAAATACAGATGAATAATATGAAAAGAATGAAACCTATCATAAGATTACATCCACCAATAAAGGGATATGAAGGAAATAAACGCAGTTACAAAGAAGGTGGATCTTTAGGATATCGTGGAGAAGAAATAAACGGCTTGATAGAGAGGATGTGTTATGCCCAGAAGTAAAGCAAAAAAAACGGGGAGTCGTACTCGTGGAAGAGGGCATAAGAAAGGTAGAGGGGCCGGTCTTAGAGGTGGGCGTGGTAACGCTGGATCTCACAAAACTAAAAGAATAATGTACGAAAGAGTAGGAAGAATTTGGGGCAGATATGGTTTCAAAAGACCTCAAAGCATTGTAAAAGCTTCTAGAGTTACAAACATAAGAGAGATTGAAGAAAATTTAGAAATGATGATTAAAGATGGAGTTGCAAAAAAGAAAGGAGATGTCATTACAATTCCACTTTTAGAAATCGGATATGATAAATTATTATCATACGGAACACCTAGTAAGGCGTATCGAATAGTGGTTTCATCGGCATCAGCTCGAGCTATTGAAAAAGTTACGAGTGTGGGGGGAGAAATCGTAAATGAGTGAGCAAACTCCTAGAAATCCAGCTCAAGCAATAGGTCCTTTATTTTTTGTAGTGATAGGTTTTTTTCTTTGGTATCAATGGAGAATGCCTTCTGAAACAGCCGCCCTCTTGATGGGAGGTTTATTTGCTTTCGTAGCAGTACTAGTCTATCTGGTGACTTCATATTCAGGAAATGAATCTAGACTATATGGTTTACAACCAATAATAGAGAGGATGCCTGTTGTTGGAAAAGCAGAAGGGCATGTTCATTTCAAAACCAAGATGTTGTGGACATTGTACATATTAATTTTGTATTTTGCTATGACAAATGTTACTATCTATGGTTTAGGTGAAAACTCGAAAGATCTTTTTGTACAATATCGTGCCATTTTAGCAGGCGCATCTGGAAGTTTAATGCATCTAGGAATAGGACCAATTGTAACTGGAAGTATTATTATGCAGTTGTTCACAGGTGCAAAAATAATAAATCTAAACTTACAAAATGCTAGAGATAAAGCCATTTATCAAGGAACTCAAAAAACATTAGTTATAGTAATGATAGTGGTAGAGGCCATACCTCAAGTTTTTGGTTTCTTAGAACCTAGTAGTGAATATATTTCAGAAGTGGGTTTAACTTGGGCTAGAATGACAATTATCACTCAATTGATAATTGGATCTTATTTAGTTTTCTTAATGGATGAAGTTGTTTCAAAATGGGGTATTGGATCTGGAATTTCTCTTTTCATAGCTGCTGGTGTAAGTCAAGCACTTTTTACAGGTACACTGAACTGGGAAGCCACATCAAGCGCCCCAGGTTCACCTGCCGCTCCTGTAGGTACGATACCTAAAATTATTTGGTTTGCTAAAAATTCATCATCGACTGAATTGATGGATTATGGATATGAATTTATTTTGTTGCAACCTCCTAATCCAGTCGTTGCATTGGTTGGAACTGTTGTAGTTTTCTTTATTGTGGTATATGCAGAATCATCTAGATTGGAACTGCCTTTAGCGCATGGAAAAGTGCGTGGTGCTAGAGGTAGATACCCTATACGATTGATTTATGCTAGCAATATACCTGTTATTTTGATGGCGGCATTATTAGCCAATGTCAATATGTTTGCTCTATTATTTTGGAGTCATCCATCTTTGTCAAAATGGCCAATATTGGGCAGTAATTGGATGATTGGTGCTTTTGATTATGATGAAAGTGGAAATCCATTCCCCACTATGGGGGGGGCATATTATGTCAATAGAGTGAATGGTTTAGGAGATTGGTTGTTACCGCTGTTAAGTGATAGTTATGCAATACCTGGAGATGGACATACACATTTACAACTGATAATTCATGTAATAATTTATTTTAGTGTAATGGTTTTTGGTTCTATGCTTTTTGCTAAATTTTGGATTGAGACTACAAACATGGGGCCCCAGTCTGTTGCTAAGCAGATTCAAGGATCCGGCATGCAGATACCTGGATTCAGAAGAGACCCTAGAATTGTAGAAAGAGTATTAGAAAGATATATTCCGACGGTTACTGCATTTAGTGGAATAGCTGTTGGTGTTCTAGCTGCCGGAGCAGATATGATAGGGACTACGGGGAATTCCTCTGGAACTGGTGTTTTGTTAACTGTTGGAATAATGATACGTACGTATGAGCAGATTGGTAAAGAACAGATGATGGAAATGCACCCAGTACTGAGAAGTTTCTTCGGTAATGAGTGATTTCAATTCTAAATTCCACTCCAAAAAGATTTAATTGTGACCTGTTTGTTAACTGTAACTAGATAGGGAGAGAATATGAGTGTCGTTGTTGTAACTGGTGTTCCCGGCGTTGGAAAATCTACTGTGATGAACGCGGCAGAAGAATTTGGTTTCAAAATAGTGAATTTTGGAAGTATTATGTTTGAGCAGGGCTCTAAGGATGAGGTTAGAGATCGTGATGCTATGCGTAAACTTCCTGTTTCAAGCCAAAGAAAATATCAGAAAATGGCAGGTGAAGCCATTTCAAAAATGGGTGATGTTGTAGTTGATACGCATGCATCAATATTGACTCCTGCAGGATATATGCCTGGATTGCCTGAATGGACTGTTCGGGCATTGAATCCAGACATAATTGTACTGGTAGAGGCTGATGCTGAAGAAATAGAAAGAAGACGAAACAAAGATTCGAGCCGTATAAGAGATAGTGATGATATTGAATTGCATCAAAGAGTTAATCGGGAATATGCGGCTGTTGCTGCAGTTATGACTGGTGCTACTGTAGCTATAGTTGAGAATCATGACAACCAAGTTGAAGTTGCTGCAAAGCGTTTTAGGGAAATTTTAGGGAAATGAGCGAAAAGGGATCATCTACTGAAGAGGTTCAACCACCCGCAATGGGGGGGATGTTGATTACAATGTTATTCATGATATATATCATGATAAATCCAAGTATGAGAGAGGGGATGGGCAATATAGCTGGTTCAATTTTGGAACCATATATTGGATTTAATGGAGACTATCCAATATTGACTATTTTTGCAGCTGGTCTTATTATGATTTGTTCAAATACGATAGTTAGGCATTTTCTCATAGACTGGAATTTGGCGGCAGAGATTCAAGCTAAAATGGCAGAATACAATAAAGCGCTCCGTGAAGCACGATCCTCGAATCAAGAAGGACGTTTGCGTAAGTTAATGCAGATGCAACCAAAAGTAATGTCGATGCAAGGAGAAATGATGAGTAACCAAATGAGACCGATGGGATTCACGATGATTGTTGCTATTCCGATAATAATGTGGATGTATCAATTTATAGAAAATTTAACTTTACCAGAACTATCACTGCCTTGGAATCCTAGATGGGATTTAATAGAAAAATGGTGGTTCCTACCTCATTGGATTTTAATATATTCCCTTCTTGCGATACCTTTTGGCCAAGCATTGCAAAGGGGATTGAAAATTATGGGGAATTGGAACGAAATCAAAAAATTATCTGATGAAAGTCCATCTCTCGACTCTGAGCTCCTCGAATAGAAATTTTTCTCTTGCTAATATTTCCCTGTTCCATCCTTTTGGCAATTCACCCATACGGCTAGAAATAAGCAATATTAGACTTCCGTTTTCTTTAAGATGTTTTGGTGCTTGTTCTACTAATTTAATAGTAAATTCAGCACCTGTTGGACCTCCTTCTACTGCTAGCTCTAAAGCTTGGTCGTTGTATTCTGTAGAGCTTTTTGGAAGATAGGGTGGATTGCAAACAATATTATCGAATTTGCGATTAGATATTGGTTCAAATTGATCACCTAATAGGAACTCTATTGAAACGTTGTTGCTTTTTGCATTATTTTTAGCTAAATCTATGGCTTTGGAATTGATATCTATGGCCGTTACTTTAGAACCACTAAGAGCGAGGGAAATGGCGACTAAGCCGGTGCCCGTGCCGATTTCGAGTACGGTTCCAGGCAGAGGTGGTAGTGACCTAGCTAAAAGCCAACTATCCTCTGCCGGTTTGTAGACCTCATCACTAGTTTGTAGTGAGATTTTTGGCATATTGAAGCTCTAAGAAACTTTGAACTGGTTGAAAGAGGGTTGGTATATCAGTCCCTGTTCAGAAAGAGAATCTAGAGTTTCATCGAGTCTAGCGGTGTCCATTTTTAGTTCTGTAGCAACTTCAACTAACATCTCATACATTATTCCTTCACCGTCAACATCCAAAGATGAGATTTTGTCCAGTAGACTTTGCTCATGTTTTTCTGTTGGTTGATCTTCTGAAGGAGACTCTTCGATATCTGATGCCGTTTCGAAACTACCGCTAAACTCCTCTGTTTTTGGAGTGGCAGTAATTGATTCGGCACCAGCGAGAGTTTGTAATGCATCATATAGCAATTCAGTGTAATCGCCTGTAGGAAATTCGTCTATAGCATATAATTGCTTAGATAGGTCGAAACCAGATTCTTCTCTGGGTCCTAATTTCTCTATGCCTTCTTTAACAATAGACAATCTACGGAATAGATTTTGACATGCTACTAACGCCCATTGATTTACTTCGTTTTCTGAAACAGAACGAATAGATTCTACGGAAATAGAAATATAGGTTTTATCTCCGTCTTCAGGAGTAAAAGACCTAACACGACCCACACATAGGACAGATTCGGTAGATTCTAATTGTGATAGATCTACTGCCCCCTCTGGTTGCCATTGTTGATTCGCGTTGACATAGTAGAAAGAACCTGTTGGATCTGCAATCTGAGCTCTGTAATTTGGCTCATCTTCTGAGCCATGATTTTCAACTGTTGTTAGCATTCCTCCAACTAGTACTCGAGACAATTTAGCACCCATATCTGAGATTAAATAAGTAGGAGAATATTCCCCTCTATCTTCATCAACATAAGATTCTATAGCCCTAGAGAGTTCCTTAGCGAATATTGGGACTGCTGGTTCACGTCTTTGTGCCATTTTACACCCCCATCTCTGAAATTAAGTTCTCAGCCTGCTCTTTAACGGAATCGGAATTGAGTAATGTTACCTCTTTGGCAAAGAACATCATTCCATAATCATCAGATCTAGTGAACCCTCTGATTTTTACTGGTTTTAATTTGAGTGCTTTATCTAAATCATCCTTTATTGATTCGGGATTGAAATTTGATTTGATACTTTCTAAACAATCATCTAATGTTTTTCCTAGGACTTGTTCAGTTAGGGTGTTGTCTAAGAATGTCGTAACAGAACCTGTGCCATCATCAACAATGGCTTTAGTACGTAAATCGGGATTCCCATCCTGCTTACCATGCACCATACATTGATTATTTCTCAAAACCCGTTTACAATCTGTACAGCGGAATATGAGACCGCTTCCTTCTCGAACATTGATTACATATCCATCAACAACAACATCCGTAGAGCCGCCCCTTACTGCTAGAGATTCTATCGGCATTGCAAGTCCCGCTTCAAACGCCTCCATAGGAGGTAAATCATCTATTTCCAAAGGTGAGATTGTGGTGTAATCACCTACATTCAAATCGGGAACTCCTTGCCATTCTTTGACATATCCGCTCTCTATTCGATATGCTTTGCCCGCTTCCATTTTTGTATCTTTCCAGGCTGTGAATCTAGTGACGCCGCTTGCATCCGCCATTTGACCACTCCAAAGATTCTTTGTTTCATTTGTAGTTTTATTGACGAATTCTCTCTTTTCGATATCCAAAACGCGAATGTTAAGATTAACTCCGTTCATTCCATTTTGTAAAGTAGCGATTGTGCATTCTTGAGAAGTTGTTGTTCCTTTATTCATAGAACCGACATCTATCTCTAATGCTGAAAGAGCTTCATCTTCTACTATATTTATTATCGCGCGATCACCCATATTGACATCTATACGTTCGTTCCAGACTTTGCTATATGCGCCACCGACGTCGACTACTGTGCCTGCTTCGTATGGGAATTCTTCTTGCCAACTAGTATAGCGTAAAACTGCGCTGGAATCACCTAATGTACCTTCGTGAATTTGCCTTTTATTGCCATCTTTGAGTGTTATTTCTTTCTGATTTACAGTTAGTAATTTCGCTCGGAAATTGACATTTGGTTCTTCACCCACTATTTGTGATAGTGGTTTTGATGAAGGTGTGAAAAGTGCTTCTGGGTTTCCACCATACTTCCTGATTACTGCAGCTCTCGCTGTAGAGATGTCTATCTTATATCCATCAACAAATTTATGTAGATCGGATACTATCTGTGCTCTATCTTGATCCGTTTCTAAAACGTTCAAGATTTCTTCAATGTGTTTTTCGTGTTTTTCTTCGAATTCTTGCATTGGAGTTCCTCCTTTGTTCTTTCTCGAGACTCCACCCTCGAGTAAAACTTAATCACTATATGGGTATATATACTTAATGGCTAATAACCTAAAAGGATAATTGGATGAGAAATTAAAGAGGGAATGTGTAATATACTGTCGCATGTGAGGACGGAAGAGATAAAGGTGAAAAAATGAAAATAGATGAGTTAACACCAAGAAGCCCCTCAGTAAACATGACTGTGAAAATTCTGTCATTAGAAGACCCCCGAGAAGTTGGGGAAGGTAAGACAGTAAGAGAAAGTTTGATTGGAGATGAAACAGGAACTGTTGTGATGAGTTTTTGGGGTGAAGAATGTAATGAAGTTAATCAGGATGATGTTCTTTCAATAGAAAAAGGTAGAGTTAGTTTAGTGGGCGGCTCGCTAAGAGTTAGTTTAGGAAGGGACGGATCTATGAATATTGTTGAAGATGGTCCTGAAAATATTAGAAAAGATTTGAATATGTCAGATATAGCCTATGCACCTCCAAGAACATTTGGAGGAGGTCGTCGTGGTGGTGGACATAGAGGTGGACCTCGCGGTGGTGGACATAGAGGTGGACCTCGCGGTGGTGGTTTCCAAAAGAATAAAGGAAGAAGAGGAGGTCGTAGCTATAGCTAGAAGAGGGAGACATCGCAGGAGAGGCCCTACAAACGCTCGTCCGCCAATTCGTAAGCCAAAAAAGACTAAAGTCAAATCTAAGAAAATAGAATTGTTAAATGCTGCTAAGCAGACAGAGATACGATATTTTATTGATGAGATATTAGCCGATCAAATAGGGGACGACAAGGAGCCTTTGATAACTACTTTAGTAGTCAAAGGTACTAGAGAATCAAAAGAGGCTTCTGTTGATTTTCTAGACACGAAAATTTCTGATGGTGTAATCTCTGAAAACGTTAGAAAACCGATATTAGATGTAATTCGGCGTTTTACTGTTTATCGATAAACTCAAGGTTGGTGCATAAGGTGATGATATTATGGATGAAGAGATTAAGGAAGAGTATGATGAGGATTTAGAATCCTTAAGGCAGCCGATTGTAGCAGTTCTGGGACATGTAGATCATGGAAAAACTTCTCTTCTTGACTTTGTAAGGGGTACTGCTATAGTTGATCGTGAAGCTGGTGCAATTACTCAACATATAGGTGCGACAGAAGTTCCTTTGAATGATATTGTAAATGTATGTGGAAAATTAATTAAAAAAGATACGATTGAATTGCCCGGTTTACTGTTCATAGACACGCCCGGACATCAAGCATTTTCATCCCTAAGAACGAGAGGTGGTGGCTTAGCTGATTTAGCCATCCTAGTTATTGATTTTAATGAAGGATTTAAACCTCAAACCATAGAAAGTCTGAGAATTCTAAAACAGCAAAAAACACCTTTTGTTGTTGCTTTGAATAAAATAGATAAAATTTCTGGTTGGACATCTAATGGTATTGGGCATTTATCCAATGCGAAAAATCAGCCAGCTCACGCAACTGAAGCATTTCAAAATCGTCTGTGGGAAATTATGGCTGATTTTGGAGAAAGGGGCTTTGATGCAGCTCCGTACTGGGAAATTGATGATTTTTCAAAGAAAATAGCGTTGGTCCCTACCTCTGTAAAAGAGACTGGAGAAGGAATACCGGAATTATTTATGGTATTGATGGGTTTAGCACAAAAATATTTGAAGAAAAGACTCAAACTGGATGAAGGAATGGCAGAAGGGACCGTTCTAGAAATGAATGAAGAAAAGGGGCTTGGAAAATCACTCAGTATAATATTATACAATGGTATTCTAAATGATTCAGATAAACTCGTTATTGGTGCCACCAATGAACCTGTAGTAACCAGGGTAAAGAAAATATTGAGGCCGAATGCTTTGGATGAGATTAGAGATCCTCGAATGCGCTTTGAATCTTCTAAGATTGTTAAAGCTGCTGCAGGAATTAAGATTGTTGCGCCAGACTTGGATGGGGTTGTAGCTGGAGCGCCGATATATGGTGTGTCTAATGATATTGAATTAGAAAATGCTCTTTCAAGATTGGAAGAAAGCATGGTTGCGAATGTAGAATTAGATGATGAGGGAGTTGTTATCAAAGCAGATGCTATCGGATCGTTAGAAGGTTTAGCGAGTGAATTGAAAGAGGTTGGTTATCCTATTCTTAAAGCTGGAATTGGAGATATATCGAAAAAGGATATTATTCTGGCTGAAACATCTAAACCAGAAATACGTGCGATTTTAGGATTTAATGTGAAAGTATTACCAGAAGCTAAGAATGAATTGGAAAATTCAGAAGTGGAGGTTTTCGAATCAGATATTGTTTATCGTTTAATTGATGATTACAAAGAATGGCGACGTAAATATGATTTAGAGGAAGAGGAAAGAATTAGGAAAGAATTTTCACATCCAGGTAAATATGAGATTTTAGAAGGGTGTGTTTTCAGAACAAGAGGACCTGCAGTGGTTGGTGTCAGAGTACATGCAGGAAGAATTGCAGTTGGACAGCGAGTTCTGAGATCTGATAATGAAGTTATTGGGAGGATTAAATCGATGCGTCGTGGTGATGAAGTAATTAAAGAGGCGAACCAAGGCGATGAGGTGGCTATTGCAATAAGTAATGTAACTGTTGGAAGACAGATTAAAGAGAATGATATACTGTATATTGAAATGAATGAAAGAGATATTATTAAAATAAGAGAAGCGGGAGTTAAACTGAATTTAGATGAAGAAGAGGTTATAGGAGAGATGCAAAAAATAAAGAAAAAGGATTCTCCGTTTTGGGGGCGCTAGGCCTTATAATGAATAGTCAATAACCTATTATGACAAGTGATGTTATAGAACTCGAGGACTTACCTGGTGTTGGTCCTGCAGCTGCTGAAAAGCTGCGTGAAGGTAGATTTCTTTCGATTGAAGCTATTGCCACAGAATCTCCTGCAAAAATATCTGACGCTACTGGGATTGGAATCGGGTCCTGCACTAAAATAGTTGCAGAAGCGAGGAAAATAGCAGAAATAGGGGAATTTATCACAGGAGATGAATTAGAAAAAAGAAGAGGAGAGGTAGAAAAACTTACTACGGGTTCGAATGGGTTGAATGAATTATTAGGAGGAGGCATTGAAACTCAAAGTATAACTGAATTCTATGGAGAATTCGGTTCTGGTAAGACCCAGATAATACATCAATTATTGGTGACGGTACAACTTCCTATAGAAGAAGGTGGGTTGAACGGTCATGGTGTACTCATTGATACGGAGAATACGTTTAGACCTGAAAGAATTAAATCGATGGCAGAGGGATATGGTTTAGATCCGGTAGAAGTTCTAAGCAAAATACATGTAGGAAGGGCATATAATTCAGATCAGCAAATGTTAATGGTTGATAAAGCTCTAGAGTTAGCTGAAAAATATCCTGTTAAGCTTTTAGGTATAGATTCGCTAACTTCGGCCTTTAGAGCTGAGTTTTTGGGAAGGGGGACTCTAGCTGAAAGACAACAAAAAATTCGATCGCACATGCGTGATCTTGATAAATTTATGGAAGGCACCAATGCCGCAACAGTTGTAACGAATCAAGTTCATTCTAATCCGCAAGCTATGTTTGGCGACCCGACAAAACCGGTTGGTGGGCACATTGTTGGACACACTTCTAAGTTCAGAATATATCTAAGAAAAGGAAAAGCTGGAACTAGAGTTTGTAGATTGAAAGATTCTCCACACCTTCCTGAAAGTGAAGCTGTGATTTCAGTACTGGAAGAAGGAATTAGAGATTAATCTTTTTTCCAAAAAATAGAAGGGGAATTGAAAAGAACCTTTAGACCGAACCAATTTTTTATCGCTATTTTTAAAATACTCTCCGTATCGCGATTGAGTGTTTCCTGTTCACGAATACCGTCGGCTTGTATGAAACAATGCATGGAACAGTAGCCACTACTAGCACCATCAGATACGTTATGTTGAACATCGTCCGGAGTATTGTTGGTCATTGCGTTTCCAACTTTGAAGGGCCAATTAAATGGCTCTTCGCACCCTTTACATATTCGTGTCTTGATGTTTGCAACTGTTGAGTCCTCATAGCGCGCACCCTGTTTGATTTCCTCTTCCTTGTAATTATAATGAGTTGTATCAGCGGATGGATAGTTTAAGTCGTCAAGGTTTACCATGAATACTCTATCGATAGTTAACACGACCCGATTTAAGGGTTAATGCCATATTTTTCATAATAAGATTCATCGAAATGGAAGTATATCCTCTCCCCTTTAAATTTTCGAGTTGAAGTATCCCAAGGAAAGAAAATAGCTACTTGAAATTCTATTTGATCTCCTGAAGCAGGAAAACCGAGCCAGTCCTTTTCATGAGTGCCGATGACTCTAGCCTCTTCAACAACACCCTGTGGACCGATGACTATGTTAGTTAATCTAAAATCGATATCTGGAAAAGCAGAGAGTAAGTCATTGTAAAATTCTGTGGCACCACTATGGCCGTGCCAAATTTTATTTTTTTGAGGGATTTCATAAACACAATCTTTTGACAATGTAGAGATTAGTCCATCTATGTCTCTATTGTCCTCAGCTATTGAGTGTTTTTTCCATAGCTCTTTGATTTCATCATATTCTTCTTGGTTAATCGGTTTCTTCAAGAGTTCCTTAGCTAAGGCATGTTTATCATCAAATGATGCAGGAGTGTCTGTGCCTTGTAGTTCTCTAACTAAGTTGACATAGGATTGCATTGCATCTTCCTTCGAAGTACCTTTTAATTCTGCCCATGCACCATGTTTTGCCACTGCAACGGGCCCTTTCAGATAGGGAGTTTTACCTGCTGCATCCCCTTCAATAGATTGTTTGTATAGAGAATATAATTTCAATAATGTTTCTTGGCTCGGTGTTTGATTTATATTTCTAACACCTTCCGATGCTTGCTGAAAATTTTGTTCAAGCTCTGAAACCATAGAGGAGATAATGCGATGTTGTAAATAAAGAAGGTTTTGCACCCAATAATATAAACTAGAATGCGTTATCTGTCTCGTGAGTTCTGCAAAGCCGAAGCACAGGTATGGATTGTATAGATTTTATGCGCCAATATATGATCGTATTATGGCGCCCAGTTTTTCAGAAGGGCATGCTTTGATGTATGATGAATTGAATTTAAAATCTGGAAATAAAGTTCTAGAAGTTGGTGTTGGGACTGGAATATCTTTGAAACATTATCCTGCGAATGTGATAGTAGATGCAATAGATGCAAGTGAGCCGATGTTGAAAGAGGCTCAGGAAAATATTGAAGAGGGAGTTGGAGCTGATATTCGACTGCAATGTATGGATGCACATCATCTTGAATTTGATAATGATAGTTTTGATTGTTCAATAATAGCACATGCGATTGCGGTTGTGGCTGACCCTGATATGGTTCTAAAAGAGATGATTAGAGTTACAAAACCCAAGGGAAGAATTGTAATTGTAAATCATTATAAAGAACACCCAGGAATTTTAGAGAGAATATGGAATCCGATAAGAAAGCGTTTAGGTTTGGGAAGACAAATTGATCTATTTCAAATAATTGAAAATAATGGATTAGAGTTATTGAAAAGTAAAAATGTTAATCGAATTTCATCGAAATTATTAGTTTGTAAAATACCTTAATTCTGAACAATGATTTTCGCTGCTATATCTTCATCAAGAGAAAGAGTGGTGCTTTCTGTTTCGATATCATAAGAGCTGCCTTTTGATTTTTTCAGCAGGATTGTGTTGCCTGGAGATAGGCCTGCCTGTTCCAATGTTTTTGTCATTTCATTATTTTCTAGAATTATACGAACTTTAGCTGTCTTTCCTTCTTTGAGATTAGTGAGTGGAAGGAAATCTGGTTCTGGTTCAACGTTTACATTAACTTCGTGACAAAAGAGATTGCTATCATCTTCCATATCTACACCTAAAAGATTGCTTAATCGAGTTTCAACATCACGCGTTAAGATGTGTTCCATTCTACAAGCGACTTCGGCTGCTTCGTCCTTTTCGACTCCTAAAATTTCTGTTAAGAATCGTTGAAGAATATTGAACCTATGATCTATTACATTAGCGACTCTTTGTCCCTGTTTTGTTAGATATACGCCGTGATATGCTTGATAGTCCACTAAACCTATCTCGCCTAAGCGTTGTATCATTTCAGTTACTGTTGCCGGTTGCAACTCGGTTTTAACCGCTAAATCTGAAGTTCTAACACGTTGACCATCAGAAGATAATGCGTGAATATTTTTTATCATCATTTCTGCGCTTTCTGACAGTGCGTCCATTGAAGCCATATCGTCGATAGGAGGTGGTGATATAAAAAATTTAGGGAGGCCTAAACTATTATAAAGAGGGTTCTTTTTAGGGTTCCCTAAATTAGGGTTCCCTAAAAATAAAAAGTGATAAAATGGACATGGAAGCAGGATTTTTGATTGGATTTCGAGAAGCGCTAGAAGCTGTATTGATTGTAACTGTTCTAGTTAGTTTGATGTACAAAACAGATAGAGAGTATATGGTGAAATGGATCTGGGCTGGAGTTCTATTTGCGATAATTGCAAGTGTGTTAACTTGGCAGGTTTTTGAGATTTTTGTTGGAGAATTTGAGGGGAAAAATGAAGAGTTGTTTGAAGGGGCGCTCTATTTGCTTGCTGCTGTTTTGATTACTACAGTTATATTGCATGTTATTGGTCATGCATCAAAAGAATTGTTGGAAAGTAAAGCAGAAAAGGCGATTGAAAGTAATCAATCTTTCGGTATTGGAATGCTGGCTTTTGTATCTGTATGGAGAGAGGGGGTTGAAACTGTTATTTTCATAGGAGCCGGTACAGAGAGTAGTGAAGCCATCACTGGTCTCTTTATTGGGATAGTGATAGCGTGTGCAATAGGATATGTGATTTTTAACAGTATTCAAAAAATTGACATCCGATTTATGTTCAATATTTCTACTTCTCTTTTGATTGCTTTTGCAGCATACTTAGTAATGGAAGCGATGCATGAATTTGGAGAGGTGGGGTTATTTGGACTTCCGGAAAGTAAGGCGGTTGAAATTGGTGGAGCTGTTGTATATTTGATAATCGCATATTTCTTATCTGAACGATACGGGATATCATTAATCGATTCGGTAACGAATAGTGTGAAGGGTATTGTGGGCGTTTTTGGTAATAAAGAATAAATGAATACGAAAAATATTGGATTTGGTATTGCGGGTGTTTTGCTAGCTGTTGTTGCGATTTGGGTATTAGTGATTAGTTCTTATGAGGAAGATTTAGGAACTGAGAATGTGTTTATTGCTTATGATTTGAATAATAATCTAACTAATGATAGAGATGAACCTCTTATTGAATTATCTTTCTCAGATGCTAAAGAAAATTTGGAATGGTCTAAAATAAGTATCAGTATTGATAATGGAACTGAAAAAATGGATTGTTCGAAAGGAGAATATACAACAAACAATATTGGGGAGAGAAAAGTAGTGCCTAAATTGAAATCGGATGGAGTTACGTTTAATGTTGTTGTAGATGCAACATCTGAAGAAGAATTTACTTATGTTGATTTAGATAATCTTGCAGAAACGGATAATGTAAGTTTTGATATGCGATTTTCAAAAACCGACATATATCTTTCTGAAAATATTACTGGAACAATAGTAGAAGATATGGAATTCGAAGAATTATCAGAAGTGCCTGAACAGAATTTTACGGAGAATAGTGATGAAAAATTAGATTGGTATGATTATAATTTTGTGGCCCATCGTGTTGAAGTTGAAGATAAAATATATGTGATAAACGTTGAGGAGAGATTTTACAAAATTAAATTTATTAGCTATTACAATGAAGATGATGAAGAGCGATATGTATCGTTTCTGATAGGTGCATTGAATGATACGGCGTTTCCAGCGCTTTCTAATTCAGAATTAGTATCGCCTGCGAAATGTATAATTGCGGAAGGAGGAAGTGACGGGATATTTTGGGAGATAGATGAAGCGATAATGATTTACGAAAATGATTTCGATATATGTTCTGCACCTTGTACAATTAAAATTACTGTAACTTATGAAGGCGTATCTGTAAAGGGAACTCAAGAAATAGAAATAGAATAATTTAATTGGTTACCTTGGCGATTATTATCCGATAAATATTGTAAGAAATATCTTGCTCGAGCGCCTTGATCATCAGTAAGAACACTACGATCACCATAACGACTCATTAGATTGTCTAATGATGGTGAGTGTTGTTCCGAAGTGCAATCTTCATATTCTGATTCTTGACCCGGTTTTTCACCCTGATACAGGAAAGCTGCACTGCAACCTATAGCCTCTTCACAAAAGTTGTAACAATCGTACGGAGTACCACAAACAAAATCTCCTGTGCGATAGCACTGCTCTGTTGGTACAATCCAATCATCTGCCCAACGTTTGACGGGAGTGTAATCTAAATGTGAATCAGTATCTGGATTAGAACTATATTGATGAGTATGATAAAGTCCGAGAAAGTGACCCAGTTCATGTGCAGGTACGTAACTGGTTTCGAAAGAAGAGGCCCTTACGAAGGTAACATAGTGCGTGCGATCGCCCCACGGAAACATACTGTATGCACCCCAACCATCCGTAACCATAACAATATTCACATTACTGAAATTGTAATTCGCTTCGAATTCTTCGCTTAAATCTTCGACGTTAAAACCATCTCCATAATCACCGCCTGAATCGTTTTTATTATTCTCTTCTTCGTCGGTAACATCGGGAAATGCAACGTCTACGTAGATGACTTCACCAACTGTAAAATCGATACCGTGTGGATTGTAAACTGTGTTGATGAAGGCTACACCCGTTTCGATAGAGGAATTGTTGGAGATGTAATTTACACCCTCATTATCTTTGTAGACAAAGAATGTGATCGCGAGTGTTTTTGTTGGTCCGTTAACTTCGCACGCCATTCCTGGATAGGGATTATCAGGAGTGATCTCATACCAAAACTGTTGTTCATTGCATGATTGTACTTCTTCTGGTTCAGTTCCTAGGCAGCCCATCAAAATTGCAGTCGTCATGATTGCGAAGAATTTAGAATTCATTTTACACATCTGTATAGCTTTCTACACTTAGCTATATCCCTCATAAAATCTACATAATAAATTTTAAAATAAATTATTTGGGCGTTTGCCCCATAAAATAAATGCGATAGCGGCGAGACTGAAGCCACTCAACCCAGCTGTTACTGCGGCGTTCTTAATAGTCCAAAATGAATCTTCTACTTCTGTTTCGACTTCTACTATTTCATTCATTTTACTTAGATTAAAAGCGTGGAAATTCATCTCGATATAATAGAGTCCATTATACTCTGGTGAAGGCTCGCCAAATTCTAATTTAGAGATACAGGCTTGATTATGAGTGTTCATATTAACGCCATCAGTGGTACAGGCGTAGTCTGCGTAATTGGTCATATTTTCATCAACAAAGTGATGAGTTACTTCATCTTGTTTCATGAAAAGACGGACGCTTATATCGAATGGAACTGTTGCTTCCCAATATTCTTCTAAGGCTTGTCCCTGAAATGGTTTAGCACCTAAAGCTGTACCCTCTATACCGAAAACCCATAGATGCCCACTATTCGCTTCGTTCACCTCAATGCTGTAGCTTTTGCTATTCGTTGTAGTGCCTAACGATTGAGAATTATCATTAGAGCCGTCGCCATTAGTGTCGATTGTTAATTCTAAATCTGCGGCGGTACCATCGTCTGTATTAACCAATGGATAAGTTAGAACAATCTCTGCCCTCATAGTTCCTTCTGGAACGTGAAGATAATGAGTGGAGTCTGTAACATAAACACCATCATCTGCTCCACCCACGAAATACATGGCCCATTCACCTTTCCAATGAGTTGCTAATGTATCTGTATGTTCTTTATCGGTGTGAATTTCAACTGTGCCGTTCATCTGCTCCATAGCATCGAATACTGTAACATTGGAATTTGGATTGGAATTTCTAAGATGCTCTAAAGCTAGTGCCATTTGTACCGCTCTATTCACATCAATGAGGCCGTGTCCTTGTCCCCAATCATGTTGACCACCTGTAGTACTGTACGATTCGTTGGCATTCGATTGAGCGCCTTCTAAATATCTTCCAGACAGCTCCATAATCAACTCCGCTTCTGTTATGAATGTGTCAATTCTATTGTCATACCATTCACCTTCAGTTGTGACATGATCTTCGAAGATATAATCTGCAACACCCAAAGAAGGTGCTGCTTGATAGAGTAATGTTGCAACGCCTGCGATATGAGGTGTAGCCATTGATGTGCCTGAAATTGCCATATAATACAGATCATCGTCGCTGAATCTTTGTGAGCCATCAATCAATGTTCCTCTTGGAGCGGTTGCCCAGATATTAACGCCGGGTGCACCAATGTCTGGCCATGTTTGTGGTTTTGACATGTCGCCCCTAGAAGAGAAACCTGCGATACCGCTACCATCGTGTTCAAGAGCTGCTACGCCGATAACTAATGGGATATTCGAATATGGATTTGTTTGTAAATCAGAACCATCACCGCCCGAATTGCCTGCGGCGAATACTGAAACTACATTGTTGTCATAAGTCAGAGTAAGAACGGCCTGAGAGATTGCATTTGAAGAATCATATTCAGCGCCAGAAGAACCCCAAGAATTTGAAGTCACTCGAATGTTCAATGGATTTGCATCCGGTCTCGAATGTTCGTAAACCCATTCGAAAGCTTCGACGGCATTATCGATGAATGCGATATCACCAACACCCATGCCGATCAATGTTGCTTCTGGGGCTACGCCCTTTTTTGCTCCCGCAGAGGCGTCGCCATTTCCACCTACAGTTCCAGCACAATGCGTTCCGTGACCGCTAG
>MIYU01000006.1 GCA_001875425.1 Marine Group III euryarchaeote CG-Bathy1 | reverse complement strand
CTGAAGAAGCACCAGCTGAAGAAGCACCAGCTGAAAAGGAGTAAATTTATGCCTATCAAAAAATCAGATTATTACAAAGTCGTTGACGGAAAAATATCACGATTAAGAGATAATTGCCCTAAGTGCGGTCCTGGCACATTTTTAGCTGTACATTCTGATAGAAAATCTTGTGGAAGTTGTGGCCACACACAATCTATAGATTAATTTTTTCAGAAGTCATCTTTAAACATATAAATTATTATTGCAATTCCTAAAATTAACATTCCCTGTGAAATAATATTCAATATTTTGAACAATCTTTCTCTTTTTTTCGAATCGTTTATTTGTTTAGCTAGCCAATTCATCAATTCTTTATTCTTTTCAATCCAAATATACTTTCACGTTCCAATTCTTCAAGTCTAAGTGAGATATATTTCGCTATTTCTTCTAATTCTGGTATGACTTTGAATTCTAATGCATTAACACGTCGTTTAGTCGATTCTATCTCATCAAGAAGTTTCTTCATTGTCGTTTCTCCTTCAGCTGCTTTAATTATCATTTCTGATAGTTTTTCAAATGCATGCACGGCTTCATCAATTCGTACCGAAGTCCCTATGAGTCCATATCCTCTATCTTCTAGTGGTTTTATCATCGGCGTTACTTCAACACTAGGAACTACTACGCCCATTATATTTTTCGTTCCGAGGTTTACTTCAGGCGGTATATTCAAACAATTAGCTGCAGATTCTATTGCAGATTTACCATCTGCAGCTATTGCAATCGCTAATTTTTCCCTTGCAATTTCATATAATTCAATTAGTTGACTACGCAAATCTTTAACTTTTGGCAGTAATTCAAAAAATTCCATAATCAAACCGTCTCGTTTCATTTTTAGAAGCTTATATCCACTCTTTGACAATTTTATTTTGCGCTTAGTGTCTATAAGTTCCATTCTCGTTGGCTTGACGTCTGCTATACTCATCTATTTTTTCCTATATGCAGGGTGATATTTCTCCAAAGTTTTACGATCTATACGAGTTAAAGCAGATTCTGGTAATTTACTTAGCATATCCCACCCAATTTCTAACGTGTCTTCTATTTTTCTGTTTTCTTCCCAACCTTGTGTTACAAATCTACTTTCAAAATCATCTGCAAATTCCAACATTTTTTGGTCTCTTTCAGATAACGCTTCTTTACCAACTATCGCAACCAATCCTCTCAAATCATTACCCTCTGCATAACCTGCATATAATTGATCACTGAGTTGTTTATGGTCTTCTCTCGTTTGTCCTTCTCCTATTCCTGCATTCATCAATCTAGATAATGATGGCAGAACAATTATAGGAGGATATATTCCTTTACGATGTAATTCACGAGATATGACAATTTGACCTTCTGTAATATATCCACTAAGATCTGGTATCGGGTGAGTTATGTCATCTCCAGGCATAGTCAAGATGGGGAATTGAGTAACAGATCCTTTCTTTCCTTTAATCAAACCAGCTCTTTCATAAAGCATTGCTAAATCTGTATACATATATCCAGGATACCCTCTACGTCCAGGAACTTCTTCTCTTGCTGCACCTATTTGTCTCAGTGCTTCACAATAATTTGTCATATCTGTTAAGATTACTAGTACATCATATCCATGTTCAAATGCAAGATATTCTGCAGTGGTTAATGCAAGTCTAGGAGTAATCAATCTCTCAACTGCAGGGTCACTTGCTAAATTTGTAAACACAACTGCCCGGCTCAGAGCTCCGGTTCTTTCAAAATCCTCCATAAAGTATTGGGCTTCTTCATTAGTTATTCCCATTGCTGCAAAAACTACTGCGAATTGACGATCGCCACCAACAGTTCTTGCTTGTCTAGCTATTTGCAAAGCTATATCATTGTGCGGAAGTCCAGAACCCGAAAATATAGGTAATTTCTGACCCATAACTAACGTATTCAATCCATCAATAGTCGATATTCCAGTTTGAATAAATTCCTGAGGCGAATCTCTAGAATATGGATTAATTGCAGCACCTATTATCTCTCGTCTTTCATCAGGTATTATCGGAGCTCCACCATCTATAGGTTCTCCTGCGCCACTTAACAACCTGCCAAGCATATTTTTAGAAACGGATAATTTAAATGTTTCTCCTAGGAATTTAACTCCAGATTCCATATCAATTCCCGCAGTTCCTTCAAAGATCTGAACAACAACTACATCTTTCGAAGTATCAAGTACTTGTCCTCGTTTAGTAGTCCCATCAGGCATTGCGATTTGAACCAATTCTCCATAACTCACAGGCTCAGTTTTCTTTACAAAAACTAAAGGTCCTGAAATTTCACTAATAGTTTTATATTCTTTTTGCATTATTTACCTCCTCTTATCTTTTCAAATTCTTCATCTAGTTCTTTACTATACTTTTTCATTAGTTTATCTAAATCTTTTTCGAATTTCGCCCTTCCTATGTTTTCTATAACGTCCAATCCAACTATATTGTCAAATTCAATTCCTTCAGCCAGTGCCTTTTCAGCTAATTCTTTGTAGTGTAGAATAGTTTCCATCATTATAGCTTGATTTCCTATCTCACAATACGTATCTACATCATGGAAAGCATTTTGCTGTAAGAAATACTCTCTAAGCATCCTAGCCACCTCTAGCGTCAGTTGTTGATCTTCAGGTAAAGCATCAGAACCAACTAGTTGTACAATTTCCTGAAGTTTAGCTTCTTCCGAAAGTACGTTCATGGCCACAGCTTTATTTTCATTCCAATCTTTGTCTGCATTCTCTCTGTACCATTCTTCTAAACTCTTATTGTACAACGAATAACTGGTCAACCAATTAATGGCAGGAAAATGCCTTCTTTGAGCAAGTTTAGAATCTAATGCCCAGAAAACTTTTACAATTCTTAGCGTATTTTGCGTTACAGGTTCTGAGAAATCTCCGCCAGGAGGTGACACAGCTCCAATCACAGTCACAGAACCGTAATCTCCATTTTCAGTTTCGACCCTTCCTGATCTCTCGTAAAATTCCGATAATCTAGCTGCAAGATATGCAGGATACCCTTCTTCACCAGGCATTTCCTCTAATCTTGAGGATATCTCACGCATCGCTTCAGCCCATCTCGAGGTAGAATCTGCCATTAACGCTACATCATATCCCTGATCTCGATAATATTCAGCTATAGTTATTCCAGTATACACGGACGCCTCTCTTGCAGCTACAGGCATATTCGAAGTATTTGCAATAAGCACAGTTCTATCCATTAATGCTCCACCCGTTTTAGGATCTTTAAGGTGCGGAAATTCAGTAAGAACCTCTGTCATTTCATTTCCACGTTCTCCACATCCGACATAAACAACAATTTGTGCGTCGGACCATTTTGCTAGTGTCTGTTGTGTAACTGTTTTACCTGTTCCAAATCCCCCAGGTATTGCTGCAGTGCCGCCCTTAGCTATCGGAAAAAGAGCATCAAGTGTTCGAGTCCCTGTTACTAAAGGAATATCTGGTCGCATCTTTTTCACATATTTTCTAGGCATTCTAACAGGCCATTTTTGCATTAATTTTAATTCAGTTCCATCATCCATTTTTCCTATTATTTCATCTACGGTGAATTCACCTTCTTTAATATCTTCAATTTTACCCTTAGAACCATATGGTGCCATTATTTTGTGTTCTATTGTTGGAGTTTCCTGTACTGTTCCAATCGTTTGTCCGCTCTCTATCAAATCACCCTTCTTTGAACTAGGTTTAAATTTCCATTTGGTTTCGTGATCCAAACCAGGTGCAGTAACGCCTCGTTCTATGTAATCTCCCATTTTATCCTGCAGTACAGGCAACGGTCTTTGAATTCCATCATATATGGAAGTCAATAACCCAGGTCCCAATTCAACAGACAACGGAGCGCCAGTATTTTCAACAGGTTCTCCAGGCTTGACTCCAGAAGTGTCTTCATAAACTTGAATTACAGTCTTATCTCCTTCAAGTCCAATCACCTCACCCATGAGTCTTTCGTGGCCTACAAATACCACATCATACATTCTAGGCTTAATGCCCGTCGCGTTTACTACCGGTCCAGATACTCTGTATATTTCTCCTTTTATTTCCATAGGTCAACTCCTATAGCTGTTTTAATTCGGTCTCTAAGACCTTTATCAACTTCAGAGCCTATTGCTATTACAGTAGGCTTTACACTATTACTCAACTTAGTTCTAGTGTTATCATCAACTTTTTTCCATTCACTATCATGTATTACTAGAATTCCAATGTTATCATCACTCATTGCTTCCGTAATTGCATCATCTACATTATTCTCTTCATCAACATTAAACCATTTCTCAATTCCTACAGCTCTAAATCCAACTGTAAACATATCATCTCCAATTACGCCTATTTCCATTAAGTCACCACCAATTCTTCAATGATTTCTTTTGTCAATCCTAAGTCTTTCCCTCTAACAATAGCACGTAAGTTTTTGACCTCACGTTGTTTTCTTAGCAAATAATCTAATATTGGTAATATTGATACGGGATATAGGTATGAAAATCTCTTAGATTCTTTAGCTATATATTCTTCCAAAGCACTAACGGCTCCATTCAGATTTGGTTCTTCGATATTGCCCAATCCATTTTCTAAATATTCATGATAAGGGGTGCCTTCTATACCATTCATTATTTCACCTACATTTTGTGCAGCAACTAATGCATCGACATCTATATCGCCACCATCGATAAACAATTCAGGATGCCCTTCAACCCCTCTATGTCTAAGTCTCATAGCTGTTTTTATATTCACTATATCTATCTCAATCTTTACAAATTTCTTATATGCATCATCTGCCGCATTAGATGTCTTTATTCTTTTCATAAGGCCATCGTAATACGCTACATCTAAAGCATCTTCTAGAGGCTGCATACTGTCCGTTTTACGTTTTTCTAAAGCTTCTCTTAATACGCTCTGATAAGGATCCCCTTCTAGTTGTTCAATAGCCTCTTGTAAATTTTTTCCTTCAGCTACTCTAGCGTATTGTTCTTTGTCCTTTTCCGTAAGAGGTGATACTATTTTCGAAATTTCATCTGCTGTCATTCCTTGGTATATTCCTCTAAGGAGTGTTTTCAAATTCTCTATTCTAAATTTATCTGCGTACGCTTCTACATTTTTCTTTAATTCGCCATTACAAAATCCAATAAGGTCTCCCCAACTCATTGAAAGGTTTTCTATTAATGCAGTTTCTATCAAATCTGCACCTCTCAAGGTTGAACCATGTCTGTCGATATCTTTACGATATTCTAAATCTTGGATGTATCTAGCAATTTCTGCCAATTCCATATTCATCAACTGCCCATAGGCCTCTTCTGGCAACAACTTCGCACGTCGTGCCTTTGCGCGTGTTGATGCATATGCTTGATTACTCATTTTCGAAAAGTACTCCATTCACTTCAGATAGTTTATCTTGCCACATATCTCCAACTAATGTTTCAAATCTATAGTCTACTCTAAAATCATCTCCTTCAACTATAAACCCAGGTCCATCAAACGTCTGTTTAGTATCTATTAGCCAACATTCTGAATCACTTGTTAATTCATTCATCATTTTAGAATCAATTTCACGACACCGCAACACCCCTTCTTGAGGTGCTTTCATCAAGAGTTTAACATAGATTTTCTTTATCATACTTTCATCTATATCGTTGAGTTTTTCTATTACTTCTCGATGTGTTTCTTCCAATATCTGTCTTTGAATGTCTAACTGTCTTCTTCTAACTTCTAATTCAGCAGCCGGTATCTGTTGTCTTTCCATCTGCTCCACTATTTTAGAAGAAGCTTCTTTGCCTTCTTTTTCTATTTCTTTTCCAATTTTTTTAGTTTCCGAAAGCTTTTCCGCTATCTCTTTTTTTGTGGCTTCTTGTATTGATTCAGACTGGTCATTCCCAGTCTTCTCAACATTACTTAGGATTGCTTCTAAACTCATATTTAAGATATTTCAACTTATTTTTGAGATTAGGCCAAACCCATTATCTGATTGGCTATAACGAAACCTAGAATAACAATAGTTTCAGGTATAGCTACAAAAATCAGACCATTAACTAAGTTTTTCTGATCTTCAGCTACAGCCCCAACTGCTGCTGCACCTATGTGCGATTGAGCTAATCCAGTTCCTATTCCAGCAAGTCCAATTGCTATACCGGCACCGACTGCTATGTATCCTCTAGATGTCCACCATGCAGAGTTTTCTTCTGCTGTGGCACCCTCAGCCGGACCATTGTCCGATTCTGCTGCGCTAGCTTGTGGCAATGCAAAAATCATCATTATGACCATGCCTGCCAAAACGTACAAGTTTTGTTTGTTTTTCATGTTGTTGCCTCCATCTTTTTTGTATATATTCGGGCGTGCCCGAAAGGAGCGTAATCCGTCCCTCCTCCTTGGAAGAACTTCGGAAAGCATTCTACATATTGTAGACGCAATGAGTTTATCCCTGATCCAATAAGACCAATCACCACAATCACTATGTGGCCAAGTAGTAAAACCAATATCGCAAAAATAATATTGGTCCCCTCCATTCCAATATCTTGAAGGGCTATTCTGTTTACTGCAGTAGCCAGCCCAAAATCAGCTAGACCTAATGCTGCAATACGTACATATGAAATTACATGAACAAATACAGAGGGTAATTCGACTAAAGCTATCGCGCCTTCAGCATACACTGCTAAAGCAGTACCCATCAAGAATAGAATCAATGCAGGTATTTCTAATGAAGCAGTTCCTGGAATCAATTCCTGACCGAAAAGCAGTATCGGTATGTAAACTAAGCCACCCCACATTATCATAAGCCATGATAATTTTTCTTCTGCTGCATGTTTGAATCCATGAAGGTTCATAACATTATAGAATCCTATCAGAATTCCCAATGTAACATATCCCATTCCTATTCCAAATGATATCTGTAGCATAGTGGCAACATCCTCAGATAAGTGTTTATCTAGCGTCATCCAACCAGGCAAGTATTCTGCTAGCCCTATTGGCTTTCCAAAAGCTTCAGTGAAAACAAAAGTGCCAAATATAACAGTCCAAAGCCCTGCAGTTCTTATAATTCTACCAAATGCAGCAGTATCTGTTACGTGTCCAAATTTCTTAACAATCATATGCCCCATTAAGAAATACACTAATCCATATCCTAAGTCTCCTATCATCATTCCAAAAAATAAAGGGTATGCTAGGAAGAGAAGGGCGGTGGGATCAAATTCTCGGTGGTTCGGTATTCCATATAACTTAGTAAATAATTCAAATGGCTTCACCACTTCTTTATTTTCTAGTTTAACGGGCGGTTCACCTTCTCCATTACCTTCTTCAATATGTATTTCTACATTCTCTACAGCTCTTTTTAATTTTCCAAATTCACTTTCAGGTATCCATCCATCTAGGGTGAATGTATTTTCACTCAGAGCTAATTTCAATGGTAAGTTAGCCTTTTCAACTTTTGTAGATAAGTGCTCTTCAATTACAATTAACCAATGACCTTCGCGTAGAGCCAATGCCTCCATTTCATACTGTAACGCTTCCATTTCCGTTTCTCGTTTATCAACAGTTTCCTTGATCAGTTCATACTCTTTTTCCGGGTTGCCTTCACCTTTTGGAGGTGCTATGGATTTAAATCCCAACTTCATTAATTGTTTCTCTACTTCTTCACTCTTATTTTTCGGTGAAAAAATAGCCGTCATTTCATCGGTTCTAATTTCTTCTACACCATCTATATCAATTTCACCACTAAGTTTTCCTGTGAAGACATCTAAATTCTCATAGCCTGTCATTAATTCTAAATTTAATCCAAGTCCAGAAAAAGCCGAAAGCATTTCCATACGAGCTTTACTCTCTTCTACTTCTTGACTCATCTCTCTAATTTTATCTCTAAGTTCTACTGCTTTATTTTCAACATCATTTAATCTTTCATCTATTCCGTCACTCAATTCATCTGATGTTCGTAACATCGAAGGGGCCATCGGTTCTACGTTAAGCATCTTTATCAGAGATCTAACTCTAACTAGTGCCTCTGAAGTTTTTTCACCATAAGATAACGACTCTCCAGTTTCAAAACCGTCACAATCATTTCCATATTCAATAAGATGTATCAATCTCTCTTCTGCTAAATTATTCGATACCCGCTCTAAATCTATACTTAGACCACTCAAGGTCACTCTCATCATGGATGTAGGTTTGAACATTTTTCTAAACGGACTCCATAAATTTTGAAATAAATTTATCTGCAGCTTTCTTTATTTTTTCACTCGCCTCTTTTCTCATAGCCTCATTTTTACTATCGCCATCGATTAGAATTTTCTCTTTTTTCTTATCTATTTTATTTTGGGCTTTAGAGATATCGTTCATTCTATTTGTCTCGACCGTTTCCTTTGAATTTTTAATTAATTCTTCTCGTTCATTGCGAGCTTTATTCAAAGAATTCTCTCTGTCACTCTCTGCTTTTTTTATGCTATTCGCAGCTTCAGCTTCAGCTTCCTGAATCTTATCTAATATTTCGGCCCGAGTCATAGTAAACAATAGGTGATTCTATATCGGAAAGCGGTATAAAAATTTAAGCCGTAAAAGAAGGCTTTTCATACGAAGTCAGTATAAACCCCTCAGTTAGTCTTACAATCTCGAGGGCCCATAGCTTAGCCTGGTGGAGCACCCGACTGATAATCGGGAGGCCGTCGGTTCAAATCCGACTGGGCCCACCATTACCCTTTTTAAAATTTCATTCTTTTTCTTTCTTTATCACTTTGCGTTTTTTCGTTTTCGGCTTCTTTATTTTTTCTTCTTTTGTCTTTTTAGATATCTCAATGCCGCCAACTTGATAATACATGTAAATTCCTGAAGCCATAGATATCGAAGTCAGAACTAATAATGTTCCAGGTATGATTACATCTGCCAATTGAAGTGATGACGATGTGCTTTGACTTCCTTCTGCGTTGCTTACTATCTGTTCTTCAGTATATCCACCATTCAAAGACATTATTCTTAGGCCAGCCTCTTCTTCATCTTTATTGAAGTACGTAAGGGCCATTTCAGTAGTCCATCTACTAGACATACTGTTTCCTATTTGTTCTATATTATGTCCTACATTCACATAAAGGGATTCAAGTAAACTATCTGGCAATGTGTCTCCAGTTGGAGAATTCATTCCTTCCCATGGTAAATGTAAGTAAATCGTTATTTCGTAATGCTGAAAAATAGTGTTCCCAGTAACTGGATCAACATATCTATCTTCTTTGTAATCCATAGTCATTTCTAAATTATAATATTTAATTTGAGGCATATCTTCTTCAGATAATTCAGGGAGGTCTGCATCTTCCATTTCAGGAGCATATCCAGATTCATATATCGGAACTGGAAAACACGTCACCCATTCATCATCTTCTGTACAAGTTATGTCTTTCACAATCAGGTTTCCATCTTGACTCATCGGTATCGCATGAAAAACCATTTCATTATCATCAAAACATGCTAACCAACTAGAACATATCGGAAATTCCCAAGAGCTTGTAGCTATTTTGCCCCATGCTGCTTGATCTGGGTTTTTGGTATATCCTACTCCAGACGTTCTCTCGTACTTTATACAATCGTACCAAGAGTCTTCACAATTCTCTTCTAAAGCAGGATTCATACTTTCTACGGGCGTTGAATCATAATCTATACCTAAAAATAGAGGCTGAGGGTTAATCCCGTATAAAATTAAACCAGTTTCTACATAGTGGAGATATAATGGATGGTATTCTCCAAGTGGCATTTCTCCTTGCTCGAACGTTGGTAAGAATACAGTTTCTCCAGTAGTTTCAAATTTAGTATTTTCCCAATCGGCATTCAATAACAATAATTCTTCTCCAAAGAACAATTGAATTATCTGATTAAAATCACGCCCATATATCGTATCGTCAAATGAACCTTCACCATCATCTAGCACTGGAACAATCACAGTCGGATTTAGTATACTTTTCACTATGGATAGATTTCCAAATGTTTCTCCATCATCCATAGGCAGTGCCCATCTTACAAACTGGCCATATTCTCTTCCTAATGGCGCATCCCAATTAACATCAATCTGAGGCATTAACAGGGGGGCGTATCCATTTTCTGCCATTTGCCCATATTGTACTCCGTTTTCCTCTACTGCAAAATGATACAGAATCAAATCTCCACGTTTTTCTTCAAACGTATCATTATCTTCATCTAAATCAGGAACTAACAATGCATTCTCCACTGTTAGATTTCCTTGATATATGTAATTATTCAAATAATCGCTAGCTAATGGGTTTGGAAATTGATAATCAATCATTTGAACGCCTTCACTGAATGAAGCTCCTCCCTGTTCTTCATATCCGGTTATTTGACCAGTAATTCCATTTCTTATCGGTTCTTGGTTTGTATGATTGACTATATCTAACCACACAGTTCCACTTACGTAATTAATATCAGTTAAATTTCCATCCTCGTCAACTGCCAATTCTATTCCATCTGTCATACTGTTTTTTATTTCTTCTATCGCTTCCTGAATTTCTTCAATTTGGTCTACCGATATATTTTCAAAATTCATTATATCTGCCATTTCAGTCATCCCTTCTTCATTTATTATGAGCATTTGAGAAGTTATATTCAAGTAAGTATTCGCTTCGAGAACATCCGAATTTCCATCTTCACCTTCATCTACCATTACACCTTCGAGTCGCTGAGCTGCTTCAACAAAGAAATTCTCCATTTCTTGACTATCTGTATTCAGTTGTGCTAAAACCCCCACCCACTCCGTTTCAGAAAACATTTCTTCATCTAAAATAAAAACATTTTTTAATTCTTGATCAGGTACAAAAATTAGAGATATAATATAATCTCTATCAATAACACTTCCCGTTTCAGCTACCCAAACTTCTTCATAATATTCTAAATAACAATAAGAACCACCGGTATAATTTACTGCAGCCATAGGGTAACTAGGAGTTCCAGTATTGTTTTCTCCCAAAGCCACTTCTGCAAATTGATCAAACAATGTAGCCAAACCTTCACAATTTGGACTCATGTATGGTATTTTCACATCTCTTTCATCTGCTATGTAATGGTAAGTTTCCATTCCAGCTTTCATTTCTCTATCTTGGAATTCATATCGAGCTTTGAAGTTGTTCGCAGGTTCTCCTTGAAACGGTATATCAAATTTAAATTCATTTTCCGCGGGCGGATTCTCTGGAGACCAAGTACTAGCTTCAGAACTCCCTCCACTTTCATTTTCACCTCTAGATGTGTATTCAGATCTATCTAGCCAAGCACTACTATTCACTAATTCTACAATCACTTCTTCTCTTGAAGGGTCCGTATACGCGTCTACTTTAGTAGTGTAATACACTTCATCATCTGTACTTTGTTCAGGATCTCCTTTGATAGAAATAACAATCGTAGGTCCATCTCCATCTTCAGTACTCGGATCTAGATACGTATCTATTGCCGTATTTTTGTCCAAAGTTCCACTAACAGACAATAAACGATCAGCATTGAGTAATGTCATCCCTCCTTCAAAAACCACTTCGCTTTCAAAATCTGTGGGTAATTTTTTCATACTAGGTGCAAGAACACTCATCCAAAGTGCAGATATCAATAGCAAAACTACTCCTATTGAAATTAAAATTTGTGCTTTATTTCTATTATCCATTGTTTACCGCCCATTCTCTTATTCCTCCCTTAAAAGAACACCTTATACAAGTTATTCCTTCATTTTCAACATCACATTCCGTACACCGTTCTCCAAGTAAAATCAAATTACTACAATTGTAACAAGATATGCTATGTATTTCACATATATTGCAGAATACTGATCTTTCCATTTCACCACATTCAGGACAATCATATCTTCTTTCTTCTGCAATATTATTACACTTTACACATTGATTTTTTTTGTCTAGTAGATTAGTTGTTTCAACTCTATCATATTCGGTTTCTTGTATGTATTTTTTAAATACTTCATGAGGTCGATACATAATATAATTTACAATTCCAAAAATAATAATTTGAGTTATCAAATATCCATTAGTGGCCATTCCAAAAGTAAACCATCCTTCTTCATTTAAAAACCATTTAGAATAATAATAATAACTAATAATAGTTATCAGAATGAATGCAGGTAATAACAAGGCCCATTCTCCCATTTCCATTCTCTCTTCCTCTTCTGGATATGCATCTACAATTCTACTTCTCAAAGTATACACTTCTAATATCATCCAATAAAGCATGCTTAATGCTAATAACAATAGAACAACGGCAGTCAGATACCACCAATATCCAAAATCGTACATTACAAAAAATAAAATAGTTCCCATTGCCGTTAAGAAATATGCAGCTAGTAACCATATTCCATTCGTCCATATAGAATGGTATCTTTGCTGTAGACACATTATACATAACAAACCACCAATTATCCACATGGGTGTTGAGATTAGGTGTATCTCCATTCCAATCATAGGTATTACTAAATCCCCCCCTATTCCGTTCTCTTTGTATCCTGCTATTAGGGAGATTAAAAAGAAGCAAGCACTCAACGCCACCAATATAATTTCTTCTGTTTTTCTATCTAAATTTAACTGTTTACCTATAACGCCCACAATAGTACACCTTTGAAGCGACAAAAAAGATTATCCGTTACCTTTCTCCATCAAATCTGCTAAAGTCATTCCTGTAGCCTTAGATGATTTCATCTCTTCTTTTATCTCTATAGCTTCCATTAATTTTATTTCTAAAACTGTTTCTAATTTACGTATTAATTTCTTTTCAGGTTTATATTGTTTATTTTCAATAGATGCTATTGTTGACTTTTTTTCAGATATCTTACTAGCGAGTTCTTGTTGGCTCCATTTTTTTCTCTCTCTGCCATTTTTAATTAAGTTTCCAAAATCACTAATCAGTATTTTTTCGGTCTTATTCACTTTTTCTCGTAATCTATTACTTCGTTTATTCATTACATCTGAAATATATTTTTCATTTCCCACCTTTTCCCGTTCACTAGCTTCAACGCCCATTGTAGAGCATTTTTGACACGTTTGTAAAATCGTTCCAGAAATTTTACTTAGGATTGGGTTTGCAACATCAATACCGCACATTTCACAGAGCATATTTGTTCAACAGAAGGGTATTTAATGCCTGCTTTAATAAATATATAGTTAAATTATGCCAACTAAGAAAAACGAGGATGCCCCTCTCCGAACAAGTAATTCGGAGGACATGCACGCATGGTTCGCAGAAGAGACTGAAAAATTCGACACTAAACAAAAACAACTTGAAGCCGATAATTCACGCTTAAAAAGAGAAAATGCTCATCTAAAGGGCGAATTGGCACGTCTTAGAGCTCCACCGCAGGTAATAGGTACTGTTAGGGATGTTTTAGAGGACGGTCAAGTTTGTATAAAATCTTCAAGCGGTCCAGATTTTGTAGTAACAATCTCTGATAAATTAGACATAAAAGATCTCACTCCGGGCGATAGGGTGGCTTTACACCGTCAAACACTTTCTGTTCTAAATCGGTTACCTTCTACTAAAGATCCTTTAGTGATGGGTGCTGAAGTTGATAATAAACCGACAGAAAATTACAAGGATATTGGCGGCTTAAAAAAACAATTAGAAGAATTAAGAGACATTGTGGAATTACCATTGCTTAAACCTGATCTATTTACAAAAGTCGGTATAGAACCTCCCAAGGGCGTACTTCTCGTTGGCCCTCCAGGCACAGGTAAAACTCTTATGGCAAAAGCCGTCGCCAACGCCACAAATGCCACATTTATTCGTTTGATAGGTAGCGAACTCGTTCAAAAATATATAGGAGAGGGTGCGCGTTTGGTCAGAGAACTCTTCCAAATGGCTTCCGAAAAAGCCCCAAGTATTATTTTTATTGATGAATTAGATGCCGTTGGAGCAAAAAGAATGGATATAGGCACTACAGGTGATAGGGAAGTTCAAAGAACACTCATGCAACTTCTAGGGGAATTAGATGGATTTACTCCTAGAGGAAATACAGCAATAATGGCAGCTACAAACCGTCCAGATATTTTGGATGAAGCTCTATTAAGACCGGGCAGATTTGATAGAATTATTACAATCCCTTTACCTTCAGAAGAGGCCCGACTCAAGATTCTAAAAATACATTCAAAATCCATTTCCATATCTAAAAAGGTCAATTATCCTAAAATCGCAAAATTAACCAAGGGTCTTTCTGGTGCAGATTTACGTTCATTATGCGTGGAAGCAGGAATTTTCGCTATACATGACAGTAGAAAATCTGTCACACCCGATGATTTCGATAAAGCAATCAAAAAAGTAACTCAAAGATTGCCCGATACAGATTCACCAACAGATCCAGAAGTCGATCTTTACAATTGATACCGTGAACATCAAAAAACATTTAGTCGCTGAAGCTGCCATCGAATTGTTAGAGGACGGCATGATAGTTGGTCTCGGTACCGGTTCAACTTCTTCTATTGCTATAGATTTAATTGGCAAAAGAGTTTCAGAGGGTCTAAATATTTTGGGAATACCGACTTCCAAAGCCTCCGAAAATCAAGCCACGTCATTAGGCATCCCACTCACTTCCTTGTCATCACATCCTTCGATAGATATTACTATAGATGGTGCAGATGAAGTTTCTCCATCATTAGATTTAATCAAAGGTTTAGGAGGGGCACTAGTTCGCGAGAAAATAGTAGAAAATCAGTCTAAACAATTAGTTATAATTATTGATGATTCTAAGCTAGTCTCTCAATTAGGAATTTGTCCTTTACCAGTTGAAGTCATCTTTTTTGGCCACGAAGCCACCTCTATTTCCCTTGCCAATTTAGGCTGTAATCCAGTTTTACGCATGGACAATGAAAAACCTTTCATTTCAGATAACGGTAATGTTATCTATCACTGTAATTTTGCCGAAGGTATTGCCGACCCTTTAGCCCTGTCATTAGATATTGACAAAATACCAGGAGTAGTCACTTCAGGTCTTTTTGTTAACATGGCAGATGTCATTCTAATCGGTAGTGATGATGGCTTAAAAACACTTAAACGACACTAATTTTTACATTCTCCATTTCAGAAAATTATCTATCTTTAAACTCATTCTGAAGATAAAAATTAATAGAATTCCTATTAAAAATTGTATTATCAAACTCTTTTCTGGAGATATCAAAAAAGTCATTCCAAATATTGCCACATAGATATAATTTCTTTTCTGCTCTATCTCTTCTTTTTTCCAAATATTAACTATACTATTTCCAAAGACAATAAAAGGTATCTGTAAAGCAAATCCCAATCCAAAAATAATAAAAAATGCAAAGTCAAAAAAGCCACTAACAGCTATCTTACCTTCCTCTTCAATTAAAAAATCAATTATTTTAGGTAAAACAATTGCATAACCTAATACAGCCCCTGTAAAAAATGCCATTAATGAGGTCGGTATTGTAAATAGGATCCATTTCTTTTCTTTTTTTTTCAACCCAGGTTCTGTAAATTGATACAGTTTAACAAACAGTAAAGGAAGAGTTGCAGCTATAGCTAGAATAAATGACAATTTCATTCTTGCAATTATCATTTCTGTAGGTGAATATACTGCCATATCTTCCTTTTCCATACCGGTTATTTCTAAAATTGCATTCATTAACTCTGTACTAATTATAAGAAAAACGATTGCACTCCCTATCAAAAGTAACAATACTCCTCTCATTTTCTTTTCCAATTCTCTAAAATGAAAACTTAATGGTTCTTTATTATCCACATTTCAATAAAGCGAGTTAGGTTTTTATACATCACTCATCAAGCGTACTACGTGAGAAGAAAGCGTACTACTTTCAGGTTTCCCATTGATTCTAATTTTCGAGCCGATTGGGAAGATTTCATAAAACACGCAGAAGGAAGACGTCAAACACCATCACAACTTCTTCAAGATGTTGTGTTAGATTATTTAGATGATGAGGCACACGAAAAAGAATCTGTTCAAAGAAAAAAAATAGTTAAATCAGTTATAAAAAGAAAAGGAAAAAAACCACCAACTGCTAAGAAATCGTCTCCACCGAGACCAAGCTCTAATACAAAACCAGATAAGTTTTTAGTTCTTGAACTTTTACAAGATTTAGATGATGGTGATGGCGTGGAACCGGATGATTTGATTTTTGAAGCTGAAGATGAAGGTATCTACGATCCAGAAGGGGAATTACGCAAATTAATTAGGCGCGGTCTTGTCTACCTCCACGAGGGTAGGTGCAGATCTAAATGAATTTTTTTGGCTTAGGTCCCGGTCGTTTAATTTTCATATTTGCCATAGTAGTAGGTTTAGCCATGTCTTATGGTTCCTTCACAACTGCTTTAATCATAACATTAGCGTTTCTCCCCTCTATTGCCTATCTTTATTGGCTCCGAAATTTGGAAAAGACAGATAAAGAACCTTGGGAACTTTTAGGTCAAGCATTTACATGGGGGGCATTATCTTCTATTTTTCTAGCTCTCTTTATTTCTTCTGCATTGATTACCATAGCCCATGGTATCTTCGGTGATGGTACTTTTTTCGATGTAGAAATTGAACTTTTTGTAGGTGCAGTTATAGTTGCTCCATTCGTAGAAGAGGCCGTTAAACCTTGGGGTATTTTGAGAAATCAGAATATGAGAAAAGAGGTAGATGAATTGGAAGATGGCTCTATTTATGGTGCTGCTTGTGGTTTAGGTTTTGCATCTACAGAAAATCTTTTCTATGGTTTAGGTCCAGGCTATCTTTTAGGTGGCACAGAAGGTGCAGTCATTTTAGTTATAGCAAGAAGTCTCTCTAGCACCCTTTTACACGCAAGTGCTACTTCTTTCACAGGTCACGGCATCGCTCGATACGTAGTTGAGAAAGAACCATTTTCAATCGTCGTTCGACATTATGCTGCAGCCGTAGCCGTACATGCTGTTTTCAACGCTTCAGTAATAATCAATCCCTTCTACGGTTTCGTTGTTGCATTAATAGTAGCCGTGTCCGGTATAGAATTCACTCGAAGAAGGATTATAGATTTAGATTTACGCGCTGCAGACGTAGCATATCGGGATCAGCTTTCACAACAACCATCACGAGATGATTGGTGGAAACGCAGTGGTGATAAATGGAGAGACAGAACAAGCTCATGGGAAAATAAAAAATACCGTACCTAACTAAATATTAACAGCACACATAATTGAAGTGGGCCAGTAGCTCAGCTAGGCAGAGCGATCGGCTCTTAACCGATTGGTCGAGGGTTCAAATCCCTTCTGGCCCGCCACTAAATTATTTTCAGACACGGAGTGGATATACTCTAGTCACTCTTCCCATTTTTTCTATTCTTACTAATCCCCTTCTAGCTAATAGATTAATGTTGTAGTTTATTCTTTGTCTAGATAATCCAAGATTTTTTGCAATAATAGTTTGAGAACAGCCCGGTTCTTTACTTATTATTTTAATTATTCCTTCCTGAACTGCATTACTAGTATTCTTCATTACAAATGCATTTTTTTCTTCAAAATTAACTGGGAAAAATAATCTCTTTCGCCCCGCTCTTTTTGATTCAACTATTCTCGTTTTTTCTAAAGTATAAAGGTGATGGCTCAAAGTTCCATTGTGCATACCAAGATAATCCTTTATTGTTCCATAATTTACGCCAGGATGTGAATATATGTATCCTATCAAATCTTGTCGTGTTTCATCATCAAGGACATTATTCTTTTGGAATCTGGTGTACATTGGTATCATCAATCTAAAGAATCCATATCTCAAATTTTCCGATTTACCAGAATAATATACTATTCCAAAAGCTGCGAAGGCACCCAACGAAGGAATTAATGAATAAATTTCCGTAGTTATCTCATCACCCTCCTCTACATTGATGACATTTCCGACAACTCTTATCTGTCCACTGAATGCGTTAGAAAATACATACCCATTCCCCTTTTCTACTTCGATTATAGGTGTATAATCTGATGGATATTCTAGAGTGTAATCCCCTCCAATAGTTACAGTTTCTCCATATCCTAATGAACTAACATAAACTTCATCTAAAATCAAAATATTTCCATCATTATCTTGCACATACAATCGAACAGTTATTTCATTGACAGGATATCCATCATTGATTAAATTACACGATCCCACTACACTTTGACCCTGAATCATAGAAAATCTATTCCAATTCCATTGTTCTACATCTAGATTCGTTTCAGTATATCGCATTTCTATCGGCACTTGCACGACATCATTCGTGGATTCTTGAATTATGTTTATATTCACTATAGAACTATAATCTAATGGTTCATCATGAGGTATAATTACAAATCTTATCTCATTAGTTTGCCCTTCTAGCACCTTCACATTCTTAGGTCCTTCTATCGCTTTAATAAATTCATTTTCATATTCAGTAGTTATTTCAAAGTATTCGTCGAAATAGCCATAGTTAGTTAATTCTAAATCAATGTAATGCATTTCGGTATCAATGAATTCAATTTCATCATTTATCGCCCATACATCAAAATCATGTTCTTCTGTAGATATTAAACTAAAGATTTGAAAAATCGCACCCTCTTCGGACATAATCGTTACATCTTCTTCTATTCCCTCTATTTCTAATACGTAATATTCATCTACAGTCTGTACACTGGTGTATTCCGGTTCAAATTCTAATTTTTCAAATTCGTCCGTTTCAATAATCATTTCCACTTTATCATAATCTACATCAATAACATATTCTTCATTTTCAGCTAGTACAACAACTTCAGCATCTCCTGTTGTTTTATGTTGATGTGAGTAAGCTATCAGTATATTGTCCTCATAATAAAATACAGTTTCTGCTATGATCCAAGCTTTAAAATTACAGGCATAGATTCCAGGCTCACTAACATCTATGTTGAAAGTTATAAGGGATTTTTCATTTTCTTCTAGATATACGCTACTTTCGTGATACTGTTGTAAAATTCCATTCCGCGTAACTTCTAATATGAATGTAATATTATTCAAATTTTGAGTATACGTGCCTTTATTCTCCACCATTATGTCTAATTCAACAACGTCTTTATCGTCGATATTATGTATCGTTTCATAACTAAATCCAAGGTCATGTTTTTCCCTGTAATATGTATATCCAATTCCGCTTATTTCAAATTCAGTGTTCTCGTCCGCATTATTCAGAGATATAGAAATTCTAAAATAAATCGATAATGGCTCATCATCATGCGTTGCTTGAGGTATTTCAAAGTATATTGTACCTGTACTTTCATTTGGTTCAATTTCAGATATCAATGTCCAATCACCACTATACATATTGGGTGGTGGCCTATAGTTCGATGAATATTCAAGAAGCGCTATCTGCTCATCTGTAAACGTAGATAAATATTCTAAAAATAATTGACTTGCCCAGTCACTTTTTTCAGTAGCAGGTCCAAATACAATACTCAACATAGAATCAGTTTCTTCGTGATTAACTAATTTTATTACTTCTCCATTCTCTAAAGTACCATACTCCCACCACGCATTATCATCTCTTTCATCTAAATCAATCCCCCTATACTCATTCAAATTAAATTCTTCACAATCATAAAATAAATATTCTCTAACGTAAACGCCTTCTACTGTATCTCCATTCAATCCTTCTATATGAATGTCTATTATGACTTCCAATGGTCCCGAACTCTGAACATTAATATTTTGCTCATAATTATATTCTTCATTCTCTCCAAGTGTGAATTCTAAATTTTCACAAATACTTTCAGTAATTTGTTCATTTAGACACAATATAGAGATTCCAACATTAAACTCTCCAGTAGCTTCATAGGGGTTAGTGAAGATCAAATTTATGGTGTTATTGGTTCCTGCTGTGTAATGTTCAAAATCAAGGTTTTTTACATAGGATTCGATATCGTCATCGAACCCTGAATCTTCACTAACACCCGTGCCAGCGGATGCAAGCAGTACCCCGTAAATGAACGCAACCAGCAAAAAAAAGCGGGGTACTCTTGCATCCATGGACTTTTGACAATACTATACATATATTAATACTTTTAGTACAATTTTTGACAATAATAGGTCATTTTAATACTATTTTTTAATACATTTCATAAATATTATTTATTTTACTTTATTTATTCTTTATATTTTTTTCAGTATTTATTTCAGAAATTACGTTTCCTAATAGCAAAGCACCCCCTCCCAGGAAAAGCCAGAGTGTTATTTCTGTCATTCCGTACATTATAGATATCATCGTTGCCCAAACAGGTTCAAGAGCAAACAATATCGCAGCTCTTACGGGGTTGAGATCCTTTTGAAAATAATTTACTAAGCCCAATGCCAATAGCGTCCCCAATATGGAACACAATAATAACGGTACCAAGAACGGCATCCCGTATACAAAATTCAAATCTATAATTGTTTTTTCAGTACTATATGAATATATGAATATTAGCCCCCCGCCTAATGCAGCTATAGATATAGATGTCATAGTAACTCCTAATGGTGACATTATCTTCGTAATTCTATCTGTCGCTACTATGTGAAATCCAAAGATTAATGCACACATAACTGTAAACCATTCAGCTTTACCAAATTCTATCTGAGGTGGTCCTTGCATATATCCTGCTCCAAAAGTAGCCAATATTACACCAAAAGCTAAGGGTTTGCTAATCATTTTTTTGTTCAGAATGCTAACAATTATGGCCGTAAAAATAACATACAAACTCGTTAGAAATGCAGATACTGCAGGATCTATTTCTTCGAGTGCGTGCATTTGAAATAAAAATCCCCCTAACACTAGCATTGCTAATATTCCGCCACCCTTCCATACTTCTACGGATTTCAATTCCTTTCTCACATTAGGAATCAATAACGGCATCAATATTGCAGCTATTCCAAATCTTAAAGTTATGAATAAGCTAACTACAGTCATAGTCCCACCATCTTCTACATATTTGGACGGTGTTTCTTCAGTACCCAGTGCAAAATTAAGGGCTTCTTTCATCCATACAAAGGTCCAACCCCAAATCACAGTTACAACGAATAACGCAACTGCTGCTTTCGAACTTTTATTCACTATACTGGTTAAGCCACGTAATTTTTAGCTCTTTAGCTTAGGCGTTTTAGCTCTTCTACACTTCTAGCTTCGTCAAAGAATATCTGCTCTAAAGCATCGTACATTTCATCATCATCTTTAATCATATTCAAAACTTCTTGATAACTTTCTGCAGCATACTGTTCCGTTTTCATAGCTTCTTTGAGCATTACTTTGTAATCTGTAGTATGTAGTATTTCAGTCGAATCTCTTTCAGTTACAGCTTCACCATCTAGTTTCACTATTGCTGCACGTACGATATCTCCATGTCCATGCGATTCAGTCGCTTCTGCTTCAAAATGGGCTTTAAGTTGCAATCTATGTATTCCAGTTACATATGCTGCATAATGCGAATACATTGTAGCGGCTCTAAACTCCCATCCCAAACATCCATTCAATTTTTTTATTATTTCTTCCATTTTTTACTCCTTTCAGACTACGCCTTGATCTATCATTGCATTTGCTACTTTTAGGAATCCAGCAACATTCGCACCCATTATTAAATTTCCAGGTTGGCCATATTTTTCAGACGTTTCTGAACATATTCTATATATTTCAATCATTATTTGTTGTAATTTTGCGTCTACTTCTTCTGCTGTCCAATTTTCAAATGCTGCATTCTGACTCATTTCAAGTGCAGAAGTTGCAACACCTCCAGCATTCACAGCCTTTGCAGGTCCAAACATAATTCCAGCTTCTTCAAATATTTCTACAGCTTCTGGAGTAGATGGCATATTCGCGCCTTCAACTACTGCTTTACAACCGTTTTTAGCTAACATTTCCGCATCTTTCTTTTCTATTTCATTTTGAGTAGCGCTTGGTAATGCTATATCACATTTAATGCCCCATGGTCGTGCACCTTTCTCATAAGTTACACCATCAAAGTTTTCTGCATATTCTCTGATTCTACCTCTTTGATTATTTTTCAAATCCATAATCCAAGCTAATTTTTCTTCATCAATTCCAGCAGGATCATGTACAAAACCACCAGAGTCAGATAAAGTGACTACTTTGCCTCCCATCTGTATAAGTTTTTCAGTACAATATTGTGCAACGTTTCCGCTTCCTGAAACTGTACATATCTTTCCTTCGATACTATCTCCGTTACCTTCCATCATCTCTTTTAGGAAATATACTTGCCCATAACCGGTAGCTTCAGGTCTAATCAGAGACCCTCCCCATCCGTAGCTCTTTCCAGTTATGACGCCTTCCCATGATTTGGTTAAACGCTTGTATTGTCCAAATAAATATCCAATTTCTCTTCCACCTACTCCTATATCTCCTGCAGGCACATCAATATTTGCACCGATATGACGATATAATTCATTCATAAATGATTGACAAAATCTCATTATTTCTCCATCAGTTTTACCCTTAGGATCGAAGTCACTTCCACCCTTTCCACCACCAATAGGTCTTCCAGTCAATGCATTTTTGAAAATCTGTTCAAAACCTAAGAATTTTATTATGCTAAGGTTTACACTTGGATGGAATCTTAATCCGCCTTTGTAAGGGCCGATAGAATTGTTAAATTGTACTCTCATTCCTCTATTTACTCTAGCATTGCCATTGTCATCTACCCATGGAACTTTAAACGAAATTATTCGATCAGGTTCAACCATTCTTTCTAAAATTCCAGCTTGACGATATTCTGAATGTATTTTGAGTACAGGTTCTATAGTTTCCATTACTTCCCATACTGCTTGATGAAACTCTTTCTGCTCAGGGTCTCGTCTTTTGACCTGTTCAAACACTTCTTCTACGTAGCTCATCAGAATACCTTTTTGACTAGATTATAGTCACATTTCCCGGTTTTTAGGGGTATAAAAAGTTTACTATATATTATATTGTAAGGGGTTGTTTATTTAATGGC
>MIYU01000005.1 GCA_001875425.1 Marine Group III euryarchaeote CG-Bathy1 | reverse complement strand
TAGGGGTCATTATGGATGGTAATAGACGCTATGCAGCTCAAGCAGGTCTCTTTTCTGCACAAGGACACATCTTAGGTAAGAACTCGTTAGAAAAATTATTGGATTGGTGTATGGATTTAGATATTCGAATAGTCACCGTCTACGCCTTTTCTATGGAAAATCTAAATAGAGATGAAAAGGAAGTAGATACTCTGATGTCGTTATTTAATTCATCTTTCAAGGAAATTTCAAAAGATGAAAGAGTCCATAAAAATAAAATTAAAATAAAAGTTATAGGTTCTCCTGAAAAACTTCCCAAAAAAGTTCAAAATAGCATTCTCGAAGCAGAAGAGAAAACTAAAGATTATAGCAATTTTCAACTCAATATCGCAGTTGCATACAGTGGCCGTCAAGAGATAATACATGCTGTAAAAACAATAGTAAATAAGGCCGTATCAGGTGAAATTCAAACTAGCGATATCAATTCTTCTTTATTATCTAGTCACCTTTATACTGGCGATCTTCCAGATCCCGATTTAATTTTACGTACATCCGGTGAGGAAAGAATCAGCAACTTCTTATTATGGCAAATTGCATACGCAGAACTATATTTTGCAGACGTTTATTGGCCAGCTTTACGTAAAATTGATTTTTTACGTGCTATACGCTCATTTCAACTTAGAAAAAGAAGATTAGGTAATTAGGGTGGCCCGGTTATTTATTTAACATTAGTTTTCTGGGGTGTTTGATGATAAAACAATTAGGTAATATTTCAACACAAAAATCTACTCAAGTTTTAGCTTTAATCGGTGTAATTACTATATTATTATCTTATTTTCTTCTCTCCGTTTCTTTCAATACAGATGTAGAGGCTTTTCTTCCAGATTCCCAAATAACTGAAGATCATCACCAAGTCGGTGAATTATTTGGTAACGAATCTCATGTTATTTATCTTCACGTAACTACGTCCGATTCTGATAATTCTAATATTTTGGAAATGGACTGTATATTGGAAATATTATCTTTACAAAATGCAGTAAATGATATTTCAAACGTTGACAATTCCATTTCAGTAGCTAGTTATCTAAACAAAGCTCTCGAATGGCAAGATTCTAATCTTACTCAAATTTCCGAATTAGATAATCCTTGGGATGCAATGTATAATGCTACTTGGCAAGAAATCGAAGATGGTAGTGATAATGTAACATATGGTGACATTGAATTCTTAGCGGATGTGTTAATACATCGTGATTTAGATTGGCTACCTCTATGGGCTTCAGAAGGTACCGAAAGAGCTGCGCCTGAAGCAGAATCGGCCTTGGTAGTTGTTTTCATCAATCCCGATTTAGATACTGATGGAAGAAAAGAGGTAGGTAAGATTACTAGAGATTTGGTAGATAATGAACTATCATTTAATTCAATTCAAGTCGATACGTTTTCTACAGATTTGATGGCTTATGATGTAGATAAATCTACTAGAGATACTAATATTCTAATGGCATTAGGTATGCTGGGCGTAACCATCTGTCTTCTATGGTTTTCATTTAGACAAAGTAGTTATGTTATTTTGCCGATTTTAACTCTGGCACTCTCTATTATTTGGACATTTGGTCTCGCAGGTCTTTTGAATATTAAACTGACTGCTATTTCAGTAGCAGTTTTACCATTAGTAGTGGGTCTTGGAATCGATTTCTCAGTTCATATAAGTCGTAGATATATGGAGGAATTGAACAAATCTAAAGATTTCCTTTCAGCTCTTTTAAAGAGTCAACAACACATAGGTTATGCACTTTCTTTGGCTGCAGCAACTACAGTAATTGCATTTCTTTCAGGTATAACAGCAGGCGTCGGACCAGTTAGGGATTTTTCCATTATGTGTGCAATTGGAATTTCTTGCTCCTTTATTCTTACTTTAACCTTCCATACTGCCGCTCGCTTCATTATAGATAGTAAATTATCCAATTCCAAAGACACAATTCCAAAATCATCAAAAATAATAGATACTATAACTTATTTTTCAATTCATTCTGTAAAAAATCATCCAATAACTATAGTTGCAGCTACAGTTGTTATAACGCTATTATCAATAGGTGGGGCTACACAATTAGAAACTTCATTTACTTTGGATGATTTCTTATCAGAAGATTTAGAAATAATGGTAATCGGTTTACACGTTAACGAAGATTATAGGGGTGGAAGCTACGCGCAATCTCAAATTTTAATTAAAGATGAAGATCAAAATTATAAAGAACTTTTAGAAGGTACCTTTACAGTTCAATGTAATTTAGGAATATTTGATGAATCATTAGGTATCAAGTCTGAATGTTCTAACAGACCTTCTGTCGATTATGTTATACAAGTAGGGGCCGAAGCTAGGGTCGATTCAGTTTATCAAATCGTCAGAACTGCAATCCATTCCGAATCTAGTTCTATTACATATCATGGTGATGGTCCTTATTTCGAAATTAGTGGTGAGTTTCATGTTTATTCAAATGAATCTCTCTCTATTGAATGGATTTCTAATTCTGATTATACAATCAATTCTACAATTTTTTGGATAGCTGCAGACAAGTCTGAAACTAACACTACACTGACTCCTTCAATATCGCCTCATTCATTTTCTGATTCTCATTATTCAGTAAATATAACTCCACCTTCAAATGCAATTACAGGCTATCTAAAATTCGAAGTTTCTTCTCATTCTCCAGTAGTAAACTCTTTGACGGTTCGTGGCGAAGATTATTATTTTGTTCAATCTTTAAGGGATACATTTACTCTATCTTCTAAGGGAACGCCTATCAGTTCAACAACTAACGAAGATGTCAAAAATTTATTCGATTATCTTTACCAAAGAGATCTCGATATAGCAGATCGGTTCACAGGTGAAAGTTTCACTACAGAACTCAAAAAAGTTTTACACAAAACCCAAGATGGCGAATACAACGCTTCAGTAATTAGAATATATATCGGACCAACTAAACACAATCCTTTAGATAAGGCCGGCCTCAATCAAATGCTATCACAACTTTCATCGGATATTCCTATCGATGTTTTTTCGAGTCAGATGGTCAGTTTAACTGGTGGTCATGTATTAACTATAACTACAATAAACACTATAGAAGCAGCTCAGATTAATTCTACTTTAATTTCTCTTGTTATGGCTTCTTTATTCCTTTTACTAGTTTATCGTAAGATATCATACAGTATCTTAACAATTATTCCCGTTGTTATTGCAACCTTCTGGATTTTGGGTACTATGTCCTTGTTAGGCATTTCTCTAAATGTTTTAACGGTCATGGTAACTGCACTTACTATAGGGTTAGGTATTGATTATGCAATTCACATTGTGGAACGGTATCGACACGAATTAAAAACATCAGATAATGCTAAAGCGGTTGAAATTGCAATTAAGCATACAGGTTCTGCACTGGTCATAAGTGGTATAACATCTCTATTCGGATTCGCCGTTCTTACACTCAGCCCAATGCCATTAGTTCGTAATTTTGGAATAATAACTGCTGCAACTATAATTTATTCAGTCCTAATAGCTGTTTTAGTTTTACCTAGTCTCATGCTACTCTCTGGTAATATGTTAAAAGAGAAAAATTAACTTTTTAGTCTATCTTCTCTTTTTCCACAATTCTCTAGCCAATTGTCGCATATCCTTCACTTCATCATATTCGTCTACTATTTCAACACCCAAAAGAGTCTCTATGGTGTCTTCTAAAGTTATTATTCCCTGAGTTCCTCCATATTCATCTACAACTAGAAAAATATGCTGTTTTCTTTTTATAAATTCATCCAATACATCGGCCACACTATCTTCAGGTTTTACACGTTCTAATGGTGAAATTAAGTCTTTTACTTTCTTTGAAACTCCTCCATTATGACTCTCTTCCAAAAGAGTATTTGTAAGTACAAATCCTATGACATCGTCTAAATCTTTTCCAATTATGGGTATTCTGGAAAATCTAATTGGAGAATGTTCTTCAACAACTTCACTAACAATTTCTTCTTTGTTAAGTGTAAAAAGAACTGTACTAGGTGTCATTACATCTTCTGCTAAAATATTTTTTAAATCCAATAGATTCTTTATTATTTCAGTTTCCTGAGATTCTAAAGTTCCCTGATCTTGACCAATTTTAGCAACTGCAACCATCTCTTCTCTTGTCATTACACCTTCACTTCCTTCTGGCGATATAACATTAGATATTTTTTGTAACATGAAGGTTACAGGCATCGTTACTATGATGACATAATGTGTTAAATACGTTGAAAAAGGAATAATTTTCCTCCAATAAGTAGCTCCTATTGTTTTCGGTATTATTTCTGAAAATATCAATATCATAAATGTTAAAATTATAGAAGATATAGTTAACCAGTTTCCTGCTCCATGAAATTCTGATCCAACTCCTGCTGCACCTATTGTATGTGATACTGTATTTAGTGTCAGTATAGCTGCTAAAGGCTCATCTATATTCTCTTTCATTTTTTTAAGAGTTAAACCAACCCACGTTTTTTCCTGGGCTTTAGTCTCTACATAACTGGGCGTAACTGAAAGAATAACTGATTCAAGTAGAGAACAAACAAAAGATATTATTAGAGCTAACGCTAAATAAAGAAATACTACATAAAAATTAACAATTTCTAGTTCAATAGGTACTTCAATCAATATCTTCTTACTCCACCCCTGACAGGTATCTAAAATTAGATTCTAGTTTGCTCAACGTAATAGTAGTTAAGAAGTTCAATAATAAACTTTTCGATATACTATTTTTGCTTAGCAAGTGTATTATACTGCCTTTTTCTCCAGTGCTTTAGATGGCTCGATTCCCTGAAGCTGAAGCACGTCTTCTAGAGAAGAAAATCTGCATGAAGTGCAACGCACGTAATGCTTACAAAAGTGCAAAGTGTAGAAAATGCGGTAGCAAGCAACTCCGTCCAAAAGCCAAGGAAGGCCGAGGCAAGTAATTTTCCCTTTTTATTTTACAGTTACAGATTTAGCTAAATTTCTCGGTTTATCGGGATCATGCCCTTTCATTACTGCTAAGTGATATGCTAGAATTTGAATAGGTATTATCTGACATATAGAATTCAACTCTCCTGCATCTCTTACTTTTATGAAAAAATCAAATTCTTCAATATTTTTAGATCCAATTCCAATTATGTAGGCCCCCCTACTTTTTACCTCAATCATATTGGATATTATTTCTTCATTATTCTTTTCCGGAACAAAAACTATGCACGGCGTACCCTTTTCAATCAATGCTATGGTTCCATGTTTTAATTCTCCACCAGCAAACCCTTCTGCATGGATATAGGAAACTTCTTTTATTTTTAATGCAGATTCCAACGCTGTAGGGTATTCTAGATTACGCCCTATCGTGTATATGTGTTCTACATATCTTAAATTTCTAGACAATTTTTTCAAATATTCTCTAGTATTTTTGGAAGTCAAAGCATATACATATTTAATTAACGCTTTCAAAGCCTTCAAACCTTTTTTATATTTATTATTAACAGAATAAGATATCAATGATAATATCGCTAATTGTGATGTATATGTTTTTGTTGATAATACTCCTATTTCAGGTCCCGCATTCATTAAAATATATTTTTCAACTTCTCTGGTCAAAGAAGAACCTTGAACGTTGACTATTGCTAAAACTTTTCCTTTTTGTTCCTTTGCCATTTTTACCGCATCAAGAACATCCACAGTCTCACCAGATTGCGATATAACTATAATCAATGATTCTTGATCTATAAAATTAATATAATTTTTGAATTCAGAGGCTAAAACTGGAATTGCATTTATACTCGTATTTTTACCTAATAAATAACTGCCGTGTAATGAAGCATGATAAGAAGATCCACAAGCAACTAAGAATACATTCCTAGCTTTTTTAATATCTTTAGCAAATCCTTCTATCAATTCTTTATCTTGTGTTATTGCCCTTTCTATACTATCTACTTGTTCACTTATTTCTTTTAACATATAATGTTTAAAATTTCCCTTTTTTGCTTGTTCTGCATCCCATTCTATTTTTTCTATCTCTCTTTTAACTTCTACATTTTCATCTAAATTAAAAAATGAAATTTCTTCATCAATAAGAACTATATCTCCATCATAAAGATATACAACATTAGTAGTATAATCAAGAAATGCAGGTATATCTGAAGCAACAAATGTTGCATCTTCTCCAATTCCAAGTACAAGAGGAGACCCTCTTCTAGATGCACATATTATTCCAGTTTCTCGTTCTATTGCAACAATAGAATAGTTCCCTTTAATTCGTTTTAAGGTTCTTTTTACAGCAGTCTTAAATCTTACATTTTTACAGTAGTATTCTATTAAATTAGGTATAATCTCTGAATCCGTTTCACTCACAAATTTAAAATCATTAGTCTCTAAGAATTTTTTCAATTCTTTATAATTTTCAATAATTCCATTATGTACAACAGCTACGTTTCCATCATTCGAAAGGTGAGGGTGTGCGTTTTCATCTGTCACGCTTCCATGTGTCGCCCATCTTGTATGTCCAATTCCAATATTGGCATCTCCTAAATTAATTTCAATATCTTCTCCTTCAATTCTCCCACTTTTTTTGACATATTCTATGTTGTTTTCATTTATTACTGCAATACCCCATGAATCATAACCTCTATATTCTAATTTTTTAAGAGATGGCACAATTATTTCACTTGCATTTTGTCTGCCTTTATATGCTACGATGCCACACATTTTCGCCTTCTCCCATTGGTATCTCTCTTTTACCCTTATTTAAGTAATTTGTTTATCATTCCATCACAGAAATTAATTTTTATCTCTTGTATTAAGGTCTGTATGGATAAGTCTTGGGATTTGATCATAATAGGTGGTGGCCCCGCTGGAAGTACGGCCGCTCGCTACGCATCTTCTGCAGGTATCAAAACACTAGTTTTAGATAGAAGTAAGGAGATAGGTCATCCTTTACAATGTGGAGAATTGATTCCATCTAATAGACAATTAGAAGAGTTATGTCCAAATGTCCCCGATATATCTGATCTAATTCAACTCTCAAGCTCAGCAATTTCACGTACTACTGATAGATTAGACTTAGTTACACCCTCTGGAAAAAAACTTAGTTACCCCTTCGAAGGTCAAATTCTCAATAGACCTGTACATGATGACGAAATCGCCAAATTAGCTATCAAAGAAGGTGCGATTTTTCACAAAAACTCAACCGTTATAGATATTATCGGAAATCGTGTTTTTTTAGAAACCGGTGATTTTTTCGAAGGAAAGGTAATCATAGGAGCAGGCGGCCCCCATGATCCTCTTGCACGCAAATTTTGGAATACCAATCTAACTACAGTCCCAGTTTCTTTTTTTCTTTTAGAAGGAGAATTCAATAATAATGTGGAAATACATTTCGGTTCAATGGCTCCAGGAGGTTATGCTTGGGTAATTCCTAAAGATGGCGGGGCAAACATAGGCGTCGGCATCCAGCCAAAATTCTCTAATAAATATTCGATTAAAGATAAAGCAAATGCCTTTGTTTCTCAATTTCCCGGCAAAATAGTTTACAGAGGGGGAGGTGTCATACCTATTTCCGGACCTGTCAAAACCATGGTCAAAGAAAATTACCTTTTGGTCGGTGATTCTGCAGGAACTGTTTTTCCTTCAAACGGTGCAGGAATCTCCTTAGCAATGATATCTGGTAGATTGGCAGGCCAATCGGTGTCTGAACACATCAAATACGGGACATCATTATTGTCTTATCAGTATAATTGGGACAAACAAGTTGGAGATAATATGAAATATTCAAAACGCTCTTTTACATTAGGTAAATCATTATTTTATGCTCCAGATTGGTCTATAAATTTAGGATTTAATAACTTAACAAAACCTTTACTATGGAGGGCAATAACCTGTCAACCAATGTTCGGGCTTTTCTAATCAATGACACAATACGTTTTAGACACTTCAGTTTTTTTAAATCAGATACATCCAGATGGTGATTTATTCACAGTTCCTAAAGTAGTAGAAGAGATACGGAATTCCCCAAGTAAGAATTATTTTTCAAATTTAGTTCAAATCGGTCTGTTAGTTGAATCACCCTCTTCCAGTTCTATTTTAGATGTTACAAAAATGGCAGAACGAACAGGAGATATTGGCAAACTCTCTGACACAGATATTTCCTTAATTGCATTAGCTAAAACCAAATCTGCCACTATAGTTTCTAGTGATTTTGCAATTCAAAACGTTTCTTTAGCTTTAGAAATCGAATGGATTTCTCCTGATAGAAAAGGCATTAAATCATTATTATTTTGGAAATGGCGTTGCGAGGCCTGTTTCCATATTTTTGATAAACCATTGAAAGAATGTAATATCTGTGGCTCTACTTTACGGGCAATACGTAGTAAATAATTCAACTAAAATCGCCAAGAGTGAACTGTTCAGCTTTACTTTTTTTAGGTCCAGTGAATTTATCTAAAGCATTATCTACTCTCGATTTCGAGAATTCGTATTTTCCACATAACAATTCTATAGTTTTAGATTTCATAGGTTCTCTCCACTTTACTTCAACATTTTTCGTAGAATAAATTTCAGTGTCTAAAAACATTTTTCTCAATTCATCTAAATTATCTATCTGTTGATCCAATTTTTCTAAACATTTTTCTGCACTACCGCATTCTTTAATTATTTTCAATCCCTTTTTAGGACCTATTCCATGTATTCCTCTATTGTAATCTGTCCCTATCAATATAGCTAAATCAATTAATTGATTCTGTGTTATTTGATTTTTTTCAAGTACCTTTTCAAGAATTATCTGTTCCATTTCAATACTTATCCATTTTTGCTGTCTAGGCAATTTTCTTTTCCCTGATAACGTTAGATTCCTAATCATAATCGGTGCACCATAAAGAAGCGTATCAAAATCTTGAGAAGCAACTGCATCTAGTATTCCATCTTTTACCATGGTCGCCGCTTGTGCTTCTCCTTCACTAGGAGCTTGCACCCAAGGAATGCCTAAAGTATCTAGTACTTCTTTGGTTTCATCTATCATTTTGCTAGTTAGTATGGATGTTTGCTGAGCTTTCATCCTAGCCTTTTCTAAATCGCCAACAATAAGTGCTTCTTCCCATTCCCTCTGTGCCTTTTTCTTTCTTTCTTTTCTTTCATCCAATAAGCGTCTCTTTAGAGGGTGCGGTACGCCATCAAATACAAAACACAGTTTGATACCTTCAGCATTCAAATAACTCACTCTGGATAACAATCCCCTTAGGTGGCTAGTAACTACTCCTTCTGAATTTTGTAAAGGCATCCCATCTGGTTGTCTTATGCTACTGAGGAATTGATACAGCATATTGTACGCATCAACACCTAATTTTCTTCCTCTTAATTCGGCCAAGTTAATGGGTTTTATTACAGTTAAATCTTTCAGATTAATGCCCATTTACCCTTTAATCACTCCAATTGGTTTTAGTTTGGCAACTTTCGTGGATATACCTACCTTTTCACAAACATCCACAATACTCGTAACATCTTTGTATGCTCCAGGGGCTTCTTCAGATACAACTTTCGGACTTCTAGCCTTTACATATATCTTATTATTTTTCCACATTTTATTAATCAATTCTTCTCCATTAAATTTCTTTGAAGCGGCTTTCCTACTAAGGGCTCTACCTGCACCATGACACGTTGAACCAAAAGTCTCTTTCATCGCCCCCTCCGCACCTGCCAAAACATAACTACAAGTCCCCATGTCTCCAGGAATTAAGACGGGCTGTCCTACATCTCTGTATTTTTGAGGTACATCTATACTATTAGGTGCTAAAGCCCTAGTGGCACCCTTTCTATGAACACACACATTTTTTCCATTATGCCTTTCAAATTTTGCAATGTTATGCGAAACATCATACACAGTTTCCATTCCCAATGTCTCCGCTTCTTCTTTAAACACATTAGAAAAAGATTCTCTAGTCCAATGTGCTATTAGGGATCTATTGGCCCATGCATAGTTCGCCGCTGCATTCATAGCTCCAATGTAATTTTCCGCTTCTCTACTATCAAGTGGTGCAGATGCTAATTGCTTATCTTTTAACTCTATACCTTCTCTTATGCTTGCATTTATCACTGGTTTAATGTGATCTTGACACACTTGATGTCCACACCCTCTAGAGCCACAATGCATCATCACAACAACTTTGCCCCTTTCAAGACCATAAATTTTTGCAGTTTTTTCATCGTAAATCTCATCAACTTTTTGTATTTCTAAGAAATGATTTCCACTTCCTAATGAACCGAGTTGAGGTATTCCTCTTTTCTTAGCTTTTTCACTAACCTCTTCAATTTGAACATTTTCCATACGTCCATTTTCTTCTAAAAATTGCATATCTTTATCCCAAAGATAGCCGTTATCCTTTGCCCATTTTGCACCTTCATTGAGTACATTCTCTAATTCTTTGTTTGATAATTTTATTCTACCTTTAGATCCCAGTCCGGCAGGTACGTTTCTGTATAGTTCATCCATTAATTGAGGGAGTCTTTCTCTAACATCCTGCTCACTCAATTCAGTTTTTAGCAACCTTACTCCACAATTTATGTCAAATCCAACTCCACCAGGAGATATGACTCCCATTCCATTTTCTTCCTCTTCTGTTGAAAATGCTGCGACACCGCCTATTGGAAATCCATAACCCCAATGTATGTCTGGCATCGCCAAACTTGCATCTACTATACCTGGTAATGAGGCGACATTCACTACTTGTTGCAATGCATTTTCCATTCCGGTTTGAGTAAGTAGTGCAGGTGAAGAATAAATTCTTCCAGGCACGTTCATCTTTCCTGTTTTAGGAATAGTATAAACATTTTCTTTATCTTCTTCTAATTTTTCCGATACGTTACTGTCCATCTGCCTCCACATATTTAGACGGACATCCCATTTGTATTTTTTCTGATAACAAAACACGTTGTTCGTCTTGATTACTCAATATCCCCGTCACCGTAGCACTATTATTTTCTGAAAACGTAGGCGGTATTTCAGTTTCCAATATTTCTACCATGAGGGTTATATTATTTTGTTCCAAGTAGAAATTATTCAGTGTACGTTGAATTACATTTCCATGTATCTGGACTGTTTGCCCATCATATTCACCAGTCATAGCATCTTCTACACTAATATATGTTGATTGATTTCCAACATTATACGTGGCCAAAAAAGTTGTTAAAACAATCACACTCAATGCGAATATGCCCTTTGTCCAAGTAGGCCACGGTTTCTCAGTTCTTCTTTTCATCTTCTCCAGTTTCCTCTTTTAACGCCCTTATATTTTTTTCAATATTCTCCTTTTTTTCATACATATATTTCATATACCAGCCAATCCCAATCCAAAAAATAGACATCGCAATCCAAAGATTTTTTAGATCGTCTGGGGCCGTTTTGTTAACATCGATATATATCTCCTGCATTCTTATTTCTTCATCGTCATTCATTACCCAAAATCTTACAAGAATATTGAAATGTTCTTCATAAAAAGTATATCCTGGAAATACAATCCCATCTTCACCACTACCATTTGTAATGGATATCGTTCTATTTTCAGTATCAGTAATCTCTACTACAAAATCCACGTCATTTTCACAGTTCCATTCTAGATACACTGTCCACTCTTCACCTATTTCAAATACCGGATTATATCTAATCGATACCACTCCTTCATTATCATCACAAGACATCACCATATTTTCATCTGCTGGCTCTTGTCCCTCTACTCCTGGAGTGAATAGAATCATCATTATCATCATTCCAACAATTTTCTCTTTCACCATTGTTTCTCCATTTTTTCCCTATTTATTTCATCTTCTTTCTTTAAAATCATCATACGTTCATCCAATAGATATATGAAAATTAATAACAAACCACACAACCCTAGATACAACCCTATCTTCATACTCGTATCAACTTCCCCTTCATCCGATGCAAAAACAACAGGGTGGTCCGATCTTAAAAATCTAGAAGATAGATAACTTAGAGGTATCGAAATTGCCCCCAATACTCCTATGATGGCAGCATTTCGTTTATTGCCATCTATACCTGAATTCATTCTATATACTATATATGAAACATATATCAACCACATTGCTAACGTTGTAGCGAGTCGCATATCTGTCATAAATCTATCAAATATATTTCCACCCCATTCTACTTGCATCCATAAAGTTCCCGAGACAAGATTCATGGCACCGAACAACAGTCCAAGCTCAGCTGCACTATGTGCAAGTCTATCTGCATATTCCGATTCTTTGTATAGATACCAGGCACTACTCGAAAATACAATCAAAAATGCAACATATGTAATCATTCCAGCCGGAACGTGTAAATAAAAAATTTTTTGAGCATTTGGTGCAACAAAATACTGAGCTGGTCCCGTTGCAATAAGTCCGTAATACAATGTAATCAGTAGAAAAGTCACCCCAGTAAGTCCGCATGCTAACCTTCTCTTTTCATTCATTTTATCTACCTTTCCAAATTCTAGGATAGGTATCTCTTTTCATTAACACTGTAACCATTTTTGCAATATTGCCCTTTTTATCATTTTCAACAGATTCCTTTATTTCTTCACTACCGACTCTGATTTTAGCTATCCCTATTGCTTCACCTCTCATGGTAAAAATTCCTGCTATACATCCTCTGGTAATATCTTCCGATATAGATGTAACTCCAGGCAATCCCAGTTCCGCACCGTGACACAAAGCATCTACAGTTGAATCCTTTACCACAATTTTAGGGAGGTGTTCAAACAGATTTTCAACTGGCAATATAAGCTGTCTTATTTTCTTTTCATCTCCCCCTTCTTTCCATTCTTCAAATGCATCTCTCAATTGTAACAGTGTATGGCTATCTTCTTCGTTAAACGGACCTGTTGCAATTCTTCTTAATTGAGCCATGCTTGTTTTTTGTCCTAATATATATCCAACATCTCTGCATAAATTTCGGATATATGTTCCTGCTTCACACTCCACTTCAAAAAGAGTTCTTTTTTCGGTATGTTCAATGATATTTATTGAAAATATTTCTCTTTTTCTCAACGTTCTTTTAACTGCTGCATTACGTGGTGGCGTTTGATATATTACTCCTTCAAATCCCTTCATCAGCTTCTTTATTTTTTCTTCTTTGATAGGTTTGGTATATTCTAAAAGAGTTACATATGTTTTTCTAGAATCTTGAAGATTTTTAATAACTCTAGTTGCCTTTCCGATTGCCACAACCAATACTCCAGTTACCATCGGATCCAACGTTCCTGCATGACCTGCCTTTTCTACACCTAACATATCTCTTACCCAAGCAGATACTTGATGTGATGATGGTTTAGCTTGTTTATCTATAACAACAAATCCATTATTGATTATTTCTTCGATGGTCCGTTCTTCTGGTGGATTACCAACAAGTGCCATCTCGCTCTCTCTTAGTTCAATCATATTTCTTCATTATCTCTTCAACAATTAGTTGAGGTTCAGTATTGCTTGAATCAAGTATCAAATCATATATATCTGTATTTTTTAAATCAAAATTATAATATTCCCGATATCTCTCCAACTCCGATTTCTCTCGCTTCAGTATCATATTCTTATCTTCTTTATTTCTATCACGTAAAACAATCCGTTCATGCCTTATATTTTCCTCAGCCTTTATCCATATCTTAAATACAGATATATCATTACTATGGGCTAACCACCCTACTAATCTCCCCTCTATAATACATCCTCCATTTTCAATCTTTTCCAAAGCGATTTCATCTATTTCACAATCAATAGATTTTTCCTTTTCAGATAATTCAGTCAATTCACTCAGTGTTAATCCCATTTTTTCAGCTACCGTTCTAAAAGCTTCTCCAGATGAATACACTTTCAGATTAGTTGTTTTGGACAGGGCTCTCGATATCGTAGTCGTTCCAGACCCAGGCAAACCAGAAACCGTAACGCATCGTTTTTCCATTCAACCCTCATTGTATCTGTTGATTTTAGGTCTTTTCACGTACTCTATTCTTCATTCCCTTCTTGTTTTTTAGAACATTTCCTACAAATTACTCTTGTACTGTTCCATCCAGGCCCAGTATTGACAAATATTTCAGTCTCACAAAAATAACATTTTTGTTTAACTGCAGAAGTACTTTCAGTGAAATCAGGCATCTAAATCATTAAGGCCAGTTTCAGTGCTAATCAAAAGCTTTTGCTATATCAGATAGGCAAATATATATTCCACACTCTTATTAGTTACTTAAGCCGCTGTAGCTCAGTTGGGAGAGCGCGGGACTGAAGATCCTGAGGTCGCCGGTTCGATCCCGGCCGGCGGCACCATTTATATTTAGGCCTGAATAACAACTTTTGTGAATGAAAATCTTATTAGGGATTCAAGACGCATTTGCATCTCAACTATGATTCGTTGGGTGGGGTTGTTAATAGTGCCATTCATCGGTCCAATTCTAGCATTTACTGTCGGTCCATTTATGGGTGCCAGAAGAGGTGCTCTTTACTTCCCAAGTAAAAAACGCCCCCTCTCTCTTTACTTCATAGGTTTTTCATGGGCTGCCTTAGTTCCTTTCATTTTATCTATGGTCCTTCGAACTTTTTTAGGTCCAACTTTTGTTTTTGGAATTACTGAGTTAATAATCTCTCTATTATTATTTTTATTAATTTTCACTTCCTTTTTATTAGGTTTAAACTCAACAAAAGTTTTTACCATTCAGGAGCGTTTAGATGGTATGGGGTGGGATGATGACTTAGATGATTTTACGGATGATCAAAAAGCCCCCAGTATCGACACTCCAGACAGAAGTAACGAATCAGAGAAATGGGCACGCAGTTCTTGGGGTTCGAGAGCAGAGAAGAAATTAAATTCAAAAAAACAGACTCCTGTTAAATCAAAATCTAAAGCTAACACCTCTAAAGCAAAGAAACCCAAAACAAAGACAAAAAAAGAACCCGACTTTTTAGATTCTTTAGAAGACAAAAAAGAGGAAAAGGACTCCCAACCAAGTGTTTTCTCCGTTTTATCTCAAAAACGCCGTCAAAAATAAATATTCTCTAACTTTATACAACTCATGCCAAAAAAATCAAACATCAGAATTCTAATCGCAAAACCAGGTTTAGATGGTCATGACAGAGGGGCTAAGGTAGTGGCACGCGCTCTAAGGGATGCTGGTATGGAGGTTATCTACACAGGTTTAAGACAATCACCTCAAGATATAGTGGATGCTGCTATTCAAGAAGATGTACAATTTATCGGGTTGAGTATATTGTCTGGAGCACATTCTCATATATTTTCAGAAGTTCTAAAATTATTGGAGGAAGCGGATGCTTCTGATATAAAAATTATTGCAGGTGGAATAATTCCGGATAATGAAAAAGCTGTTTGGGAAGCTAAAGGTATTTTCGCTATTTTTGGACCAGGAACGCCTACGCACGAAATAGTAGATTATATTGTTTCAAATTCTTGAGGTATTTTTTTGATTGATGACTTATTATCTGGAGATACAAGATCCGTTTCTCGTTTAATATCATGGATTGAAAATGGTGATGAAAGGGCAAAAAACGCATTAAAATCTGTTTGGCATAAAACAGGCAATTCATATACAATCGGAGTTACCGGCCCTACTGGTGCTGGTAAATCTACTCTCGTTAATTGTTTAGCAGATTATTCTTCAAAACAGGGGCACAAAGTAGGTGTTCTTGCTATAGACCCCACAAGCCCATTTTCAGGCGGAGCAATTTTAGGTGATAGATTACGTATGTTCTCTTCTCAAAATGCCGATATTTTTATCCGTTCTGTAGCCACACGAGGTCATTTAGGAGGGGTAACTCCAACTATCGGTTTTTTGGTTAATGCTATAGAATTATTACAAAAAGATTTGATTTTCATAGAAACTGTCGGCGCAGGACAAGGTGATGTAGAAATTGCCGAACTCGCCGATACTACCTTAGTTGTCAATGTTCCAGGGTTGGGGGATGAAATTCAAGCCCAAAAAGCAGGAATTTTAGAAATAGCAGATATTTTAGTTGTCAATAAATCAGATAGATCCGGTGCAGACAGACTCGTCGAAGAGTTAAAAATGATGCAACATCTAGGGGAATTGGAATCTTGGACTCCACCAATAGTTCAAACCACAGCTGTCGAACAAATCGGAATCTCTTTATTGTGGGAAAATATAGAAAAACACCGTTCATTTTTAGGTAGCAATGGCTTAAAATCTGTACGTTTGAAAAGACAAATATATGAACTTCAACAACATCTCAGAACTTCTTTATATCAAGATAAAATTACAGAGTTAGGGTCGAAATCTCTTGATTCCGTAGCTGAGGATATTTTATCACGTAAAACCGATCCATTTACTGCAGTAGATGAAATAAAATCACTTCTGAAGTAACCGCAGTCTTTTAGACCGTATCTTTTTACCTAAATCATGACTTTCAATAAGAAAGAACGTAATAAATTAGAGAAGGGGCCGGAAATTACCCAAGCAGAAATGCAAATTTCTACAGAAGTACCTCTAAATTTCGATTTAAAGAAACATCAAAATAACAACGAACCACTCGTAGATGACGATCTCTCTTCTAATCTAAATAAAAAAGACCTCTTGAATGATATACATATTAAACATGCTACAATTCTTTCCAATCGCCCTATTCCAACTTTACTGGAGGGTGCTTCAGAAATACCTTCTATCGAGGATGTCAGTAATCTAGATAAACCAAAAATGGGTGTCAATCTCAATCAAAAAAAGAATCTCGAAAAGGATAGAAAAATCGAAGATGTTTACAGAGAGGGGCACGTGGCCTAGTCAGGAATGGCGGCGGCCTCCTAAGCCGCAGGTCGAGGGTTCAAATCCCTCCGTGCCCGCCAGTTTCACTTTTTTTACACAACATTATCTTTTTAACCTCTACCATTCCACACCAAACAGTTATGTCTGAAAATAAAGTCGTTCTAAAATTAGCTGAAGCTTTACAAGATGAAGTTGGATACGGCAGAGGGCGTATAGATACGGCCACACGTAAATTGTTAGATTTACAGATTGGAGATATTATAGAGATAAAAGGGAAAAGACGCGAATCCACTGTAGCAATCGTTTGGCGTGCTAGAACTGAAGATGAGGGAAAAGGTATCATACGTGCAGACGGATTGATACGTAACAATGCAGGTTCTAATTTAGGCGATAAGGTAGAAATTAGAAAGGCATCTTTCAGACCAGCTTCAAAAGTCTCTTTAGCTCCACTTCTAGAACAATCAGGCAGAGTTCAATTCGGTCAAGGAATCGAAGATGTCATTCTTCGAGGATTAAATCGTAGACCAGTTACACAAAACGATGTTGTTATTGTTCCAGGTTTAACATTAATGGGGGGTCGTTTACCGTTTGTAGTAACTTCTATAAAACCAAAAGGCGCAGTTCAAATTCAAGCAGACACTATAATTACTGTTCAAGAAGAACCAGTAAAAGAAGATCAACTCAAGACAACGGGCGTTGCCTATGAGGATATAGGCGGTCTCAGAGACGAGATAAAGAGAGTCCGTGAGATGATTGAATTGCCTCTTAAGCATCCTGAACTATTCGATGCTTTGGGGATAACGCCTCCAAAAGGAGTTCTTCTTTACGGTCCACCAGGTACGGGTAAGACTCTTCTCGCTAAAGCGGTAGCACACGAATCTGGTGCAAATTTCCTATCTATACAAGGTCCAGAAATTATGAATAAGTATTATGGGGAATCTGAAGCTCATTTAAGGCAAAAATTCGAAGAGGCAGAAGCAAACGCCCCCTCTATTATTTTTATAGATGAATTAGATTCTATAGCTTCAAAACGTGACGAGACTCAAGGTGAAGTTGAGAGACGAGTAGTTGCACAATTACTTACTCTGATGGATGGATTAAAAAATAGAGGGCAGGTAATAGTAATCGCTGCTACAAATCGTCCAGATTCTATAGACGGAGCTCTACGCCGTCCAGGCCGTTTTGATAGAGAAATAGAAATAGGAATTCCAGATGTTATCGGAAGAAAAGAAGTTCTTCAAGTTCATTCCAGAGGCATGCCTTTGGACAGGGACGATAACGGCCAATGGGTAGATATCGATCACTTTTCTAATATAACGCATGGTTTCGTTGGTGCAGATTTAGCTGCTTTAACAAGAGAAGCAGCTATGCGAGCTCTTAGAAGATACCTTCCTGAAATAGATTTAGATGAACCAGTTCCAAGTAAATTATTAGAGAAAATGCAAGTCACTAATGATGATTTTAGAGAAGCACTAAAAGATGTAGAACCCTCAGCTTTAAGAGAGGTAATGGTGGAGATTCCACGAGTTTCTTGGGATGATATAGGGGGCTTAGCTGAAGTAAAACAGAGATTAATAGAAACCGTTGATTGGCCATTAAGTAATCCAGAAGGGTTCATTCGATTAGGCGTTACACCGCCCAGAGGTATAGTGCTCTACGGCCCTCCAGGCACAGGTAAAACTCTAGTGGCAAAAGCTATAGCCACACAATCGGAAGCTAATTTTATTTCCATAAAAGGTCCAGAAGTGATGTCTAAATGGGTGGGAGATTCTGAGAAAAAAGTCAGAGAAATATTTAGAAAAGCTAAGCAAGTATCTCCTTGTATAGTTTTTGTGGATGAACTGGACTCAATAGCTCCTATACGGGGTAGTGGTTCTGATAGTAAAGTGTCAGATAGGGTCGTAGATCAATTCCTAACTTCTATGGATGGTCTTGAAAATTTAGAAGGCGTGGTTGTTATCGCCGCTACAAACAGACCAGAAATAGTAGATCCTGCACTCCTGCGCCCCGGTCGTTTCGATAGGTTGATATTATTATCAGCACCATCTTTAGAGGAACGAAATCAAATTCTAAACATCCATACTCGTGATATGCCTTGTCCAGATGTTGATTTGAATGAAATGGCTAGTAATACAGAGGGCTACGTCGGTGCCGACTTAGCAGCTCTTGTAAGGGAAGCTGCTATTTTGGCACTTAGAGATGACGGCAGTGCTACTGTTGTAACTTCAGATCATTTTTACAAAGCGCTAGATTTAGTACCGCCTTCTGTAAACGAAGATACAATAAAATACTACAATGAATTACAAGGTAATCTAGCTAAAAGAGCTAGAAAACGAAAGGAGAGGAGTGAAGACAATCTTTACGCTTAATTATGCAAATACGACAATCTGATATTCAGGGCAAGGAGGTAGCTACATTAGATGGTGAAAGAATAGGTAGATTGCACAATGTAGTCATGGAATCAACCACAGGGGAATTAACTAGTTTAATCGTCGAACCTTCAGAGTTTATTCCAGAAGGTTTTGATTTAGATGCAGACGGTAGATTAGATATACCCTTCTCATCTGTATTGTCCATCAAAGATATGATAGTGGTGAAACATGAAAGTTAACGAGTTTTTTTCAGATTCAAATAATGTAATAGCTTTTAGTTACTACATGCTTATTCCCGTCGGTCTCGCCTTCTGGGTAGCTTGGTATATGGAATATGGTGTTTGGAGAGATATAGGGCTTTACGCAGTTTTAGTAGTCATGTTCTGTCTTGCTTTTTTCGGCTCTTTAACGTATGGAAAAGCACGTCGCTAATTAGTTCGTTAATACATTAATGTTATATATCTATTACTTTACAACGGGATAACGTTTATTTGGTCTTTTTGACAATAAATAGACTGGAGAAAAAAAATGGAAGATTTTAGCAATTTTTGGCTTTTGGCCGGGTTAGTATCTTTAGGCTTCGCCTTTTGGAAAATGAAGTGGATAGAAACTCAGAGTCAAGGGACTGACGAAATGAGTACAATAGCGAAGCACATAAGATCTGGTGCAATGGCCTTTCTAAAACGAGAATACACAGTACTTTCAATTTTTGTTTTAGTGGTCGCTTTATTGTTAGCTTTAGGCTATAAAAATCAAGGTCAAAGTGCAATCGCATTGGCCTTTGTTTTCGGTGCCTTTTGCTCAGGTTTAGCTGGTTTCATAGGTATGTGGGCTGCTACTGCATCCAATAGCAGAACTACACACGCTGCTCGCAGCAGTCTAAACGATGCATTAATGATAGCATTTTCTGGCGGTTCTGTAATGGGGATGTGTGTTGCAGGTTTAGGTGTATTAGGTTTATCTTTATTGTACTTAGGTCTAGAAGGTTCATATTCTAATCTCGAAGATAGATTATCTGTAATGGCCGGGTTCTCTCTCGGCGCTTCATCTATAGCACTATTCGCTAGAGTCGGGGGTGGAATTTACACAAAGGCGGCCGATGTTGGTGCTGACTTAGTAGGTAAAGTCGAAGCAGGTATTCCGGAGGACGATCCAAGAAATCCAGCAACTATTGCCGACAACGTTGGTGACAACGTTGGCGATGTGGCTGGCATGGGTGCAGATTTATTCGAATCTTTCGTAGGTGTGATGATAGGTGCTATGGTCTTAGCAGCTGCCCAAGATCAAGAAGCGTTAGTTCAATTACCATTAACTCTAGCTGCAGCAGGTATTTTTGTATCTATAATCGGTACTTTTTTAGTTAGAACAAATGAGGGTGGAAATCCACAAACTGCATTGAACAAAGGTCATTTCGGAGCTGCGTTTTTGATGTTAGTAGTTTCTTATTTCATCATAGAGTATGTTGTTGGAAGTAAGGGTGTTTCATGGGAAACTTCAGACAGTACTATGATAATGTTAACTCCAATGAATTTATTTTATGCAACTTTAGTGGGCGTTACTTCTGGAATTTTAATCGGTCTGTTTGCCGAATATTACACTTCGGACGAAAGAGCCCCTGCTCAGGAAATTGCCAGATCTTCTGAAACTGGTTCAGCTACAAATATTATATCTGGACTAGGTACGGGAATGATTTCGACTGCTTTACCTGTTATAACTATAGCTTTAGCAATGCTTTTTGCTTACGATGTTGCACACCTATACGGTATTGGAATAGCTGCTCTTGGAATGCTATCTACAATAGGCATCCAATTAGCAGTAGATGCATACGGACCTATTGCAGATAACGCAGGCGGAATTGCTGAGATGACTGGGTTAGATCCAAAAGTTAGAGAAAGAACAGACAAGCTCGATGCGGTCGGTAACACAACTGCTGCAATTGGTAAGGGGTTTGCAATCGGCTCTGCAGCGTTAACTGCTTTAGTTTTGTTTGCAGCTTTCACTACACAAGCAGGCATAACTGAAGTAGATATTCTAAATCCTAAAGTCTTAGCAGGTTTATTCATAGGCGGCATGCTTCCTTTCGTATTCGCAGCATTTTCTATGCAAGCTGTCGGTGAAGCAGCATTTGAAATGATAGAAGAAGTAAGAAGACAATTCCGCGAAATCGAAGGATTATTGGACGGAAAGGCCGAAGCTGATTTTGCACGCTGTGTTGATATTTCAACACAAGCCGCAATAAAGAAAATGGCAGCTCCTGGGTTATTGGCAGTTTCTACTCCTGTTATTTTTGCAGTTATTTTGCCTGCAACTAATATTGTTAGTAAGACTGATGGTTTTCAAATGCTCGCAGGCGTTCTAGCCGGCGTAACCGTTTGCGGTGTTCTTATGGCTATATTTATGTCGAATGCAGGCGGTGCATGGGATAATGCCAAAAAATACATCGAAGGCGGTGCCCACGGTGGTAAAGGTTCTGATGCTCACAAAGCTGCAGTAGTTGGAGATACAGTAGGTGATCCCTTCAAAGACACGGCAGGACCTAGTCTCAATATTCTAATTAAATTAATGTCAGTTGTTAGTTTAGTTCTAGCAGGTCTCTAAGGAGTTAGTATATAGTAGCCTTTATTGCGATTAAAAGATGTACTTTAAACACGTTCGAAAAGAGATGGTCAGAATACCTCCAGATAGGCTCGGTGAGGATTTAGATCACGTCTCTTTGGAATTAGCCAGACAAACATTCGAAGGCAGGATGACTAATGATCAAATGTTTTCCGTTTTAGCAGTAGGCCTTGAAAAAACAGGCAATGGAAAAGTAGTTCATGGCGATGGTGCAGTTTATCAACCAGTAAAGATGGACATTCTTCAATTCAAATTAACTATGCAAGAAGTCATCGAAGGCGTCGTTGATCAAATAACAGAATATGGAGCATTTGTTAGGTTCGGTCCTTTAGACGGTCTACTTCACGTATCACAAATTATGGATGATCATATCGATGTGGATATCGGTAATCAAAGGTTATTAGGCAAGGATTCAGGAAGAGAACTTCGTCAAGGTGACAAAGTACGTGCACGTATTGTAACTATTTCTATCAACGAGGTTTCTCCTCGTGAATCAAAGATAGGTTTGACAATGAGGCAACCAGGTCTCGGAAATTTAACATGGCTCGAAGAAGATAGAAAAAAACCTAACGCGGAGAAAAATTAAGTATGCTCGCTTGTAAATCGTGTCATGCATTAAGTTTAGAGGAATCTTGCCCTGCTTGTGGAGGCGAAATGTCAAAAGAATGGCAAGGTTTTTTAGAAATTCTCGATCCAGAAAACTCTGCCTTAGCTCAAGAAATGGGAATACGTACTCCTGGTAAATTCGCCCTCAGAGTTCGCTAATGTTCAAACTCGATTCACAATTAGATAAGGAGCTTAAGCACCCCCTGGGTAAATTATATTCTTCTATTCCTTCCAATTTAAAGTCATCAGATTTAATAGCCACTGTAGGTGACATCTCAACTCTCAACGTTTTCACTAATTCAAGAGAACCAGATATATCTATAGTTGATTACAAAACAAAGAGATCGAACGCGCTCAATGAAGCTGATTTAAAAATTATCAAGAGTATAGGATCTACAACAGTAAATGTTGTAAATTTACCTGGTACAATTTCACAGGATTTATGGAATGCTATTGAAAAAGCCTTCAATACAGAAGGTACCACAAGAATAATTGTCGACGGTGAAGAAGACTTAGCCACACTTCCCGTTGTAGCCATGGCACCTGATAATACTAAGGTCGTTTATGGTCAACCTAACGAGGGAATCGTTATAATCACCGTAAATTCTACAGTTCGCAAGAGAGCTAAGAATTTTCTTAATAGAATGAGGGAAACTTAATATGGAAATAGAAGTATTATCAACAGAAAAGAATTCACTTCTCAATAGAGATGAGTTAAATATCTTAGTTCGCCACCATAACGAACCCACTCCAAAGAGATCCCAAATCCTATCTTTATTGTCTAAACAACTCAAAAAGGAGACTCAATTAATTATTCTAGATCATTTAAATAATAATTTTGGTCGTGCCGAATCTACAGGATATGTTAAAGTTTATTCAGATTCAGATTCACTTTCGTCAATCGAATCTAAAGCCATCATAGCTAGACACACATCTTCACCAGCTGAAGAAGCACCAGCTGAAGAAGCACCAGCTGAAGAAGCACCAGCTGAAGAAGCACCAGCTGA
>MIYU01000004.1 GCA_001875425.1 Marine Group III euryarchaeote CG-Bathy1 | reverse complement strand
GAATCGGCACTTAAGGGATTGAATGATAATGGAATTTTGGGAGTATCGGCTACCGACACTGCTGTATTGTGTGGTGCTAAACCTTCAGTCTGTATGAAAAGATACGGTGCTAAATCTATGAGAAAAGTAGCTGCAAAAGAAATGGGAGTAAGAATTATGTTAAGTAAAATACACTCAATAGCCTCTGAAATTGGGAAGGGAATTCAGCCATTATTGTGCTATTCAGAAGGTCACCACTTACGAGTTTTTGTTAGATTAACCAAAAAAAGTAATGTGAAATTAAAATGGATAAACACAAATATGGAAATTGTAGAAAAGGAGGAAAGAGATGCTGGAGGGCCTTTGTGGATTGAAAAAATAATCGAAAAGGAACTTGTTCCCTCAAATTGTGATGGAAGGTTAGGTAAATTTTTTGAAACCTTGAGTGAAGAAGCTGACGGACCACCAGGATTATATGATGTCAACGACATTGCTAGAATTGCTGAGATAGGACAGACACCACAAAGAAATAAAATAGTAAAATGCTTGAATGAACTTGGACATTTTGCGAGTTCAAGTGTATTCTCTCCTCTTGGAATAAAAACAACAGCATCTGAAATTGAAAGAACTGAGGCTATTAAGCTCGCCCAATCTTTATAATACCCCTTTAAGTCCGCACAACTCCATGGAAGTTTCCGTAATTAACAAGACCAAGAACGAATTGGAAATAGAGGTACGCGGTGCTAATGAAACGTTGCTAGGACCTTTAATGAATCATACCTTAGCCAATCCTGATGTTGATTATGCTTCCTACTATATGGGGCATATCGTCTTAGATCATCCTAAATTTTACGTTAGAACAAAGAAAGGAACTCCTAAAAAAGCAATCCAAAAAGCTGTGGATATCATTGTCGCGGATATAAAGACAATTCGCGATAAATTAGCTTAGGTTCATGATTTTACCGGCTAGACCGGAAGTAGGCAAAGAAAGATATCTTTCACATTCTAAAGGAATAGGTGGTAAACTTCGTAAGATACCTGAAGATTTTAATGTTGAAGAAATAATTGGTAATAACGATAAATCACATTGGATATGGGCTAAAGAAAATAATAGTGGAAAACATAGTATTGTAAAAATAACTGCAAATAATTGGGATACTCATGTATTGATTAAAGAATTATCAAGAAAATTAAGAATAGGGCAAAAGGCAATTGGATTTGCTGGAACCAAAGATAAACGTGCACTAACTACACAATATTTTTCATTGATGGCAAATCCTAGCGAAATAAAAAATTTGAATATAGAGAATATAGCGATTGAATTTATGCATAAAACCATTAAACCAATAAGACTTGGAAATTTAGTCGGAAATAAATTTATAATTAAAATATCAGATACAAAATGTAAAAAAAATGATATTGAAAAGCTGACTGATGAATTAAAAGATGGATTTCCAAATTACTTTGGAATTCAACGTTTTGGTGCTGTGAGGCCTATAACACACACAGTCGGGGAAAAGATTGTAAAAGGTGATTATGAAGGTGCAGTTTGGGATTATTTATCAGAAGGTGATTCAGAAATATCAGGTTTTGAAGCCAGAAAACACCTAAAAGAAACTAAGGATTTCAAATTAGCTCTTCAGGAATATCCACATAATCTACTCTTTGAAAGACAAATAATAGGACATCTAACAAGAAAGAAGAATGATTACATTGGAGCTTTAAAACAATTACCAGAGAGTTTGTCCAAAATGTTTGTTCATGCTTATCAAAGTGCAATGTTTAACCGAATTATTGATTTAAGGATAAAAGAAGGAATTGGCATTCACAAACCATTGATAGGTGATAATGTAGTCCCTGTAGATATCTATGGAGGACCTGATCAAAGAAAGGTAATTGAAGTTACAAAACTCAATCAGAAAAAATTAGAAAAGCGATGCATGGAAGGTAAGGCATGGGTTGTAGGACTTCTACCTGGGGTAAAAAGTCAATACACTAAAGGAGTACAAGGTGAATTGGAAAGAATGGTTATGTCTGATGAGAAAATAGATTTCAAAGACTTTACAATAGACGAGGCACACCAATTGACTTCACTAGGAATGTATCGACCTCTATGCCAAAGAATTAATAATTTGAAATGGGAAATTGACAATGAAGGATGTCCAAGATTCAGCTTCTGGTTACACAAGGGTACATATGCAACATCTTTCCTTAGAGAAATAATGAAATGTGAAGATGTGAGGGTCTATTAGTGACAGTAAAATGCATTATCTTTGATTGTGACGGGACACTAGTAGATAGTGAACACTTGACCAATGAAGTAATCGCCGAAATGGCTGGTGAATTAGGTATTGATATTACTGGTGAAGAAGCGACGAACATGTTCGGAGGGAAAACTCTAGATGCTGTGATTTACGGGATGAAGGAATTATCACAAAAAGATATTCCGGAAGATTGGTTACCAAGATTAATCCAGAAGGTGAGTGAAACCTACAAGACTGACTTGCTTCCTATGGATGGAATTAAAGAATTACTTGATAATCTATCTGTACCCGTATGTGTTGCCTCAAATGGGGAACCTCGACATGTGAATGGATCCCTAAAATTAACTGGATTAAGCAAATATTTCGGAGAAAATATATTTACAGCCTCAATGGTAGGAATCCCCAAACCTGCACCTGACTTATTTCTATATGCTGCAAATAAAATGAATTTTAGACCTGAAGAATGTGTAGTGATAGAAGACAGTATTCCAGGAGTTACAGCAGCCACTCGAGCAAATATCAAGGTTTATGGAATCATTAAATTATGCTCAGAAGATGAATTGACTAATGCTGGGGCAATACCTTTTACAAATATGAGTGAATTACCAGATTTATTGGGACTATAAATGAGTAAAAGTAACAAAATTATACCTCTTGTTTTTATGTCTGTACTGGTTGGGATTTTTGCTCATGCATACATGCATGATAGCGATTTTGATGGAGTACCTAATGACGAGGATGAATTCCCTAACAATATGAATGAATGGAGCGATAATGACAAGGATGGAATAGGTGACAATGAAGATACGGATGATGATAATGATGGATACAATGATACTGATGACCATTTTCCAGAGAATTCTAATGAACACTTAGACTATGATTTAGATGGAATAGGTAATAATGAAGATACGGATGATGATAATGATGGATACAATGATACTGAGGATATAGATCCCCTAAATGATTTAGCCCTAAAATTTACATTTGAATGGGTTGAATTGATTGACAAACAGAACAATAAGGGAGATGCTCCTTTTGTTTTTTACCTATATCAAGGTGAGGAAGAACTACATCGCTTTGACAATGGAAATCTGGCTTGGAGAGTTCCATGGCAACAACAATTTGATTTGAATGCTGAATTCGAAATAAATGTACCTGACAACAAAACTGAACATCAGTTCACAGTAGTCGCAATATACTACAAGTTTAGAAATCCGGAAGAATTTGACATAAGTGATTCTAATGATAGCTATAGAGCCACAATAAATTATAATCTTAGTTCAAAGTCTTGGGAACAAGGAAACAATGGGACACTTGATGGGTCATTAGATGATTCAAATGAAAATGATGATGCAAGAATTTTTTTAGAAATTGAAACTTATAGTTTTGGATATCTTTTATCATACAATTGGCAATACAATGCTATTGAATACCAAATAAGCTACAATTTTGATCCTGCAAGATATTCGTATTACACTAATCAGGATCACTCTATCAAAGAATATGAAGACTATATTAACTTTGTAACAAAGGATGAAGAAGCTGTCATTGAAATAGGTAAAAATTTAAGAGAAATAGCTACTGAAAAAGAATTTGATAATTTAGAAGAAGTTAATTTCATCATGAGTTTTGTACAGGCTCTAAAATATTCAGAAGACAATCTAACCGCTGGCGTAGGAGAGTATCCTAGATATCCTATTGAAACTCTAGTAGAACAAACTGGAGACTGTGAAGATACTTCTGCCCTTCTAATTTCGATTCTAGAGTCATTAGGTTACGAAACTGCTATGATTCTTATTCCTGAAGCATGGGAAGATTATGGACATGCAGCAGTAGGAATCAATGTTACTGGAGCTGACGGAATATACTATATTCTAAACGAAGGGAAGGATAACCAAATAGATTATTACTACGCAGAAACAACGGCACCTGGATGGAAATTGGGTGAAGTTCCTGATTTAGATTCTACAAGTGCATATGTTTATGAGGTTAAATGAACGAAGAAGAACAAGAATTTCCTGTTAAAGTGGAAGGAGAAATTTATGGACCTATCTCTCTTAAAAGAATTATTGATGATTTGAAAAATGGAGAACTAACTAAGGATGCGCTATTCTGGGATGGTGAGAACTGGATCCCTGTAACTTTACTTCAGAAAGAGGAATTTCCTACTCAAGTTTGGAATGATGATAACTGGATTGATAAACCTGACGAAACATTGTCTGAAGATGGACCTCCTTTACCGGCATCATCAGCATGGGAAGATGTACTGAGAAAGGGAAAATGGATGATGATTTATGGTGATCACTTAGTTGTTGAAGGAGGTGGACTAGGTATTCAAGACATCGGACCAATTATGGAAGGTGAACCACGAAGCGGAGGAATTCCTATGAAAAAATTGTTAAATGTTACTTTTAAGGATAATGATAGAGGCGTTGAAGTCATAGCTAGTAGCTTTCACAAAATGTATGAAGTATATTCTTTGAAATGTTGTTTATCCAAGGATGATAGCGAAGAACTTATGAAAGAATTAATGGATGCAAAAGTCAGAATTTTGAGCAACTGAACCTTTTTATTCCGTCAAAACAGGAACTGATTATGGAACGTATTAGGTCCTTGATTGTAATCGCACTGCTTTTGATTAGCCCGATGCTAACTTCAGCCTCAGCCAATGAGAATGTAATGCATCCAAATATAATCAGAGCAATGAACAGTAATGATAGTAATACGGAAATTGGTTTCATTGTTCAGTATAGACCACATTTGACTGAAGAACACCTAGCAACAGCTGAAGGAATTGGAATAGAAATAATCAGTGTGTTTGAATTTATAGATGGATTTTACGGAAAGGGAGATTCAGATGAAATTAAGCTTTTGAGCAGACAAAAGGATGTAAATTGGATTGAACACAATTCTCAGATGGAATATCATATGCAAGATACTACGAGGGTAATAAATGCTGTAGAAGCATGGAGAACCGTAATAATCGATGAGAATGAACAGATTGTTGAGGATCAATTCCATCAGCATGATTACATTGATGGAACTGGAGTGGCTGCAGTAATAATTGATACAGGTGTCGATGCAGGCCATCCTGATTTTGATTATGATGAGGGCAAAACGCTTTCTTACAAATTTGAGAGAGGTAGCGGAACTTGGGTAGAAGCTGAGAATTCAGATACTTCTAGCGGCCATGGGACTCACTGTGCTGGGACTGTAGGAGGTAATGGTGATGCGTCTGCAGGAGCGAAAAAAGGAGTTGCTCCGGGAGCAACACTAATTGGTATGGGAGTTGGTGATATTGCCTTTATCGATAATGCAGTAGAAGCTTTCGAATGGGTGTATGAACATTCTAGACCTGATGCAAATCCGCTTAACATACGTGTAACATCTAATTCATGGGGCAGTTCTGGTTCAGAATATGACCCTTCAAATGCAATTTCACAAGCTGTTCTAAATTTAGCTTATGATAACAATGTTGTTTCTGTTTTCGCAGCTGGAAATTCTTACGGGGATGGAAGTGATTTACAGACAAATCCTTACTCGAATATTCCATTAGTTATAGGTGTAGCAGCTCTAGAGCATGACGGAAGTGGAATAGCGGATTTCTCCTCAAGGGGAGATATGACTAAACCTCAAACATGGCCTGATATCGGTGCTCCAGGTGTTAATATTTGGGCAACAGCCCCAAGAGGCACAGTAATTGATATCCTACAAAGACCTACTGATGATGATCTATACTACATGGCCATTTCAGGAACATCAATGGCAACGCCACATATTGCCGGTGTGGCTACATTGCTCTACCAAGCAGCGCCATCTCTTGGAATTGCTGACTACCTTTACGAGGACCACGCAGATTCAGAGGGTGAATGGTATGATGGAAGGATAGATACGTTTGTTACAGAAGCAGAATTGATATTGGAGTTGTCTGGAAGATACATAGAAGGTGCACAATCAAATGCTAATGATTCCTACAGCAGAACTGGCGGTAAACATGATTGGGGACAAGGGCATGGGCTTATTGATGTGAAAAATGCTGTACAAATGGCCCTTACACTCGAGAGATTAAGAAATGTGGATAATAACAATGATGGCATGCCTGACAATTCAAATGTAACTGTATTTGATGCAAGAGATAGTATGGATGGTGTTAGCCACATCTATAATGATCGTGAATACACAGATACTTTAACTGCAGAGTGGAAGGGCGAATGGGCTTACTTCGTGAATGTAAACCCAATAACTGGAGACACTGGAACATACGTAACAGACTCAACTCATTATCTACATGTACCTGAGGGAACTACTAGAGCTGAAATAATTCTTGCTTATCCGCAGGTTAACACTGATCAATCTACTGTGGCTAATTTAGATTTAACAATCGATATAAACAGCGATGGATCAAATGACGCACCTGCACAAACTGGAACTTCTTCAAATTCAAAATTATACGAAATAGAAATTGATGATTCAAGTAATGGACATCTTTGGGTTTTTGGTATTGAAGGATTGGCAATAGGATTTAAGCCATTCCAAGGTACAACACTGGAAGAGTATTGGGAACCAAGAGTACCTTACGATATCAATGTTAGACTATTCATGGGAGATGGAAATCATCAAGTTGATGAAAATATGACTAACTACAGTGATTACATGTGTTCTACTGATGGAGTCAATATGAATACACACAATCAAGCTTGTATTGCTAAATTGGAGTTTGGAGAACCATCATCATCATACAATGGAAATAACTACATTGAAATGAAATATCATGCATTTAATCTTAGTAGACTCGAAATCAATCAGGAGACCAAAGTAACTCAAGATGACGACTTTTGGAATATTAAGAATGCTGCAGTAGCTGCAGGATTAGGTGGCTTTAGCTTAGGCGGAGTTGCTTTTGTTCTATGGGCCAGACGGCCGTTCAAAGGGAACTAAAAGTGAGGTTCCAATTTTTCCATTATAGATGGTTTTGGTAAAGCTCCAACTAATCTATCAACAAGCTGACCATTTTTGAAAATCATCATTGTAGGAATTGACATTATTCCGTGCTGTGAGGCTGTATTTGGATTCTCATCTGTATTCATTTTTGCAATAACTACATTTGAATTCTCATTAGCTATTTCTTCCAAAACTGGAGCCACGGCTTTACAAGGGCCACACCAAGGTGCCCAAAAATCAACTAGAACTAAATCATTACCTTCGACTGTCTCTTGAAAATCTGCGTCTGTTACTTCCTTCGTACCCATTTTTATTTCCTATTAACAGACTAAAAACAGTTTCAGACTGCTATATTATGCCTGCAGAAGAGGCCTGAATATAGTCTTTTTGATACTAAAATGTGGCAATCTGCCAACCTTTAGTTACTACTTGACTTATCCTCTTAGGAGCTGAAGAATTCAAGAAATTATAGTCGCCCATTGTAGCGGTCAAACCGCGCTCATTGAGTGAAGCTCCACAGACAAAAACTGCCGCGCCTAATTCATGTACAACACCAATTGATGTTTGGATTTCTTTCCGATAATCTTCATCACCGTCACGTAACCATTCAACGCCTTGGCCTTGTAGCATAAGGGCTACTCCATGGTTTCCATCTCCAGATTGATACTCTGCCATTCTGAGGCCTTCGATAGCTCGGTGATAGCTATCAGGTCCGCTAATTATTATGTAAAGAACGCCTTTGGAAGACATTAATTCTGTATTATTATCTTAGCTGCTAAGTCACTATCCAAAGACAAAGAACCTTCCTCAGTCTCAACATCATAAGATTTACCATTAGCCTTCTTGACTATTACCGTACGGCCTGGTGACAGACCTGCTTGCTCAAGTGTATTCGTTAATTCGCTTTTTTCTAGAATCAGACGTACCTTGCCTGTTTTACCTTCTTTGAAATTAGTTAGTGGGATAAATTCAGGTTCTGATTCAGAATCAACATTTACCTTATGACAAAATAAATCTGATTCAGCCTCCTTGTCAACACCTAAAAAATTACTCAATCGATTCTCAACATCTCTCGTAAGAATGTGTTCCATACGACACGCTACTTCAGCAGCTTCTTCTTTTTCTACGCCTAAAATTTCAGTTAAAAAACGTTGAAGTATGTTGAATCTATGATCTATTACATCAGCCACATGTTGACCTTGTTTAGTAAGATGAACGCCATGGTATGGTTGATAATCAACTAATCCAATCTCTCCTAGGCGTTGAATCATTTCAGTTACAGTTGCAGGTTTTAATTCAGTCTTGGTTGAAAGATCTGAAGTTCTTACCCTTTCACCATTTGATGCTAATTCATTGATATTCTTAATCATCATTTCAGCGCTTTCTGACAATGCATCCATGGAAGCCATGAACTGGATGTATTGAGGGTTTATAAAAAATTTAGGGAAGCCTAAACTATATATAGAACTGTTTTTTAGGTTCACCTAAATTAGGGTGACCTAAATTTGGATTGTGAACAAAATGGATATGGAAGCTGGATTTTTGATTGGATTTCGAGAAGCTCTCGAAGCTGCACTTATAATAGGTGTATTAGTTAGTCTACTCTATAGAACTAATAGAGAATTTATGGCCAAATGGGTCTGGGGTGGAGTCATACTCGCACTTATAGCTAGTGTGTTAACTTGGCAAGCCTTCGAAATTATTGTTGGAGAATTCTCAAAGAAAAATGAAGAACTTTTTGAAGGCTTTCTCTATCTGATTGCCGCAGTGCTGATTACCACTGTTATTCTACACGTTATAGGACATGCAACTAGAGAAGTTTTAGAAAATCAAGCAGAAAAAGCAATTGAAACACGTGAGGCATTTGGAATTGGTTTACTAGCCTTCGTTTCAGTTTGGAGAGAAGGTGTTGAAACCGTCATTTTCATAGGTGCAGGAACTGAAAGTAGTGATGCCATTACAGGTCTATTCATTGGGATTATTTTGGCCACAATAATTGGATATGCACTCTTTGCTTCCACTAAGAATCTTGATATCAGATTCATGTTCAATCTGTCTACTTCATTACTAATCGGATTTGCAGCTTATCTTGTAATGAAATCTATACATGAATTTGGTGAGATTGGATTTATGGGTATACCTGAAAGTTTTCCATTACAAGTTGTTGCAGCTTCAGTATACTTAGTCATAACCCATTTTGTTTCGGAGAAATATGGTGTTTCTTTGATAGGATCCATAACTGGAACATTCAAAGGAATAGGGAACCTGCTTGGAAGTAAATAAAAAAAGTAGGGAAGATACCGCTCAATAGAGCGGCATCAACCACTATATGGCATCTTTCGAAAGCCCAAATCCGGCTTTTGACTGATCTGTTTTCTAGTCTATGCTTCGACTGTTCGTCTTATTATGTAAGGAATTAATCCCATATACATAAGTCCCATTAATAATCCACTTATCAATGTTAAAGAGCCCATTTCCATATAAATTCCTAGAACCATAATAACAATAACTCCCAGCAAAAGAACTGCTAATTCTGTGGTAATATTGAAAGCTGCCTTCCAACTACCGCCATATCCTATATTTTCATATCCTGCAAGATTCGCATCACTTACCGCTTCATTTACTGAAAACGCAATTATCTGAATAAAGCATAAACTCCACGTGAAGACCATTGCTAAGACTGATACCAATAACATTACTAATCCTGTTTCAGCATCACCTGTAGCCATAAGTGCATCCATTAATACACTCATTAAGAGAAAACTTACTATACCAGCTACTATGAATGCTGGAATCGACGCTGCAAATATATACAATCCATACTTGAGCGTGTGTATTGACTTGGTTATATCGAACTCTGCCATACATTTGACTTCTAAAGGGGTATAAATATGGAACCGTACTATTAGATTTATCGACGATGACTTAATCTTTGCTTTCCAAATCCATGAAAAGTGTCAATAAGAAAATAATCCTTAAACCTTCAAAAAGTCGTCCAAAACCTACAAGAATTGCATTGACGATTGTATAAACAAAACCCTCATCAGCATCGACTTGAAGAGCAATTGTATTTGCTATAAGATCAATAGCATAATAGTTCAATATAAGCATAATAAACATTATTCCAACTATATTTAGTGAAACGCGAACAAAATTATCATCAACCAATTTTTTACTATACATCAGAGCTGACATTGCACCATGCCCTCTAAGGACAAAACTAAATTGCCAAAACGCAAACCAAATCGCTAGTACTATGCCTGGTATTATGAAAAATACTAATCCAATAATGATTAGAATGTAAAATATTATTGCAGTCACAATGAACATTGGAAGCATAGAAACACCATCTTTGAGGGCCTGAATTGGAGGTAATTTTTCTCCATGCATTGAGGCTGCAATTACACGTATAAGTGCTATCCATGCTATACCTCCTATTATTGCAGCAAAAAGAGCTTCAGTACCTATCATAATTATTTTGTTAACCCAGTAAAGAATTCCTTTGTCAACCCATTCCCAGCCTGTTATATCTCTGGTAATCTCTGGGACAAGAAACTCAACAAGGGAAGGTACTAGGAACTCAACCACAAAGAATACAGGAATAACTATTATTGCAATAGATGGTAACTTTATTGTTAAATATTTGAAAGATTCAAAAAGAAGTTGGAAAAATCCTTTGGCTTGTGGCCTAAACAGCTCTAATGAAGAATCATCATCAAAATCGTCATCCCATTCTTCTTCTTGTTCAATAATTTCTTCCATATTCACTTAATGATGTGGCTTAAAAAACGAAACTCTGTCTTTGTAAAGCCAAAAAAGGTGATTTAGAGTGGCCACAATTGGGGTTTTCCAAATATGGGTAATATCCAAGTTCTAGATGACCACACCATAAACCAAATCGCAGCTGGTGAAGTAATTGAAAGACCAGCTTCTGTCGTCAAAGAACTTGTTGAAAATGCACTAGATGCTAAAGCAAAAAACATTTGGATTAGGGTTGAAGAAGGAGGAACTGCTCTAGTCATAGTCCGAGATGATGGTGAAGGTATGGACCAAGATGATGCTGTATTAGCTTTCAAGAAGCACTCGACATCAAAAATACGCTCATTCGACGATTTGCAAAATGTCAGTACTTCTGGATTTCGTGGTGAAGCATTGCCCTCTATTGCATCCGTATCAAGACTTAGAATTACAACCTGTAAAAAAGGAAATAGCATTGGAACTAGGATTACCATAGAAGGAAACAACAGTTTAGATGTAGAAGAGTATGCTTCACCTCAAGGTACAACTATTGAGGTAGCTGATCTTTTCTTCAATACACCAGCAAGATCAAAACATCTCAAACGAGTTGCAACTGAACTCCAACATATAGTCAAAACTGTCACAACCGAAGCCATCCGAAGACCTGATGTTGCTTTCAATCTAGTTCATGGAGAACGAAAACTGATAGATGCGCCTGCATCGGACCTGAAAACTAGAATTGGAATTTTGCTGGGGCGAGAAGCTGCAAAAGAATTAATTGAAATGAGTGGGGAAGCTGAAGGTATAAGGCTTGAAGGATTCCTAACAAGACCTGCGGTTTCTAGAAAATCAATGGCTGGATTATATCTGCATGTTAATGGAAGACCAATTCAGGCAAGAAACATTTGCTATTCAATAAAAGGAGCCTACGGAAGTCTATTACATGATGGACATTTTCCTATAGGTGCATTGTTTCTCGAAATACCTTCTAAGGAGGTGGATGTGAATGTACATCCTGCTAAAACTATAGTCAGAATTGCTAGAGAAGAAAAAATAAATAAGGAATTGCGAACAATAATCAAAGAAGTTTTGTCTAAACAAGCGTTGATTGCTCATGTTGATCTTGATAGTACAAAGACAGACTCCATTTTTGGTACGCCACTTCCAAATATGTCATCTAAATCCAGAGCAACGCCTGTTAGCTCAATTGACGGTTTACAACAAGAATTTGATGTTGATTTGAGAGAAGAAAAAGTTGAAACCAACATGCCCTCTATGAGGCCTTTAACCTTAATAGAAAACAAATACATTGTTGCAATGGGATTAGATGGGCTCTACATTATTGATTTTCATGCAGCACATGAAAGAGTAATGTATGAACGCCTAAAGGATCAGGCACAGTTCAAAAGAGTAGGTAAACAAGACCTTCTGAAACCTATTTCGCTTGAATTATCAAAAAGTGAAGCTACTGCTTTTGAGGAAATGTTGCCACAAATAACTGAAATGGGATTTGATGCTGAAAAATTTGGACCTGCTTCTTTCATGATAAGGAGTGTACCTGCATTATTAGCAGGTTCTGAACCTGAAAGAATTAGAGAAGCTATAGATGATATTGTAGAAAGTGGCTCTATGAAATCTGCTGAGGAAAAACACACTTACATGATGTATACTGTTGCATGTCATTCTGCTTTACGTGCAGGAGATAAACTAACGATGGCTCAAATGGAATTTGTCATAAGAGAAATGGAATCCATTCCAAATCCATATGCATGTGTTCATGGAAGACCTACGGTGATGACCATAACACCTGCTGAACTCGACAAAAAATTCAAGAGAAGTGGATTCTAAGTCGTTCTATTTTCTTCCAACTTACCAAACTTATAGAGCAAGGCTGGAAGCATGATAACTGCTGCAACAAATGAAAGGAATATCATAATTGCCATTATCATTCCGAATGTTACGAATAGAGGCATAATAGACAATGTTAATACCATAAATCCTACAAAGTCTGTGAAAGCAGACATCGCCACATTATTACCTGTTTCATCTAAACTCTCAGCCATCCATTCTTCTTTTGTTCCATCTGGATTATCAAATCGAGCTTCGCGCACTCTCTGAACCATATGAATTGCGTAATCTACCCCTAATCCTATAGCTAAACTTGATATTTGAACTGTAACCAAATTAATCGATGTACCGGTTAGAACCATACCGCCTCTAAGCCAAAGTGTTATTGCAACTACGGGCAAAATTGTTATCAAACTCAATCTCAAATCTCGAAGTACAAATAATACAATTAGGAAAGCTAAGACAATTGCAATACCCAAACTTTGTTGAAAACTATCTGTTATTTCCAAAACATATACATATCTTTCATAACTCAAACCTGCAACTTGAACAGAAACACCTTCCATTGAATTAAGATCTGTACTGGCTGCATCCAAATCCTTTTTTTGTTCCTTCATTTGGCCATAAATATCATCTGGCCTCAAAACCAAGAACCAAGAACGGATCATGGTCATTTTTCCATCTTCAAGGAAATAAATTCCTCTAGCATCAGATGGTGAGACCTGATATGTTCCATCTAAATTAACAGTTCCATTTCTATAAACATCTTCTAAAACTTTGTAAATTTCTTCATTAGAAGCAGGGAATCCGGTCGAAAGATTTACAGTTGTAGGAACAAAACCGGTGTAATTCTCCGTACTAGTTGCCAAAATCACTTGTGTTCTAAGAATATAAGGTAAACTTCCTAACCATCTCGCACTCACATTAGCTTCAGCAATAGCATTTTCCATATTATCAATTTCAACTATTGTTTCGTATGTAGCAAGATTTTCTCCTTCAATAACGTAATACCCTGGTTCACCTTGTTCTGTAAAGGTTGATTGACCGATAATTACCGTTTGAATGAATCGAGAATCATTGTCTGCGTACTCTGTTACATCAAAAGTAGATTCAGGATTACCAAGAACTATTGGAGAAAGTATTATTGTAATGAATAAGAAAACAATTAACATTGAAAGTGATCTGCGTTCCATCAAAGTAGATAGTTTCTTTACACTAAGATAAGCTCCAATTTGGGAGACTAAGCTTTTTTTATTTGTGTCTTCAGAAACTGGTACTGGTGGAAAATAACTTCTAAGAATAGGAGCAAATACTCCCATTATCAAATATGCTTGAATGATTCCAATAGGTCCAAGAATACCCCACTCAAATAAATCAGGGATTTTACTCAAAGTAGCCGTTCCAAAGGCTACAACAGTTGTTACAGTAGCTACTCCTAATGCAGGAAATAAGCTTCGGATTGAATGCCAGGCTCCCTCAAAACTAGCCGTGTGAGGATCTGTAGAGTAATTTGGATTCTCAAGGGTTAATCTACGCCATCTAGTCAAGCTATGAATAACAAAATCAACACCTAATGCTAGCATCAAAATCGGTAACATTGCTGCAAGTTGAGTTTGTGGGAATCCTAGCCAAAAAGAATTCGCAATCATACAAACCATCAACAAAGTTAAACCTAAACCACTGATGATAACATCACCAATATTACGGAAATAAAACGATAACAACAAAACCATCAAAATGAAAGAAATACCTATCAAAGGTGCTGTAGAATTTATTTGATCATCTAGTTCAAGGCCAAAGGCAAGATAAGAATAGAAATCAACGTCTTCATCAGACTCTAAAGGATCAAGATAGTAAGAATCAACTTTCTGTTCCCAATATTCAAAGTGTTCATAATCACCTCTCTGACGCGGATAATCTTCGTAGAGACGAGTTGTGTTGGCCTCACCCACTAAAGTTAGACCATTAGCTTTCCAATGTGTACCTGGTAAAGCATAATATTCAATAGGATAATTATCCTTGTCACGAGGTTCTATACATTCATTTTCAGAGACTACACACAAATCTGGAGATACAATATTCCTATACGGAAATGAACCATCATCAGTACGGAAATTGAACAATGCATTCAGAATGTATGTTAATTCCTCTGAGCTAGCATTTACATAATTTGAACCTGAATATCCTACCGAATATGTTACTGGCGTGTTATTGTTCATAACCTCGCGAACAGTATCTGGTAAACCCCACAAAGTAGAAACTTCCGGTTTTTGAATTTGCCAATTAAATTTAATATCAAAATACTGACTTGTTTCTGTATCGGCCCTTAAATTGTCATTTCGGTCAGTTGCTTCTCTGAAAACTTGAAGATCCAAGACATTGTGTTCTGTTGAATCAACAGAATCTCCCATTATAATTTGAAAAATCAACCAGTACTCTTCTGGCATTTTTTCTTCGGCTCGATCAGAAGCCTGCCAAACATCACTGTCAGGATAAGAGAATTCTTCTCTTTGACTCATCTCTCGTCCAACATCTGGAGAGAAACCTGCTAAAATTATCATGAACAAAACAAAAAATGCTAACATTGTTACTTGCCAGCGTTTTTTGGGTTCCATATCATCAAACATAATCAGGCCTTGAATAGTGGTTTATTAAATTAGAGTTAACTTTTTGGAACAAGTTGCGAAACAAAATGGTCATATTCCTCTCCCAGGTGAATATAGCACCTAATCCAAGGATAAAAATTGCCATCACTGGACTCTATAAATTTCCAAACGTGACCAGCACCCTCCAAATCTTCTGCTAACAAAATATCTCCTCGGCGTATTGTTACCTTGTGTTCTGCATCTTCTTCAGTAACATCACAACTTTTGAACTCTAAACATCCACTTAAAGTCAATACAAGTTGCCTTCTTGGAGCAGTATGTGCCAGTTTAGGCCCTTCTCCTTTGAGATTCTCTGGAACTGGTGTAAGCGCAAACTGTGTCTTTAGATCACCTGTATTATCATAGATATTCTCATTCACAAACAGTGATGAGAACAAACCCACAGAACCTAAACCAGTCTTGCTTTTCACTGGAATCTGCATCTTGGCAAATCTGGTGTGACCACTATCGTCAGTATACATCCTGACTACTGGTATCCCTTCTGTCATAACAGAGGGGTATTACCCAGATATTTATGCTTAGCGTATTCTACGACGTAGACCGGCTGCACCAACTAAAGCAAGTGTGCCAACTACGAAACCAATACTTGGTAAGCCTGATTCTTCAACAATTTCTTGAATTTGATCTCCATCTCCAACTGTTACTGTACCTACCATAGCCATACTTGCATGTGGTTCACAGACATAGTAATGTGTCTTATCATTCTCATCAAAAGTATGTCTGAAATCAACATAGTTTGCTGCTTCTCCACTATAAAATCCAAGCTTAGCGTCTTCTAGATTCATATCTTCATCAAACTTTGTTGCTACCTCTGCCACATTGTGTACGTCAGATGTACCTTTCCATATCCAACAAACTGTATCGCCTGCTGCTATTGTGATATCTGCAGGTTCAAAGGAATAACCATCATCACCAATTGTTACTATAGCATCACAATTGCTTGTATCTACTTTACCAAAAATGACTGTTACTGGTTCGTCAGCATTAAACTTAGCATTGTTGCCTTCGATAACTAAATCTTCACAGTCTTCACAGGATTTGACTTCATAGCCTTCTAAGAGAATCATCTCTACGTGCCAATTTCCATCATCGACTGGGATATAGGCTTCATGTGTTTCCAATGAAGCATCAGCTCCTTCAAATTTCAACTTAAATGAACCGGTATACATCATTGGCAGACCCTCATTATCAGATAAGGCTCCAACAATGTTTGTAGGACTAATGACAGGGATATTATCCGGAGGATTTTCTATACCTATGATTCCATCTAACAATGCTGGATTATCGTCTTGGTCATGAACTTCTGGACTTCCTCCAGTCACATAATGATCATTACTTGCAGAGAATTCATAATCTGGGCTTTGTCCGAAGTCATCTGTACAGTAGTAATTACTACCTCCAAAACCGTCTTCATGCATCTCACAATAATACCACCAAGTGTCCCAGTCTTCATCATCAGAATACTGGCAATACCATCGCGTATCTCCGTCAAAATCGTCACCTTCCCATTCACAGTAACCACCATAATACTCTTCCCAGTATCCATCTTCTCCATGGTCTTCATGGTCATCTTCTCCGCCCTCAAAGACACCCATTTCTACAAGTACATAGAATAAGTTAACAACATTGTCTGCTGCTGTATCTGCAGTCATATCGCCATCTTCATAGTGTGTTGCATTCTCAGCAATCATAAAGATGTAAGCAAACATATCAAAGACTTCATCACAGTCTATCTCATTGCCTTCATCATCAAAGCAATCTGGTTCATATTCATAATCATCAGCTTTAGGCATATGTTTTCGATCTGCTGTACCTTCTACTAGTACTTCTTCACCACCATTTCCACCGCCTTCACTAGACACTGCATAGATTTCACCGGAATCGTAGGCACCGTTCTCATTTTCATCCATGAACTGGAAATAATAAGAATCAAAGTCATAATTGTATGCCCAATTTTCAAATTCGTTTTGGTCGGTTATATCAAAAGATGTCTCTGCATCCATCGTGTCTAAATTTCCTGCACAATCGTCACAACCTTCACCTTCTGTTTCTAACACATTCTCATAATTTTCATAAAGATCATAAACAGAACCAAATTCTTCTTCAAAAGCTCTCGAATCTTCAGCCCATTCAAAGTCGTAAGCCTCGTTCCAGAACTCTTCAAAAGCTAAATCGTAAACAGACCCATTATAGGCAACAGTTTGCATAACTTCATCACCATCATTTTCATGCCATTCCCAACGATTGTCTACCATGTGGCCATCCCAAACGTCGGTTTCCGCACCTTCAGTTACGACGTAAGCGCCGTCTATCTTATTGTAATAACTAGCTTCAGATTCAAATGTCGTATAAACTGTATAATCACCAGCGGCTAAATCTACTTCTAATATTGCATAGCCACAATTTGAGTGATCCTGATCATCTGAGTCTATAGGACAAGAAAATCCTTCAGTATCGTAGTAATATTTGTTAGAAGCAATCAGGTCTTCACCATGGTAAATGTATAATCCTGGATATTGGCCCCAACAATCATCATCTACACCGTCCTCATCAAAATCAAAACACACCCAACCTGCAGAAACAATGCGTACTGTAAAATCGGTATCGACACTAAGTTCTGCAGTTTGATACATAACAAATTCTTCACTATCATGCTTGTAAGTATCAAAGTAAGGGAAATTTTTCATTTCCATGCTTTCATGATTTACACTACCATTCGCAAACCAAAATTCACCATCAGACCCTAAAGAATGAGAGTAAGGACCCATGTTTGTGTGATTGTCATTCTCACCATGACAATCATATCCAACCAATACCCAATTTCCTTCATCATCTTCACCCCATTCTTGATGACAACTACCGGTTGTTACTAAGGACCAAGTTCCTGCGAATAGCTCAGCTTCCATAAAATCATCACAATTAACATATGTTTCGTTATCATCACCCCAATCACAATAAGAATTGCCAAATGCGACATTTTCAAGATTTCCAAAATCAGTTTCCTCTCCTGAAAGATCGCCTTCAAAGAGATAAACGTCGCCCCACCAATAATTGTGGTGTTCCTGATATTCATCTTCTCCGTCCTCACAATCCCACTCCCAATTATTTACTTGGTTTATCCATACTTCAGAACCATCGTGACAATCAAACCAATTGATCTCATTGCCTTCATCATCATATTGTTGCTCGTCTGAACCATCTTCACAGTCATCATTACCATCATTAACTTGATAAAATGGTACTGTTTCAACACTTCCACTACCACAAACAAAATCTGGTGTAGTTTTTACCTCTTCCAAGAAGTTAGTATGAATGATTATTTCACCATCTGAATCCACATCAAAGGTCTGGACGTCGTACAATACTGGTCTGCCATGGTCCTCGTCTGAAGTTATTCCATCATCCATAAAGTCTCCAAATTCTGGAACTATGTATTCATCCATTAAAGTTGTAGCATCAATGTGCCCATTCTCGTAAGCAACAATTCCCCAGATAAAACTCATGAAATTGTCTTCATCATCAGAATTTTCCGTTAAATCTTCACACATTTCTGAATCTTCATTCCCATAACAATAGTTGTAACTCGCTCTAAAACAATCCATAGTCATACTATCATTTTCTGAACATTCCATAATTGTGTGGCATGTTTCATCATCCATATCGGGTGGACATCTGAACTCGTCATCGTGACCACCTTCACCACCATCTGAATTCATCATTTCCATCCAATGATTGAAACAATCATCATTGATTTCACCATCATCGGTTCCCAGCATATCAGCACACATTCCTGCTAGGCCTTCACGCATTTCATCAGAGTCAGTAATATCCATCTCTGCATAGTAGTCAATAGACCAATCTTCTAATGACTCCATAGTCATAGTTGCGTGGAAAACTTCAGGTTGTGGACCCCCGTCTCCATCATCATCTCCACCTTCGTGATCATCAGCCCCTACATTGTATGTTGGAACTGCAACAAAAGCGCTCATGATCATCATGAAGAATACAGCTAGCACAGCTAGTCGGCTCAAGTTCATAGTATCAGTTTGCCGAATTGGTATATATAGGTAATAGCTGAAAGGTCTAAATACGTTAATATGTGTATTATAGAGGACGAAAAAGGTTCTGTTTTAGCTAAAGAAGTATTAAAATACGTTTTTTAACGAATTGCTACAGAGACTGCTGCAGACATACACTTAGTTACTTTTTTGGCTGTAGGAATATGCAATTTTTCATCAGGACCGTGCGCATTTCCCCCTGGACCTCCAGCCCCAGTGATTATGAATTTAGAATCTGGATATCTAGACTGGAGCATTGCCATAACTGGAATTGTACCTCCAATAAACAAAGACATGGGTTCATTACCATAGAATTTTTTTCCTGATTCTGTAAGCATATCTGATAATTTTTCTGGTAACTCTGGAGAGAGAAAACCGTCGGCTACCTCTTTCATCTCAGCTGAAACATGCGCTCCATTCGGCGGATTTGCTTCTAACAATGCTTGAACTTTCTTAGCTACTTCATCTGCACTTATTCCAGGAGGCGTTCTGATTGAAACTTTTAGATCTGTGTTTGTTCGCAAGACATTACCTGCATCCTGAATAGATGGAATCCCATCAGCTCCAATAATTGAGAGACTAGGGGCTAAATTCATAGTAATAAAAATATCTAAAGGATCCTTTACTTGTTTTTCAACACCTTTTAACAAAGGAAAGTCATCAACTGATTCTGAATTCATATCGACTATCTTCTTAGCTTGATCTTTCATTTTATCCGTAATTTCAATATGTAACCACTCTGGTTTTATCTCACCAGTATTTTCATCTTCTATTCTAGACAACAATTGTCTAGCCAGTCTAAACGATGAAGGCATAACGCCACTACCATGACCTGAATGGACTCCAACTGAAGAAACTTTGACTGATAAAGTACCTGCGACTATTCCCCTCAAACTTTCTGTAATCCATAATCTATCATAATCTATACCTCCTGTATCAAGTACAATAACCAAATCTGGAACTCCCAAAACCGATTCTAATTCATCTAAGTAGAATGATAAATCTGGTGAACCACTTTCTTCACCTGTTTCTATCAAAAAACGGCAAGTTGGATGAGGGACTCCTTGATCTTGTAATGCCAACACTGACAAAATGCCTGCATATCCGCCATAACCATCATCCACACTTCCTCTACCAAACAACCATCCATCCTCAATAACTGGCTTCCAAGGTCCCTTGCCTTCAGACCACCCCGTAGCCTCGGGTTGTTTGTCAAGATGAGAATAAAACAAAACTTCACCATCTTCATCTCCTTCAATTTTAACTAACAGGAGAGGAGAACGATTCTTCAAGCGATGGACGGAAACTGTCAATCCTTTCAAAGGTAAACTACGAATCCAAGCAATGAAAGTATTCACAGCTGCATCTAGGTATCCATTGGCTTCCCATTCTGAATCGAATGAGGGAGAAAGGGCTGGAATCTCAACAAACTCACACAAACTAGGCAGTGCTGACTTGTCCCACCATTCTTCTACGAAATCGGATAGTTTATCTAAATCAAGCGAATTAGGCATGATCTCTACAGTCTTGGCTTGCGTAATATAGCTAATCCTAAGACTGCAATTATAGATACAACAAAACTCAAACTTGGTAGGCTACTGTCACCATCAGAGAGTTCTGAAACTATCTGATTTGCGGAACATCCATCTTTGTCTACCTGATCACCGACTTTAGTTCCTGGACAACGGTCGTTATCATCATCAATACCATCATTGTCATCATCCATATCTTCCCCATCATCTATACCATCATTGTCATCATCATTATCGAAAGTATCTACTATACCATCATTGTCTGCATCAGGATCGCCTTCTTCCTTTAGAATCTCGTTCCTATCCTTATCAGTCAAAGGAACTGCAAGAACATAGACCAAGACGTCTGTGCTATTTTGCTCATCCCAATACCACTGTGGAATGTAGGCTCCGTAATGGTTAGTACCATTCATTTCATACTCTACCACTATTCCCTTCCAAGTCCAATAATGACAACGGGCATCATTCAAATACTTATCAAAACCCCAAACTTCTAGACAATCCTCAGACCCTGAATCGTTTGGTTCAGCAGAATACATTTCATCATACGCGCAAGGATTATTTGGATCTTCTTGGCAGGAAGGCCATATACTATGATTAAACTTCTCTCCTGTTACCCATTCCCAACCACCTGAAGGTTCGGAATAATCGGGACTACTTATATTCTGAAAACCTCCAAGCCAATATGAGTGGCCATCTAATAATGAATAAACCATTTCAGCTTCTTCCTTACTAGTTATTGTTGCAAGATGCCCGTTAACTCCTTCATAAGTTAAAGTTTCAGCATATTCTGCAGCTTCATACCAGTCATGGGATCCGTAATCTGGAAATCCTTGTCCAAAAGTTGCTTCGAATTTGCCAACTGTGCCGTTACCTGCAGCAAATCCAAACCATTCGAAGGGGGGCTTGTACCAATTATCATCCTCATTTGGCCAAACATCCGTACTTTCCGTGGTAATATTCGTGAAAACTTCACCATATCCTAAACTAACGTGAAAATTAGTCTCTTTGCCCTTGAAATCTTCATCAGGCCACTCAAACATAAGTGTATGATTTCCAGGTGTATGAGTCGCATTAGGGAATTCAATGTGCATCCACTGGCCAATCCAAAGACGATTATCCTTCTGGGAAGAAAGTCCGCCAAGTAGATGTGATGTTGGCCCTACACTTTCAAATTCCCAATTTGTCCAAACAGCCTGTACTCCATCAATAGTTAAGATTGGGCCGCCCTCTGTAGTAACTTGTCTATCGTAATGTTCTCTATGAATCTCTTCTTCAATAATTGATAGTTTTTCGCCTGTATCATCTGCATTCTTTAGTGTGTCATTTACATGTTCCAAACGAGAGGTCATCTTATTTCGAGGAACTCCATCAACCATCGAATCTATCTCAAAATTGTCTCTCACCCAAGTTATCATATCTAATGTGACTAGTTCTTCTGTTGATACTTCGTAATCTAAGAGCATCTTTGCCTTACCATCGTAAGTCTGAGTTAAGTTTGTTATATCTTCAATTCCTTTTACAGAATCTTTGGTTCCTTCAGATACTGAAACAATAATTGAATTAACATTTTCTCTATATTCCTTGTCTAATAATGATATTTTGTAGCTTTTTATCAAAAGATTTCTAAATTTTTCAGATTCTTCAGAAGAATATTCTCTACGCATGTAAACTGAGCCACTAAAATCAGAATAGCCATCCTCGTCAACATGCTTATAATCTAATTCATGAATATGTAAATCGTAATACAAATAAGGTTCATTCTCGTAAAATTCTTCATCTTCTTCAGCCGTATAAGACGGTGAAAAATAAAGCGTGCTCAAAATAAGAGTCGCGACTAAGCCAAAAGCCAGTGCCTGTCTGGACATAATAATAGCGTAGTACACTGGTATTTATGCCTATTCTAAATTCGAACGCAACTATAAAGACCCCTTGATTTGCATAAGAATATGGCTGTATGGTATCGCTCCCATTTGGTTCCATTTGGATTAGCTGTTATCACCTTTTTAATCATAACAACTGGTGGATGGACGCGTATAAGTGATGCGGGTGAAAGTTGCCCAGATTGGCCTCAATGCTTTGGAACATGGGGGTTTGATATTTCAGAGGAAGAACAGGCAGAATGGTGGGAAGAAAATCCTGACGAAATTGATTCAAGAGGGGCACAGCATAGATACACTACTGATCAAATTTTCACTGAATGGGCACATAGAGGATTAGTTGGAATAATAGGTATTCTGGTAATTTATAGTCATTATACTGCTTGGTCACTCAAGAAAGAAATCGGTGAACGTACTTACAGGACACACTATGTTGCAACTGTTTTTTTGATATTACAAGCAGTTCTAGGTTATATTACAGTCGATTTAGACAATGCTCCTTGGACTGTGGCAATCCACCTTTTCATGGCATTAATGTTTACAACTTCATTACTAGCTGTCGGATTATTCTGGTGGAATGACCAAAGTGGATTACCAAATATTTTGAAATTAAAAGAAAATGATTCTAATGTAATGAATATTGTTTCAATGGCTATGCTACTAGTTTTAGCTCAATTATTATTAGGCGCCTATTTGTCTACAAGCTACCATCGAGGAGCCTGTGGAGTCGGTACAGAGGGGTGGCCTCTGTGTTCGAGTAAGATTATCCCGTCCTTATCCGAATTTGGAATCATATTACAAATGAGTCATAGAATTTCAGCTTTAGTTGTCGGTGGAGTACTGATTTGGGCTAGAACAAAAATTGATGATGAGATTATAGTTAAAGCTTTTAATTTCGCACTTCTATTTTTCGGATTTAACGTAGTACTTGGCGGCGTATACATTCTATCAGCAGACGAAGGAAATTTTCCTGAATGGATTTCATTGCTACATCTGTTAATTGGGGTTCTAACTTTTTTATCACTTGCAGGAGCATACCTAATATGTGTTGTTTCAAAAGGAGAAATCACTGATGAATAACGAAAAACCCTCTCTTGCTAAAATATACTGGATTTTAATGAAGCCGAGAGTAGTATTGTTGCTACAGGCTACTGCAATTTGTGGTGTTTTAATTTATGATTTAAGAGAAGGATATGATAACGGAAGAAACATTATGGATAGTATAACAACATCTCTAATTGTTTTGATAGGAGGATCACTAGCAAGCGGAGGATCTATGGCTATCAATATGTGGTATGAAAGAGATATTGATCCTTTAATGAAAAGGACTGAAAAAAGACCTATTCCTTCCGGATATATTTCTCCAAATCATGCTCTAGCTTTTGGAATAATAATCTGCCTAACTGGTATTGCTACAGTCTCATTTCTAAGTAATGAAGCTGGAATTATTACAGCATTCAGTGCATTTTTCTATGTCTTTGTTTATACTATGTTTCTAAAAAGAAGAACTCCTCACAATATAGTAATTGGTGGCTTAGCAGGTTCAACACCGCCAGCTATAGGGTGGAGTGCCGCTTCTGGACAAATTGATTCTATTCTACCTTGGTTAATGGTTTTGATTATATTCATGTGGACGCCCCCACATTTCTGGTCTCTTACACTGTCTAAAAGAAAAGATTATGGAGAAGCTGGAGTACCTATGCTTCCCGTAGTAAGGGGAGAAGATGTCACCAGGAATCACATTGCTGGCTATACAGTAATATTAATCTTGATCAGTTTGACTATGTGTATTGTCGGAAACGCAGGAATTGTTTTCCTACTCTCAGGAAGTTTACTCTCAGTATATTTTTCTTATCTATCTTTTTCTCTACGTAAAAGTAAATCAGAAGAAGATGCATGGAATTTATTCAAATTTTCCAATATTTACTTGTATTCTTTATTTATTTCTTTAGTTATTGATTCGGGATATAATATTGAACTTTTTGGATAATCATCTTAATAAACCCTTTCTAAATGAGCACAGTAGTTGTATTTCTTGAGGAACCAAAATGTCACTACCTAAGGACCTGATATTTTTCGAAAACCCTACGATATGGAACGACTTCGGAGGGGATTACGGAGGTTTTGGAGGAGTTGTTTGGCAGATGTTTATTTGGTCATTGATTGTTGGACTTTTAGTTGCCGTATGGATGATTTACAATTTAATTTATTTTAGGCATGCTGATGGAGATCCCGACCATAAAGATGCTCTAAAAGCAGGTGTTTTTCCTCATGAAAGAGGTAACCCCAAAATTGAAATTGCTTGGACAATTGCACCCTTGATTTTAGTTTCTTGGTTGACACTTATTTCATTAGGTCCGTTAGATTATATGTGGGATGTTGACGGACAAGAAGCCGACATAACTATAGAAGTTGAAGCCAGCCAATGGTGGTGGGATTTTGGAACACCGATATGTAATGAAGAAAAAGAAAACCCACAAGAATGGTGCAGTACGGGAATATATCAAAAGCCTGCAGAATTTGACCAATGTGAAACTAGCAAGGCTCGTGGTTGTTTAGAGATTCCTCATGGTGCTGTAATTCATTTCAGACTAACTTCTATTGATGTTTTACACGCTTTTAACTTTCCTGAACTAGGAATAAAACAGGATGTTGTTCCAAATTTAGATACCTTAACTTGGCTAGATACAAAAGAATTCAACACCGGGCATTACAGTATCTGGTGCGCAGAATATTGTGGAAGAGATCATGCAATAATGGATGCTGACATTTTCATAACGGAGATTGCATGAATAGTAAATCTCTAAAAATATTAAGTCTTGGATTAATTATGTCTATCCTTTTGGTAGTCTCTTCATTACCAACTGGTGACAGTTTACCAACAGGAATTGTAGATGATAACCAGGTAGCAAATGGATGTAGTTGTCATGGAGCCGATCCTAACACAGGTGTCACTATCAACCTATCTAACTTACCTGAAAGATACAATTCTAGTCAAACATACACTTTGACCCTAAATATATCAGGAGGACCTGATGCTTTAGTAGATGGAAATCAAGGTGGATTCTTCATTCAAGCAAACTATGGAACCTTAGTATCTATAGATAATAATACATGGATGCCCGAAGGTGAAACCCACCTAACTCATAATGAAGAAGGAAATAATTATAGAGAATGGACATTCAACTGGATTGCTCCTGAAAGTGATACGAAGGTTGTGAAATTTACAGTATATGGAAACTCAGTTAATGGAATGGACGGAAATATAGGGGACTCTTGGAACAAAGGTGTATTTAGTTCGGCAGGTGTAAATGCAAAGATTGAGGCAGAAGAGCATGGCGAATTATCTATGCCTCAAAAATTAATCTATGCATTCACTGTTTTGGCTGTAACACTTAGTGTTGTCGTTGTTGGAAATCGGATGGTTGTAAATGACCAATCTTTCGAAGATGTAATCAAGAGTTATTGGAAGTCTGTATATCCTTGGTTGACAACTACGGATCATAAATACATAGGAACACTATACATTTGCACTGGATTTGGATTCTTCTTTATTGGAGGAATACTGGGTCTATTGATTCGTTGGCAATTGTTTGAACCTAGAGTAGATGGTGATTTCTTAACTTATGAAGAATATAATTCTACTTTTACTATGCATGGAACGACTATGATTTTCCTGGCCGCTATGCCTATCATATTCGGATTTGCAAATTATTTAATTCCTCTTCAAATTGGTGCAAGAGATTTAGCATTTCCAAGATTGAATGCATTGAGTTATTGGCTATTGCCAACTGGTGGTTTTGTTGTATACATGGGTTACTTTACTGGAGGTGCAGGAGATGTTGGATGGACTGGATACACACCTTATGCCTCGGGCGATTCATCAACAACTCCAGGAACTGATTTCTGGGTTGCTGGGCAGATTATGCTTGGTGCTTCGTCTACTCTGACTGCGATTAATTTCTTGACCACGATGTTACGCATGAGGGCTCCTGGCGTTACGATGATGAGAATGCCTTTGTTTTCATGGTCTATTTTTGTTACTGTTTTCTTGCTATTATTATCAATTCCTGTTTTCACTGTTGCACTTATATTGCTAATGGCTGACAGAACGTTTGGTACTTTATACTTCGACATCGATGCCGGTGGAGATCCAATATTGTGGCAACACTTATTCTGGTACTTTGGTCATCCTGAGGTTTACATTGTTATCTTACCAGCATTTGGTGTTCTCTCTGAGATTATTTCAACTTTCTCAAGGAGACCAATATTTGGTTATACTTCTATGGTTTATGCTATGGCTACAATTGGAATCATCTCTTTCATTGTATATGGACACCATATGTTTACAACAGGTGCTGATCCCTTATTCCGATTTATTGTTATGTTAACTACAATGTTAGTTGCTGTGCCGACAGGCATTAAGATTTTCAATTGGTTAGCTACTATGACTGGTGGTTCTATTGTTCTAAAAACTCCAATGATATTTGCACTTGGAACGGTTATTACCTTTACAATTGGCGGTATTACGGGCATTATCTTAGCTTCAATCCCTGTAGATATCGCA
>MIYU01000003.1 GCA_001875425.1 Marine Group III euryarchaeote CG-Bathy1 | reverse complement strand
CCAGATAGAGATCAGGTGTCACAGTCTTACCAGTCTGTCCAACTTGGTGTGAATGCAGTACCCATCCAGCATCAACTATTGCCCGGCTTGCTCCTGCCGCAGCTCCCATTGTTGCAGCTAGGGGTCGTATCAATGCCTCATAATTCTCTGGACTTTCCAGCCCTCGTCCACCACTAACAACGATGTTAGCTTCCGTCAATTCAATAGTTCCCGCACCTATTTTTTCAATAGATGTAGTATTAAGGGTTGAATCAGGTATGTCTCCTGAGAAATTCTCAACACTACCAGACCAGGCTTCACCCATAGGGTATGCGTTGTTACGTATACTTGCAACCAGTGGACCATTCGGTTTCGATCTGGCAAGGACTTTACCTGCAAAATCAGGTCTAACGAATCCTTCACTACTAGCTTCCAGACAGTCTCCCAGATACCCCCATCCTAGTTCGGCAGCTACTCTTGGCCCTAGATCCTTACCCATTGTGGTTGCCCCCATCAATACTTTGGTGGCATCGTTCTTTTGAACGACCTGAGAAACAATTGAAGCGTATTTTACAGGATCATAATATTCCAATCCCTCATCATCTGCAATTACTACTTTTCCAGCAGCTAGTTTCATTGCAGACTCTGAGACATTTTTACCGATAACCAGTCCTACGACCTCACCCATCCCGGCTGCAACTCCAGCAACTTGTTGTGAGACGTCCTTTATTCCACTACCATCTGTTTCACCGACTAAGATTACAGTGCTCATAGTACCTTAGCCTCCATCCTTAATTTTTCTATTAATTTACCGACCTTCTCTTCAGGACCCTCTCCTTCCAGAATCACACCTCCACCTCTTGCAGGTGGTAGAGAACATTCGGTGGTTTGTACATCATTTCCAGATTCAGAATCAACATCACGATTGTCAAATGGTTTTCTTTTAGACATCATGATATCCTTTAGGGCAGGGAATCTTACTTTGGTCATGTCCTTCTGGCAGGTAATCAACACCGGGGTTGAAGTCTCAATTATCTGTAAACCGCCTTCAATTTGTCTGCTTGCAGTTAGTTTATCACCACTTAATTCCAGATTGGTCACACCCGATACGTGTGGCACTCCCAGAAAGTGTGCGACCATTGGACCCGTTGCAGCTTGGTAGTAGTCTATGCCCTGAACACCACACATAATCAGATCTGCATTCAGTTCTTTGATAGTTTCAGATAATATCCTTGCATTTGACAAAGGTTTGTTGCCACTGTATTCTTGTTGTCTGAGAACTATGGTCTCATCAGCTCCAATGGCCATCATCTTTCTCAGGTCAGTGTCGATGCTAGCATTGTCAGAGAACAAGCTGACTAATGTCACTTTTCCGCCTACGGCTTCTTTGAATTGAACAGCCTGTTCCACTGCGAATTCATCGTATGGATTAACCATGTACTTGAATCCGTCCTCTTTGACTTTTCCATCTACAATCTCTAATCTGGATTCTGTGTCCGGAACCATCTTGATTAACACTGCTATGTTCATGTTTTTGCCTCTAGATTCTCCAACAATATCTCAGAGATGTCCTTGACTTGCTTATCATCACCAATGCTCTTCAGACCATCGCTCATCATGGTCATACAGAAAGGACATCCTACCGCAACGCAGTCGGCGCCTGTTTTTGATGCTTCCTTTGCCCTAATTTCGTTAACTCTCTTATCAGCGTCTTCTTCCATCCACACTCTGGCCCCACCACCTCCACAGCAGAACGAATTGGTTCCATGTCTTTCCATTTCAATAAGATCTCCTCCGAGTGCACCTCTTGGCGCCTCAGTTTCACCTCCAATCCTTCCCAAGTAACAGGGATCATGGAAAGTTACTTTATCCTCAAAGTCTCTGATTTTGAGTTTCTCTTCTTGGCGTAGTTTATTCAATACCTGAGAATGGTGATAAACTTCGTATTTTCCACCATATTTCTCATATTCTTTTCCTATAGTATGGAAACAATGTGGACAAGCCGTGATGACCTTCAGTGTTCCTAGGGAATTGAGGTTATCAACATTCGTTTCAGCCATCGTCTGGAACAGGAATTCGTTCCCAGCCCTTCGTGCTGGATCGCCATTACACGTCTCCATTTCCCCAAGTATTGAAAAGTCAACTCCAGCTTCTTTCAGAAGCTTGGCAGTTGCCCTTGAAACCTTTTTATTCCTATCGTCGAAAGAACCTGCGCATCCTACAAAGAACAGATATTCTGCAGGTTCACCTATTTTTAGGTCCAAACCTTCAGCCCAGTCTGCCCTTGTATGAGCCCCTAATCCCCAAGGATTGGAATTTCTTTCCAAATTGTTGAACAGGTTCTGTAATTCTTCAGGAAAATCAGATGCTTCCATTACCAGATGCCTTCTCGTGTCTGTAAGTTTGGGAACATGTTCGATATGGACTGGACAGGCTTCGACACAGGCATAACAAGTGGTACAAGCCCAAATCGCGTCCGGAGTGAATCGGTCTACCATTGTCTCTTCAGGTTCTTTTCCGGTCAGAAGAAGAGACCCATGTTCTCTTCCATAATCCTTGACATCCATCACGATCTGCATGGGGTTCAAGGTCTTGCCACTGTTATAGGCCGGACAGACATCTTGGCATCGGGCACATGCAGTACAGGCCCATCCATCTGATAATTGCCTCCAGGTAAAGTCTGTGAATTTGTTAACACCCAGTGTCAGATTGTCAAAGTCTAAATCGTCTGTCTTCACGGCCTCATTATTTTCATCCGTCTGCATAGGAATCATGGCTCCCATTGGATCATGGTCCTGGAACATCACGTTTGGAATAGTACCAATTAAGTGGGAATGTTTTGTCTGAGGAATCTCAATCAAGAATCCACCTATCAGTATCATGTGTAGCCAGTAGCTAATGTCAACCATTCTGGCTATTGTGTCGTGGTCCATACCATTCATTTGCTTTGCGAAAAGGACACCTATTGGTTCCCATGGATTGTATTTGGTCTCTTCACCTATCATATTTCCAGCTTCAACGATAAAAGCTGTCAGAATGATTCCTAGGATTGCCAGTAGAATCAAGGGACCCTCTATACTTGCACCTTTCAGTTTTGCAGGTCTGATTATTATTCTACGATATAAGGCGATTAGGATTCCTATCGTGGCCATGGCGTACCCCAAGTCTACACTCAGGTTCCAAATACCGTCTAATTGGATCTTACTGAGAAATTCCTGCAAGAGTCCACCAGTTCCTAAATCTACAACATCACTTACCAGCAGCAAGAAACCCCAGAAGATCAGTGCATGTGCATATCCTGCTACCTTGTCCTGAACGACTTTGCGCTGGCCTAACCAATCTCTCAAGAATTCAGTCAATCGCTGTTTCCATGAATTGAAACGATCATCATCTTTTCCGAGTCGAATCAACCTGACGACAAATCCAACTTGGTAAAAATGCGAACCAAGTGCTATTGCAGACCAAGCCAGTAATATGAGATACCATTCGATACCATAATAATCGTGAAATGGGTTCATTCTATTGTCGCCTCTCTTTTCATTGGTTGCATCCTATTTTAAACATCTCCCAGATCGATTTGTACTACAAATGAGTCTCCATCCTTGGCTTCAAGCTCATCTCTTAGATAGACTGGTGAAATAACCTCTATCACTCTCTTGTAATGGGTCCTTTTTGGAGATATTACTGCACACTTCCCGACCTTTTTGGTCCCATTTATCAAGACACATTTGAACAGCCATGCCTTCCCAAAAGTCCGGCCTTCCTGTTCGAACCCTTCAATCAAGATTCCTTCTGCTGCCTTCATGGCCTCTATTTTTGGTACTTCATCCTCGTTCAACCTGAGGTTAAAAGTTCCTTCAAAAGGCCGCCAACCCAATTTACTTTCAAATTGTTCCATATATCCTTTTTTGGATATGTAGTAGCCCCCCTCGCCAAGCCCAGTCTCTAGGATACCTCTCATTTCTATTTTCTCTTGAGCCCCAAAGATAAGTCCATATTCGGAGAATTCCTTTCTCAGAATGGAAATTCCTTTATTCATTATAGTTACTACTTGACCACCCTGTGCCAATCTCCTTTCTAGATATCCTTTCTCAACTAATTCAATCAGATATCTTGATGCCGATTGTTGACTTACATGCAGTTGTTTTGACAACCTGATGGAGGAGATGTGCACCGGATGCCTTGTTCCACCCTGGAGTGCCAAAAATTTGAGCGTAGAAAGCAGGACTGGCTTCAGTCTTCTTCCTCCTTCATAATATCCTGGAGTTGGTCTTTTTGTTCATCGCTCATATTTTCCATGGCCTTTCGTGACTGGTCGACCAAATCACCCATTATTACACTATAAATCAGGGGAACAATGGTATTGCTCTCAACCTTTGCTTCATAATCCACTTTGGCTGCATCTCTTTGAGTTTTAAGTTGGTCGGCAGTCATTTCACCTTGGCCTAATCCTTGGCAAGCCTTGTCCGTTACGAAGTATTTCTCGCCATTGTAACCTAGAGGATAGGCCTGACAATTAAGTGGCATATCATGATATACCTGACAGTTCTTATTTTCCGAATCATACATAGGGCACCCCGTTTCACCTTCTTTGGTTTCCAAGACCAGTTGCGGGAATCCTTGAGACATATCCATTCCAATGTTTGGTGCAATACTGCTCAGAGTTCCGTTTTTCCTCCATCTGTTAAGATCATCAAAGTATACCGGGACGCCGTCAACCTTAGAGCAATACTGTCCACATCTAACGCAGTTGTAGACAAATTTAGGTGCACTCTTGTTTTTTTCTTCAGTCATTAGAACTACCAGTTTTTGAGTAACAGAATGAATGTGGTTAATAACAATGCTCCTCTAATTATGTTGTTCAACCCAATCCTGCTAGTAATGGATTCTTTCTATCCTACGCGTAGGATATGAACTCTTTTATTTACCCCCGGCAATGACGGCGAGGTGTGAATGCTTATGAAATCAAGCAAGATATTAACGCTAGCAGTGGCTTTTGCCATATTGGCCTCAGTAATGACGCCTCTATTTGGTGTAGGTCCAGTCGCTAATGCAGCGGCAGACGATCCAGTTGAAGTTAAGATAGGATTATTGAACCCGATAACAGGTCCAATAGCAGTCTATGCTGAAGCCTTTACGGATTCAGCAGAAATGGCTATAGCTGACCTTAATGCTGGTCAAGATACCCATACTTTCTCCTTGGTTGAGGGTGATTCAGGTTGCGACGGAACAACGGCCGCAACGGCAGCTGATTCATTAGTAGGTTCAGGAGTCGTAGGTATAGCTGGAGCAGCATGTTCAGGAGCAACTCTTGGTGCTCTGGAAGTAGCTAAGACAGCTTCTACGGTAATGGTATCTTACGCCTCAACTTCACCAGCTTTGACTGTTGTGGATGATGACGGTTACTTTTTCCGTGTGGTTCCAAGCGATGCCCAGCAGGGTATGGCAATGGCTTCTATGGCAGCAGCTCATGGATGGCAGAACCCTGGAATAATCTATATGACCAATGACTATGGAGCTGGTCTAGCTGACGTAGTTAAGGGAGCATATGCAGCTGCAGGTGTAGACGCTATGTGTGTCGACATTGGATATGATCAGGATAACACGGACTTCTCATCCCAAGTTACAGCATTAGCTGATGCAGGATGTGACAGCTTAATCATGGTCACTTATGCTACAGATGGTGCAGCCCTCTTGGAAGAGATGGCTACACAGGGCGTAGAGGGGGCAACTTCCCCAGTATGTTCTTCAGGCTGTCCATTCCCAGTTATGGGTGCAGATGGTATTGCTGACATGGGTTTCCTTGCGGAATTCTCGGATGCAAGTGCAGCAGCTACAGTAATTGCTACCAAACCTGCAGCAGGTTCAGATAGTGACGCTAAAGCCGCATTTGATGCAGCTTGGGAAGCAGAAGAGCGTAATGCCAGTGCAATTTACATCCATGAGACCTATGATGCAGTAACTATGATCGGTCTGGCAGCAATGCAGGATACAGATGGTGATCTAAGGGACGATATTGCAGCCGTTGGTAGTGGCTACCAAGGTGCCAGTGGAGTTCATACATTTGATGCTGTTGGAGATGTTGCAGGTTCAGGTTATGATGTCTGTCAATTCAATCCAGTTATAGTGGACGGCCAGCCAAGTCTAAACTTGGCATGTAATGGTCACTTTGGTACTTCATTATCTTTCCCAGGTGCAGCACCTATCAACATAGGTGTATTGAGTCCAATCACAGGACCAATTGCAGTTTATGCTCCGGGATTCACTATTGCAGCGAATGTCGCAATAGGATACATGAATACAATCCAACCACTTAACTTCCAGTTCTCTGTTACAATAGCAGATTCAGGTTGTGACGGAACAACGGCAGCAACTGGAGCTCAGTCTCTGATTGATGCTGGAGTTGTTGGTATTGCAGGAGCAGCATGTTCAGGAGCAACTCTTGGAGCTATTGAGGTCGCTAAGGCAGCAGGAGTACCAATGGTATCCTACGCTTCTACCTCGCCAGCTATAACCAACTACGATGATGATGGTTACCTTTTCAGAGTCGTACCAAGCGATGCTCAGCAGGGACAGGCACTTGCAGATGCTTACGCGGCATCTGGATATGAATATCCAGCGGTCATTGCAATGACCAATGATTACGGTGCAGGTTTCCACGGAGCTTTCTTGGACAACTGGGATGGAGATGTATGTGTAGAGTCAACCTATGATGACGACGCTACAGATTTCACATCACAGGTAGCAGCAGTTGCTGATAACGGCTGTGACTCAGTGGTCATGATTACTTATGCTTCAGATGGAGCAGCCATAGCTGAAGAGATCGCAACACAGGGACTTGAAGTTGCCATCTTCGGTGGCGATGGAATTGCAGATGTTAGTTTTGGTAATGCATTCACTGATATCAGTGCAATAAGCGGAATCACCGCAACCAAGCCCGCATCAGGTGCAGATTCATCTTTGTCTATGCTATTTGATGCAATCTATGGAGGAGCAGCTGCGGCAGCAGGATATGAGGGTGGAATCTACACCAGAGAAACCTTTGATGCTGTTGCAATCATTGGACTTGCTCAAGCAACTGCTTACCTAACACCAGTAGATGATGGCGTAAAGGAAATGCTCGGTTTGACCGTAGCTGGACCTGCCACACCTCAACTAGGTGCTAGTGGAGTCCACATATTTGACGAGAATGGAGATGTAGCCGGTTCCGGATTTGACATATGTACCTTTGGCGTTGATGATGCAGGCAATGCAACATTGGATTGTCACAGTTCATGGGGCCTGTTTGATGGCCTTACTGATGGCGGCATACCTCAGAATGAGGAATTCTGTCCATTCTATACCGAGGCAGGAATAGCTCTCTGTGCAGAACAGGAAGAGGAAGGCGCACCTTGTAGTGAAGACTCAGAGTCTGAAGCAGATGGTGCAGCATGCGGAACTATTGTACTTGACTTCTGTGCCGCAAATGACGACGAAGGCTGTGACTTTTTCCTTGCAGAGGGTACTGAAGAAGACCCAACCTACACATGGTGGTGTGCTTCAGAAGGCTTCGCAGATGAAGCAGAAGACTTCGACATAGGCTTCTGTAGTGTTCTAACCGCTGAACCAGAGCCAGAACCAGAGCCAGAACCAGAACCAGAACCAGTTGTGGAAGAAGAGGATGAGGTACCTGGATTCGGTCTATTGTCAGCCGTTGCTGCACTTAGTGTAGTACTAATTCTCCGCAGAAGACTCTAAGTCAAATCTGTCTGAGAAAGAACTCCTAAGCAAAAAGGGGCGGTCGCCATTGAGCCGGCCGCCCTGGTTTGGGGGTTGGCAGTTATAGGAGCCCCTGCTGGTACACTATCGTTCAGAGGTAGCTTTGAGTAGATTAGCATTAACTAGAGATAGCTGGGATTCCATCCCTGTAGGATTGAAATTTGCTTTTCTTGCATTTTTTGATGCCTCCTTTGGGCTTCGTTATGATTCAGGCATATTCTCGCTGTTAATCCATGGTGATCCACTTTGGATTCTTCAATTCTTTGAGTATGTCCTCTCCAGTATGTATATTCTTCACTGGTTGTTGAACAACTTACAAGGCTGGTTCAGAACAATTGCTTTCGTTTCGTCTCCGATATTAATTTTACTTATTTTTGCATTCTGTCTGGAACAATTATTTGTTGGACAAGGAAGCACCGCATCGACCACATTTAATTTGGCATCCACACTTTTTAGTGGTTTTTACTGGGGGGCAGCATATTTGGCCATAGCTGCAGGTCTGACTTTGACATACAAGGTTCAGCGTTTTGGTAATTTTGCACAGGCTGAAATTATGTTGTTCGGAGCCTATGTGGGCTTTACTATGATGTGGAGTCCCTTTTTCTATACATTAGTAAATGACAAGCAGGTTCTGAATATAGATGTTTCCAAAGACGAGGTTTTGACTTGGGACCTTCTATTCTGGGCATGCGTAACGGGATTTGTTTTGACAGGTCTTCTGGGTGTTTTAATCGATCGTCTGATCTATAGCCGATTTCGAAAGAATCGTGCTCTTCCCCAGGCGATGATGATCGCATCTTTGGGTGTTGCTATGATTCTTCGTGGGATTTTATACCTTAGGTATGGGGCAAGTCAGTATTTGTTTGTTCCAGACATAGATTGGCGTTTGTCCACATCCAGACATGAATTTCCAGGGGACAAATGGTGGTGGCCCAGTAGTTTGAGTCAGACTGCTAGGTTCCGTTTTGGTGAGAGAACGGTTGAAAAAAGTCATGATGATATGGATAAGACAGCTTGTATAGAGGAGGGGAAACCAGATAATTTTTCATCCAGCTGGGATGTCGAGTCTGAAATATGTAATGTTACTGAGTATTTGCCTTTTTATGAGATTCAAGAATCAACATATTACTTACAATACACCAAAGCTGCACTGATTATTGGAGTCTTTGCGTCTGTAGTTTTGTTACTAATTGTGCTCAATATGACCCGTCTAGGTCGTCAGATGCGCGCAGTAGCAGACAATCCTGATCTTGCAGCTTCTTCTGGAATTAATGTCGAACGCGTGCATATGACTTGTGCATTCCTAGCTGCAGGAATATCTGGATTCGGCGGTGTACTATTTGGAATGTATGTGCGTGTAAATCCAGAGGTAGGTCTTAGCATACTTCTACCAGCATTTTCAGTTATTGTACTTGGTACTCTTGGTTCTGTCAGAGGAGTTTTGATTGCAGCAATTATTGTTGGTTTGGTCCGCTCTATTTCTGAACCTATACTGATTGGTACGGGTAGTGTATTGGATCGTCCATCTTATGCAGCTTTTGGAGAGGCAATGCCCTACATGTTCTTGATAGCTGTATTGATGATTATGCCAAAGGGTCTTGGAGACGCATTGGAGAACTGGCAGATTGAACGAGCACGAAATAGGCAAGGTTCGATTTTCAGTCTTAGGAATGTCTCTCTCTTCACATTGCTAATAATATGTATATGGAAATCCACTTTTGTGTTTGGACTAATTTTATGGGGTATAATAATTTTCTGGTTCTACCTTTTGAGTCACATTAAGGTTGGATCTTCGAATACACTACCGTCCCTACCTGAATTACCATATGTAGGTGATCAACTTCGTAGATTTAGTTCGTCACAGAAATTGTCAATCTTCGTAGCAGCTTTATTTCAAATCACGGTTGTTAGTATACTTGATGGTCTTACGTCTGGTATAGGTATAGCTTATCTTCTTGTCGATTATGTATTCTTCTTGTTGAGTCTAGTGGGTATAATTACGCTGTATTCATCAACTGTTTCACTTATTCCCGAACTCAACAAAATCATCGCCCCCGCAAGGGCGTTGTCCTTAGAAGAGAAGGAAGGAAAATATAGACAACGGATGCAACTCTTAGTTTCAGGATTCCTAGTGAGTTTTGTTTCATATGGGGCAGATTATCTTGTTGCAGGTAGTGGAACTATTTATTACCTCATAGATGTAATATTTTTGCTTTTACAAATATTCGGCCTTGTTCTAGTGGTAATCACGTTATTTTTGTCAAGATCTAAATTAATGAGTTTATTCAACGACCTTGGTACGAAATTGAAGGCACTTCCTGAGATACAGAAATGGGGTACTCTTTATGGGTGTATATTGTTCACTTATTTTGTCTATTACTTGGATGTGGTAACTTCAGGTTCTGGTGTTATTTATTACATAATCGATTTAGTGTATCTGGTATTCCTTCTTCTGGGAGTTGCCGCTACGCTCTTTACAGTTATTAAATCGAAAGCAGAGATAGATCATCGGCTTAATCTAGTATTCGTTTTGATAGGAGGATTATTACTGTACTTTGAGGATATGATAGAGCCGGGTTTGGTGAGGGATACAGAGTCCAAAATGTATGTGAAAGAGATTGCTTATCTCTTTTTGATATTGAGTTTTAATGATGTACGTCTTTTCATATTTAGTATTCCATCCCGTGTGCTGGATGAAATTGACCATAATGAATCTTTCAGTAATCTCAAAGAAGGCGTTTTAACGAACATAAATCCATATGTCTTTCTTTTTGGTATTATATTGTTTCTTTACGTTCCTTTTGGTCAGATCAAGATGCTTGGTTTTTTCTTCATTTTATATTCGATCAATCCGTTTACAGATTTTGTTTCAGAGAAGGCTGGACGTTTGCAAAGTGTTCTCTGGAATGCAATAATGCCTCCTTCTAAGGCACAATATGGACGTTCTAGTGAACGTGGTTCATGGGTTACATTTGCTTTTTTCCTAGTGCTACTGATATACGTTGCTTGGTGGTTGCCGAGTGTAACCAATTTTACAAAATCAATGCAGATATCAAGAATAATTGTTTTGGTTTGTGCCTTTTCAATTCTGGCCTTCTCCTTGAACCTACATACTGGAATAACGGGAATGACAAATTTCGGAGTCATTTTCTTTGCTGGAATTGGAGCTATAACTATGGGTATTCTGACAGTTCCAGAAGATAGACCTGGAGGTCAGGGATGGTCACCTATCTTTGGAATTTTCAATGGTGACTTTACCTCAGGAATCCTTGCAGCTGTTATTGTTTCTGGTATTGCAGGTTGGCTTCTTGCTTATCCAACAGCACGTCTCCGTATGGATTATTTTGCAATTGTGACAATCTCTTTAGGTGAGATTGTAAGAATTTCTATGAGGGCCGAACCACTTCTTAGAGCTGGTACAGGAACAACTGCAATAGGAATCCAATTGTATGACTTACCGCTGGAACACTGGTGGGTATCAACAATGGACGACTCCGTTGGTGAGTGGCTCAATTTAGTCCATCTTGATCCCCATCAGACAGAGGCAGCTCCTTACACAGTATTGCTTGCTGCAATAGCCTTGCTATCGTTTTTCTTGGTCTGGACTCTAGCTGAAAGGATGTTAAATTCTCCCTGGGGACGGATTCTGCGCGCTATAAGAGAGGACGAAGATGTCACTATGCATCATGGTCACAATGTATTCCAGCATAAGGCAATGAGTCTGGCGGTAGGTGGTGCCATTGCAGGTTTTGGCGGAGGCCTCTGGGCTTGGTTAAATATGAGTGTATTGGACGATTTTATTAGCCCCGTCAAATCCACATTCCTTATCTGGGCCGCTTTTATTGTCGGTGGACGGGCCAATAATAGAGGGATGGTCATAGGTGCATTTATCATAGTCTTGACAGAATTTCTATTCAATTTGCTGCCTCTTGCTAGAGGAGATATAGACAATCAATTTCATGATAGTGTTGCAGGAATTGATGAATTCTTTGCTTGGCTTATTTTGGATGTGATTGGGAGCGTGACCAGTGATTTATCTATAACTGAGACATTAGGTAATCCAGATGATCTAAGGATGAATTTGGTTTATCTTAAATTGGTAATGATTGGGCTTGTAATTTTGGTTAGTTTAATGCTTTCCGAGAAAGGATTGTTGCCCGAGGTTCCTAAAAGACCAGAAAACCCTAGTTCGCATTCTTCTTCTCAGGATAATGCCGAGAAAGTCGATTTCAAAGGGAGGCGAAAATAGTGTCTTCAGTCCTCAAAGTTACTGATTTAACCAAGGATTTTGGAGGTTTACGTGCAATTGACAATGTATCTTTTGAGGTTGGTAAAGGGGAGTTTGTTGGATTGATAGGTCCTAATGGTTGCGGAAAAACAACAACGTTCAATTGTATTTCGGGTCTTCTCGAACCCAGTAAAGGAGAAGTTGAGGTATTTGAGAAAAATGCCACAGTTCTAAGACCAGATGAGATTCAGAAGTTAGGTTTGACGCGTACGTTTCAGCATACCCGTCTCTGGAGAGAAATGACGACTATTGAGAACCTATTGATACCACCCCGAAATCAGTTTGGAGACAATCCTTTAACGGCCATAATGTCCTATTTCTTTAGGGATGAAGAGAGAGAAAGGCTTGTCAAAGCCTATGATACACTTGCTGAATTAGAGATTAGCCATATGGCCCACAATCTTACCAGTGAGTTGTCTGGAGGTCAGAGTAAGCTGGTTGATATCGGAAGGGCGCTTATGGGTGAACCTGACCTTTTGCTTCTTGATGAACCAGTTGCAGGTGTAGCAGGGCCATTAGCTGAAAAGATTTTCAATAATCTACGTAGTATTGTGTCGAAGAAAGGGATTTCGATATTTGTTATAGAACACAATATGGATTTCATTCTCAGGAGAGGAGTTGACCGTATAATCGTAATGGATCAGGGAAAGGTGTTGATGCAAGGAACACCTGATGAGGTTAAAGATAGCAAAGAAGTGATTGAGGCCTATCTGGGGGCCGCGGCATGACCCGTGTCCTAGATGTATCTGGACTTGAGGGAGGATATGATAAGGTTCAGATTATGAATGGCGTGGATCTTTATGTTGATGAGGGTGAGTTTGTGACAGTAATAGGTCCAAATGGATGTGGAAAATCAACATTCATTAAGCTTATCTTCGGTATTGCTACATATTACAAGGGTAGTGTAAAACACAAAGGGCAAGAAGTTTCGGGATGGCGTACAGATTCTCTAGTGAACCGTGGAATTGCCTATGTTCCTCAGGTAGACAATGTTTTTCCAAGCCTATCAGTTAGAGAAAATCTGGAGATGGGTGGAATCAGTCTTCCTACCCCACTTCTTGAATCTCGTATAGATAGGGCTCTGGATATGTTCGAGGATCTGAGGCCTAGAATGAATGATGTGGCAGCTTCTTTGTCTGGAGGCCAAAGACAGATGTTAGCAATTAGCCGAGCTCTAATCAATGATCCCGATTTCCTTCTACTTGACGAGCCCACTGCAGCTCTTAGTCCCCTTTACCAGCAACAGATAATAGAGCGGATTGATGCACTTAGGGCGAAGGGGATAACAGTTCTGATTGTTGAGCAGAACGCCAGATTATCATTATCCCGTTCCGATAGAGGATATATCTTTTCTAATGGGAAAGTAGTCCATACTGCACCAGCTAGTGAAATATTGGTTGATCCCCAAATCAATGAATATTTCTTGGGTACCAAGAAAGACTAATAGCTGCAATTATGGAACAACCTAGTGGCAGAAAATTAGTGATTACCAACCTGATGATGTTGTCGGTTGCTATGTTCTGGGGAGTTGCCTGGCCTGTTGGCCGTATTCTGGCAGTTGATTTGGTTGATTATCCTTTTTCAGTGATGTTTCTGAGGTATAGTTTTGCCCTTCCAGTTCTATTTGCATGGATGTGGTATAGGGAGGGAAACACAATACCTAAACAAGAGGATTGGAAACCACTATTCTTGATGGCTTTCACTTCTGTTTTTCTATATCAGGTAGGGTATATGTTTGGAATGCAGAGAACAGCTGCATCTGATGCATCACTGGTCATCGGTTTCAATCCCGTTTTTGTCGCTATACTCTCTATCTGGCTTCTTTCACATCGTATGAATTCAGGAGGAATAATTGGTATTTGTCTTAGTTTTACTGGGATTCTTCTAATATTCTTAGCTTCACCTAACGTTCAAATTCCATTTGAGGAGCGGATTACTGGTAATAGTTTGATAATGTTTGGTGCATTTACTTATGCAATCTACGTCGTTTCTATGAGGCGCTATGTCCTCGAAAGAGGAGAGGATCAACTTAGTTCACTATCTCTGATTGCTTGGGTATCCTTGATTGGCTGTATTTTCTTTATTCCTTTTGTTATTAATGAAGCACCTTGGGACCGAGTTTGGAGTAAGGAGGAATGGTTGCTGATAGCCTATCTGGGTGTACTTTCAACAGCCGTTTCTTATGTTTTCTTTGCGATTGGCGTTGATGTAATAGGGGCGAATCGGGCTTCCAGTTTTGTCAATGTAGTTCCTGTTTTTGGGATTCTATCCAGTTGGTTTATATTGGATGAAGAATTGGGTTGGATCCAATTAGTCAGTTTTGGTCTGATTTATTTTGGAGTCAGGATGGTCAATGCCCAACCTCCAGAGGGTATCACAAAGCCTAAATAAGCAATCTATTCCTTCATGATATGCTGGAGTTTTTGGAGGGTTGGCACCCAATTCAACAGGCCTTAGCCGCAGGTCTTTTTACTTGGGGAATGACCGCTGCTGGGGCCGGTTTAGTCTTCTTTTTTAAGGAAGTCGATAGAAAAATTCTTGATGGAATGCTGGGATTTGCCGCAGGAGTAATGATTGCAGCTAGTTTTTGGTCTTTGTTAGCACCAGCTATTGAACATTCCGAGGAAAGCAATCCTTTCCTTGGTGGAATTGTTCCAGTCCTGTTTGGATTCCTTCTTGGTGGCGTTTGTATGCGACTTATAGATCTATATCTCCCTCATCTTCATCCCGGAGCGCCTCCCGAGGAAACCGAAGGTATCAAGACTACTTGGCACAGGAGCATGCTCCTGATTTCAGCTATAACTCTTCATAACATACCAGAAGGTCTAGCTGTGGGAGTAGCATTTGGTGCCGCCGCTTCTGGGGATGGCATTGGTGCTGCAATCGCCTTGGCCATAGGTATAGGACTGCAAAATTTTCCTGAAGGAGCAGCAGTCTCTCTTCCACTTAGAAGGGAAGGTCTTTCTCGAAAAGAAAGCTTCTGGTGGGGACAATTGTCTGCCTTGGTAGAGCCCATCGCTGCAGTATTAGGTGCCGCAGTGGTTGTCTACATGGATCCGCTTTTGCCTTATGCTCTTGCATTCGCTGCTGGAGCAATGATTTTCGTTGTTGTGGAGGAGTTGGTACCGGAAGCGCATAGAGGAGGTAATGGAGATGTTGCAACAATGGGAGTAATGCTTGGTTTTTCGGTTATGATGGTTCTTGATGTTGGTCTAGGATAACTGAATCTCAGTGCCCTCCACCATGTTTCTCAAAATATTTCTGGTGATATTCCTCGGCTCGCCAGAAATCGCTGGCTTTGGTTATCTCAGTGACAATCTTTCTACTTCCGATATCAGTTTGCCTCTTCTGTAAAGATTTTGCAGCTTTGTCTTTTTGTTCATCATCAAAGTAGAATATGGCTGAACGATATTGAGTTCCTGCGTCTGGCCCTTGTCGGTTAAGAGTCGTAGGGTCATGTTTTCCCCAGAAGACCTCTAAAAGGTGTTCGTAAGAAACAGTATCAGGGTCAAAATCAACCAGTACTACTTCTGCATGATCAGTAGTATTAGTACAAACTTGTTCGTACGTAGGATTGTCTACTTTTCCCCCACTGTAACCAGATATTGCCTCATTAACTCCTTCAATTTTGGCAAAGTTGTATTCAACGCCCCAGAAGCATCCTGCACCAAACATCGCCTGGGCCATTACTTTGAATTCGAATCAATCCAGTTTCTGAAAAGATCCATTCCCTCCTGTAGATCATCTTTCCCAATTCCCGAGAATGCCATTCGAATATAGAAATCAGCTTCTCCTTCTAAAGGCCTACCAAAGTGGTGTCTACAGCAGAAGCTTACTCCTGTTTCATTCAGAGCTGATTTCCTGAATTCCTCAACATCATTGAATCCCATTCTCTGCATAAGTCCAGTTATTTTTGGAAATACGTAGAATCCAGCTTCAGGTATGTGCGCTTCAACGCCATCAATCCCATTCAATATTTTTACTAGAATATCGCGTCTGCCTCTTAATTCATCAATAATTGCTTGTGTCTCTTCTTTGGGCGCGTTCAGGCCCGCTACACCAGCATATTGAATGAAATGCGTGGTGCATGATTCCATATTGACGTTAAGTCTAGTGATTTGTTCTATCACCTCTTTTGGACCGATTGCTCCGCCAAGTCTCCAGCCAGTCATTGCAAATTTCTTTGAGAATGTGTACATGGTCAAGGTTCTATCATACATTCCTGGCAAACTTGCTATGGATTGAGGAGTTCCTTCGTAAAGAGTATCAAAATATGCGTCATCAGATATCAGAAATATATCATTTTCAACAACTAGATTGGCTAAACGTTGCATTTCCTCATCAGGTGAAGATGCCCCTGTTGGATTATTGTAATTGTTGTAAAAAATGTGTTTTGCCCCTTTCTTAATTCCGCTTTCAATTGCATCAAAATCGAGTCTCAGTCCGTCAGAGGTATTCACATATCCATAAGGATGTGCCACACCTCCGTAAAATTCAATCTGTGATTCATAGATGGGATAACCCGGATTTGGATACAATACGACATCTCCTTTCTCCATCATTGATGCAATGTATTTTCCGATACTTGGTTTTCCACCGGGTTGTATCGAGACGTTATCAATCCCATAGTTCAATCCTCTTGAATCTCCAACATCCTTTCCCAAGGCTTCTCTTAATTCTGGTATTCCCGGGGAAGGGCAGTAACCCGTTTTTCCGGCTTTGATGGCCTCTTTGACGGCAGAGACTATAGTGGCCGGTGTTGGAAGATTAATATCACCTAAGTGAAATGGGAAGATTTTCTTACCAGTTGCAGCCAGAGTTGCCGCTTCGGCTGAAACCGCAAAGGCAGTTTCACTTCCCAATAAATCCATTCTTTTGGCCACACTCATTGCCTTTTTGCATGTGGATGGCAGATATTATTGTTTTTTGCGTAATCTTTATACTTAAGCATTAATCCGCAGGGTAATGGCTAGTGAGTGGAGAAACCAGTTGAACGCCTGGCTTCAGGAGCATATGTTGGCAGTTAGCACGGTCGGTACGATACTAAGTTCATTTATGGTATTCATTGGAACAATGGGTCGATGGTATGAGGATTCCTCATTGTCACCAACCACTATCTTGGATTTTATGGGAGCGTACGACATCTGGATCTTGATTTTTGGATTGATAATCCTTGCCTTCTCAGCATATCATCTTTGGCTAACTAGGCATTACATGGATCGTTTCGAGGAGATAGTAACAACCAATTCCAAGAAAGATTTTCAGAGAAACTGGACCGAAGTTGAGCAAATTGCCAGATATCATTTACCTAAAGCATATCGCAAGCGGGTCTCTGAGATTCGAGAGAAGTTTGGACTCAAGTAATTAAGAAATTTTATATAGTGTCTTTTTTCTTTGAAAGCAGTGGTTAACAACCTCAGGTTCATAACCGATGAAATCCAAGAGTAGTAAAGACGAGAAAAAGATAGAAACTGTCGAGGAAAAAGAGCCTACAGTTTTGACTCCCGAAGAGGAAATACAGAAATTGAAATCTGAAGTTGAAGACTATAATGAGAAATTTTTGAGGGTCGTGGCAGATTTTGATAATTTCCGGAAGCGCATTGATCGAGATAGGGAACAACAAAATCTCAGGTTGAGGGGAGAGATACTTTCCAATTTCCTTGAGATTGTAGATACTGCCGAAAAGGCGGTTGAGGTTGATCACCCAGACCTAGAAAGTTCCTTGGAGGGAATCAAAGGAATACACAAATTGATGTCCGCATTGATGGATTCATTCAACATAGAACGTTTCGATCCCCAAGGTGAACAATTTGATTTTAGATTGCATGAGGCCTTAACAACAGTTGAGAAAGAGGGTGTAGAGCCCAATACTATAGTTGAGGTTATTCAGTCAGGATATACTTTAGAGGGTGAATTACTACGGCCAGCTAAGGTTGTAGTATCAAAAGGTTTTGAAGAAGAAGGTGAGAAAATAGTAGTAGAAGGTGAGTAAAATGGCAAAAGAAGTGATAATAGGAATAGATTTGGGTACAACCAATTCTGAGGCAGCATATCTTGAGGGAGGTAGACCTGTGATTATACCTTCCGCAGAAGGTTCGACATTCGGTGGTAAGATGTTTCCATCAGTTGTTGCATTTACTAAGGATGGCGAGAGAATTGTTGGAGATCCTGCCAAAAGACAGGCGGTATTGAATCCAGAGAACACAATAATGAATATCAAGAGGAAAATGGGAACCAAGCACAAGGTTACCATAAAGAAGAAAAAATATTCTCCGGAAGAAATATCTGCAATGATACTGCAGAAGATACGGGCAGATGCAGAAGCACATCTGGGTGTTGACATTGAAAAGGCAGTGATTACAGTTCCAGCTTATTTCAATGATAATCAGAGACAGGCGACCATAGATGCTGGAAAAATAGCCGGTTTGAAGGTCGAGAGAATCATAAACGAGCCCACTGCAGCAGCATTGGCCTATGGTCTTGACAAGGAAGGGGAGTACACTGTTGCAGTCTTGGACTTGGGCGGTGGGACTTTCGATGTCACAATTATGGAGATGGACAACGGTGTATTCGATGTTGTATCCACTTCAGGTGACAACGAGCTTGGTGGAACTGATATGGACGAAGCAATGATTGACTACCTAGCAGACATTTTCAAATCAGACAATGGAATAGATTTACGTGATGACCCTGCATCTAAACAGCGTCTTCGTGATGCAGCGGAAAAAGCAAAGATTGAATTGAGTAATACTCTGAAAGCCACAATCAACTTACCATATATCTGGTCAGATTCTAGCGGCCCGAAGCATTTGGAGCTTGATCTCACGAGAGCTAAGCTGGAAGAGGTTGTTGGTCCAGTTGTCAATCGTTGTGAGAAACCAATTAAGAAGGCTTTCAAGGATGCTAAAGTCAAGCCAGGTGATGTTGACAAAGTAATTCTTGTTGGAGGTCCGACCCGAATGCCGACCGTCCAGAAGGCGTTTGAGAAATTTGTAGGACGTAAAGCTGAGAGAGGTGTAGACCCTATGCAATGTGTTGCCATGGGTGCAGCTATCCAGGCAGGCGTCTTGGCAGGAGATATCAAGGACGTTGTTCTTCTGGATGTTACTCCTTTGACTTTGGGTATTGAGACCGAAGGTTCAGTCCTGACTCCTTTGATAGACCGTAACACCACGATACCAACTAACAAGTCCAAAATATTCTCTACAGCCGCAGACAATCAACCCGCTGTCGAGATTCACGTTCTGCAGGGTGAGAGGACCATGGCCGCAGACAATGATACTCTAGGTCGCTTCCAGCTTGTAGGTATACCACCATCACCCCGCGGTATTCCACAGATTGAAGTGTCCTTTGATATTGACACGAATGGAGTAATCAATGTCACTGCCAAGGACCTTGGAACCAATAACGAACAGAAGATAGAGATCACCTCCAAGTCAAATCTGAGTGATGATGAGATTGAACAGAAGGTCAAGGAGGCCGAGAAGCATGCTGAGGAAGATAAAGAGATTAGAGAAATGGTCGAGACTCGTAACCAGGCAGAGTCCTTCATCTATGCTACAGACAAGGCCATCAAGGATCTCGATGACAAAGTCGATGATGATACCAAGGCTAAGGTCGAGGAGTCCAAGGAAAAGTTAGAGGCAGCTATGAAAGAAGACGATTTGGAGGGTCTGAAGAAGGCACTGGAGGACTTCCAGCAGGCATCTCAGGAAATAGGCCAGATGGCATATCAGCAAGCTGCTGAAGAACAGGCCAAGAACCAGGCTGAAGGCCCAGATTCAGAGGTTGATGATGATAACGTGGTCGATGTTGATTATGAAGAGATTGATGACGAAAAGTAGATTGGGTCCTAGTCAAGTATAAATTACCCTATTCTTCTGTAGCAGAGCATGGCCGATAAGGTGTCCTTTACGAATTTCGGTGCGAAGAAGAAAGTTAGAAGGGTAAAACGCCGAGGTCGAAAGAAACCGAACATCAATGCTGAAAAATTACTTGATGAGGTTCTGGCAGCCAAGAAGATGGCAGACCAAACTATTGAAGAGTCTAGTTCGAACCTTATCACACTCCCATTCCTTGAATTTTCTGCATTACAAGAGACTCCTTTTGCTCCGGGTGAATGGAATTCTGTGGAGATCACATTAAGCAACACAGGAAATGGTACAGCAAGTACGATAACCCTTTCATTCGATAATTTGAAAGCGCGAGGACAGACAATAGTTGAAAGTCTGAATCCTGGAGAGGATAAAGTAGTTATTATCGAGTTGAGATCTGATGCCATAGACAAGACCATCAGCCGTCTGGACCTTTATTATCATTCTATTGAGGGTGACACATTTACTGCAGTAAGGAGAGATTGGTTCCCTAATGATTATGAGGCAGCCAACATTTTTGAGAGTGAAATTCCACCTGGTGAGGATAAAGATTCACCACTCTATCAACATCGAGAAGTAATGCATGGAGATTTCCACATAATATGTGGTAATTGTGGTGTTAGAGCACCATCCACTTTCCGAATCTGTGGGAAGTGCGGTTCGCGTCTTCAGAAGCGATTGGATCGTCGTGATGAGAGTAAGGATCTTGCAGCTGTTCAGGATGAGCGCGAGATATTAATCAATAAGTTACAAAAGCTTGGTGAACTAAAGGATAAAGGTATGCTGAGTGATGATGAGTTTACTGTAGCCAAAGCTCAACTCTTGAGTTAGACCTCTTCAGCCCATTCTACATCATCATCGAAGTTACCGTCAGACACAGGACCTTTCTTTACAGCATCAGCTACCCGACTGTTCAGAACAAGGATGAAGATAACAAGAACTATAGCCCATTGCACAATCATTGTTATTATCGTGAATAATCCCAGTCCCATCCCTTCTATCGGAGAATGGCTCTGGTTTTGTAATTTTTCGTAGATAAAGAATCCGAAGACTGCAATAAATTCAAGAGGGAAAACGTATTTGATGATGTACTCCCACCAAACTCCAATTTGGATATCAGCATATTGAGTGTTAATTAGGTTCTTTCTGAAATCACTCACACCGAATCGCATTACAACCACAGCAATCATCAGTCCCGAGACAATCAATCCAGTACCCCAGACAAAATCCTGGTTGTCCAGGAATTCTAGGCTCAATGCTGATGGAATACCAGCCAATGCCACGGCAACAGCGATGTAGCGTACAGCCTCTTTTCTTTCCCACCCCATGTCAACAAAATTTACGACACATCCTTGCAAGGTTGAAACCATTGAAGTCAAGGCCGCAAAGGACATCGCAAGGAAGAATATACTGCCTATGATCCATCCTGCAGTCCCCATCGATGCGAAAAGTGCGGTTAAATGAATAAAAGTCAATCCAGATGATCCAGATTCCACTGCAGCCAACCCCTCAGCTGTAGTGTCAGAAAGCGCAAAGACGGTTCCTAAAACCGCGACACCTGCGATTAATGAAACCGAGTTGTTACCAAGTCCGGTCAGAAATGCATTCAATCCAATGTCCTCTTTCTTTCTCATTGCAACAGCGTATGTGATAGCCATTCCAAAGCCAGCTGACGTCGACCAAGCAGATTGCACCAGAGCCCTAATCCACGTTTCTCCTTTGAACAGGTATTCCCACTGTGGAATGAACAAGAATCTCAATCCCATCATAGCGCCGGATGGGTTAAGGATAAAGGGATAGATCATGGCAACAACCAGAAATGCTACTAAACATGGAATCAGTATCGTATTTGCTTTTTCTATTCCACTTATTCCATTGTAGACGATGAAAGCAGAGACACTTACTGCTATCAATTGGAAGAATACAACTTCAGCTGGGGAGCTTATGAAATTGTCCCACAAGGCTTGTGTCTGGGCAGTATCGGTTGCATCACTCATTTCTCCAGAGAGTGCAATCCAGAAGTATCTGATTGTCCAGCCCATTACTACAGCATAGTAGAATCCTACGGCCGTTCCGACCCACATCATCCAGATTCCAAGCCACGTAAAATTTCGGCCAGCCATATCTCTCATAGCCCCAACGGTTCCAAGTCTGGTTTTTTTACCAATAGCAAATTCTGCCATTAACAATGGAATTGACCATGCAAATAGGAAAATAAGCCATCCAATCATAAAGGATCCACCTCCGTTTGCAGCAGCTTCTCGAGGGAATCTCCAGATATTTCCAGTACCCACGGCAGCGCCGACTGTGGTTAGAATTAATCCTAACCTAGAGGAGAATTGCTCAGGTGGTTTTTCATCAGTCACTATTAGCTTCCTTTAGCAGATTTTTTTATTCGCCTGGGTTTAGGTGACACGTCACCTTCGTTTTTTCTTCTTTCAGCTTCGGTTGCAATTCCTACGGTCTTGTATAGTCCTCCCCAGACAACACCATACATTATTCCCATCATTATTGCAACACCCAGAAAGTCAAGTATTGGATTACCAAATCCAATAATGTCATCAACAAAGATTTCAATTGGTTCTGCAGCTCCGTAGCCAGTTACTATGAATCCGCCACCGAATTCGTTTGCAAGTCTTGAATCCTGTGCCACAGCATAGAATTGAACGTTTGTTGAGTCTTCAATTTCTGGTATGTATGCCCTGAATACAGAATCTCTTCTTGGTATTGTGAACTCAGCAGTATAGCCTGAGTAATCCTTAGCGTCACAATCCTTGATACAGGACATGGGTATTTCCTTCCATACCCCTTCAGCCATTTCATCTGTTCTATAATTCAATATTAGTGAATCCTGCAACATGAATTGTGCATCTTCAACCTTGACTCTTACAGGTAGGTCGTCTTTTGTATAGTAGTCTCCAAAATCAACATCCGTATCTGACTGGAATCCGACAGCTTCTCCTTTCGATGACACTATGCTTAATTTGGGCATCATTGTTTCTTCTGGTGAGCTAATACCATCACCTTCGAGGTCTCCATAATCTGGGAACATTTGTCCAATTCGTGCCTCAGGTGATTTATCTAGGAAGTGCATATTTGTCAAAAGATGCATTCTCACAGTTGGTTTAATGAGCAAAGTATCAGCATGGAATCCACCCTCAAGGCCACCTTGGCTGCCACAACTGTTCAATTCAACTGTGTATGAAAATGAACCTTGCATTCCATATTGGTAATCATTGATGTCGCCAGATACTTTGTATCCTCCTTGATCCTTCCAGTTACCATATCCAGTCAAATTCATAAGGGGTTTGACTTGGTTTTCCATGTAGAGCTCATGTGGAGGGTCTTGATCCTTGAATCCCCACGGCCAAATGTAGAGATTCGAGCATGAATGGTATGATACCGAATTCATAATATTGTGTTTCATGTCATGTGCTTCAGTTCTATAATTCCGGATATAGTCTCCATTGTCCAGTTCGACAAACATTTCTGGCCAATTACTTCTAACAATTCCATTTTGGTAATCTTCTAAATATTTGTCTTGCGGATAATCCTCATATATATCTAATCTCCAAGTCAGATACTCTATCACTTGAGTCTCAGGTTCTGAAAAACCACCTTCTTTATCCTCTCCAAGTTTACCATCATTATCGTCATCATATCTATTAACATCAGGAGGATCTTCATCCACCCCTGTCTGTGTATTTTGTTCTCCAAATTCTCCAAATGGGACATCACAATTTATTCCACAGTCGCCATCATCATCGTTTTGGTCACGAGGTCCGTGATAAACATCAGAGCAAGGATTGTCATCATCAACGGTAAGTTCGGGTTCCCCATCATCACCAATTATTGCTAACAGTTGAGTATTATGTCCCCATTCAAAGGGATAGTTTCGATTAAGATCTACTCCGTCACATCCCTCTTCATATCTGTCATTATCTGAATTATCACGCAAGTTTTTACGCCAAAACCTATCAGGGTCTTCTCTATCAAATATGTATCCATCAGGATTTAGTATGGGTATAATCCAAGTTTCTCTGTTGTTAACTAAGTGCGTTACTCGAGCCTCGCTTGGGTCTTCATCGATTCCTTCATCTATAATTCCATCACCGTCATTGTCAATTCCATCAAATAAGGCTCTGCCTTGTTCATCAACACGCCCACCTTGTTCTCCATCTCCATCATTGTCCACTCCGTCAATCATGTCTTCGTTGATTAATCCATCACCGTCATTGTCAGTGGGGCCCATACCATAGAAGTGAGTCAGGAAATAAACGAAATACAAGGGAGTTACCACGGTCATCCATTCCCTTGCGTGATGATTCCCAACTATGAAGAAGGTCTCTTCATCGGGATCATCATAGAAATCAGGTTCGTTAGCTACATTATCTGATATTTTAATACCAACAATCTCATTTCCTTGCCAAGTTTTACCTGCAGGAATTATGTCAGTTAATGTGTAAAACTCAACAATATCTGGATGCTCGTTCGCAAATTTCTGCAATTCCGAAACGACCTCATAGTATTCATGGTAGTCATTGAAAAGAACATCAAAAGGGAAAGTATTGGTTCGATTTAGAGTATCATTACCGTCTACTGCAAATCCATTAGAGGAGTCTCTTGTCTTCTGAATGTCCTCGAATTCAATGGATCCTGTACTCATGGTAGTCAAGGTCAGCATAACCGCCAAAGCAACCGGTGAGAGTCGATTCATGCTTTTAGCATGAGAGCCACATTATTATAAGATTTCATCTAATGCATATCTTCATTAATCTTGGTCATTGATAACGATTAATGCTCAAGTGCAAGGATTGTCCACATTGGTATGGTGGCGAGGATTTTGGTTATGGAAGTTGCAGGCTCAAGCTTCAGAGAGAGGAGAAGAAATTCCTGACATTTGGGCAACAGGATTGTGACGAGGGCCTTTCAGATGATTAAGGTCAGGGACATGAATAAATCCGAACTTGACTTTGCTAAGTCTCTTACTGATGTTGAGGACTGGGGCAATTCGAAGGAGGATTGGAATCGTCTTTTCAGAATAAGTATTCCATTAGTAGCTGTGGATGGAGACAATCTTGCAGGAATTACTACTGCATTTGATTATGGTGTTCTAGGAATGATAGGGAACGTTGTTGTCTCGAAAGAAAGTAGAGGAAAGGGTGTTGGTCAGGAGCTAATCAAGGAGGCCATGACAAGGCTTGAATCCTGTAAATCTGTCAGAGTCCATTCTATGATGGAAGTTACTTCATTCTACAAGGATCTGGGTTTTCTTGCAGAGGGAATGTCCACTCAGTTCCGGCTTGATGCAAATATGAAATCCTTTCAGCCTTTTGATATCGATTCGGAGACCAATATTGTCCCTGCAAAAGGATACTGGGATGAGATATTAGCGATGGATCTACGCCAGTTTGTCGGAGATCGTTCTCAATTCCTGAAAGAGATAAATGATTATCTTCCACAATGTTCCTTTGTTGCATTAGGAGAGGATGGCTCGGTCAAGGGTTTTATCATGGCCAAAGGTGAGGATTCCTGGTATGAGATTGGTCCTTGGATAGTGGAATCTGGGTGTAAGAATTGGCAAGGTCTGTTGCAGGCCTCAGTTCAGGCTATTCCAGACAATTCAACTGTAGAAATCTTTGTGCCAGCACCAAATTTCAGGGTCACCAGTTTGTTGGATTCCGTGGGTTACAGTGCCCATAGTTACTGCATGTCAATGTTCTACGGTGAGGATTGGCCAGATGAGGCCAATATCTGTGCCAGAGGCGGGGGAGACAAAGGTTGAAGCTATTCAATACCGCATCTGGGCAAAAGGAGGATTTTGCCCCTGATTCCAAGAAATTGGGATTGTATATCTGCGGTCCCACGGTTTATTCAGATACTCATCTGGGCCATGCCAAATCCTACGTCTCGTTCGATATCCTGAAAAGATGGTTAGGATACAAGGGATATGAGGTAAATCACATCCAGAATTTTACGGATGTATCTGACGAAACTGCAATCGGAGCCGCAAAGTCCAGTATGGATGAACTGGAATTCTCTCTTCAATACGAGAAAGAATTTCTAGGTAAAATGAAGCTACTTTCGAACACTCCAGCCACAAAATACACAAGGGCCTCGGATTTTGTTGAGCAAATAGCTGCTGAATCTCGGAAATTGTTGGAGAAAGGGGAAGCCTACCAGACAGATCAGGGAATTTTCTTGCGTATCAAGCAGGAGGAGCATGGCAAATTATTGGGCGTTAATCTCGAGGAATCTCTGACTCAAGGCACATCAGAAGTTGATTCCGGACCTAAAGAAAGCCCCCACGACACGTTGCTCTGGGGCCCTCCTATGGAAGGAGGTAAAATCTGGGAATTTGAGGGTCTACCTCCAGGTCGGCCGGGCTGGCATCTGGAATGTACACTGATGTCCTCATCCGAACTGAATTTGCCGATAGACATTCACTGGGGAGGTATAGACCTGATCTATCCGCACCATGAATCCGAGATCATCCTTGCTGAGAAGATAGGATTAGGAAGTTTTTGTGATTTCTGGATGCATAATGGACTGATGGAGGATTCTGAAGGTAAATTATCAAAATCACGGGGAGAAAGAATCACTCTGGAGGAAGTCTTCAAGGATTGTCCACCGCCAGCCCTCAGGTTCTACTTGTTGGGTTTTCATTATCGTGATTTCACTCCCTATTCACCAGAGGGATTGCTTGAAGCGTGTCAGGAAGGTGAACGTTTGGGCATCAATGCTGTGGATTGTATGGTTGTGGAACCGACAGATCCAAGAGAGGATGAGGAAACTGCACCCTTGGTCACCAAATTCGAGCATGCCTTGAGTGACGATCTGGATACGCCAAAGACGCTTGATGTTCTGAGGGAACTGGATATGATTGCTGGAAACAGGCTGAAGAATAAAGGGGATATCAGCCCAATTTCAGGGATGTACAGCGTATTCCAATGTGTTCTCGGTGTTTTTTCTTAGTCGCTAAATTCTTCCAAGATTGAATCCGTAACATCAGAAGCCGGTAGTTCTTTCTCCATCAACCAGCCGTACCATTCAATCGAGATCTTGCCGCCCCTTTCCGTTTTCTTGGCCTTTAGGATTCTATCCGTAGCAATAATTTTCCCATCCAGTAAAATCCCATTCTTTCCGAAGGCAAAAGGACGAGGATATCCGAGGTAGGCCAGACTCAGAACAAAAAGTGAGGTTGAAAGATAGATATCAACTTGTTGAACGATATCTAGACAGATAATGAACACCATTGTGCTTGGAATCAGGATGGCATTGATTCCCTTGCGTTGCATCTCCGTCCAGAAATCAAGTTTGGCAACTTTACTTCCCTCTTCGGGTTTTCTGAAAAGTATGCCAACATCGTACAATAACACAACCAACAACACTAGTTTGGCATAGAAGAGGAAATCAGTCATTCCTTACCTCGGACACCAATTTCCAGACGTTTCTGAAGATCTCCTCGGGTGTTCCTGTAGCGTCAACAATTCTGACCAGTGGGTCATTCTCGAGATTAAGATAAGCCTCCCTGACCTTTTCCAGATGTTCTTCCTTCTCGAATTCATCAGCATCGCTATGCCCCTTTACTCTTTCCAAAGCAACAGATACTGGTAGGTCGAAGATCAGAACAACATCCGGTTTTGGAGCGAACTCATGCTTTTCACGAATCTCTTCGACATCTATCCCTCCGGCTACTTGGTAGGCCATTGATGAATAGTAATAGCGGTCCATCAGGACCACGGCCCCACTATCTAGAGCGGGCTGTATTTTCTCCTCTACATGCTGTTTCCGGTCTAGAACAAAAAGTTCCAATATTTCTTCGTTGGTCGCTTTTCTCTTTCCATGCAGCATGTCCCATAATTTCTGCCCATGTGGCCTTTTGGTGGGCTCTTTCAGGATTATGACCTTCTCACCTTCTCCCTCCAGTTTCTCCAGTAATAGTTTGGACTGTGTTGATTTCCCACAACCATCGATTCCTTCAAGGTTTACAAGCACTCCAATCATAGCGGAAGGGTCTTAATTAGAGAATTTGTTATCTAATCGCCATTCTTTGATCTTTCTTTTATCAGTTCAGGATTCATATTAGGTCTGCAATACCAGGTCAGATATTTCTCATCGCCTTCTTGGAACCGATCTATGAAGAAGTTACCACGGCCGTATTTCTTCTCACCAACACTCTGGATTGCCTTTTTCATTGTCCTACTGACTTTCAGGTCTCTGGTGACGTTCTTCTCCTTCCAGACTATCATGGGCATCATCTGTAGGTTATCGATGATAATGTATTCTTCGGTCTCATCGTATATCTCTGCATTTTCAGGGATATTTTGCAGTTCCATAGGGGGCTATCTCGTGTACCTTTTTTAGTTTACCATTAAAGCTAATATACCGCTTTCAATGCAACAATATGGTAGATTTCAAGGCTTTCATCAAGGGCAAGGCTGTCAAGATGATTAAAGACCCCAAAACCGGACAGGAAAAATGGGTGCCTATGGATTATGATGAGTCTGAGGAATCAGACTAAATATCTTGGAATTAGCCTTTATTTCTGGTTTTCTTATTAGTATTTCACTAATTCTAGCTCTTGGTCCACAGAATGTTTTCGTGCTGAGGCAAGGATTACTGCGATCACACGTTTTTGCAGCTTGTTTGATATGTTCCATCTCCGATGCTTTGTTAATTGCTGCAGGGGTTTTGGGTGTTGGATTATTTATCTCGGAAATAGAGGAATTGGCAATCTGGATGTCAGTAGGTGCAGCACTGTTTCTGATATTCTATGGATGTTTGAGAATTAGATCAGCATTGGATCCCAAGGGAATGGAAGTCGGTGAAGGTGAATCTCAGGACCTATGGCCGACAATCTTGGCAGGTCTGGCATTCACTTATCTCAATCCGCATGTGTACGTGGACACTTTGCTACTCATTGGCGGTGCATCCAGTAGCTATGTTGGCGACGAGAAACTGATGTTTGGAATAGGTGCAGCTACCGCATCTTTCGTATTTTTCTTTTCATTGGGATATGGGGCTAAACGCCTATCACCAATATTGAATAATCCTGAATCGTGGAAAATTATTGATTTATTCATTGCCGGAATAATGTTTACCGTGGCTGGAATTCTTATTTTCCCTTACTTGTTCTAAATATTCAGGATTGTACGCAGAGATTCAAGGAAAAAAGTGATTTGTTCTGGAGTGTTATCAATATGAGGAGAAACGCGAAGAAAACCAGAACGATTTGTAACCAGAATTCCATATTCATCCTGTAATTGTTTTACTACTTCACCAGTATCAAATCCTGTAGGAATCTTGAGACTAACTATTGCACTGCGTTCATCATCATTAGTAGGTGAGGCTATCTCGAGACCACTTTCCAAGGCACCTTCAATCAACATATTTGTCAATTTGATATCATGTTCCCAGACTTTCTGAATTCCAATGTTTGTTATTTCCTCAATTGATGATGCGAGCCCTAGTACGGCACCGAAATGGATAGTAGTGAACTCAAAACGGCTGGCATCATTTGGAAATTCCAGGCGATCAGCTTTCATATCCCAAATATCTTTGTGACTGCGAAAACCAAGCAATCCAGGGGAAAGTGATTGAATAGTTGGGGAAATATAGCCAACAGCTGCCCCATAAGTTCCTCTGAGCCACTTGTATCCCGAGGATACAATAGCGTCTGCACCAGATTCTTGTGCATCTATTGGAACCATGCCCATTGATTGTGTAGCATCGATAATCAATAATGCTCCGACATCATGAGCTGCCTTAGCAAAAGTTTTCAGATTATAACGTTGACCACATGCATATTCTACATGCGAGAGAGTTACTATTTTGGTATCATTATCGATTAAACTTAGAATATCATCCGGATTGGTATAATAATTTTCGTCATAAGGTGCGAGCCTTATTTCTGAACCGAATTCATCTGCGACTCTTTGCCAAGGGTATACTGTAGATGGAAAAGATGCTCTTGTAGAAACAATATTACCTTTTTTTGGTGCTATTGCCCATGCTAATGAGCCTAGCAGTTCGCTTGCGCTTGAGCCTACACACACATCTGAACTTGCGCATCCCAAAAGTGTTGCCGCAGCTTTCCGAAGAGGCATCATTCCCTCCTTTTCAGCGTCTGCATCGAATTCAGCAGCCCCTCCACGTGCTAAAGATTCAGCCCATTCAGAAGCTATCAAATGTGCTTTAGGAGATGTCGTTGCTACATTTGCATATGACAAGTTCGTCCATTTATTCATCTTTGATAGATGGGTTATGAATGCTTGCATTTATCATCTTAGCGTGAGGCTAAAGTAGGATGTCTTATTCTGTATTAATAGGATGAAATCAACGGCGTTGACACTGTCTGAAGAGAGATATTTTGAACGTTATGCAAAGTTTATCACGGAAGCGGATGGCACTCCTCAGAGAATAACATCGCCTGAAGATTTAGACAATTATGATGTTCTAGTTTTGTCTGGAGGAGGAGATATGGGAATCAAGAGTGGAGCATACGGGGATCAAACCGATAACTTGCCAATTGGAGGCGTCAAGGAAGAACGGGATGAATTGGAAAGGCAGCTTCTTGAAAGAGCATATGAACGCAAAATGCCAGTCTTGGGAATTTGCCGCGGAATGCAAGTCATGAATGTATTTCTGGGAGGAACCTTGTGGCCAGATGTAGGCCAGGGTGGTTTTGATGGTGGTATTCATAGGGATGGTGATGGCGGAGAACCCCCGGTAGGTGACATTGCACACTGGATAGAGATGGCAGGTTCCGATTTTGAGGTTACAAGTCATCACCATCAAGGTGTTAGGGAATTAGGAAGAGATCTCGAAGTTCTTTCCAAGAGTTCGGACGGGATGATTGAGGCTGTAAAACACAAATCATTGCCATGGTTTGCTGTCCAGTGGCACCCTGAGCGTACAGAAGAAGGTCTGGGGCGCGCACTTCCCCGTGAATGGTTAAGGAAAGAACTTCAAAGATGTACAACAAAATAACACTGCTAGGCAATGCACAGGATGCAGGTCGACCTCAGTTTGGATGCACAGATAATTGTTGTGAAGATGCACGTAAAGACAGAAGTCTTGCCCGGATGCCGGTTTCGCTTGGGCTGCACGGGAATGATTTTGGTATAGTTGAGGCGACCCGTTGTATTGGAGATCAACTGGCAATGGTTGGTAATCCCGATATCTCAGATATATGGCTGACCCATGCCCACCTTGGTCATATCGAAGGATTAGGCCAGTTCGGTAGAGAATCGATCAATTTGAAGAATGTCAGATTTCATTGTTCAGATTCAGTTCTCAACTACGTGAAAAACCATTCAATTTGGCAGAAGTTGTTTGACCGTGGAAATCTTTCTTCAGCCGCTTTCGCTTCAGACGCCGTAATTCCTATTGAAGTTCCTCACAGGGCTAGAGATTTTGATACACATGCACTATTTTTCAGGGGCACAAGCAACAATCTCCTGTTCTTGCCGGATCATGATACTTGGGGAGCTACCCTTTCCTCTCTAGGACACGACAACCCTAAGGCCTGGTTCCAGTCTCTGGATGCAGACATAGTTCTCCTAGATGGGACCTTCTGGGATGACAATGAACTAAAGAATCGTGTTCAGACGAATGTTCCTCATCCTCCAGTTTCCCAATCGCTTGAATTATTGGGTAACCGTCAGGATGGCGATCCAAGAATAGTTTTTGTCCACCTTAATCATACCAATCCTCTTCATTATCCTGATTCCGCTCAGTATCAGCAGGTCAGTGAAATGGGATGGGAAGTTGGAACTGATGGTATGGAGTTTCCATTGTAATGTACACCCGAATCAAAAATTATCTCCATATTCGTTTCCTGATGAATCTTTATTCCATTCGCAATCTGATAACAGGTAACGGCGCAGTCTGGTTGAAGCTCAACACTTCAGATCTTGAGCATATGGTCAATGAAACAGTTTCCCGAGGTTCTCTTGATCTGAAGGGGAAGAATGTCCTGGATTTGGGATGTGGTACAGGTACAATGCTGGATTTTCTACAAAGGGAGAAAGGTGCAGTTCCATACGGTGTCGACTTGAGTCGTTTGAATCTTTATCAGTGCCGTAAGAAGATGAAGAACGGTAATTTCTTTCGTGAAGACATTATTCAATATCTGGAAAACACCAACGATAAATTTGATCTGGTCATAATGTATGGTGTTATCGGATGCTTCACCGTAGATAAGCAGAAGGCCATTATTGATAGAATAATTAAGTCTCTGAACAAAGGCGGTTGTCTTTGGATAGGTGCGAATATCTACACTGATTCATCCTATAAGTTTCAAACATATCCGGTTCCGAAGGGATTCTACGAAGAGATTTGTGTAGGTCAATCCGTTAAATTGGATGAGTTCTTTGAATTGGAAGTCTTTGGGAATGGAAAATACGATCCAGACCAGACTTCGGTTATGATTAGTTACCAACCATAGGTTTCGGTAATTTTCAGGCTAGCTTTGATTTTCAATAGTTTTCCGGCCAGAGGCGCTAGGTCTGGATTCTTGATTAATACTGCAAACATCTTTAACCATGGTAGATCAGAATAGTTTCTACCGTCATATATCTCGCCTATCAAGTTCAGAACTCTCTTGTCCAGAGAATAGATTAATTTGGATTGGTCGACAAATTTCTGTTTGGTCCAGGGCTGTCTTTTCAGGATTCGGTCATACCATACATGCGATTCTAAATCAGGGTGTAGTGCTTCTCCACAGTTTTCCCAGTATTGTCCCCTCAATTCATGGTGATTAATTGCATGTGACGGCGGTACCAGTTTTCCACTTCCCAATTCATTACTGATAGCGATTGCAGCGTATTCACCAGATAACATCCCGACATGGACACCACCCTTGGTTATTGGGTTCGTCAGGCCTGCAGAATCACCGACAACGTAAGCGCCCTTGGTAGAAAACTGAGAGATTGGACCGTCTCTTGGAATAAGTCCACCATTCTGTTTGTCCCCTAGATCGTTCAGGATTCTCTTTTCAGGGTCAACATTCATCTGTTCTCTACAGAAATATTCTAGACCGTCCTTGGCACCATTGGTAGCTACAATCCCAACATTGAAGATATCGTCTCGAGGAAATACCCAGACGTAACCGTCAGCATACATTGGATCAATGTAGAAATCAAAATAATCGTTGTCTGGAAAATCAACATCACTCGTCTTGAATTTGTATTGGAGACCTGGTAAAAGGCGAAATTTATCATTGCCTTTCAAGCCAACCTGTGTCACAATATTAGGAACTCTGCCTTCAGCAATTACCAATTGTTTGGCTTTTGCTACTTCTCCATCCTTTGAGAAGAGGTCCCAGTGACCATTTTCCTTGGTTACTTTTGATATTTTGATTCCTTCATGCCTTTCAGTACCGGCAGCTACAGCATCATCCGAGATTTTGCTATCCAGACCCCAGCGGTGTATGGAATATCCAGGGGACATCAATCCAACGGATTTTCCATTAGGCATCCTAATCCGATTACCTTTTACTTCCCTTATCGCCCAGTCTCCTACAGGATAATTTGTATGTTCCAGAGCTATTTTACCTAGACCTTCACCGCAATGGATAGGGTCTCCAACTCTCTTCTTACGATCGAAAGCTACAACTGAATGTCCAGCTTCAGCTAAACGCAGGGCAGCCATTCCTCCAGCAGGTCCTTGTCCAATTACAGCTGCATCAAACATAGAATAGTCCGAATGAGCCTTGATAATAAGCCCTTACTTTTTGGAATCTCTTAGGATTGGTCTGGCATCTCGGAATGAATCAAGTTCTTCAATGGGAATCTCGCAAACGATGACACCCTCCTCGAAAGCCGGGATCTCAGCTATAATTTTCCCTCTTGGGTCAACAATTGTAGACTCTCCCGCAAATGTAAGACTTCCCTGTGTCCCAACGTTGTTGACATAAGCATAGAAACAGGTCGTTTCTATCGCTCTAGCAGGTAGCACCCTGTGGAACAAAGGCCTTGAGGTAGTTGGACTTGCTGATAGGTTAAGGATTAAGTCAGCTCCATTATGAGCTAGACCCATGGACGTATCCGGAAAGAATATATCATAACAGATCTGAATTCCAATTTTTCCGAAGGGAGTTTCAAAAACGGGTGTTTTGTCACCCTCTCCAAAGAATATCTTTTCTTCAAATGGACCAAAATTAGGTAAGAACTGTTTACGATAGTGCCCAATATAGCCTTCAGGTCCGATTAGGATTGCAGAATTGAATAGTGATTTCCCCGCTTTCTCTACAATCCCTGTCGTGATATGTATGTTGTATTCCTTAGCCAGTTTACACATTCCAGTTTGGGCTTTTCCATTACCCGGTATTTTCTCAGCGACATCATTGTAGTTGTCCCGTAGATTGTATCCAGTTATGAAAAGCTCAGGAAAGGCGATGAGATCTATATTCTGTTCATCTCTTTGCGCTTCATGGATTAGTCCCTCCATTATCTTCAGATTTTTATCGATATCTCCAAGAACAACAGGAGCCTGACCCATTGCCAAATGCATGGAACCCATTTAGACCCATTAATAATAGATGTTATTACTAAATTTCAATAAGGCCTACTTGGTGAAGTAGACGTGAAACTGCTTCCAGATACACAGAAGATAATTGAAAAGTTCATCCAGACCAGAGTTAAAGAGGCTGGAGTCACAGGTGCTGTCATTGGTCTATCAGGTGGTGTGGATTCAGCTACCACTCTTGCCTTGGCAGTTTCGGCTCTGGGAAGTGAGAACGTCACGGGATTGATCATGCCATTTATTCACACTGAATCGGTTGAATTGGCATCCAGTCATGCTAAATCCTTGAATGTTGAGATCAAGGAACTAAATATTTCATCAGTAGTTGAGTCATTCAAGGCCAAGACAGATTCCTTTTCATCGAAGGCATCTGAGGGCAATTTGCATTCACGAGTCCGTATGACATTTCTGTATGGTGAAGCTTTTCACTCAGGTTCCTTAGTTATGGGAACTTCCAACAAATCTGAACTTCTGGTTGGATATTATACTAAATGGGGAGATGGAGCATCGGATTTTCTGCCTATGGGGGACCTGTACAAATCACAGGTTTATCTCCTCGCCAAAGATTTGGGCATTCCTAAGGGAATATTGGATAGAAAGCCTACAGCAGAGCTATGGGAAGGTCAAACAGATGAGGATGAATTAGGAATTGATTATGCCACTTTAGATCAAATATTATTGGGTCTGGAAAGCCAATTCTCCTTTAAAAGGATATCCTCTAAAACTGGCATCGATTCGGAGTCTGTGGAAAGAATCGGTAATTTGGTCAAACTTTCGATTCACAAACGTGTCTTTCCACCAGTGTGTAAAATAGGTCGCCGTACGGTTGGTTTGGATTGGCGGGAGACCATAGGAAGCCGATAAATCTAAAATCGAGTTATTACGTTAATTAGCGAATCATTATATTATCTATTTTTATTGTTTAATGTAGTGGAACCAGCATCCCATTTTTGACAGGTTCTACCATTTTTTTAACTTTTTTAGGGT
>MIYU01000002.1 GCA_001875425.1 Marine Group III euryarchaeote CG-Bathy1 | reverse complement strand
CTCAATGTCAAATTTTGACCTTCCTTAATATTAATTTGATTTGGGCCTGAAATAGCCACACTTGGAATTGCTGGTAAGACATTTATTTCCGAAACATCAGATGCCGACTCTCCATTAGAATTATCAGTAATCGTTAATTGTACACTATGTGCACCTTCTTGAAAATCTACATAATCAAATGCTTCCTGATTACCTAAGTAAGACCAATTTGTTTCTCCATCCCATTGTATTTCCCAATCAAAATCTAGGTCAGGATTTATATCATCTACACAAGGTTGCGGATCTGGCTGCATTTCTTGGCAAGATTCAAAACGTACAGTTTCACCAAGATGAATAGAAGGGGGTGTAATTGCGAAATTAACGGTTATTCCCTCAGAATCATCCCTTCCTGCAACAGTCAATAAAACTGTAAATTCTTCTGTAATCTCGCTCCATGTTCCATTATTGTCTCTGACCTGGAATGTGATATTGTGCTCACCGGTGGCAAAAGATGAAGAAGACTCCATGAAATTAATATTAGCTGGAGATGAACCTTCATTTAAGACTCCACCAATCGAAGAATTCCAATAAAAATAAGCTAATTCATCTTCATTACAAATATTACAATCACCATCAAACGAAATTTCTTCATCCTGTTGGTTGTCTACATTTTCTGGATTTACACTTACCATTAAAATCTCAGGTTCACCGCTAACATTAGAAAGACCAGCTATCAAAACTGCGAACAAAAATACAAAAATCAGTTGTACACGCATAAATACTCCTACAAAGTTAGCTCCAGATAGCATTTAACGCTTACCTTTCCTGTGGGATTTATCTATTTTTGAATCTTTGTGGTGCATAGGATACATTAATTCTCCTATTGCCGGAAACGGTTTACCCATCTTAAGAGCTATATATTTCATTAAAAAATAACCAATCAGGACACCTAATCCTACACTAATAGGAGCTAGAAAAGGAAACCATGTCATCAGAAATCTGGTTCAAATTCAGCTTGTAATTCCGTCATAAGTTGTGTAAGAAGTCTATCAAAACGTTTACTTTGATATTCGCGAGGGCCCCCCATATCAGTTTGAACTTTTGCTATATACGTTTTGTCTTCAATTTCTAACTCAATTCGACAAATTGACTCTTCCATTATTTGGTGTCGAGGGATGCTTATATTTAACAGTTACATTCTAAAAACGCCAAAATTAGATTCCTCTAACTCTGCATTAAGTGACGTTGAGATGCCTAAGGCTAATATCATTCGTGTGTCTAAGGGATCTATAATGCCATCATCCCAAAGACGAGCTGTAGAATAATACGGATTTCCCTCTACTTCATACTTTTCGAGGATGGGCTCTCTTACTTTCTTAATATCTGCTTTCGTCATCTTCTTTCCCTTGCTACTTAATTGGTCTTCTTTTATTGTCTTCAGTACATCTGCTGCCTGTTCTCCACCCATAACTGAAATTCGAGCATTGGGCCACATCCAAAGTTGTCGTGGCTGATATGCGCGTCCACACATCCCATAATTACCTGCACCAAAGGACCCACCAATCACTACTGTAAACTTAGGAACCTTTGCATTTGATACTGCCATAACCATCTTTGCACCATCTTTTGCTATTCCACCAGACTCATAATCCTTGCCTACCATAAAACCAACTATATTCTGTAAAAATACTAGTGGAGTCTTGCGTTGGCAGCACATTTCAATAAAGTGAGTGGCTTTGAGTGAAGACTCTGAGAAAAGAACTCCATTATTGGCTATAATTCCTACAGGATAACCCATAATCTTTGCAAAACCACACACTATTGTCTTTCCATAATTTGATTTAAATTCATGAAATTTAGAACCATCTACTAATCTAGCTATAACTTCTCTGACATCATATGGCAATCTTGAATCATGCGGTATTATTTCATAAAGTTCTTGTGTTTCATATATTGGATCTTCAGGTTCTGCAATACTCAATATAGATTTTGGCGGCCTATTCAAATTTGAGATGATATCTCTTGCTATCTCTATAGCATGAGAATCATTAATTGCATAATGATCTGCAACTCCACTTTTTCTAGTGTGAACTTCAGCTCCGCCCAAATCTTCTGAAGTAACTTCTTCACCTGTTGCCGCTTTTACTAGCGGAGGACCTCCCAAGAATATAGTTCCTTGTTCCTTGACAATAATAGTCTCATCTGACATTGCTGGAACATAAGCTCCTCCAGCAGTACAGGAACCCATGACAACAGCAATTTGTGGAATTCCTTGTGCAGACATTTGAGCCTGATTGTAAAAAATTCTACCAAAATGTTCTCTATCTGGGAAAACTTCGTCCTGCATTGGTAAAAATGCACCACCTGAATCTACCAAATAGATACATGGTAAATGATTCTCTTGCGCAATCTCTTGGGCTCTTAGATGTTTCTTTACAGTAAGCGGATAGTATGTTCCACCTTTGACAGTTGCATCATTAGCAATTATCATTACCTCCCTACTATGAACAACGCCAATACCCGTTACTATTCCTGCAGATGGAACTTCATCATTATACAAACCATTAGCTGCCAATGTAGATAATTCAAGAAACGGTGTATCAGAATCAATTAATTCCTCAATGCGTTCTCTAGCAAGAAGTTTACCACGCTCTTTGTGACGTTTGACCATTTCAGAACGGCCACCTTGGCTTTTATCTGCTATCTTTTGTCTTAAATCCTTGATATTCTTTTCGTTGTAATCTCTATTCTTAATTGATTCGGGTGAGGATGAATTGTGTTTACTTTGTATTATACTCATTCCTTCTCCAATTCAAACATCAATTCCCCTTCTTTTATCTGGCCACCTATCTCTGCTGATGTAAGCTTTGACAAGACACCATCACGCGGTGCTTTGAGCCTATGCTCCATTTTCATTGCCTCAAGAATTACAACAACGTCTCCTTGGCTAACTTTGTCTCCATTTTTCACTTTTTTATCTAGTAACTTACCTGTAATTGGGCTTGAAACGGAATCTTCACTTTCCTCTTCATGTACAATCCCTTTGATCTCGCTTGATTCTCTACTAATAACATAATTTATACCATTCGCAAAAACATAAATCTCATTACCCTTTCTTTCAGAAAAACAAATTGTGCGAGAATCATTCATTACTAATTCTATGGCCCCTCCCATTTTTCTAGTGAAATTACCTTCGTGTACCTCATCATCAACCTCAATTGTGAAATTGGTACCTGAGCGCCTTAGTTTGACCATAAAAGAATTAGACCCTATCTTGAGTTTATCCATAATTAGACTCCTTGCCTCCAACCACCTTTACTACTCCAGGGTGAATATGGATCTCCAGATGTTGCCTTTTTGGTTGATACTGTTGTTGTCTTTGTGCCAAGTAAAGCAACTGCTAGTACATCTGGTGTTATTTTACTAAAATTCCAATTTTGAAAATGCGTGTCAATAAAATTGGTAGAAAAAGATGATTTTTGAAATGCGTCATTTTTCATTATATCTCGAAGAAAAGGCTGATTGGTCACTAATCCTAAAATAATGAAATTACCCAGTGCATTGTCCATACGCTGAATAGCGGAATTTCTATCTGAATCCCAAACAACTAACTTTGCTAACAAGGGATCATAAGCACTAGACACTTCTTGACCCTCAGATACGCCAACATCATTACGTACTCCTGGACCATCAGGCAAAATCATCTTTCGTATTACGCCAGGGGTTGGAAGAAAACCTCGTGAAGGATCTTCTGCATAAATCCTACATTCTATAGAATGACCTCTTTGTTTTACATCTTTTTGGTTTAAATCTAATTTTTCGCCATTTGCAATTCTAATTTGCCATTTTACAATGTCAATACCACAAACCATTTCAGTAACACCATGTTCGACCTGAAGACGTGTATTCATCTCTAAAAAGTAAAATTTACCTTCCTGATACAAGAACTCAACAGTACCTGCATTACTATAGTCTGCAGCCTTAGCTGCTTTTACAGCAGCTGCACCCATTTCTTTTCTTAATTTATTAGTTATTGCTGGTGAAGGAGATTCCTCTACTATCTTTTGATGACGTCTTTGTATAGAACATTCCCTTTCATAAAGATGAATAATATTGCCTTTTTGATCTCCTAAAATCTGAACTTCGATATGCCTAGGATTATCTAAGAATTTCTCTAGAATAAGAGTGTCGTTTCCAAAAGAATTTCTAGCCTCGTTTTTGGCTCCTTCTATTGCAGACTCTAGTTCTTCAGGATCTTTGACGACACGCATTCCCTTACCTCCTCCGCCAGCTGCTGCTTTCACCATCAATGGATAACCAATATCTCTAGCCATTGCATCAATATTTCCAACTAATTCGCCATCACTACCTGGAATAGTGGGAACTCCAGCTTTAGCCATCATCTTCTTAGATTCTGATTTATCACCCATTGACTTTATTGTACTTGGTTCAGGCCCTATGAATATCAAGTCTGAATCTTGGACATGCTGTGCAAAATCACCATTTTCAGAAAGAAAACCATATCCTGGATGTATGGCATCAGCATTTGTTTTCTTAGCTGCCATAACAACCTTATCAAAATTTAAATAGCTTTCAGAAGGATTGGCTGGACCTATTTCTACAGCCTCATCTGCCATCATAACATGAGGTGCATCTGAATCAACTTCGGAATAAATTGCAACCGTTTTGACTCCCATTTCATTACACGCCTTGATTATTCGACAGGCTATTTCGCCTCTATTCGCAATAAGAATCTTCCTAATCACTATTTGCCCCATTTTGGTTGACGTTTTTCTAAAAACGAATTAATTCCCTCAATACATTCGGAACCCTCTCTAATTTTAGATATCAAATTGGCTAATTCGGTATCTCTTGCTGATGAGGATTTAGAAAAAATATCCTTATTTAACAAAGATTTAATTTCTTTTTGAGCATTTGGACCACCTTTTTCAATCTTAGAAACTAATTCATCTAAATTACTTTCATGGTACAAAATTCCTAAGGATTCGGCCCTACTATTGTCAAATCTTTCTCCAGTTATAAATAATTCCCGTATCTTGGAAAGAGTAAGCTTCCTAGCAACATATGGCAGTATAACTGCTGGAATCATCCCTATTCTGACTTCAGGAAACCCAAAGTGAGTTGAGTCTTTAGCCACTACAAAATCACATGCACAGATTAAACCCATGCCTCCGCCCAGGCATGCACCATTAACTTCTGCAATAGTTGGTAAAGAACATTCTACTATTGATTTAAGCAAAATCTGAAGTTGATTAGGTTTCCAATTTTTAACATCAGCTCCTGAACAAAAAACTGAACCTTCGCCTCTAATTACTATAGCCCTTAATTCTTCATATTTTTTTGTTTCTTCAATTGCAGCAAATAAAGCACCCATAATTTCAGAATTTAATGCATTTTTTTTACGGGGATTATTCAAACTTAGAGTCAAAACACTTCCTCTTCTATCAACGATAAGAGGAATTTGATTAGGCATGTTCTTACATAAAAATAGTACTATTAATAATAACTACTAAAAAAATCAATTATTATCTGAATGGGCTTCCAAATCATCTCCACCTGAAAAAGTAGATTGAATAATAGAATACAAATCATCCATACCCTCTCCCTCTTTAGAAGAAACGGCAATTAAATTTGATTCAAGAGCTAATACTTGAAGAACCCGCAACAATTCTGATGAAAGAACACCAGACATTCCTGGCAAATTAGGCATGGACATTGCTAATTTATCCAAATCCATGGCCCACTCACGAATTTGATCTATTTCTTCGGGCTTGAGTAAATCACACTTTGTTAATACTGGAAACATAGGTATTGGAAATCTTAAATGAGCGGCTGAGGCAAGTAATAACTGTGTAACAAATCCTTCAGGAGTGCGTGATAAAAGCGGATCTAAAAGTAGGACCATAGCAGATCTTTCCGATAAATTCTCTACAAATACTTTAGAAGCCTCACGATATAAAAATAATTCAGTTTGTCCTGGTGTATCTATTAGAAAATAATCACAGTGTACCTCTTGTATTTGCTCCCTTAGCCAATCAAGTTCAACTGCCAACAAATCTGCACAAACCACTTGAGCACCATTAGGACCTAAACTATACTCTTCCATGATTTCGCGAAGAGTGAATTTCTCACGTACATCTATAGCTGCCTCATACGCTACACTTTCAGCACCGGGATCTAAATTAATTGCAATCCCATCATAGCGATAATGTTGCATCCATTCTTGTAATGTAGCTACTAAAGTTGACTTACCTGCACCTGCAGGTCCAACAAAGTAAAGCAGTGCTGTATGTTCCATTAACTTCTTCTACGTGATAATGCTACAACACCAATCAACGATAATGCTGTAACCAAAGAAGGTGCTGGTAATAGGCCCTCATCTTCTTTTTTCTCTGTAACTACAGGTCCAGAAGGACCAAATGTAACCGATTTTGAAGGGAATGAATTATCATCCTCATTAACTTCTTTGACATTGTCATCTGGATCTAAAACAGCCACAAAAATGAAATCACCATTCTTTACAGCCCATGTGAAAGATACTGGTCTGGAATCGCCCTTTAGGATACCTGTAATTGTTTTAGTCGTTAATTGATCTATTGGTGGATTTCCTTCTTCATAATCTGATGCTCTGTAAACCATAAGTGCAACATCAGCATCCAACTCAGATTGTTCACCTTGCGGATAACCTACTGTTACTTTAATTGTTGCTGAACCGTCAGATTCAGTAACTTTAATGGCATCTACAACTAAATTGGTAGTCAGCTTTTCAACAGAAATACCAACATATGCTAAATCATTAGTTTCATCAACATTAATCACACTACTAACTTTTACAGAAATATTGTAGGTATCTGTCCTATCCTTGTTAGGAATCCAAGGCATTACTACTGTTTGGTGATTATAACTTGAATTGAAGTCTATGTAACCAAGACCATAATCTTGAGAAACTTGATATCCTGTTCCTATAGGATGATAACCAGTCATATTCTGACTTGCCAAAGCAAGAACATCACCCCAACCAAACGTTCCGTCTACTGAAACATTGAAATGCAATCTATAAGTTCCTTCACCGGGAAGATTTGCCATACCCAAATCAAATGTTATTGGATGATCCTTACCAGCAAGGCCATCACCTGCAAATACACTCATGTTAGAAACATAGGCGTCTATTGAACTTACAGCATAAATGTTCTTGTAAAGCTCATTATTATTTTCTTCAGATTCCGCAATCAATTTATCTTCATCAACTTTTGCAATGATACGATATTGATCATTTCCTATGAAAGTGAAAGGTATAGAAACGTCAATAGTTTCCCCAATAACCAAGGCCTTCTCTACATTTACTGTAGCTAATTCAGAAGCAAAAGGGGCAGAGGTATAGAATGTCACTTCTAATTTGGAACCTTCACTAGAAGTCATATCTCTTACTCCAAGATTAGCAATAGTAGCGGTAACTTCAGAAGTTACACCAACCATAGCATACCCATCATCATTTACAGGTGCTATAGACATACTTGTAATTTGAAGATCGGGTAACTTTTCAAAGACTTCAACATATTTGTCGCTTTCATATTGATTATTTGTTTCATCCCATTCAAGAACATTATCATCATAATCTACATATGCATAAAATTCATAGACGCCCAACTTAGTTGGTGTCCAACTATACTCAAAAAATGTTGTTTCTGGTGTAAGACCAACTGTCAGTTTTTTGCATACGTCGGGGGATTCTTCTATACAAGAGAAATCATAGATGATTAAATCAGGATCTTTTATCTTAATATGAACTTCGACGTCATCAGCCATTGCATCCCCTAAACCTGATTGTGCAACAGCAACAGTTATTGTTCTGGGATCATCCTGATATACTTTTTCGGAGCCTTCATCGATACCTGCAACAATCAAATCTGGCCTCTGCTCTTTCAAGTCAAAGTAACCATTGTGAACTTTGTACCATTCAAGTGCATTATTTGTTTCATCAATTTCTTCAATAACATTTTCACCATCTGCTATAACTCGAATATTCCAAACACCTGCATCCTCAGGTTGAGTCGTCCAATTGAGTCTTAAAGCTGAATCATCATTCAATATGTCTCCTGCGGCAATTGCAGTTCGGATACTTTGAGTTTGATTCACAAAGACCCAAGGTTGACCTTCACAATCACCATCAGGACACTTCCTCACTTCAAGATGCATAACGAATTCTCCATCTTCTTCATCAAAAGGACCTGGTGGTTGAGCGTCACCTTCTCCACTATTCTCAACCGAATAAAAGAATGAAAGTGTCATTCCGGCAACGGGATCCTCTGGCTGTGAACGTAATGAATCGAAACTTGCACCTTCCCAAATCTGAAGATCAGGTTCACTACAGTCTCCTACACAAATTTCCAAAACATCTATATTATTTTCCAAATCTGGATCTTCTTCCGTATTATTTTCATCAGAGTCTGTAATCACTGTAAATTTGTATCTACCATCCTCAGTATTTGGTGGTATAGTATACTGCCACTCCATTCTTTCAGGCTCAGGTGGTGCATCAGGCGGTGGAGGACTCAAAAAATTAAAAAGTAAAGGTGAGGGCTCAAAATAATTTGTAGGATCATCCTCAAGAGGATCAAAATAAGCCATCATTGTTACTGGATTCAATGAACTAACGTCTCCATCATTACCATATTCAAATACTACATTGACCTCTTCACCGGCTGCAAAACTGCTGCCTTCCATATCTAATTCAATCCATAAATCTGCATCACCAGTCTCAGGCTCAACATTCATAAAAGCTTCAAATTCACCATAGTCTGTTGAACCATAGTAAATCGTAGCTGAAAAACAGATTTCACCAGTCTCATCAAAAGTCATTTCTAATGTAACACTACCACTTTCGCCATCACCCATAGTTATTGTATCAGATTCAGCAACTTTCGTAGTTAAATCACAATCATCATATAACCGAACTGTAGCGTCATAATCACTGCTACCATCATTAGACCATGATACTGTTATGTCATATGGGATGTTTGCTCTAGGTGGTGGACTACCCATGGTTTCTGCAACATTACTAACCTCTAAATCCTCAGCAGGGCCTGCCTGTACACCAGTCAAAAATATTAAACTGGACAATACCAATACTGCAGTCACTGCACTCGCTAACAATTTACTCTTGTAACTCGCGTTCATTACAATCGCCTACTCTCCAGCCTTGGGCCCCTTAATAAAAGAATGCCGAAATTTTTGGATTTATCTAATAAGGGGTTTGCTATATTTACCAGAATAAACAATGAAAACTGATAAAAGAAGATTTGATGAACTTGTTATTGGATGCCAGAAATGTAAACGAATGGTCCAATATGCACAAGAAACATTAAAAAATGGTAGAAAAAAAGGTTTTGAAAAAAAGGATTATTGGTGTAAACCAGTCGCTTCCTTTGGAAATCTGAATTCTGAAATTCTAATTGTAGGTTTGGCTCCAGGAAAACATGGTGCTGGTCGAACAGGAAGACCATTTACAGGCGATTATGCTGGAGAAATACTCTACAAAGCTCTGTATCAATCGAATTTAGCTAGTTCAGCCAATGCAGTTTCACTTGATGATGGTCTAAAACTAAAAAATGTTAGGATTGCAAATGCTGTAAGATGTGCCCCTCCCCAAAATAAACCGCTCAACGAAGAAATTCTAAATTGCAGGCCATATTTGGTACAAGAAATGAACATGATGGAAAATCTAAGATTTGTTCTGGCTCTGGGTGGAATTGCACATCGACAAATCATACATTGTATTGGTGAAAAACAAAGTAAATTTAAATTTGGTCACAAAAACATGCATAAGATTAAAAACCGAAAATGGAAATTGGTAAATTCATACCACCCCAGTAGATACAATATCAATACTGGAAGATTAACTTATGATATGTTTTTAGAAGTTATTCAAAAATTGGGCAATTGATTTTTATCGATGCTTCTAAATGCTGATTAAGTGACCAACACCAAAATACCTATTCTATCGACGGCAATCTTACTATTTGTATTAGGTTTCGGTGGAAGAATTATGCTACACGATTATCATAATTTTGAAACTGTAATGGTCTCTGTGTTTTTGGCTTCTATGTTACTGCCTTTGAACATCGCATTGCTAGTCACTATGTCAATAATGGTCCTAAGTGATCTTTATTTGGGTTATATGGGTACTACAAAGATTTTGATTTTTACATATACGGGATTTCTGTTAGTTTCACTAATCTCGTCTAAATTCAAAAATAAACTCGAAGGAAAATTTACATCCGGAACTGTATACAAATTTACCAGCTCAGGTATAATTTTTGCATTAGTTTATGATACATGGACTAATTTTGGGGTTTTCTGGCTTTCATATGAACATACGCTAGATAATCTGTTTTTGGTATATGCTTTAGGCCTGCCATTTATGATTTACCACCTTTTATCAAGCATTATCACATTTTCACTTATTGGTTTTCCAGTCTATTGTATTTTGACTAAGAAATCAGATAGTGACAATATTTCAGAACAAAACATAAAATTTGAGATATAATTAATGAGTGAGACTGGAAATGTGATTATAGCCATCGTTGTGGTGAACGTGCTAGCTATTGGGGGAATATTCTATGGACTTAACTCGAATGAGGAAGAACTTGATACTTCAACCATCGTAACGGCCAAATTAGTAATAACATTTGGAAATTTAGATGGCAACAGCACAATGACTTTTGATTATGTAACTACTTCAGAATCAACCGTATATGGTCTACTTCTAGCTGCTCAAACTCAAGGAAACTATTCTGTGACTGCAACAACACACTATGAATGGGGTCTTTTTATTGAATCTATTGCAACTTGGGGAAACTGTGGTGGTTGTCAAAATGAGGATGGTTACTGGTGGACTTATTTCATAAACGATGAAAGTGGACAAGTAGCTGCAAATCGTCAAATTGTAAATAATGAAGATACCATTGAATGGGCATACACTAACGAATATTAAGATTAAAAGCATTTTTATAGCAGCTTAGTAACGACAAATCGTGAGAAGAGTCTCTTTGTATTTGTTAGCAATTGTGCTGATGTTCCCAGCAAGCCCCCTGAGTATGGCTGAAAATGAAGAAGAAATACCAGAATGGGGATTCTACGTATACATGGCTGGTGACAACTCACTTTATGAAGAAGTAGATGACGATTTAAATGAAATGAAAATGGTTGGATCTAATAATGATTTAGAAATAGTAGTTTTGACTGACCAAGTTCCCCAGGATGATTCTCATGCATATCGCGTAATTCAACATGGACTTGAAGAAACTCCCCTTCAGGAGATAAATGCAAGTTGGAGCAATGAACTTGATATGGGAAAAGGAGAAACATTGAGGGATTTTATGATCTGGGCCACTACTGAATACCCTGCTGAAAAGAAAATCCTAGTTATATGGAATCATGGAAGTGGATGGGAAAAAGTGGCTGAAGATCGCGAAAGTCATCTTACTGTTCCAGAAATAAGAGAATCAATAGAGCAATACAGAGAGGAAACTGGAGATTCGAAATTGACAATGATTGGTTTTGACGCCTGTTTAATGGGAATGTTTGAAATTGCTTATGAACTAAAAGATCAGGCTGAAATGGTTCATGGTTCTGAAGCATACGAACCACTGGAAGGCTGGACATACAACCATCTGCTGTATAAACTTGATAAAAATTTAACAAATGAAGAACTTGCCCAGAATGTTGTCTATGATTATGTAGAATCATACCGAAATGGTTCGGTATACACTAGTTATTCAGTTACAGCTGCTGTAATTGATACCACCAAATTAGAAAGCCTATGGAATGATTTAGAAAACTTTAGTTCAGAATTAAACAGTATTTTACCAATTTACAGGGATGAAATAAGCAATTCAAGAGACAATACACAGCGATATGACCAAAATCCAAATTACCGTGACTTGTATGATTTGACAATAAACATAGAAAATCAAATTCCGATGTCAGATTCTCAAAATTATTCTGAAAAACTTCAAAATTCTATTAATTCTGCAATAATGGCTGAGGATCATTGGCAAAAACCAGGGAAATTACCAGTAGATAGAGCACATGGCTTGACAATCTATTTTCCTAATGAAGGAATAAAAACAGGATATAGTGATTTAAGAATAAATCAGAACTCTTGGTATGAATTCATAGGAAACTTTGAAATGGGAATAAGTTCAAAAGCCAGTTTCAACAATCTTTATACTTCTAGTGTAGATACTGGTACTGGCCATAATGATAGCGTCTTGATCAATGGAAACTATAATGGTAATGCCTCTGAAATCAAAATAAGATTGGTAAATTCTGATGGAAAAGTAATGAATACATATGATGGGCAAGTAAATAATGGAATTATATCAAATATTTTTCTACAACCAACGAAATCTGGAAATTATTCGCTAGAAATAGGGCTTTATGGAGAGTCTGGTTTTCTTGAAGACCACTATATAAATGAAAATCTATTCATAAATCTTCAATTACCTGATTTGGTAGCAAATAGCCCAAGAATAATGATAGAAGATGAAAAAGGAGACTCATATCAAGTAGAAAACATTCAAAAGGGCGATGTTTTTTGGATAGAAGGTGATATTCAAAATATAGGAACTGTTTCATCAAAAAATATTACAGTTATTGTAAATGATAACGGTATTGAAAAACCATTTCATTTCGCTAAAATAGAACCAAATCAAATTGAAACATGGAACATATCAAGCAATGCTTCTTCTTTGGGAGAATATAATCTAGAAATTGAACTATGGTCTGAGGACCCGTTTGAAATTGATCCTGAAAATAATTACACTTCATTTTCCTTTATGATATTTGATAAAATAGGGCATGAATATCTGGTTAATACAGAAAACAAGAATATATTGGAAATCGAAACGAACGAAAAAGGAGAATATGAGTTCCCATGGTTAGAAAGTTACGTTATCATCAATAATCTTGAACCTCAATCATGGGATTACATAAGTATAAATGCTACTTTAACAGATAATTGGACCTTCGAATCTGAAGGTTTTTTACATATTTCTCAAGAAACATCAGCCTTAGTTAGGATAAAACCACCTCTGAATACTGAAACGGGTGAATACAAAATAAATCTAAAACTTATAGATAGAAATGGTCTCCAAGCTGGATATGGGATAGTAACTGTTAATGTACCTCAATATTATGGAGTTGGAATAAAGGCTGATAATAGTGGAGATGAAATAAGTATAGTGGTACAAAATAATGGTAATGGAAAAGATAGTTTCAAACTTGAAAAAAGTTTAGATGAAGGACTTACCCTCTATCTAACAGAAACTTATTTTGAACTTGAAGCTTTTGAAGAAATAAGGATTAAAGGTATCGGGATACAGGGTAACGAATCGAAAAACTATGTGGCTCAATTTGTGGTCAATAGTATAGGTAATCAAAATATATCTGCTGAAATAAGTCTAATCATTGATAATATAAATCAAGATGAAATTGAAGACAGAAAAACTATTTCCATTATATTGGCTGGAGTTGGTATCTTAGGTATAATGTATATAGTATATCAAAGAAGAGTTGAATAGAACGATGCAACATTTTATTAGACATAAGAGAAATGGACATTATATGAGATGGCTACTCATCACTGGAATTCTGATCCTGACTTCTTTTATGCCAATGGCATCTCATGCAGAATATGAAAATGATTTTGAAAAGGGGTATTTTGATAAAGATGGTGATGGAATTGATGACAGAATGGATGTTCTTATCAAAAATAATGAGAATTTAGGAGTCATAGTTATATTTCATAAAAAACCTACTAGTGAACATATTGAACAAATAGAAAATATTGGACTTAATATTAATCATATTTACAAATATATCAACGCCATAAGAATTGATGAGGTTCCAGCAAATAAAATTAACAAATTAACAAAGATTAATGATCTGAAAATTGTAGAATGGCAGGCACCTGTATACCCTTTCCTGGATACAGCCGTTAAAGCGATTAAAGTCAGAGAATCTGATGAATATAGTCCTGTAGTTTGGGATAAAGAATTGTATGGTGAAGGAATTAATGTAGCAGTATTGGATACTGGTGTTGATAATGAACATGAAACATTCGGTATTTTTGGAGAACAGGATGTTAGAAGATTTATTGCAGGAATAAATTGTGATGGGGGTTGCCCAACAGATGGTAACGGAAATTATCAATTTACTACCGAAGAAGATAGTAATGAAGATCCAGATGATTTTGATGGACATGGAACCCATGTAGCCTCTACAGTTCTGGGAACTGGAGGAGATGAGGGAGATGGAAATTCTTGTGAAAGTGATGATGAATGTGTTGGAGTTGCTCCTGGTGCAAGATTAATTGATATGAAAGTAATGGCTGACTGGGGTTCTGGTTCCAGTGCAGATATCAACGAAGCAATTGAAGCATGTATTGAGAACGTAAATACAGACTGGGAAAATGATGGAGAAAAAAACAACGGTGTTCAGATTATGTCTATGTCTCTTGGAACTACAAGTGGGAGTGATGGTTCTGACTCACAATCACAACTTGTAAATCAGGCAAATGCGGCAGGAATAGTAGTAGTAATTGCAATGGGTAATGATGGTGATGAAGAAGTTCCATCACCAGCTGCTGCAGATTGGAGTGTTGCTGTCGGAGCCATGGATAATAATGAGAATGTAAATAGGAACGATGATGATTTAGCAAGTTATAGCAACTACGGTCCAAGAGAGGATGATGGGGACAATGATAGATGGGATGAACTCAAACCGTCTGTAGTAGCTCCAGGAAGTGACATCAGAGCAGCGCTAGGTCACAGCAATTTATTTGGAGAAAGTAATGCACAAGGATGGACTACACAATCTGGTACAAGTATGGCAACACCCATAGTCGCTGGACTAGCTGCCCTACTTCTTGAAGCTGATAGTTCATTGGCACCTACGTCTAATACTAACGGCGTGAGAGATCGCCTACAGGATTATTCTGAGGCATGGGATGGGGAACATGACGGTAGTGCCTCTGAGCCTAATGAAAGTGACAAATACAATTACTATTATGGATATGGATATATTGATGGATACGAAATTGTTGACATTAACCAACCTGATGCAATCATCACAGAAATATCTATAACTCCTGAGGAACCTGTTGAAGGAGACTCTGTTACTATTTCAGTAGAAGTCAAAAACCAAGGCACTATGGACATAGATAGTTCCTCGATAAAACTCCTGATAAATGAAGAAGAAATAGAAGATGATTCTTCACTCGGATCCATAAGTATTGATTCTGATATCATCTGGACCTACGATTGGGAGCCTGATGAAGGTAATTATAACATAAAAGCTGAAGTACATGAAGTAGAACCAGCTGAAAGTAAATTTGAAAATAATGCTATAGAAGAACAAGTAAGTGTTAGTGAAGCTCCAGCAGATGGAGTTGATTTAGCAATAATTGATGTCTGGACTGATGATTCAGATCCAATACATAATGAATACATAACAGTCTATGCAAAAATTAAGAATCAGGGAACGGAAACTGCTACTGATTTTGAACTCCGGTGGTATGATGATAACAGTAAATTTGCAACATTGGAAGGAACCGAAATAAATGTTGAAGAAGAAATAACGATTAGTGGTGAATGGACGGCAAAAGAAGGAGAAAGTGAATTACTTGCAAGGTTAGTAAGTATTGAACCAGAAGATCAAAATAGTAACAACGATGAACGCTCATTTACTATAGATGTAAGCCCACCACCTGATGAACCAGACTTCTCTCCAGCCAATATCGAATTTGAAGGAACTTTGGAAGAGGGACAAGAAATTACCATAAACTATGAAATATTCAATCTTGGTAAAACAAGTGGGACAATTGACTATGAAGTAATGATTGATGGTAATGCCGTAGACAGTGGGAATGAACAGATAGATTCAGAATCCTCGGAGATTAAGAGTTATATTTGGGATGCAGAAAAAGGAACGCATACTGTGAAAATCAGATTGGATAATTCAGACCCGGCTGAAACAACAGAAGATAACAATGAAATAACAAAAGAAATAGAAATTCAAGAACCGAAGGAAAGTTTTGAACTAAAGAGTATTTCATGGAATGACCCTTTGTATGTTGGTGAAGAAGCTACTGTTACAGTTACTGTGGCAAATACTGGCGGAAAAGAAGGTACTGCAATAGTTTCGACTTATGCTGCAGGAAATGTAATTAATCAAGAAAGTATTGAGGTATTGTCTAATCAAGAGAATATGATAGTATTTGCATGGACACCATATGAGGCTGGAAGCATACAAATTACCTCAGAAATAGAAGATGTTGAAGACACAATAAGCAAATATGCTTATGTTCAAGAACCTGAAGAAGAAAATATCGAACCTGTTGCACTAGGATTAGTTTCTATAAATGGAATTCCTGAAAGTAATTCACTATTCATCATAGTAAAAACCACCGATTTAGTAACGTTAAGTGGAACTAATTCTTACGATTCTGATGGAACAATCATCTCCTATAGTTGGAGTATCACGAGTGATGATGGATTAATACAATTTAACAATATACAAGAACAATTTGATTACACATTTGTAAGTGTTGCAACTTACAATATTGTATTAACTGTTACTGATAATTCTGGAGATACTAACACGTGGCAAGGAAGTATTATTGTCGAGGAAAATGTGATAACTAATTCTGGTGGAAATAATAATGATAATAGTAATATTAGGAAGATAGGAGGTGCCGCAGCCGCAATAGGAATTATTGGTGCTGTAATTGGGTTAAGATACTTTAGAAGTGAAGAAGAGGATGATTTCTTTGAATTTACAGATACCGGACCTGTAAATCTTTCCTGTCCAAACTGTTCAGGCTTGATAACAATAACTACTGATCAAAGACCTATTCAGGTTGGATGCCCCATGTGCCAAGCTCAATTTGTTATTAGAGAATAAATCAAGAATTTATTCCAATCACATCACTGATAGATTCAAAACCTTCACTAGCAACACGTTTTTTTAATCCAGATACTATACTTCTTGCAATTCCAGGGCCTTCAAACACTAAACCAGTATAAAGTTGTATAAGAGAAGCTCCAGCAGCTATTTTTTCCCACGCATCGTCTACCGTGAAAATTCCACCAACACCAATTATGGGCACTTTTCCATCAGTCATTTTATAAATTTTACTAATCATCTCAGTGCTTCTATCCCTAAGAGGAACACCGCTAAGTCCTCCTTCTTCACTATAGACCTTTTTACAGTTACTATCTTTAGTTTCAGGTCTTTGTATTGTAGTATTTGTTGCAACGATACCTGATAATTTATATTTTCCAATTAATTTAATTATATCTTTTAAATAGTTGTCGTCTAATTCTGGAGCTATTTTAATCAAGAGCGGTTTAGGGTCTTTTTCTTCTTTCTTAGAACATTTATTATTAGTTTTTTGACACGCATTCAGAATGGATTCCAGATGTTCTGACTGCTGTAGTTCTCTAAGACCTAATGTATTAGGTGAACTAACATTTATTACAAAGAAATCTGCATGTTTCCACAATATTTCAAGTGAACCTGAATAATCTTTGGGGGCATCATTCAATTTAGTTATCTTAGACTTACCTAAATTTATGCCAACTGGAGAATCTGGCCAAAGACCTCGATCTTTCCAATCTTTTAATTTATTATTAACAGCGCTCGCACCAATATTGTTGAAACCCATGCGATTTACAAGGGCTTTTTCTGCAGTTGCTCTAAACATTCTTGGCTTTGGATTCCCTGATTGCTCATGAAGTGTCACCCCTCCAATTTCACTAAAACCGTAACCAATAGATTGCCAGGATGGAACTGCTGCACCATTCTTGTCCATTCCTGCAGCGATTCCGAGGGGGTTTGGAAAATCGAGGTCAAATAAATTTACAGGAAGTTCAGGAGAGCTGTACAAGTTTCCAAGTATTGATGTTAGAAAGCGAGAACGGCTTGTTTTTGCTAATGCAAATATTATACGATTATGAGCTTTTTCAGAATCCTGTAAAAAAACAGCTGGCCGCAGAATTGTTCTGTAGAGCAAGCTCATCTAAAATGTAAGTCGATAACTGGTTCGATATAAGGTTAATGGAACTATGTATCTGTTTCTTCCTCAGCCTGTGCAATATTCAAAACAACCCCCACAACACCTAAGAAAATACAAATAATACCTATTGCCAGCATCCAAGTAGGAGAGTCTTTCCACTCATTCCAAGATAAGGATGCTATAAGCCCAATTAACAAAAAAAAGGCAGAGGTAAGTTGCTTTAACAATAAAGACATAAGCACCCTAAAACATAGTTGGTCTTAAAACCAGACCTCCATACAACTGAACATGGCCATAAGCCTAACTGTAATTATTCCGACCCTGAATGAAGGGGAATCAATCGGTCCAACGATAGATCAGATTCCAAGAGATTTACCTTGGTTAGACGTTAAGGTCTTAATTGTAGATGGGGCTTCAACAGACAGTACTGCAGAAGAGGCTGAAAAACGAGGTGCTATTGTCCATAATGAACCTCGTAAAGGATATGGACGAGCTTACAAGACTGGTTTCAGCCTAGTTGATACTGATTATGTGGCTACCATTGATGGAGATACAACCTATCCAGCAGATAAAATCCCTCACGTTCTTGCTTTTCTGATTAATAATAACCTAGATTTTGTTACATGTAACAGATTAGACAGAATGGACAAAGATGCGATGTCTATCACTCATAAAATTGGCAATTGGGGACTAACTTTTGGAACCAATCTATTTCATGGAATAAACATCAGAGATTCACAAAGCGGTATGTGGGTTTTCAAGAAAGAAGTTATAGCTAAAGTGAATTTGACGAGTGATGGAATGCCACTCTCTGAAGAATTTAAAATTGAGGCTTTCAAAAGAGATTTGAGAGCAGTAGAAATTCCCGTCCCTTTTCACTCAAGAGTTGGAGAAGTGAAACTAAATACTTGGGAAGATGGAATTTGGAATCTTTGGTTCTTAGTTACTAAAATGAAGGATTTTTAAAAATTATTTATTGCCATCACACTTTCCATTGCTTTTTGTTTCACAAATATGAAACCAAGCCCAAGAAGAACGCCCCTCTTTATTCGAAGTGTCGTCGCCAAAATCATTGGAAAAATCAAATACCAAGGTGTAATCACCACTCCCTTCTTCATCATAAAATTTATCTACGTCAATGATTAGATTAAGATTATAGGGTGGTATTTCGACTGCATAGAAATCCGTTGTTCCTCCTGCTGAATAAGAATAACTACCACTATCACTGTTAACGTCAAGTTGAATCGTATCCACTAAATTCCAGTTGTCTACAATGTCTCCTCGTTCAGAGTCATCATTCCAATAACTTGCACCCTGATCTTCGTTAAAGCCTTTCTCGTAATGATAAACTTTAACCGTTCCAGAAACCCAAGGATTGATAAAGTTAGTCTGGGCGTTTTCGGCAGTGAATTGCATGTTGATAATCACAGGTGAATCCTTGTCAAGAGGATAGTCTCCATCGAAATTGGACACGCTCCCTGAAACTGAATCTGCAAACCTGTCAAGAGTAATAACACTGCTTGAAGATTGACCACCTAACTCAACCTTCATAGTATAATCGCCATTTGTTACAAAAAAATTCTCATAATCTATCTCAATCGACCCTCGACCTTCATCATTCAAATCAAATTTTCCGGATGCCTGTTTGGCACCATCAAAATGAATGGAATAATCACCTTCTTTAGCAAGCATACCAAGTGTAGGAGATGTAGCCCAAATATTTGCATCTAATGTTCTGTCACCAGGGTCCTTGCCCTCATTGACATCAATTAAAACCGTCAAATTACCTGCACCAAAATAAAAACCAAAATTCTGGAAAACCATTGCACATATTAATATTAAAATTACAAAGGCCGTTGCAAGAATTGGCTTAATTCCGAAAGATATCCCTGAGAAAACAGAATCACCATCATAATCTTCTTCCCAATCATCATCGCCCCAATCATCATCTTCAGGTATTGCAGCCCTAGATGCACCAGATTCCATAAACTCTATGTTATAACTTCCTTCTTATACCTTTCCACACAAATAAAATTAATTTGTCAACGGAGGAACTTTTTCGTGCTGGCCAATAATATGACTTAGGAAATCATGTTTCAAAGCACCTTTTGCAATAAGGGCCAATACTTTATTCTTTATTTTTGAAGCTGGCATAGAACCTACAAACATATGGGTGAAAAATTCTTTTGTTTCCTCATCTAAGGCTGCATACTTGATTAAACTATTAGGCATAACCATCAATAAATGCCAAGCTACTTTCAACCATTCTAAATCATCTCCCCATTTATTACTCCAAGTATTATGATACAACATCATAGATTGTTTGTCAAAATTACCATCTTTGAATAAAACCTCTAATGCCTCTGCTGCAATACGACCCGAATCTAAGGCATAATACAATCCTTCACCTGACAAAGGTGAAACAAAACCACCTGCATCTCCAATAACCAACATTCTGTCTCCTACAGTACATTTCATACCCATACCAACAGGAATATTTGAACCTGCAATCATTTTGCGATCAACTTGAATATCTTTAGGGAACCACCCCTGTTCTTTCAATGTTTCAACATAATCCAATAGGTACTGTCTTTCATCCCAACCTGGCTTTTCTTTCTTTAGACTCTTAATAACTGAGCGAGGACATCCTATTCCAACATTTAGAACTGTATCTTTAGAAAAAGACCAACCATAACCATCCAAATTTTGATACTTTATGTGTGCCATCGAAATACGTTCTTCTCCATAAACCTTATCCATATACTCACGTCCAACATCTATCTCAAAATATAGGGCTGTCGCGATATCTTCATCTCTCCATTTCATTGGCATCTTTTCAATATCTCTTATTCGGCGAGATACCATATCAAAAGAACCACCTGCACCAATGATGACATCGCTTGTTAATTCTTCACCATTTCTCAATTTAGTAACGACTTTATCATTATGAACCTCAAAATTTTTTACAGCAACGCCCTCAATAAGCGTCGCACCCTTTTCTACGGCATATTCTACTAATGTATTATCAAATTTAAGGCGACGAATATTGTAAAAAAATGGTTTCTCACTTACATAATCGACAGGCATGAAATCAGGACCATAAACTATTCCTCGAAGACATTTTGATTCTAAAAAATCATCCCAATTAGAGATAATATGATCAAATTCTTCAATGTGCACACATAAACCACCTCCACAGGCCTTTTCTCTTGGAAATTTGGCTCTATCAACTAGTGCAACCTTCTTACCTTGCATTGCCAAATAATAAGCGGCTGTGGCTCCTGCGGGGCCAGCACCCTCAACTAAAACATCGTAATGGCTCAATTTTGTTCCTGTTTCCGGAAACGTGTAACATAACCTGTAATTCGGTTACGCATGGTTAAGCTTTCAACATCTGTCAATTCCGCAACTACGTGCTTGTTATGATCAAAATCTTCTGTAAATCTCTCAGAATGATTTCTTACAAGCTCAATTGCTACGCGTTTGATATAAGTTGGTCTTACTCTACCCATGCATCCGCTTCACTTTTGGCCTCTATTTATAGTCTATTACCAAATAATTAAGGTAAAATTATCACGCAAAATAATTATATGTGGACCCAATAGCCCATTGTGCTCAATGAAGCTTCAAGGTTGCCCGGGCTAACGGTTTATACGAGAAATGGAGAACGTTTAGGAGTAGTCCATGATGTTCTACTTGATACAACACAGCGTATAATCTCAGCCTTGTTAATAACAGCAACAACACCAGAATTAGTTAAGGATGGTGAGAATATAATCATACCTTATAGATGGGTACAAGATTTAGATGATGTTGTAATTTTAAGACACTTCCCTGACAAAATAGAACTCACTAAAAAGGATACTGCGGAATTTTCATTTGATGATGAAGACGAATTTTACGAAGAAAATTAAAGTAATTGATTAACATCGTTTTTTTATGCACCGAAGGGCGCTGAATACTAACTAGCCCCGTAGTGTAGTGGTCCATCATTTGAGACTCTGGATCTTGAGACCCAGGTTCGAATCCTGGCGGGGCTACCAATAATTAATACCCATTCAGTGGGAAAGTATGGATTTGTGGATGGTTGTGTTCGGATTGCTACTAGTTGTAGCACTATCTTGTGGATGGTTAGTATGGGTTTCACGATTCGTTTGGCAAGATCAAAATTTAGCCGTTAGATATGCTGCAATTGGAGGAGCTGCAACATTAATCATGATGGTGATTGGAATGGAAAAATTATGAATAAAAAAGAATTACTTCTAAAAAAACCTGTAAGAACCTCAGATGAAAACATAAAATGGGAATACGAAAATGATATAATTGTTATAACATATCCTAAGAATTTCGGAAAATTAGAAAAATGGTTACATGAAAGAATAGGAGGTCCTGACGAAGTTAGAAGACCGCTTGACAAATATACTTCCCATATTTGGAAACTATGTGATGGGGAAAATTCAATATTAGATATAATTACTGATTTTGATGAACAATTTGGAGAAGACGTAGCTCCTGCTACAGATAGGGTACAACTTTTTCTTGAAAAGTTGCTAGAAATTCGTCTAATCACTCTAAAATAATTCAAACAATATCATTATATCTCCTATCAGAAGGGCCAATTACTAAATGAGTGAAGTAACATTTGATTGGAAACCTGGAATTGAAGAGGTATGCCTAAAAATAAAGGGGAAAGAAAGAATTGGAATTCAAGTTCCTGAAGGATTAAAAACTAAATCTCATGAAATCGTAACTCTAATAACTAAATTGACGGGAGCTAAAGTTGTTCTGTGGGGAGAGCCAACATACGGGGCTTGTGATTTAGCAGATCGGCCTTTAGAAGAAATAGGGGCTGATGCACTAATTCATATGGGACATTTACCAATGCCTTATCATTCTGAATTTTATGCAATTCCTACTTTTTTTGTTCCTGTAAGGCACACTGGGAAACTTTCTCTTTCTAAAAAGGCAATTACTGAATTAAAAGAAATACTTCCTAATAAAATTGGAATTGTCACTACTGCTCAACATTTGCATATGATTGATCTCGCAGGAAAAATTTTAGATGATGAAGGGTTTGATACGAGTGTAACAACAGGTGGGCCAAGATTAGCTGCTGCCGGACAACTACTGGGATGTAATTCATCAGCTGCTAGAAAATTAAATGTTGATGGTTATTTATACATTGGAACTGGACTGTTTCATCCACTGACCGTTGCCCTCTCATCAGGTAAACCTGTTGCTTGTCTTGAACCTCATAATGGTGATATTACTGTAGCGGACCCAGAACCATTCTTGAAACAACGTTATGCGGCAATGGCTATGGCCCAAAAAGCAAGACGATGGGCAGTACTTTTTTCCAACCAAATTGGACAAAAAAGAATAGACTTAGCAGACAAAATAACTGACTTACTGAATGAGAATGGTAAAGAAACAATTATGATTGGAAGTATACATCAATCACATGAACAATTATTAGGATTAGGAATAGATGCAGCTGTTATTACTGCTTGTCCAAGATTAGCTATAGAGGATGGACCTACATGGCCTATGCCTCTTTTAACAGTTCCAGAAACTCAGATTATAATGGGTAAAAGAGAGCCTGAACCTTATCCATTTGATGAATTTGCTTGAAAGGGTAATCTATTAAACTTGCTCGTTTTGAACTTCCTGTGGGTCCCATAAAAATACAGAACATAATTGTCGCATCCCATCTCGGCAAAGATGTTGAACTGATAAAGCTGGCAACTGAATTACCTAATGCTAGATACTCAAGTTCAGGCAATCCCTCAGTAATAATAGAAATGGATGCTGCAAATGATAAAAAAGCTGCAGGAGTATTATTTGGAAATGGGAAAATTATAGTGACTGGTGTAGAATCATTAGAAACTGGAAAAGATCTTATATCAGATTTAAGAAAGATTATCAAAGCTATAGACCCCAAAATAAAAATGAAGAGGGCAATAAAATTAGAAAACATGGTTGTCAGAAGCAATCTAGGAACGACTCTCGATCTTCAGGCTCTAGCTCTTGCAATACCTGGAGCTGAATACGATCCAATCCGTTTCAAAGGATTAGTCTTAAGGATGGATGAACCAAATGCTAGTTTTGTTATTTTCCAATCTGGAGTTTTAATAGTTACAGACATTATTAGCATGGCGAAAGCAAAGAAAGCATTGAATAAATTAGAAAAATTCATGATTGAGAGTGGCATTGCTTCATAATGAAAAAGAACCGTCTTGAACGGCTATGCGAAGCTATCGAAACATCTGTTGAGAAATCCTGCAAAGAGTCAGTAACTGTTGCCTTTTCAGGAGGTATTGATTCTAGTTTAGTTGCATTTTTAGCTAGAAAATTCACCGACGTAGAATTGATTGCAGTTGGAACGCCGAATTCTTATGATTTAGATGCTGCAATATCTGCTGCCAAACTGATGGATATGAAACTAAGGACTATTGTTGTTGAACCAAGCAAAATGGTATTGGAAGGCATTAACATGCAAAAAGAATTGAAATTAAGGCCTATAGAAGTTGAATTCATGCTTCCATTCTGGATTGCTGCTAAGAACTCTAAAAACCCGATATTAATGTGTGGACAAGGGGCTGATGAATTATTTGGAGGGTATGCTCGTTTCAGAAAGGAAAATACTAAAAATAATCTTACTAAAGAAGTCAATGATTTGATAAATCGTTTACCAGAGAGAGAGAAAAAAATAGCAGAATTTTTCAATCGAAATTTGTCATGTCCCTACTTATCAAAAGATGTTATCGAAGCGGCTGAAAAATTCACAATAAGGGAACGTATTGGTAAAGTTGGAAAATTACCACTTCGTGAAGCTGCATCTAAACTTGATTTGCCTGAGGATATAGCAAACCGAAAAAAAAAAGCGGCCCAATATGGTAGTGGGAGCCAAAAAGCCATAAAAGATATAATTAAACACAAAATTGAATTCAAAATCAAATTCGAGAATAAAAAGATTGCAGAATCTATTGCGAAAGCAACTGAACCTGAGAATGCTGGATGGGTGGATACTGTTGTTGAAGACAATTTGATTAAGGCTACAGTTAAAGCTGAAAATCTAGGAAGTCTGAGGAAAGCTGCTGAAGACTTTATGGCTTGTTTGTCTGTAGCTGAAAAAGTTTCAAAACAAGAATAAGCGAGTTAAATGCAACCTAAGATGGATTTCATTGAAAACTTTGCAGGATTAAGGCCATTATTTTTTAACTTAATTACCACAGGAATTATTATTTTTGTACTTTCAAATCCAATAACTTATCATTTATATCTTAGTAATATGGATCAAGATTCAACTTTTCATGCCGAACAAAATCAAATTTACAGAAGATTTGAAAGTATAAAAGAGGATGAAAACTACAAAGTAATCTTTTTGGGCTCTTCAATGACAAGAGAGGATATCGATTGCATAGTAATTGAGAACTATGACGATTCTCTAAGCTGCTATAATTTAGGAAGCTCATCAGATATACCTTATCTTCGATTGCTAGAAATTCCAAAGATAATTGAAGCAAAACCAGACTTAGTAATAATAGAAATAACACCAAATACATTCACAAATATATCAAATTTAGATTATCTAGAACCTATTATTGAACTAAGAATAGGACTAGCTAGTACAATCCAAAATGAAAACGAACAAAAATACTGGAGAGAAAACATACTAGAAGAACATGAGAAATACCTTGTAGATAACTCTATAGAAAAAACTCTTTTCTGGAATAAATATAGACAGGATATTCTAAACGAAGGTATTAGAAACAGTCTTTCTTCAGACGCGAAAGAAATCGATATGAAGAATCCTGCTAGAAATTACAGTGTGAAAAATGATAGTGAATTACTGCAATTAATGGATAGTTTCTATGATGAAAAAGGAAGTTTTTTCTCAAATAATATTGAAAAATCCATAAATCTTTTTTCTATTGAAATTATGGTGAATTCATTAATCTCTAATGGGATAGATGTTGTTTTCCAATCACAACCCATAAACCCATTGGCTATCAATAATGCACCTGAAAACTTTTGGGATAATTATAATTCTTCGGTAAACAAATTAGAAAAAAAATACAATATAACACACTATAACCATTTTTATAGTGAAAATTATACTTTTGCTGATTTAACACATTTGGATTATGAAGGGCGAAAAAATTATTCAAGTAATTTTGCAAAATTTCTTAATGAAAAAGGACACCTATGAATTTCACAACACCAGAATATTATTATCTCTTCATTCCTGTAGCATTATTGGCCTGCTTCCTAATTTTTTATAATTCTCGTAATAAACAAATATCTTCACTTTTACTACTCAGTTATGTCTTTTTTTATTTGGCTTCAGGTTTTTACATACTTTTACTTTTTATGTCAACATTAGTGGATTTTTACTGTGGAAAATCCATTGATAAAGCAAATAATAAGAATCAAAAGAAAAAATTCCTTTTTTTTAGCATAATAACAAATCTATCTATTTTAGGGATTTTTAAATATTTTAATTTCTTTATTGGAAATTATAACGCCTTAATTCACATCTATCCTATAATCCCTGAAATTGCAAAAATCAATTTATTACTACCTATTGGAATTTCTTTCTATACTTTTCAAACAATGTCATACACAATAGATGTCTATAGAAAAAAAGTAAAACCACAAGAATCATTAATTGATTTTGCTTGTTATGCGGCTTTCTTTCCCCAACTAGTGGCAGGTCCAATAGTTAGATATTCACATTTCAATCCTCAAATTACCAAAAAATTAGTATTCAAGGAAAATAATTTGAAAATTGGTTTAACATTCATAATATATGGATTGTTCAAGAAATTTGTTATAGCAGACAACATTGCTATACAAGTAAATAACTTATTCACAGTTGAACAGGATCTAACAAATTTTTGGTTAGTTTGGTGTGGAGCATTATTCTTTGGAATACAAATATATGCAGATTTCTCAGCTTATACTGATATTGCTATAGGTTCTGCAAAACTTTTTGGTATAGACTTACCTGAAAATTTCAAGCACCCTTATTTTGCCCATAATCCTCAAGAATTCTGGAGAAAATGGCACATTTCTTTGTCAACGTGGCTAAGAGATTATCTTTACTTCCCATTGGGTGGAAGTAAAGGAGGAATGAATGTCTTAATCAAAGCAACAATGATTACTATGATTTTAGGTGGGCTATGGCATGGCGCTAGTTGGAATTTTATTATTTGGGGAATAATGCATGGAATAGCGATTTTAGCTCATAAAATTGTGAGAGATAATGGATTTGTAAAAAAGTTAAAGAATGATTTTCCAGTATCTTTTGGCTTTTCAAGCTTACTTTTGACACAACTATTTATTTTCTGGACATGGCTCATATTCAGACTCCAGGATGATCATATGCTTAACGTGGCCCTAAAAACTTCATTAGGCTACAATGCAAATTTTAATTGGGATATTTTCAATTCTAGTTTTTCAGGGCCTATGTATTTCCACTTACTTGTATTGGTTCCTTCCTTCCTTATTATGCATTATATGAGCTATAAGTATAATGGTTTAAAGAACGTAATTGCAAAGCTTTCTCCTCCTAAATGGGCTCTTGTAACTGGCATTATGCTGTCTTTAGCAATACTGCTAAAACCTGTAGATACAAGCGATTTTATTTACTTTAGATTTTAGATATAATTAATAAGATAGAAAGTGTAACAAAGGCCATGCTTCATACTGAGATATGAGTCAAACTTATGCTGATATGTTGACAAAAGTAAAAGAATTCCATGACAAGCATGAATTTAGTAAAAAAGAAAATAATGGTCATGATATGGCTTACCGAATATTGCTAACTATTGAAGAATTAGGTGAATTATCTGAATGTTTTACAAAAGGAAAACCTGAATCTGAAAAAGCAGAGGAATTGGCAGACATTCTAATCTTAATTCTAGGCCATGCTATCGCAATGGATGTTGATTTAGAATCTGCTTTTGACCTTAAAATGAAAGAGATAATGAAACGACCGGCAATAAAAGGCGATCTAGGGATTCGTGTTACTAAATACCATCAAGAATAATTGGCAAATACTAAATATCATAGTCTTTACTGTGAAAATGTGTCTCTTCCAAAAGATAACAAAGACTCAGTCTCCGAACCTGTAAAAGGATTAGAAGGAATTGTTGCAGCAGATACGACTCTAAGCTCAGTCAATGGTGAAAAAGGAATCTTAAGATATTGTGGATACAATATAGATGATTTGGCGTTCAGCTCAACTTTTGAAGAAACCATTTGCTTGCTTTATGATAATGAATTGCCAAACCAAGAACGCTTGGATGAAATGACAAGAAAAGTGGGTGAAGCAAGAGTTCTGCCTGATGAAGTAATAAAAGTGATTACTGAATTAGTAGGGAAAACCTCTCCAATGAGCACACTAAGAACAGTTGTTTCCGTTTTGGGGCACTATGAAAAAAATGTGCCTCTTAAAGAATTACCACCTAAAGCACTAAGATTAGTAGGGCAAATCTCAACAGCTGTTGCAATTATACATAGATTAAGAGAAAAATTACCAATCATTAAAGCAGATCCAACCAAAGGCCATTCTGAAGATTTTCTCAGAATGCTGCATGGTAAAGATCCAAGTGATATACAAATAAATGCACTAAATTTATATCTTATTTTACTGGCTGACCACGGATTTAATGCATCCACTTTTTCAGCTAGAGTAACGGCAGGAACATTAGCCAATTTACACTCAGCCATCACCTCTGCTGTAGGGACACTAAGCGGGCCACTACATGGAGGTGCTAATGAAAAAGCAATGGATATGATTATAGAAGTTGGGAAAAAGAAGAAAGCCTCAGCCTATATACAAAATGCATTCGATTCCAAACAAAAAATAATGGGATTCGGACACAGGGTTTACAAAGTTGATGATGCTCGTAAACCGCATCTAAAGAAAATGGCTAAGCAACTTTGGGAAGAGAAAGGCAATATGGAACTTTTTGAAGTAGCTGAAGAAATTGAAAAACAGGTCAAGGACAGGAAACAAATCATAACTAATGTTGATTTTTATTCCGCACCTCTCCTCTATGGGCTTGATATTCCAAAAGATTTGTTTACTCCTCTATTTGCTATGTCAAGAATAGCTGGATGGACTGCACATGTTTTAGAACAATATCGTAATAATAGACTTATTCGACCAAGGGCTAGATATGTAGGGCCTATAGACCGTACATTTAGACCGATTGAACAACGATAATTACCAAAGACATTAAAAGTAGTATTTCTCAGCACCCATGATGGTTTCCATTAATGAGGCTAAGAAGACAATTCAAAATGGAAAAATTGTGATTTATCCTACAGATACTGTTTGGGGCATGGGATGTGATCCTTTTAATCAAAAGGCTGTTGATGAACTATTTAGAATCAAAGGTAAGAAAATAGACGGATTGAGCATTATGCTAAGCGATATAAATTTAATTTATGATTTTTGTGAAGTTAATAAAAAAGTAAAAAAGATTGTTGAAGAATTTTTACCAGGACCAATAACTCTAATACTTAAATCTAAAAAAGAATTTGCCAAAGGCGTTACTAGAAATAGGAATATTGCAATCCGCGTACCTCTAAACAATACTGCACTAGATTTAGCTGCAAACCAACCAATAGTAACCACAAGTGTAAATTTACACGGAGGTAAAATTGCAAGAAGCTTAGATGAAGCAAAAGAAATATTTGGTTCGAATTGCCACTATCTTAATGGAGAAGAACCAAAGGGTATTGAATCTACCATTATTGATTTAACAGAGAGCAAACCCGAAATAACGCGCATTGGTGCTTTATACTCTACTATTCTGGAGGGAATGCTTGAATCCTGAAGAAATAGAAAAATGGAAAACTGCAGGAAAATTAGCCAGAAATGCGTTGCATTTTGGAAGAGACTTGATTGAAGCAGAAAAATCAATGTTAAATGTAACTGAAGAAATTGAACTATTTGTCAAGAAAAATGGTGGAGAATTAGCATTTCCAACTAATTTAGCAATTAATAATGTGGGAGCTCATTGGACACCCTCAAGTAAAAGTAGTGAAACCTTTTGCAAGGGCGATGTTGTAAAACTGGATGTAGGAGTTCATATTGATGGATACATTGGAGATAATGCATTAACTTTAGAGATTGGGTCTACAAATTACACCAAAATGATTGAAGCGTCAAGAGAAGCACTAAATGCTGCAATTAATGTTACAGTTGCTGGTGTCAATGTAGGAATTATTGGCCATGCAGTACAGGACACTATTGAAAAATACGGATATAGACCTATAGCTAATTTAACTGGACACCGGATAAAAAGATACAATCTGCATAGTGGAGTATCAATTCCAAGTGTTAGAGAAAGAGGAGGTCCTACACTAAATAATGGAGACATCGTAGCAATTGAACCATTTGTTACAGATGGTGCAGGTCGTGTTGGTGGTAAAAGAAATTCCAATATCTATCATTTAAGACAAATACGAAAAGTAAGAGACGAAAAAGCAACTGAGCTTATGAAAGAAATTCAAGATAGATACAAGGGATTACCCTTTGCAGAAAGATGGTTGCATGAATTTCAGGATGATGCGACTAAAAGCTTACAAAAACTTATGCGTGCTGGTATCGTATCATATTATCCAGTTCTAGATGAATTAGGTAATGGAATTGTTGCCCAGTCTGAACACACTTTATTGGTTACCAATAATGGTAATGAGGTATTAACCAAATGAAAGATTCTGATGCAATGAATAGATTAGAAGAGATTTTCAAATCTCCTATGCTCCAAATAAATATCTTAGCAGCAGTAACAGGTGCCTGTGCGGCACTGATGACATGGATTTTCATATCTATGAGTAAAGGGATTCAGAACATATTTTATGGAGACAGTTTTATTCACAACTCACTAGAAGGTTCTGACAGAGAATGGTTGATTATATTCATACCTGCACTAGGGGGGCTGATAGCAGGAATTATCATAGAATATTGGTCTAAAGATGCAAAAGGAGCAGGTGTACCTATTGTAATGGAAGCTGTAGCAGTCAAAAAAGCAAGACTAAGTGCAAAAAGGGCTGTCGCAAAATGCTTTGCATCTGCTACATGTATAGGTACAGGGATGTCATTAGGCCGTGTTGGGCCTATGATTGTAATTTCTTCCACAATAGGTTCTGAAATCGGACAAAGGACTGGTAAAACAGTAGAAGAAACGAGGACTATGGTCGGATGTGGGGCTGCAAGTGCTATCACTGCCGCCTTTAATGCACCATTGGGCGGAGTTTTATTTGCTATCGAATTGATTATGGCTGAACTAAAAACGAGATCTTTCATCCCTATAGTTGTAGCAGCTGTAATAGCAACAACTGTAGGTAGAAGTTTGACGGGAGATGTCGCTGCATTTGATAGCATACCACATTATACACTTAGTTCACCGATTGAATATCCCTTCTATATTGTACTAGGAATTATTGTTGGATTGGCTGCTGCAATATTTATAAAATTAATGAATTTAGTAGAAGATAATATCGAAAAATTTGAAAATGTACCAATTCCGTTGAGAACATGTATAGGAGGGCTTTGTGTGGGACTAATTGCATTATCTTTTCCACATGTCCTAGGAAATGGTTTTGATGTAACTTCAGATTTAATATCCTTAGATACTGATAGCGAGGATAATTTAATAGTAGGGAATAGTTTCCCAAATACAGATGTTTCTTCGGGCGTAGGAAGCTTACTAATATTCATATTATCTATTATGGCATTAAAAATAATCGCAACATCCATTTCAATAGGAAGTGGTGGATCTGGTGGTATTTTCACACCTAGTTTGTTTATTGGTGCTGCAATTGGTGCTGGTCTTGGATTAGTCCTAAACTCATATGGAATTGTTGGGCATCCTGGGGCTTTTGCTCTAGTTGGAATGGCTGCCTTTGTTGCATCAACAACACGGGCTACTCTAACTGCTATTGTTCTTCTATTTGAAATGACTGCAACGTATGAGATTATCTTGCCACTAATGCTTTCTTGTGTTGTTGCAGACGCTGTTTGTTATGTTTTGTCTGAACATTCCTTTTATACTTCTAAATTAGCAAAAAGGGGGATCAATGTTGATTTAGGAGCTGGACAAGATTTGATGAGAATGATAAAGGTCAAAGAAGCCATGTCAAGTGATGTAATGACCATTAAACCCCATGAACCTTTAGAAGTAGCACTTCAAATCATAGAAGATACTGGACACATGGGGTTACCTGTAGTTAACGAGGAAGAAGAATTATATGGCATAATAACTTGGTCAGATATTCATGAAGCTGTAGTGAAACATGAAAGGCATCTAACTGTACAAGATTACTGTACAACTGATTTAATTACTGTTACACCCGAGGATACATTAACCGAAGCCTTAGATTCGTTAGGATACAAAGAAATCAGCCACCTGCCTGTCGTAAGAAAAGAAAATGATAGAAAGATAATAGGGATAATTACTAAAGGTGATTTGATTAAAGCCTATAATAGGAGAAGATTTGTACAAAAAAAGATGAGTTGGCAGGATTAAAAAAAGGGAAACAAGCTTTTAATTGATTACTATAAATACATAAAAATGCCATCAGATGATAATGGAGTTGAAATAGGTGCTAATGGAGCTCGTTCTAACAAAAGAGCGAAGAGTTCTCCAACCCTATTCAGCTTGTTTGAAAAGGTGGTTGACATAATCAAAAAATATTGGTAAAAACTATGGGATGGTTCGGTGGAAAGAAAAAGCCAAAAAGAAAGCCTCCGGTTTTAGAACCTGTAGGAGCTCCTGCAGTTCAGGCCGCTCCTGCTGCAGTTCAGCCTGTACCAGTACAAGCTAATCCTGGTATGCCTTCAATTCAAGCTGCACCAGCAGCTCAACAACCGACTATAGAAGTAGCTCCAGTTGGAACTACTGCCGATGCTAACGTAATGGTGTCAGCAGAACCTGTTGTTTCATCCCCTCCAGCACAAGCACCAGCATCAACAGGATGGGAAAAGAAGAGTGAAAAACCGCTATTAGATATCCACAAAAGATTAGATCATATGATGGATTCTAAGGGCAAGAGCCTAGAGGACAGGTACAAGGATAGATTTGGAGACCAACTCCCTGAATCCGTTGCAACCGACTCAGCTCGTAAGGATTACAATGAAAAGAAGACAAGTAAACCAAATATTGTTTTCAAACCACGTTCTAAACTTAAGCTAACTCCAAAAAAGAAGGCTACGCAAAAAGATGAAGTGAAACCAGTATCCAAAATAGAAACTAAAGACAGAAAAACATCAGGATTAGGTAGCAAAATAGGTAGTGGGCTTAAATCCAGTGGCTCAAAAACTAAATCTGCAATAGGAAGTGCTGGTTCAGCTGTAGGCAGAGGTGCTGGAGCCATTACTTCAGGAATTGGTAAAGGGGCTGGAGCTGTGAAATCAGGAATTGGTAAAGGAGCCGGAGCTGTAAAATCAGGAATTGGAAGGGGAGCTTCTAGTGTAATGGGACTTTTTGGTAGAGGAAGTAATAAAGAAGAAAAACCAAAGAAGGGTGGTAGAAAAACTAAAGCAGATAATTCAAACTATAGCTCAATGAAATTACCTGAGCTTAGAACTGCCTTAAAGAAAAAAGGACTGCCAACTTCTGGAAACAAAGCTGCTTTAATTAAAAGACTAGAAAAATAAGTTAGCGGTGTGTAATTATGCTGACAATATCTTGATCCTTGACCTTATGGTTTAGACCTACCGTTTGACCGGGGAACTTGGCTGAAGGACCCCATACTTGTGAATAACGGAATTTTCGTTGAAAATCCCTATGTAAACGTTGACAAATCTCTGCAATAATAGTGCCCTTCCGAACCACCAGTGGCTCCTCTAAATCTGCTTTTTCGCCTTGTGGTTTCATAAATATAGATATAAAATCTAAAGATTTGTAAATCTGTTTTTTCAATTTTTCTATTCCCTTATTCTGTGGCGCTGCCACTTCAATTATCTTCTTATTTGTGCACAACTTCCTAACAGATTTTAATTGAGTTTTATTAACCATATCAACCTTAGTAATAACATCAAATGAAGGAACATAAATTCGTGTAGATGCCAAAATATCAACCAAATCATCCAATGTTACTTTTTCTCGAAAAACTACTTGTGCATTAACCAGCCCGTATTCTCTTACAACGGTTTTTATAGCATCTTCTTCCAAATCCTGAGCAACAGTAGAAATGACCTCTACGCCACCCATTCCTGTTTTGGAGACGCTACCATTTGGAGGCCGACTATTCAATCGGATACCAGAATCAAATAATTCTTTGAGGATGACATGAGGAGCTGGCTCGATTGCATCAATAATATGCACTATGAGATCAGCTGAACGTATAACTGAAAGTACCTCTTTCCCACGACCTGCGCCTCTTGCAGCCCCTTCAATTAAACCAGGTAAATCAAGAATCTGAATTCGTGCATCTCTATACTTCAAAACTCCAGGAACTACATCTAAAGTAGTAAATGCATAAGACCCGGTTTCACTGTCTGCATCGGTCAAGCAATTAAGCAAAGTAGATTTACCAACACTAGGCAATCCTACCAAAGCTACAGTTGCATCTCCTGCCTTACGAACACCATAGCCACTACCTTTAGGACCTGAAGAACTAATGACTACTTCTTCACGTAATTGGGCCAATTTAGCTTTCAGCTTACCTATATGGTGCTGTGTGGCCTTGTTATATTTAGTATTTGCAATTTCTTCTTCGATTTCTGTAATCTTATCTGTAAGAGACACAATTCTTCAGGATTAAGGGGGGATTAAACGTATTGAGTTGGCATCAACTATAAAATTATACTACTATTCCTTACCCATGGCTTACCCCTTGAATGACTCTGATAAAATGGATGAAGCAAAAAACAATATTGTTAATATTTTAAAAATGGAAGGGTATAAAATAGATTCTGGAAATTTATTCATAGCTTTCAAAGAAGCTGGAGGAGAAATGGGTAACTTCAAGCCTGCTTTAGATGAACTTACTGAAGAAGGTAAAATTAAATCGGATAGCGATGGGAACATAATGACTGTAGAGGATTTCCAGAGAGAAAAATCACAAGAATCTGATACTGTAGAAAACCTCGATGAAGATAACGTAGAAGAAGAAATTAAAACTAAAGACGAAGAGGACAACGAATTAGAATCTATAATAAAACTAAAGGAAGAAACGGATTCATGGCTTATTGACAAACTCAAAAATGAAGGAAGTGAAGAAGGCTTAAAAGCTGAAGTCCAAGAATTGAGAAAACGAGTTGAGAAATTAGAAAAAATCATAGAAAATATGACAAGAGTTTTTGATTAATGGTCGTTAAAGAAAACAGAGGAAGAAAACGATACATTCTATTTTCCCACTCTGGTAAATCCACTAAAAAAGAAATGAATAAATTTATAGATAAGAAAATTAAATTATTGGGTGGGAAAATAGGTTGTAAAGTGATTGAATTTAATGAAAATACTGGTATTATTAGGGTAGATCATCAGTTATTGGCAGAGGCAAGAAGGATTATGAACCAGGAAAGTGGAAGCATCAAAATAAAAACTATGAAAAGCAGTGGTACCCTAAAGAGTCTCAAAAAATATTAGAGCAACCATTATTATGGGACTAATATTACTCTGAACGATGGTTGATGAAGATGATTCAAATGAGTGGGAAGAAACCCAATACGAATCATTAGATTGGGGAGAAGAGGATGAAAGTCAAAGCAGACTAATAGAAGTATATCATTCTACAAACAAAGCGGCGCAAGCTGCATTAGTATTGATTATAGCTGGAATTGTTCTTCTGGGAACTGCAATGAGCTTAAATGGAATTTTAAGTGATGACGAAAAAGCGGCTGGGCTCACTGTAAAAACAAATGAAATGATGGATGACACAGGGATTGAGGTTGATGAAGAAGGCGGAGATGTTGATGAAGATTTTGTTCGTCAAGTCCTTAGAGGTGGATTGTTCTACGAACTAGGTTGTGCTGTTTTAGCTTTTATTGGTAGTGCCTCACTTATTAGAAGACAAAATTACAATATGGTTTTGATTGGTTGTACAGCTGCTATTATAGGTCTAGGTGGCTTTTTATTATCGACAATTACCGGAGCAATTGCGCTTTATTTGACATTCCAATGTAAACATGAGTTTGGTATAAATGAGCCAGATGAGAGCTGGTGAGGTTGCTAATAGAACTGCTTGATTATCTAAATATAAAAGAATTATATCCTCCTCAAAAAGAAGCAATTGATTTTGTTGATAACGGAAATTCTGTCCTCATGTCTGTACCTACTGCAGCAGGCAAAACCCTAGTAGCCTATGCTGCCCTGATAAGAGCTGTAAAGGCCAAGAAAAAAGGAATCTATCTTGTACCACTAAGGGCATTGGCCTGGGAAAAAGTTGGTGAATTGAGGGATATATGTAAAAATATTCTGAATGGTGCAAAAATTGGTGTTTCGGTAGGTGATTATGACAAAGCAAGAGGATTATCTAAATATGATATTATAGTATCAACTTCAGAAAGAGCCGATTCACTAATTAGACATAATCCTTCTTGGTTATCTGAAGTTGAATGCTTAGTATCAGATGAAATACACCTGATTAACGACTCAGGAAGAGGGCCTACTCTTGAAGTGACTTTGTCAAAATTTAGAGAAATAAACCCTTCCATACAAATTATAGGACTATCTGCAACTGTATCAAATTCAAAAGAAATTGCAAGTTGGTTAGATGCAAAACTTGTTGAAAGTGACTTTCGACCTGTGCCTTTACGAAGGGGAATATCAATTGAGAAAAGAATCGAATGGGAAGATAAGAAAAAAGATAGTATTGCTATAGAAGGGGTTGAAGGAATTGCAATGGATAATTTACCAGAACAATGCTTAGTCTTTGTTAGTACAAGACGATCTGCAGAAGCGCAGGCAAAAAAATTGGGTAGAA
>MIYU01000001.1 GCA_001875425.1 Marine Group III euryarchaeote CG-Bathy1 | reverse complement strand
TTAGGAGTTAATCTCTCTACACATTCTATATTGTGAGCGAATACCTCTAAAGGAGCATCATTCAGAAGTAAGGATAATGCTTCAGTATCTCCTGCCAAGTCACTACAGAGGATTTCTATATCTACATTAGGATTTCTACGATGGACTGTATCGATACAGGCACGATAATGTGAAGCGCCACTATCTTCTAAATCATCCCTATTCACAACTGTAATTACGACGTGAGAAAGTCCCATATTTTCTACAGCAAGAGCTAAATTTTCAGGTTCTTCTGAATCGGGTAATGGTGGTTTTTTGAGTGTGCTAACGGCACAGAATCTACATCCTCTGGTACAATGTTGTCCTGCAACCATGAAAGTTGCAGTCCCCCTTCCCCAGCAATCGTGAACATTTGGACATTTAGCTTCTTCACAAACAGTGTGTAAAGCATTATCGCGAATAGAAGAAGTTGTTTGATTATACCTGACTAGTTTTTCCCCTGTCGGTAATGTAGTTTTGAACCAAGAGGGCAAGCGTTGTCTTTCGCCGGTTAACACAGATAATAGCAGGAATTTACCCCTCTTAACGCTTCTGTTACCTTTTCTATGATTCAGAAAGTGATATCGGTTTACATTTGTCGTCGACCGCGACCATCGTAACGGACGCTTCTGTTACTGGAATGTAATCGTCCTCTTCTGCGAATTGTCTTTGAGCCCAAACAGACACGTCCATAGTTACAGAAGAATTTCCAATTTTAGTTATCTTGACATAATATGAAACCACATCTCCCACAAAAACCGGTTTTTTGAACTCTATTTCGTCCATAGCTACAGTGACGACTCTACCGTGATGATATCGATGGGCAGCTATAGCTGCAGCTTGATCGATTTGTGATAAAATTACACCTCCGAAAATTGTTCCCAGTGCATTGGTATCTTTTGGCATCATTAATTGCCGAATTGTTGGTTCCGTGCCTTTAGGTGGTTCCTCACTCATAAGTAGTCATTTGATTTAGAATAAAAATTGAACTGCTGATAGCAAGATATTTTTTACCCCCCTATTATGGCGATGATGCAACCATGATAGAAAGTGATGAACGTAGACAGAAATTAGCAATGATAACTGCATTGTTGTTTGTTCTCTCAGCAGTATCGTATACAATGTATCAAAATGATAGTGAAAATGGAAATAATAACAATAATGGAACTATAACAGATTGGATAGACCCGGTATATCCTGCTGGACCGGCAGGAGATGCGAACCATAGCCATGGAGGTGATGATGCAGCACTCTTGGCACATTGGTTATGGACTGAAAACATGACTTTGATTGATTATCATAACTTAAATTGTGATGGAGAAAGAACAGACCCTAGTGGTGACCTCGATCCACTAGTTGGCCGACCTTGTTCCCCTGAATTCAAAAATGCAGAAGGACCGTATTCTACTCCTGGAGATACTGGAGAGATAGCAATAGAGGGTGATTTTCCCGAATGTATCATAGGTTGTTACGCATATATTGCAGGATATAATTCAATGCATATTTTAGACATATCTGATTTATCGAATATACAGATGGTTGGAACTTACTGGTCTTCTGTAGCTAGAATAATAGATGTGAAAGTTAGTAAGGATCAACAATGGGCATTGATTAATCATGAATTAACAAATTTAGATGATGATGGAAATCCTTTGGATCCTGGACCATCTGATATTAATCCTGGAATGAATGCGATTGATTTAATCGATATTTCTGATAAAACAGCACCTGCATTTTCGGCACGTTGGCAAAATCCACCCGCCGGATATCATAATCAAGAAATTTACCAATATGATAATGGAGATTATTTCGGATTCCTAGCTGACCCATATGTTGAGGGAGAAAATGAAGCGGTAAAGGGAACTGAAATTCATAAAATTGACGCGTTAGGAGGTGAAGTATTGACTTTATGGGGTGAATACACTCCTGACTTATCTACAACTTGTGGTGGCTCTGTATTCAATCATGATAATGTAGTTAGAGAACATCCGATTACTGGACAGATTCTATTCTATGGAGCTTATTGGGATGCAGGCCTAAGAATTGTAGATGTTAGTAACCCTCCCTCAATGCCTGCAGGAACTCCTAATAACGGTGTAGTACCGGTCTGGAATCCACCAGAGATAGGTCGATGGTTAGGTTGTTCGACTGATGGTAGTGGATGGTATGGGCCTGATGGAGGAGGGCATGGAGGTATGAGTGTTGATACATGGCTGGACGCTGGACAAGGAAATGGAAATGTGCACTATGTTATTCCTTTCGATGAACTAGTGAATGGTAGACATTATACGGCCGTAGCACCTGAATATGGAAGTAATGCAAATCATACAGGATGGATTTTCTTAGTAGATACAACTGATCCAACTAAACCGTTTCTAGTATCCAAATGGAAATTACCCGGTAATCACATAATAGAAGGAGGATACATGTATTCACCACATAATGGAGATACCGGTAATGGTCACATCTATTTTGCACACTATCATGCAGGGGCATGGATTACAGATGCAACAACGGTAGCATCAACTATTGGCTGGAAAGAGGATGCGAATATGGATTACTATGATTCTGACGCCAGTGATGGAGATGATACGGTATATTGTGAAAATGGAGATACTGGTGATTGTTTCAATGGCTTCTATGAAATTGAAAATTTAGGAACAACTGATACTTTAGCATATTATTTACCACATGGACCGGACTGGATGGAAAATCCATATGAAAAATTAGATTATGAAAGCGCCTCTGATTGGACGGGTGGAATGATACCGTTCGACTGGGGATTGCAATATGATCCTAGAGGTTACGTACTTATTTCTGAAATATCAACCGGAGTGTATGTAGTTCAATATGATGGAGACATAAATCCTGAGATATGCACCTCCTCTGGTGTTAACTGTGAATTTGAGTGTAAAAATGGGAATTACGACAGTTGAAACATCTCATAATTAGTTGTAGTTTGAGACCAGGTAGTAATAGTAGAAAAATGGCCACAGAATTACATAATCAACTAAAGAAGAAAAATGTTGAATCAGAATTAATGGATTTGAGAGATTATGATATCCCCATATGTGACGGCGATAAATGCTATGATCATGAAACAACAATAATGTTACGAAAGAAAGTTGAAGAAGCGAAATGTGTTGTAATTTCCACCCCAGTATACAACTTCAATGTTAGTTCGACAGCTAAGAATTTTGTAGAATTGACCGGGAGAATGTGGGAAGGAAAAATTGCTGGATTTATGAGTGCGGCTGGAGGAAGAAGTAGTTACATGTCCGTTATGAGTTTAGCGAATTCATTGATGTTGGATTTTAGAGTAGTAATCATTCCAAAGCATGTCCATGCAGAGAAGACGTCTTTCAAAGAAGATAAAATTGAAAAAGAGATAGAAGAACGAATTGAAGAGTTAGCTAACGATGTAATTAAGTTTTCTAATGCTCTTTAATCAAATATAATAATAAGCTAAAGTTAAAACAGAAGATAAAGCAATAGATTGGATTAAAACTATGATTGCCATTTTCCTTTGTTGTTTTAATTCCGATGAATCTGTTACAACTTTATTGCCATCATCCATATTCTTGATACCTGCGAACGAATTGAATACACATGTACTCGCTCTGACTTGAAAATAAGGGATTGTAGTAGCCATTAAAGGAATGAAAATTAAAAAACGCATCAATCTATTGTCTGAAGCAATCGATATCCAAAACATCATGATTAAGGTGAAAAATAAAGGAAACATACCTATCATTAAACGCATCTGTTTCTGTTTTTTTCCAATATTGGGGCAACTATTTGTCAAGATTGATTCACCTCTATTTTTTCATCTTCGATTCGATACCGTAAGATTAAGCCAGCCGATATCAAAGTAGCACCTATTATCGTTTTGTCATCTATAGCGACACCCCATATCAATAACACCCAAATTGGATTTAAAATTGGTTCCAATAATGCGATTAGAGAACCTTCTTGAGCAGTAATGAATTTAACACCTAAGGCAAAACAGGAGTAAGCTCCTGCCATCTGAAAGGTACCCATGAAAAATACCCAATACCAAGCACTACCTTCGAAACGTTGATCGAATGTTTCTGTGTAAGGCAATAAGACTAGCCAACTTACTAAAAAGCAGAGAAAGATTAGCCAAAAAGAATCCTCATCTTTTAGATATCTCAAACAGACAATAACGCCTGCATAAGTAATACCGGCTATCAATGCTAAAACTGAGCCGAAAAATTGAGGAGTATTGAAAACACTTGAAGCTATTACTAAAACACCAGCTGTAGCGAAAATTAGAGCATAAATGTTCGATTTAACTAATGATTCTTTAAGCCAGATAACACTAGCAATCAAAACCCAAAGAGGTGCAAGATATTGTAAAAATATAACATTGCCAGCATCAGTCTCAGAAGACATTGCTGCCACATATACGAGATTCATTGAAGCGAAAAGAATAGTGAGTGGAATTAGAGCGGGGCGCCATCTAGCTTTCTTCCAATCTACAAATAGAGCGACACCTAACGCAGCAAAGAAAGCTCGCCAACATGCAACGAGATATCCTCTTTCTCCATACGGTTCAATTGATTGTATCGCCTGGCTCTTTAGAATTAAACCACTAGTGCTCCAAAGTATTGCAGCAAAGAGAACCAAGAGCCTCCCTTTAGTCAAATCTGAAAGATTTTGAAAAGATACCAAGTATGGGATAGTTTGGGTCTAACTTCTTAATCTTTTCTAATTAGAAATTAGTCCTAGTATATGGAATATCGTCATCAAGTTGAACGATATAGAGACCTGAAGTTATACAGGAAAGATAAACGAATCCTTTATCATATTCAGCAGTCCATAAGAAAGGAGTCCAGCCGAAATCATAGAAATCGGTAGGTGGTGGTGAGCCATCCTTACCGTGTGGAACATAATAGGCGACGGTTGTCTTCAAAAAATTGGAATGATTAAATTCAGCACCGATAGAAACCCATTCTTCAACATCAATAATCCAGAGTCCTGCATGATAAGACCCCATGTAGATTCTACCATCCCAAGTTCCATCTGAATGTTCAAAGTGTTCGGTATCTAAATTATGAGGTGAAAACAGAAGCCATTCTTCCCCTCCTGGAATATTATGGTCAGAACCCCAAGGAATTTCCCAAGGTGCGATTAATTTTGGTTTAAAGTAATTCAATTCGCCGTTCGGATATGCTTCGTAATCTGTAGTATCTAAAAGATACATCAAACCTGTACCGTTAGTTGTTTCTAAAACTTCAGTAGCCAGTAAAGTAAGATGTTTAGGTCCTGCTTCATAACCTAAATGACTTAAGTCAACCATCTCAGGATAGGCCTCTGTATAATGGATGTAAGCCGCCCTACCCCCATTAACACCATTTTCATCTCCCTCGTCGTAATGTGATTGATCCGGATTTCCATCGCCATCTAAATCCGCAAAATCCATCCAATAACCGACCTCTTCAGCTTTCCATAATAGACCATCGAAAAGTGGATGCAAAGGGTAAGTAACGTCGTCCGGCCTAGGTACGTCTGTAACGTCAGCTATACGTAATCCAGCTTCCCAATAAGCACCGTAAAGATAAGTGCGACCACAACGTGGATCTCCATACGTTGTTGAGAAGGGATTTTCACATGTATCATCTGGCCATGCTTGAATTGTCATATCGTGGATATATATCCAACCACCACGTGTATTTGCCCAATTGACCTCATATTCACCTACCTTGACCACTGATGGAGTTTTACCACTTTCAGGACTGGGTACTTCGAAATTTAGATGTGCTATGGTGACGCCTCCACAACTATGTAATCCATTAGTCTCTTCATAGCAAGCATCGTAATCAGGATTAGCAACAAAAATATACCATTCACAATCATGTTCATGACAAACGTAGTAAGTATCGAGATTGTGTGGACCTGTTGGATGATCGACATCATACCAATGACCGATATATTCTGGATTAAACTTATCAGTTACTTCGATTAGATTAACAGATACTTCCGGATCTCGTAAATCACTCCATTCCCCAATATTTGGATCTGCAGCACCTGGGTCAACAATCTGATTTTGCATGATTAAGAATTCTCGACCGCTGTGCTCAATGTATTTTACATCTAAAACTTGTGTATTTGGATCATAGTAATATGCCGTAACTGAAGAATTATAAGGATTGGTAACATCGACGATATGAAATCCGGTCCAACCGGCAATGTAAGCATAGGTGTTACCATCTGGACTATCTGAAACTTGAATCTCTGCGTTTCCCGGTTTAGTGAGTTCATTATAACCGATTAATTGCATATTATCTGTAGAGAAATTATGATCGGCGGCACTTCTATGATCATGCCCCTCGCCCTGAACAATTGGATCGGCCCAATCTGTTTCGAAGGCATTACTGGAATCGTTATTGTCCGTACCATCGCCAAATGAATATAATAGTAAAGAGAACAAGCTAATTGCGATTAATGCGAACACTGCGAGTTCGTTTTTATCGTATTTCATCAATTTACCATTGAACGTTGCATTATTTATAAGTGGGTTTAATGAGAATGAAGAATGCGTGATGTAGGAAAAATTGCAATCGCCCTTCTTGTCGTCGGTGCATTTGTAGGAATGGTTTCGATTAGTCCTGCAGTCAGCGCCCACTCTGGTGGATTTTACACCATAATGCTTAGACCTGATTCATGGAGTGAAGAGATACAACCATCAATTGCACGTATATCGCAAAATGATAGTGCTGTTTGGAGGAATGTTGATAATACAAATGTAGATAATGGAGATAGTGAAAACGTTTCTTACCATCGTATATTAGTAGATATGAACGGAGATGGAGTGTTTAATGGTACTGAAGACATACAATCTGAAAACATGTATTTTAACGAGATGTTTAGTATTACATTTAACAACACAAATATGGGTGGAGATGTAGAAACTTGTTCGAGTGTCGATTGTGTTAGTGAAAATACGTACGGTTATGTGAATGAAGTACATTATGAGAATGGGAATGTTACAACTAGACAAGGTGCTGTAGTTGTAAGTCCACACATAGACAACGTTCCAGTTGTAGAAGAGATACCTGAAGATGATGATACTTTGTTACTGATTGCGGTAGCTTCTGGAGCAGGTGCGATGTATATTGGATCGTCACTTGTGAAAAAAGATGAAGAATGAGGGGGGATAAAATTGGGCAAAAAAGAATCCAAAAAGAGTAAAAGATTACTCAAAAAGGCTAGAAAAGAAAGTAAAGATAATGCAGAAAGAAATAGGATACTAGCCACAATAGGATTAGCCCTTATTGCAATAGGATCTATTGCAGTTTATTCAGTAATGAATGAAGAAATAGTTCCATTATCGGAAAAGTGTGTTACACATACTGGATTACTAAGTCATGAACATACAACATTAGAAATATACATAAACGAGAATCCTAGAGCCATACCGAATGATGTGGGAATTCCAACTGAAGATTGTATGAGACCGATACACACCCATGACTCAAGTGGTGTGATGCATATAGAGATGGTAGACAAAGATGATGTAGCCACATTAGGAACATTTTTTGAAGTATGGAGAGGGTGGGAAGTTGATAGAAGCGTTCCTGAGGATCTTAGAACTGAACCTCATTTTAGTGCAGAAGGTATAATTTGGCAGGGAACAGAATATCTTGTTGATGATACGCATGAACTTGTAGTTACTGTGTATGAATATCAGAATGGAGAATGGGATAGTGGAACTGTAACTCAAGAATATGGGGATTTAATTTTAGGTGGTAATTTTGCGCCTGATGGTTCTGGTAATACAGATACACGAATCCGTATTGAATATAGAGAAAAATAAAAATTTTAATCTAAAGTAAGGATTAAAGGTCGGGGTTCAATTAGTATCTTATGAGTTCAGCAATAGAAGGCCTTAGACCTAAGAGTTTATGGAATCATTTTGAAAAATTATCTGAAGTTCCTAGACCCTCAAAACACGAAGAAGAAGTTCTTGAATATTTGAAAAATATGTTTAATGAAAAGGGCTTAGAGTGGAAACAAGATAAAGCTGGAAATATAGTAGTTAGAAAAAATGGAACAAATGGTGGAGAAGGTAGCTCTCCATTAGTAGTTCAAAGTCATGTTGACATGGTTTGTGAAAAAAATAGAGAGAAAGAGCATGACTTTATGAAAGAAGGAATAACACTCATTAGAGATGGGAAATATCTAACTGCAGATGGAACGACATTGGGTGCAGATAATGGAATTGGTGTAGCGATAATGTTAGCATTGTTAGATGCTTCTGATGAAGTAAAAATGCCACCTTTAGAATGCCTTTTCACTGTTGATGAAGAGACGGGACTTAACGGAGCTTTTGACTTAGATGCTAGTCTTATCAAAGGAAAAAGAATGTTGAATTTAGATACAGAAGAATGGGGTGCTATCTGTGTTGGTTGTGCAGGAGGTGGAGACACTATCATGAACTTGCCTGTAAAATATACTGAAGCTTCGTCTGATTTTCTAAAATTTGAAGTATCTGTAGAAGGATTGCAAGGCGGCCATTCTGGAGTTAATATTAACGAAGATAGGGGGAACGCAATTGTATTTTTAGCGCAAATATTAGATAGATTAGAAGAAGGAGTAATGACATCGCTTGCTTCGATTAAAGGTGGAGATAAACAAAATGCAATACCAAGAGAGGCCCAAGCAGTTGTGTATATTGAGCCAAGTGAAGTGACAACTGCCCAGATAATAATTGATAAAAGAAAGGAAGCATTAGCTGATGAATTTGGAGTTAGAGAACCTGGTCTGACTGTAAAATTTTCCCCAATGGATGATGAAGATGTGCCAGTACTTGATGGAGAAAGTCAAAGAAATTTGATAAATCTACTTAGAATATTACCGCATGGAGTTCTAAAATATTCACATAGCATACCTGATTTAGTAGAAACTTCGAATAACCTTGCAAGAGTGAAACAAATAGAAAATGGATATGAAATATTATGTTCCAGTAGATCATCGATTGCTGGAGCTATTGAAGCGATTCGAGAAAGAATAGCCATAATGGGAAAAGCGTGTGGAGCAGGATATTCACAAGCAGACTATTATCCAGGATGGAAACCAGATTTGAATTCTTCCTTACTTAAAACCACTAAAGAAGTTTATGAAAGATGTTTAGGTAAAGAACCGGAAGTTGGTGCAATACATGCAGGACTTGAATGTGGCATAATTGGTGAGAAAGTAGAAGGAATGGAGATGATATCTATTGGACCTACTATAACCGGTGCACATTCTCCAGATGAGAGGGTAGAAATTGAATCCGTTTCTTTGTTCTGGGATATGCTAATTGAATTAATGAGTGAATTGGCAGAAACGGGAGCCTGAATTATTGCACATAGATAAGTTAGCCGAAAGATTATTACATAAATTGCCCGGACATAGTGCTCACAAAATGATGGCAGCTAGAACTAGAAAATTCGAATTTTTAGATGAAAATGTAAAAGATGCTGCAGTTTTGATAGCACTCTTTAAAGAAAATGAATCTTGGAAAATACCGCTAATTAAAAGGGTTGAAGATGGAAAAATACACAGTGGACAAATTGCATTTCCTGGTGGTAAAATTGAAGATGGAGAATCTGTAATAGATGCAGCGATTAGAGAAGCGAATGAAGAAATAGGAATAAAATTCGATAATATAGAAATCATAGGTACGATGTCAGAATTAGTAATACCAGTTAGTAGTTACAGAGTTGTTCCTGTAATTGGAAAAATGGAAAAGAAACAAAAATTCAAAAAAAATCCAGAAGAAGTACAAGATATTTTTATAATTGAAATAGATGAATTAAAAAGAAGAAGTGTGATTAAGAGTGAAGAACGTACATTTAGTGGTGTGAAAGTAAAGATACCTTTCTATGAAATAAAAGAGGGTAAAATTTGGGGAGCAACTGCGATGATATTATCTGAATTAATGCAAATTCTTAATGAAGATTAGAATAAATTTTGTAAGGGAGCTACTAAAAAGGTTGTAAATAAATCACCTATTAAAATACTAAAAATCAGTCCGATAGTTAGAGGAATGATGTATGGAACTTTTAGACTGACCCATGGCTTGTCTACGCCCGCTTCCTCGAGAGAATCCCATATTTTATCTTCTGGTTCACCTCTTGTAACGTAAGCAGTAAGAATTTTTTTACCGTTTATTATTCTTTCTAATGGCCAAACAAAGCTATCTCTGGCCTCTGAAATTGGCATCCTAACACCTACAAACATTTGTAAATATGGAGAAGAAATATCTCGACGAATTATATTCAAAATAAAAAGAGTTAATGGAATTGCTAAATACACTAACAAGGAATTCATAAAAACGACGAATGGAAATGGGAATCCCCTAGAATCGAAAGCCGTGATGAGATCTGGATTAATTGAAGGGCTGAACGGAGTCAGAAGTGCCAATGTCATAATTGCTTTTACATCAGCACCACCTATAGTTGGACCAAAATAATACCAAATATACATTAGAATAATTAATAAAGAAACTGAAAATAAATCAACGGCTCTGAGTGAGTTTTCAGAAAGGCTATCTATATCTGAAAAATGTATGAAAGCTATGAATAAGATACCTGCTAAAATTTGTGCACCTTTCCATGCTTGAAGGTATTTTGCTTCTAAATCATATTCATCTATGAATGCATTATAAAATAAAATAGAAGAAACAAAAACAATGGCCCAATTTGTCCAAGGATCACCTTCCAAAAACATGTCTAAAATTAATAGACAGATTGCAAAGGAACCGGAATAAATCCAAACATTATTTGAAACACGTCTAGTGAGCCAATCACTTTTTGAAGCGTACAGAAGCATGGCAACGCAGAACAATGCTCTTAGATTGTTTAGTTGTTCCATAATTAGGAAAGATTATGGGGGATAATATGTACTACGGGTAAATTAAATATTAATCCAAATTGAATTCTATACCTTGTGCTAAAGGTAAATTACTTGACCAATTAATTGTATTCGTCTGTCTGCGCATATACACCTTCCATGAATCACTACCAGCTTCCCTACCGCCGCCAGTATCTTTTTCTCCGCCGAAAGCTCCACCGATTTCTGCCCCAGAAGTTCCTATATTGACATTAGCTATTCCACAATCACTTCCTCTATGACTTAAAAATTCCTCCATTGCAGAGACATTGCTAGTGAATATAGAAGAGGAAAGACCTTGATCAACACTATTGTGCATATCTATTGCAGAATCCAAATCATCGAAAGAAAAGATATAGAGAATAGGAGCGAAAGTTTCTTCTCTTACTATCGACATTTCTGAGTTTGCTTGAACGAGCGTAGGTTCAACGAAGCAACCATCACCATCGATGATATTGCCACCATACAGTATTTCTCCACCTTCATTTTTTATTGTCTCTATAGCTTGAACATATGTATCTCTAGCAGATGTGTCGACTAAGGGGCCCATCAAAGTTGATGAATCGAGTGGATTGCCGATTCTGACTTGTTTGTAAGTATTTGTTAGTTTTTCTGTAAATTTATCTGCGATACCTTTCTGTAAAAATATTCTTCTAGTGGAAGTGCAACGTTGACCTGTAGTACCAACTGCTCCAAAAAGAATAGCAGACATTGCCATTTCGATATCGGCATCATCCATCACAATGATTGCATTATTACCACCAAGTTCTAGCAAACTACGTCCTAAACGCTTAGAGACTGCAGTGCCTACTTTACGACCCATATCGCATGAACCTGTAGCAGAAACAAGAGGAAAGCTACGATCATTTATCATTAAATCACCAACCTCACGGCCCCTGCCTATCATTAAATTCATAACACCATCCCAACCTAAAGGTTCCATAACTCTGTTAACTATTTTCTGAATAGCTACTGCTGTAAGAGGTGTTTTTGATGATGGTTTCCAAACCATAGTATTACCGCATACTGCAGCAATCATCGCATTCCAGGCCCAGACTGCGCCAGGAAAATTAAATGCAGTGATAATTCCGATATTACCAAGAGGGTGCCACTGCTCATACATTCTATGTAATGGACGTTCGGAATGCATAGTTTTTCCATATAATTGACGACTGAGACCGACAGCAAAATCAGTAATGTCTATCATCTCTTGTACTTCGCCTTCGCCTTCGGCTTGAATTTTGCCCATTTCCCAAGAAATTAATTTTCCTAAAGGCTCTTTGTATTTTCTAAATTCTTCACCTAGTAATCTAACTACTTCTCCTCTCTTTGGTGCAGGCTCCATTCTCCATTTTCGAAAAACTTTTTTAGAATTGGAAACTATAGAATTGTAATTTTCAGTTGTGCATTGTTTGACCGAAGCTATAGTTGATCCATCTACGGGCGTTGTTGATTCTAAATTATCTCCAGAGCCTAACCACCCTGAAGAATAACCACCTAAGTTATCGGAATCTATTCCTAGTTCTGAAAGGAAATCTAGTTGAGACATAGATTAGCGACAAAATAGGGACTTTAAGATATTGACCTTTACATTAATAATGACTGTCTGATGATAGAGTATGGAGTCAAACAGGTATGATTCTACACAAAATGAAATGATGTTAGAGAAGTGCATACTTGTAGATGAAGAAGATACCGTTCTGGGTTCTGACTCGAAAAAAAACTGCCATTATCTCGAAGGAAAGCTTCATCGTGCATTTAGTGTTCTTCTTTTCAATAGTAGGGGAGAATTTTTATTACAAAAAAGAGCTGGAAGCAAAATAACGTTTCCATCTTATTGGGCAAATGCATGTTGTAGTCATCCATTGTACAATGATGAGGAAGTGAATGGCGGTATTGGAGTGAAAAATGCTGCTATCAGAAAAATGGAACAGGAACTGGGAGTTGAAAAGGGAGCTGTAAAATCGAGTGAATTGGAACTTATGACTCGAATGCATTATGAAGCCAAATTTAATGATGAATGGATAGAAAGAGAGATGGATTATATTTTAATATTAAAAAAAGACTTGAAATTTAATCCTAATCCTAATGAAATTGAAGAAATCAGATTTTTTGACATGAGAAGTCTGGATAAATTTGTAAAAAATGCGGAAAATAACGGAAATAAAATAGGTCCGTGGTTTAGATTGATAAACGATAACTTTCTATATGAATGGTGGAAATCATTAGATAGAGTAACAGAATCAAAGAATTTAGAAATACATAAATTTGGAAGAGTAGAATAATGAATCTGAAAGAAATTTTGAAAGAGAGAGGAGTGCCTGTTGAAAATGCACTGAAAAAATATCTGTCAGTTAGGAAACCCGAAAAATTGTATGAGGCTATGGGGCATATTCCGTTAGCTGGTGGGAAACGATTGAGACCTATAATGGCAGCACTTACGTGTGAAATAGTTGGAGGCGAACCAGAACGAGCGATACCTTATGCAACCGCTCTTGAAACTATACATAACTTTACTTTAGTTCATGATGATGTAATGGATGATGATGATCTTAGACACGGTGTTGATGCGTGTCATGTAGTTTATGGATTACCTACTGCGATAAATGCAGGAGATGCGCTTTTTGCATATTCTTTTGAAATGATAACTGACACAGATGTAAAAAGTGATGTTAAAAATAATTTGATTAAACATGTAGCTAGAACTGTAAGAGAAATAGCTGAAGGGCAACAAATGGATATGGATTTTGAAAATATGGAATATGTATCAAGTGAAGAATATCTAAAAATGATAGAGTTGAAAACTGCCATTTTGTTTGGTGCAGCGGCATACGGAGGTGCACTTATTGGAGGAACAGAAGAAGAAGAAGCGAACAAATTGAGAGATATGGCTATATCGATTGGTTTAGGATTTCAAATATGGGATGATTACTTAGATGCTACTGCGTCTGAAGAGCTTTTAGGAAAACCATCGGGTTCAGATATAGTACAAGGAAAGAGAACATTATTAGTTATTAAAGCTCTTGAAAAAGCTGAAAAGGAACAGGGAAAAAGATTACAAGAAATACTGGATAATGATAATAACGAAAATAGTGATATTATAGAAGCTGTAAAAATAATGAAAGAAACTGGAGCTCTTGATGAATGTGAAAAAATTGCTCTTGAACATCTTGAAGGTGCCAAGAAAACTTTGTCTAAATATCCAGACAGTGAAGCTAGAAAAGATTTAGAAGAATTACTACGGTTTATGGTAGAAAGAAAATATTGAACGACAGTATTACGTAAATAACCGTGAAAAAGTGACTGGTATGAGTAACGCATGGTCTCCCGCAGAAATAAATGGGCGTTTGAGAGAAAGTTTAACTCAATCTGAAACTGCAAAAGTTAGTAATCTTGGAGGTCAAAATTCAGTAGCAGTATCTTTACCTGAAAAAACATCTGTAGAATTTGATGGTGTTGCTGGTGATCATTTTGGAGGATTAAATGAAGCTTCTAAAATAACGATGAAGGGGGAAGTAGGAAGATTTCTAGCTAATGGAATGACTGGAGGAGAAATAGCAATTATAGGAAATACTGGAACAGAAGCTGGACATCAACTCAATGGAGGAATACTGGCCATTCATGGTCAAGTTACTGGGAATGCTGCCTCTTTTGTAAATGATGGAATGTTTTTGATATCGGGAGGAGTGGCAGGAGATTTAGGGACAGGAATGACAGGAGGTACTGTAGTTGTCATTGGAAATATAGGCGGAGATGTTGGAAAAATGATGACGGGAGGAGAAATATACATCTCTGGTAAATTTAAAGAAACTGAGAATGTGGAAATAACAGAAGTTGTACAGAGTGATCTGAAAGATATAAAAAAATTATTTAGAGATCAGGAAATCAATACTAGTGGATTAGATTTTAGAAAAATCGAAGCGAATCAAGTTGAACAACGTAGTTCAGTAAAATTTGATGAACCGATTGGACTTAGTGGTAGTTTGGTATTGGTGCCTGCTACAATTGAAAAAAGACCTGGGATAGATGGATTGGATAAAGTAGATATTTCTATGAAGATTGGAGGCGGATCCTCTAAATCTCTCAAGATGAATTTACCATTTTTATGGGATGGAGATGATGGGCCTAAAATTTCAAAATGGAAAATGGGAGAGAAGCCTCCTAAAGATATGAATAAATCCAATTTGATTATTATTGATTTGATACCGGATAAATTGGCTAGAAGATTTGACATAGAAGGGGGGGAAGATTTGAGACTACTAGTAGAATTGGTTAGGGAAGGTTCTCATGGAAATGCACCTGTAATGATTAGAATAACTGGTGGAAATGTAAGTGCTGAAATGAAAATAATAGAGAAATCGAATTCTGATGGAATAATAATTAAGGAAAACGCAATACCGATTGAAGCAGATATTGCATCAGTTAGGAAATATAAGAAAAGAACGCCCATCGTAATTGAAAGAGGGGAACTTTCGGCAAAAGATGCAATGAAATATTTAGCATTGGGAGCATCAGGGATTTACATTACTGAAGACTGTAAACAAAAAATGATGAATGAGCTTTCGAGAGAGATGAAAAAAATAATGAATGCGATAGGAGTTAGAGATATGGGCAATTTAGGAGTAGGAAATTTAAAAAGTCTGGATTATGAAACATCTGCACTTACTGGAATTACTCTAGCTGGATATGATTCAGTTATACCTTTATGGAAATAAAATAAATATAGAAAAACTGATTTTTTAGTTAGATGCTTTCATTAAACTAGATGAAGTAATACCTGCTAGTAAACCTGAGAATAGCATCTCCATAACATCTACATCTGAGCTTAAACCTTGATAAACAACGATAACAGAAACACCGGCTAAAGCACCAGCAAGGAAATTGGCCCTAACAGGGTCCATTGTACTAGATCCCCTCATGTAAAACCAAGTTGTAACGGCAACTAGAAGTGAAACTGCAGCAGAATAATAAAAGGCGTTACCTTTCCATTCTATAACAAAATGAAAATAGGCGAAAAGCGCCATCAAACTTGCACCAGCAATAAGTGATAATTTTTCCTTTAAAGCAGCTGCATCTGAAGAACCTAAGAGGTTTGAATCAGAAGAATAAGTATCATAATCGTAATCATCAGAATAACGCGGTTCTGGAGGAGCGTCTTCATCACGCCTAATCTCATCGTTGACCGTTGTCGACTCTTCTTCTTCACCGTATCTCTGACCCGGTAAAGTACCATCTATGTCTGGTTCATCCATATTAATCTTCATCTCCGACTCTTACAATGTTGTGTCCTTTGAAATCAAACCGTGATGAACGTTTTAAAATTCCCTTGAGTTGTAAATTTGTTAAATTTAATTTTCGAGAAATGTCGTTTGCAAAGGTACCTTCATCAGCAACTAAATTGTCCATTTTTTTCTCAATGCTAGCGAATTTTCTATTAGTCATTAAAACTATAGTCAATAATTCTTGAGCTTCGTCGAATGAAAGAGAAGAAGAAATCTGAAAAGCATTGTAGAATGTTCTGTAAGCTTTTTGTGGCTTTGAATCTTTGACTTCCCATCTAGATTCTACTAATTTGAATTTTTCAAAAAAACTAATTGCAGCATTTGCTTCATCGCCAAACTTGTCAGTTAGATCACTAATAGGAGTCCAACCTTGAGATAATAAGGATAGAATCTCTCTTCTGGCGTCTGAATCAACAGAATGAAATAATGAAACTAAATCTGCCGGGTCATTAATCAGCTTAACTCTCTTCATTTCTCGTCAGATAACTAGAACACAACATGGGTATAAAAGCGAGGGGTTTCTAACGAGAAACAAATACTTACTTAGGCAATGCTCTTTCACTAATAGATTTCATCTGTAAGAAAAGGCCAAGATAATCACGACCTCCAGCCTTAGAACAAGTACCACTCATATTGTAACCTCCAAATGGTTCTACATCCACTAATGCACCAGTTATTTTTCTATTTAGATAAAGATTACCAACGTGTAAATCAACAATAGCATCATCCAAATGCCTTGTACCTATATACCCTCCAGTTAAGCCATAAATTGTATTATTGAATACAGAAACCCCATGAGAATAAGAATCCACTTTTACTAAAGATAAGATAGGTCCGAAAATTTCATCTTGCTCTAATCGGGAGCCTGGTAAAACATTACCAAAAATTGTAGGTTCTAAAAACCAGCCGCCATCAATATCTAGATTGTTTCCCCCTAGCAATAATTCTGCTTCACTTTTACCTATTTCTAAATATTTATTGCATTTATTGAAAGAGTTTTCATTTATGACTGGGCCCATTTTGATTGATTGATTTTCGGGATTTCCAACATTTATTTGACTAGCTAACGAAACGACTTTAGGAATTAAATCATCATAAACATCTTTGTGTATTAATGCGCGACTACAGGCGCTACACTTCTGTCCTTGAAAGCCAAAAGCACTGAGAACTATACTTTCTGCTGCTAAATCTAAATTAGCATCCTTATCTATCAATAAAGCATCCTTACCTCCCATTTCAGCAATTACTCTCTTTAACCATATCTGATCTTTAGCGACATGTGAGGCTTTTTCATTAATCCCTTTTCCAACAGCCATACTTCCAGTAAAAGAAACAAAACGAATAGCTGGATGTGTGACTAGATACTCACCACCTACTGGTCCTGAAGCTGGTAAGAAATTTAGTACACCATCAGGTAGACCGGCTTCTATGAAAAGATCAGTGACCATTTTACCAACCATTGGAGAATCACTAGAAGGTTTGAGAACTACTGTGTTACCTGTTACGATTGCGACGCTTGCCATGCCTGCTAAAATAGCTACAGGAAAATTCCAAGGAGGTATTACGGCACCAACCCCTATAGGAAGATAAACGAGCCTATTGTCATCCCCTAGAGGACTTGGAGTGACTTCATCGGTTCTAGAAGCATATCTTAACATCTCTCTAGCATAAAAATCGAGAAAATCGATTGCTTCACAGGTATCGCCATCTGCTTCTGGCCAAGTTTTTCCAACTTCTAACGTCATCATAGCGCTGAATAAATGTCGCCTTTCTCTCATTAGGTCTGCTACTTTGAAGAGTAGGTTTGCTCTATCTATGTAATTGGTTTTTGACCAACTGGTGAATGCATTTTGAGCTGCTACAACTGCATCTTCAGCATCTTCTTTTGTACCTCGGGAAAAAGTCCCTATAATCTCATTGGGATTAGAAGGGTTAACTGAATTGAACGTGGAATTATCAGAAGAATCCTTCCATGTTCCGCCGATATATAATTGATGATTTTGTCCCAACATATCGCGAGCTGTAGAGAGGGCTTCTCTGAAAGAAGATGCGGCTTCTTCATTTGTGAAATCTGCGAAAGTTTCGTTGCGAAAAGAATCTGAAGTGTTTAATTCTGACATATAATCTAACCCTCTAATTGAAACTGATAAATAACTCTAACCTCTCATGAGATTGTATCTCCCTCTGAGTTCTATAACTCTTAATCTTTCTAAAACGGGACCTGAATTATTCCATTTAGAATAAGCAGCTAGAAGAGTATCTCTACAATTCAAATCTGAATGGTGGCCTTCGAGTGATTCGAGTAAAACCCGTATGTCTGTTGCTCTTGCTTCGTCACTATCATCAACACTGCCTAAACCAAAATCTATAGCGTAAAGTTTTGAACTAACAATGAAATTACTACTTGTTGGATCTCCGTGAACAATACCTGAAGCATGAATATTAGAAAGGAGATGTCCTAAATCTGAAATTTTGGAAAGGTCGTTATTGCTTTTTAAATATTCTTCCAACGATGGTCCTTCTATCTTTTCCATAATGAGAGTTCCGTTTAAATTAACAGAATAGAGAGATGGAACTGGGAGGTCTGCCTCGGCTGATTTTTCTAATAGACGAGCTTCATTCCTTAACCTTTCACGAATTAATTTTTCGTCTAAATCTGGATGACGATACCCTCTTGGATTTCTAAACTTTGAAATTGCAGATTTACCTGCCCAAGAAATTTCTGTTACTACTGCCTCTGCACCGCGAAAATTTAACGCCATGAAACCTCCACCATGTCTGTTCTAAATTTTTGATCTACTTGATTATCTATCTCCGATAATTGATAATCACCGGCCATCATTACACTACCGAGCCAAGCAATCATAACGCCATTATCTACGCAAAGAGAGCGTTCGGGAACAAAGCAAGTAGCATTTCGTTCTTTAGCCATTGTCTCTGCCATTTCTCTTAATCTACTATTGCAAGCTACACCGCCGCCCAAAACTAATTCATTTTTTCCAGTGTGTGCAAGTGCACGCTCTGCAACTTCGCAAGACATCGCAAAAGCCGTTTCCTGAAGTGAATAACAAACGTTCTCTAATTTTTGACCACTCTTGAATTTATTCAAACTTGAAGTTATCAAACCGCTAAAAGACATATCCATTCCTTTAACGGAATATGGAAGATTGATTAAATTGGGACCTTCAGATAATTTTTCTATTTTTGGTCCACCGGGAAATTCAAGACCCACTTCCCTTCCAAATTTATCAAGGCCGTTACCTAACCCTATATCAAGCGTTTCACCAAACACGCGGAAGCGGCCGTTAGAATATGCTATTACTTGTGTATTCGCACCAGACACATATAGTAAGACCGGATCTGTAGCACCCTCGAGTAAACCTATTTCCAAATGAGCTACACAGTGATTAACGCCGATTATTGGGATATTTAATTTGTGACCGAAAGATCTAGCTGCGGTCGCTCCAGTTCTCAAACATGGTCCGAGACCTGGCCCCCTTGCAAAAGATACTAGTGAAATATCAGAAGAAGATAAATTAGCAGAAAGTAGAGCATCAGTAATTAATTTAGGTAAAGCTTCTGCATGATGTCTTCCTGCTTCTCTAGGATGGATGCCACTTCCCTTTTCAGGAGTATAAATCGATTTTTCATCTGCTAGAATTGTGCCGTCGGGAGAGATTATGCCAACGGCTGCAGTGTGGGCAGTCGATTCTATACCTAAAGTTATACCAACCATATTACTTCCAATTCAAGTTTCGATAAAGGACTATGCCAATTGCAAAAGTAACGATTAAGACGGTAAAATAGACTGTGAATCTTGGATCGGTTTCATCTTCAACGAAAGGAGTTATAGGTGTAAAAAATAAATTAGAAGAAGTATTAGACTGGAAATAATAAACGCCATTATCAGAAGCGCTGAGAACTGCGCTCAAAACAATAGGACTCTGATTTGAACTACCGTTTGTAGAATACCAGCAAAGAGAATTACAGGAAAGCTCTACATTGATACTAGAATGAGCAGGTATGTTAACTGAAATTCTAACAGAAACTGATTGATTATCTGCTAGGAGTTCTAAATCTAAATTCTGAATAGAAAAGTCAGTAGGATTGTTGATAATTAATGATGAGGAAACGTTTGAATATTTCTTAATAGGGGAATTATCAACTATAGTTTCATTATCGCTATAAAGAATCATATTTGACAAGAATATATCATTAAGATTGATAGAAAGTGAGGGGTTATTTTCAGAAATAGTACCAGACCAAATCAATTTAAAATTACTAATATCCTCAGTCCACAATGCCTTCGGTACGGAAAAAATCAGAGTGGTATTCTGATATTCTATCGACTCTCCATCACTTAGGATAAAGTATTCTGGGACCCAAAACCAACCTGTTAAATTGGAACAAATACCTGAATTGTAACAAGAAATACTAGAATCCAAATACTTGACTAATTTTGAATAATTGATTTGTAAATCGTTTTGATCTAATAAGGAGATATTGTTTGTCCACCATTCTTGTGACATTAGAAAAATGCAATCTGAACAAGTGACATTGTAGTGATTTGCTAAATAGCCTACGGATTTGAAACCTTGATCATAATCAATAAAACTTGAATTTTGAATATCTAAAAAAGAATTTTCAGACCATAGACCATCAGGTATAGCTGTAGTATTGTTGTGATGATAACCGTGAAAAGTACTGTTTTCTATTGTTGCATTCGCATGTTTTAAACGAATATGCGTCATGAAAAAATCTGAATTAGAAATATCTAATCGAGCCCAGGTATCTGTACTTGGAATGGTGTCAGCTCCAACTGCAAAACCGTATGCTGAACCGAGACCTATTTCAGTTAAGATGTAATTTTCTAACTCTTCTGTAGGTCTAATCGAACTATTGACCATGGTTAAAGTTGCATTAGTGTGTATACGAATTTCAGACCAGCCATCTTCCGGTTTATCCATCCATACAGTACAATTATAGAGAGAGAGGTTGCCGTATAATTCGATAGAATCTTTCAAAAATATTTGATCGTCGATATGAACCAAAGACTCTTCGTAAGATATACTTAGGTTATCGTAATGAACATCCTCTGCTGATGAGTTTTGAGAGCATAAAACTAAGAAAAGAAAGGCGGTAGTTAAAATTCTTGAGGCCCATGTCACATCTAAATGATAACATCTGAGCATAAATATATGCTCCCTGAAAAATTAAACAAATGGCTTCAGTAAGAGAGGGGCGAACTTGATCATTTGTGGCTTTACCTTAAGAACAGCAAAAGCGACAGCTGAAGCGTAATCTAAATCGCCGTACTCTTGTATTGTTTTCTTTATTTTTGGATCATTTAAGCTGTTTATTATTTCAGCTAATTGAGAATCACTTAATTCGACGAAAGCCCTTCTTAGATATGAACCTAATTTAAGTTCTTTAGCAAAATCAGATTCTATTAGAAATTGATATCTTTTCAAAGTAGAGGCAGATAAATCCCCTTTCTGAAAAGCGAGAATTGCAGTATCTACAGCTGCATCTGCTGAAACTAAACCTGAATAGATTCCTCCACCGGAAGTTGGTTTCGCCATTCCGGCAGCATCACCAGTTAAGATAACATTATCAGAATATGCGGGATTTCGTAAACCGAATGGAATAAGACCGCTGATTCGATTTACAATTTTAGCATTTTCAAGTAATGCAGAAGGAGCTCCTTTCTTGAATAAATCCCAGAAATATTTCTTAGGTCTACTTGGAAGAGAAGTAGCAAGACCTAGTCTACCGGTAGATTCGCCTGTTGGAATAATCCAAGCAAAGAATCTTGGAGCGACTTCTGAACCGACGAATAATTCTACATGATTTTCTTTGGTTGTTAAACCTTCTACGTCCCCACCAAATGCAGCTAGAACCTCTCTAGAAGTTTGAAGTTCTGCATCACGAGCAACTCGAGAAGCTGGGCCATCTGAACCTATAATCAATTCTGTTTCTAACTCTATAGTTTTATTTTCAGATTGAAGTGTTACTTTCAAATGACTATCAATTCTACTAAACCCTAGATATTGTGTATTTGTCATTAGAACGGCGCCTGCTGAAACGGCCTTATCCGCTATTGAACGATCTAAATCTGGACGATTTATGACTAATGCTTTAGTCTCATTAGCTTGAAACTCTAGGAACGAATTTTGAGGACCCCAAAGGCGAGCCCCGCTCATTTCACCTAGAATGGGAATATCATAATTTAGATAGTCGATTGTCCTAGGGGTGACTAAACCTGCGCATTGACACGGCTCTCCTACGATTGAGTCTTCTTCAATTAATGCAACTTTTAGATTGGCTTCTGCCAGCCTCCAAGCGACTCTGGAACCACTAGGTCCTGCGCCTATCACTAAGGCGTCATAGTACATCTAAATGTACCTATTTTTTAGGTGCTAGTTGTACTTCTGAGCCGTCTTTGAAACCTGCATCACCCAAAGTAGTGTTTGGATCAACTGGCTTTCCATCAAGCATTACATTGAAGTTTGCATCAGGTATGAATTTGTTATTCACACAATTTTGCAATAATCTCTGAACTGGCATGATTGAAGGGACTTTGACATTTGCAGTCTTGCCATCTGGAGATTTGATAGACAAACCTACCTTGCTTGGTGCTGCTGGTGCTGCTGCTTCTGTTGCAGCTGCTACTGGTGCTGCGGATGCTGGTTTATCACCGTCATCATCTGATTTTCCTCCGGCCTTTGCCTCTGCTTTGGCTGCTGCAGCAGTAAGACTGCGCAGTTTGAAGAGTACTGGTAAACCAACAACGAAAACACCCAGGAAGAGTACGACAGGTATGTACATAGGTACGCCTGGAATTAATTCTCTCTTAGTCAAGAACTCAACACCAGGTACATCACCTAAAACAGCAGGAAGTACGACCTCTAGTGTTACTTCTTCATCATCATTGTCGCTTGATAGTTGTTCAATCTTATTACTTCCTGAACCTGCATCAAGCTCAAATGAAAGTTTGATTTCGTTCTTGTTTTCAGCTTCTGGGAATATCCAATCGAATTCTACATCGAAATCTCCACCCTTATCAATAGAGGAACCGATTTGTGTAGTTACTTCATCGCCAATACTGTCATCGAATACTAAGTATAATGATCCTGAACCGTATTCCCAATCAGTGTTACCGACGTTTTCGATAGTAACTGTAATTGCAACAGTTTCACCCACAGTTGGTGATGATGGATTCATTTTGACTTTAGCTATTGTGAAATCTGGAAGCATGTTGAATGCTAGCTCATAACCATTCTGAGTGAACTGACCTGAAGATGGATACTCGTTGTTCTGATAACGGTTAAGCTCGTCGAACTCCCTATCTAAATCAGTATCACAGCCGAATAGATTGAAATCACTACATCTTGGATTTACAGATATTCTGATACCATTCCAAGATTCTGAAACTAGTTTAGAGGTACTAGCTACAGAGCCGGCCTTCCAACGGAATGTGACCTGTTTAGTTCCACCAGCGTCGACATCGAATTCGACATAACTTTGACTGCTAGTGGTCTTCAAGATTTCATTAGAAGTAGTTGTATCGCCAGTAATGAAGAGTTTTGCATCCTGAATGTCTGCTGCTCCAGTATTAGCAACTGTTGCAGTGAACGTTACCGTATCACCTAAGTTTGGAACACTGGAACCATTACCGACATACTTACTATCTACATAAACTTCAGATATTGATAAATCGGCCTTGATTTGTAGTAGTTCTGCGTAACGAGCTTTGTTGTTATTCTCGTTAGTTTCTAGAATCTTACCGTTGTCATCAGAAGAATCGTAATCCACTCGGACTTCGATATACCATTCTCCACCGATTACAGACCAATCACTAGTTCCTATATCTCTACCACCGACATCGATTCGATTCTCTCTGCTGTAAATCATCTTGATGAAACCGTAATCGTTATCTTGTGTGAAACCATAAGTGAATTCTAATTCAGTAGCTAGTGTTGAGCCTGGTTCTGGGCTTGTTCTAGGATAGACGTAAACTTCTACTAAAACATCATCCGCCTTAGTTGCAAATTCATCAGAGCTTTCTGAATTCTTAACAGCTATAGAAATAGCTAGAGAATCGTCCTCTCTGATAAGTGAAGCGTTTGCCTCTGCATTGTTAACTAACAATGTAATATCTGCAGGTGTTAAAGCTAAATCTGGCCTCAAGACCATTACGTAAAGAACTGCTGTATCAGAAGCTTCACTGTCACCCTCTGAATTTTGAATGTCAATTCTGATAGTGTAGTTACCGACTTCTGCCTCATCGTCAACAGTGATTACGACATACATATCTTTAGATTCTGTTGATTGAATATCTTCACCGTTATTATCATCCCATGTAGAACCTGTACTTGTCTGGAATTCAATATCCCAGCCATCTTCAACCGCGTCTGGATCATCTACATAGATGAAAGAATCTGTATGAGAACCTGTATTCTCTATCTTAATCTTGAATTGTATTTCATTGTCACTAGATGTCCCTTCGTACTCCGGTTGGATATCTTTGACGTTCTCGTAAATAGTCAAGGACATACCTGGAGTTGGTTCATTAACAATTATTGAAACGGTAGTAGTCTTAGATAGTTTGATGTCTCCTTCCTGATCTTCTATCTCGACTTTGAGAGTCATATTGTAAGTTCCAGACTGAACGTCTTCGGAATCTACATGTATGATGAACCAGAGTTCTTTCTGTGCACCACTATCAATTAGCTCATAACTTTGTGAGCCTCCCCACTTATTACTGCTAGTTTCAGTTTGGCTCTCGTAAAAGTCCCATGACCAGTCGACACCATTACCACCTATGTCTGCATTTGTTGCTGTATTGTAACCTTCCACCATATCTGGTACGAATCTGTCATCGTGTGAACCATCGTTTTGAACGATTATTCTGAATTTGACGACGTTCTTCGTAGAGCTTGGCGTTCCACTTGAACTGAATTCAGGAGCTACTTCTTTCACTGCTGTTTCAACAGTTAGTGAGAAATCTCTAGTTGGTTCTTTGACCTCTAACTCAACATCTATAGATTCTGGTGAGTCTCCACCATTTCTAGCCTTGACGGACATTGAGATTGGATAATTACCAATATCTAAATCAGATTCTTGTGGTGTTAAACAGAGATAAACTCTAGCATCATCTGCAGCGTTTATTGTATCTTGTGCCTGAGACCATTCATCACTACAACTGGATGAACTCTTAACGTTGAATACGTTGACTGTCAATCCTGTTGGTTGTGAAGTCTCGACCTTGAAATTATCTTGTCCATTACCCAGATTAGTTATCAGTACATCGAAAATAGTTGTCTCGATTTCAGCTGATGGGAATGTACTTGCATTAGTTACGGCTGAATTAATTAATTCAACTGTGACTCCATATATCTGTTCGATAGTTGCAGTCATAGTTACGGAATTAGATGATTCAACTGAACCGACTGAAGTCTTTGCCTCGACCTTGAAATTGTAATTATAGTCTGCCGCTAATTTCTGTTTCTCACTACCGGTAACATTATCATAATTTGGAAGATCCAAATTGATAGTTACAGTTGAGATAGCGCCTGCAGCCAATAAAATTTGTATTTCTGTACTACCGTCTTCGTCAAAAGAGGCCCAACCGAAACCACTACTTTCTGAAATAGTAACAGTTATTGTATCGGAAACCTGACCATCATTTGTTACATCGACAGTGAATTGGCCTGTTCTACCCGGTTCAATATCAGCTGTAGTACTAACTCCAGTAAGATCTACAGAGATTGTTTTGACTACTATCTGTATGTCTACAAAATCCATTGCCGTTTCATTGTCCAACGATTGAACAGCTACTGTAACATAATACACACCTGCAGTAACAGAAGGTTCTGCGGAAGATGGAATAGTAACAGTCAATGCTACTTCTGCAGTCTCTTCAGCAGCAAACGACCCGTCTGCAGCTGGGACTAATGTTTGTGCTAATGAACCCCAATCTCCAACACAATTTTCTGCTGAATATCGAGTTATACAGTCATCATTATCGATTGATAATTGAACTCTGTCATCACCAGTACCTTTGTTAGTCAATGTTACATTTGAAACTGCTTCTTCTGAAGGTGCAGCTTCGTATGAACCATCTGAAAAGAGAATTTCAATTTCATATCGCTGAGCTACATCTACATCTAGCATGTGTGTAGCATCAACTGTTCCGTCATTTTCTGAAGTAGCAGTGAAAGTGATATTATAGATATCCTTCAACGCATCTTCATCGACAGTTATTGTGACTGAGATAGTTACGTTTGAACCCTCAGAAACTGTTGGAGCGTTTGGTGATATAGATACTGAATATATTGCAGAAGGATATTCTGCAGTAATTGTAATTGTATCTTCATCTGTACCTTGATTTTCAAGCGTCATTTCGAAATCGATACTTTCGCTTGGATTGGCTGTTACAACTGTAGTATCTGAAGTTAATCTAACATCATATACTGGTTGAACAACTACAGTTAGACTTACCATATCTGTAACGGAAATACCTTCTTCAGATTCTGCATTCTTAGAAGTCGCTGTTACAGTGATACCGTGAGAAACATCATCAGCATCTTCAGAAACTTGTAATGAAAAGGTTACTGATGCACTCTCGCCGGGATTCAAAGAAACTGTGTTATTACTGAAAGATGGGAACTCTAAGAACTCTCCAGAAGATGCCTCATCGAACTCATAAGTTAGTTCAATCTCATCAACGCCTGAACCATCATTAGTTACAGTTAATGAGAACTCAACAGTGTCTGAAGGTGTACCTGGTTTCTGTGATTCTGTTGAATCTAAATCAACTTCGAATTTTTCCTTTATCTCGGTGATAACTTCTGTTGTAGCAGTCTCAGTCTCATCGATAGATGAAGTTGCGGTAATTACTGTGGTGTAAGGATTTGCAATTGCATCATCAGGAGAATCTACTCTGAAAACCACTGTAGTACTAGATTCTGCAGCGATAGTTACAGTTGAACCGCCAACGAATTGGAAAGTCCAATCTCCATCAGCACATGCCTCACAAGTTGCTGATAAAGAAATATCGTCTTCATCATTTCCATCATTAGTGATAGTTAGATTATATTCTGCAGTTTGACCTGCATCTACTTCTATATTTGAAGTTCCAGATGAATCTAAACTAATATCTGCTCTAGCGGAAACTTCCACATAGACGTTTTTAGTTGTGTATGACCCATCGGATCCTGCGCCTGAAGATGTTGCATTAATTACAACCGTATATGATTGCTTCAAGGCATTTTCATTGATAGTTATATTGAGTGTGAACGCGAAGGAGCCATCAGGAGCCATTTGTGGCGTTACATCATCTGGAGTTAGATCGACACCCCAGCATGCTGCATTGTTCTGAGCACATTCATCAGCATTTGGTTCTGTGATTTCAATACTGAATTCATCATTACCATTACCTGCGTTAGTAACTGTAAATGTGTATGAAACTACAGTCCCTGGAGCGCCGCTACTGGTTTGTGAAGTCGTTTGTATAGTAGGCTTATAATTCTGAGCTACTGTAGAACGAGTTTGGAACGATTTAGAAGTATTAGTATCTGCATCAGATGTCACGACGATATCTATTAAAGCAATATCATCTGCAACTGCATCATCTGGTGCATAAACAAAGATAGCTTCACTGAAAGTGTAACTTGCACCTGGTGCCAAACTACCTGTATCTGTCAATGAACCCAACTGAGCATCCCAGTCGGCTGGAATTGAAGACTCGTCGATACTTAGAACGAAGGTATCTGCAGAATTACCTACATTAGTAACAGTTACGCCATAATAGACTGAACCACCCTCAATAATATCCTTTGAACCTGTATCTACTTCAGAAAGTTGAATATCCCTATAGATATTGACGGTAAACTGGAAAGTAGTGGATACGTTTGTTGAACCGTCTGCAGAGGTAGCTGTGACACTTATGTATCTAGTTCCTTTAGCTGCGGTCGTCTCATCTATAGATATAGTTACTGAGAATCCTGCTGTTTCACCCATACCAATATCTGAAACTTGAGGTGGGTATGCGATTGACATGCCGTCTTCGCTACTTGCACTGTATGAAAGAGCGATATTATCTTCGGCATTTCCATCTGAATTGGTTATGTTGAAATCGAACTGATATGTATCAAAGGGATCTAAATCTGGAGACTCTTGCGTTAGTAATTCTAGAGTACAGCCGTAAGCTGGGTCAACGATAACACGAACATCTTGAGAATAGGCTTCATTATCAACGGTAGGTGTTACTTCTACTAGAACTCTCTCATCGCTATCGGCTTCTGCATGTGCTATATCTCCAATCTTGACATAGAAGTTAGTACTTCCAGACTCGTCTGCATCTATACTGAGTGTAGATTGAGACACCCAAGTATCCCAACATCCGTCACAGTCTTGTTCGACAGAACCGACAAAACTTACGTTGACGAGAAACGTATCGTCGTCATCCGGATCGGTATTATCTATAGTTATTGTGAAGGACAGTGTCTCTTCTGGGACACCATTCTGTTCTGCCGGTGTAACGGATACCGTGTAACCGGCATCGGCTGACCCGACTAAGAATAGTGCTCCCACGGCAGCTAGCATAACGAGCCAGCTGGCTAACATGGTATTATTTGGTCTGAAATTCATCATCGCACCCTTCGCATTTACGGATGCACCGCATATAAAGCTTGTGAAATAACTATTAATAATAATTACTAATTATTATTTTATGAGTCAATCCTATTCACTACCCAAATTATTGGTCTCGCAAATAGAGGGCCTCGTCGAGTCAGGGCACTTTAGTAGCCGTTCTGACGTAGTTAAAGAAGCCCTTAGATTCTTATTAGAAAAAAAGCCTAATTTGAAACAAGCATCTAGTGTTGCATTATACAAAATGGGCACAGTTACCCTGACGAAGGGGGCTGAAATAACTGGCGTTTCTACTGATAAATTTCTAGCATTGCTCCGTGATCAGGGAATACTTACGGAAAGAGATATGGAATGGGAAACAATTGAGTAAGAATAAAGAATACTACAAATGCCTAGATGAACTAGAAAGAATTGGAGAATTTGTAATAAAACCCGGTCTTGAAAGAATCGAAGCGATAATGGAAAAACTTGGTAATCCTGAAAAAAAATTAAAAACGATAATAGTAGGAGGTACCAATGGAAAAGGAACCACATGCTACAAACTTGAAGATTTGATTAAAAATAATAATCTGAAAGTTGGATGTTTTACTTCGCCCCACTTACATACAATAAGAGAACGGTTTCGAATCGATGGAAAAATAATTGAAAGGAATGATTTCGTTGAAATCTTTAATCGAGTTAATAGGGTAGCAGAGAAGAATGGAATCCTCGTAACGTATTTTGAGATTACGACCGTCATGGCATATCTTTACTTTGAAAACAATAAAGTAGATCTGGCAGTGATGGAAGTTGGAATGGGTGGTGAATTTGATGCTGTTAATATTGGAAGGGGAGATATTGTAGTTCTGACGACATTAGGTTTAGATCATGTAGAATATTTAGGCAACACAATAAAAGAAATAGGTACGACAAAAGGTAAGATAGTGAAAGAATATAGTGAAGTTATTACCGGATGGCAAAAAGAAAATTGGAGACTTATACCTGAATGCGTTAAGATACAATTTGGGGAAGATTCGGATGAATGGGTAGAATGTGTATCTAATCTATTAGGAATAAAATACGAAAAGAGAACGGTAAAGATACCAGGAAGAATGGAGATACGAAATAATTTCATACTTGATGGTGCGCACAATTTTCAAGCCTTGGAAAGATTGATGAAAAGAGTAGATACTGTAGAAAAAATAATCTTTTCTTGTATGAAAGACAAGGATGTTGATAGAATGTTGTCTACTTTACCAGAGAACGTTGAATTATTATTGTGTCCTATGAAAAATAAAAGAGGAATGAGCGTAAGGGATATGATAAAAGCTGCTGAACGTAACCAAAATAAGTATAGAAGTTTTGAATCGATTAAAAATGCAATAGAAAATATAGATGAACAAAAAACGTTGATAACGGGATCTTTCTACTGCGTTTCAGAAGCTAGAGAGATATTGAAAATGGAAGGAAGTGAAAAAGATTAACGAACGAATAATCGGTATTTTTGATCTTGAACTTTTATTTCGTGCTCTATACGTGCAGATATGTACTTAGCCGGATTTTTGAAACCTTGAACTTTATCTTCTATTTCTTGAAAAGAAGAAAAAGGACGAGATCCGATAACTCCTTGCATTGTTTTTTTACCCAAACCAGGTAGTAATTCTAAAGAATGATATCTTCTTGAAATCGGACCGGCGTTGTTGAAGAATTGGACGAATTTTTCTTCTTGAGATTTTATTATGTCATCGAGAATAAATGGTAATTCTGATTGAGCAGTATGAGTTAAATCGTTGTATTTGACTCGAGCCTTTACGGATTCGATTTGCGTTCTTAATTCATGTTCTTTACCGATATAGACTTTGTCACCAATAGAGAGTGATGCGTCCTTGACCGGTTCCATTTCAAAAATTTTGTATTCCTCAGAACCGATGCCGTAAACAATAGATTCTCTTCTAAATCTTCTTTGACTATCTGGCCTACCTTCCGGTAATATATCTAATAAAAATGCAAATTCCTCCAAAAAATCAATCCCCTAAATTGTCCTTGACGGCTGTGATTATTTGTGCTATTTCATCATTGCCCAAAGTGAACCTTTCTCTGGAAAATAAAGCTCTAACTTCATCTGGTGATTGAGGTAGAATGTCTGCGATTTTAGTTGCATAATATGCATTAACGTGCTCTAAATCTTGAACACCCTCCATTATCGCTTTTGAAGTTTCTAAGTTTACAGTAGAAACTTTTTGAACATGATCTAATGCTAAATTGTGTTCGTATTTTATCTGTTCATTTAACATCAACCTATCTGAACCACAAGAATCACAGGTTGGTCCTTTTGGCCCTTCTACTTCCTCTTCTGAATCATCAGTTGATTCGGGAGCTGGAGTTTCTGGAGTTTCCTCGACTTCAGGTACTGGTTGAAAATGACCGCACTCAATACATCTTAATCGATTTTCACGTCTCGATAATTCTTCTGAAAATAGAATTTTGACTTCGGATAAAGTAAGTGGTTGTGGTTCTTCTGACATGATAATAATTCTCCTAATTTGCTTTTCGTAAATGTTCGGAACGTACTATTAGTTCCTTGTACATTTTTCCAATACGTGTTTTGACTAGATAAGCCTGTCCCTGAGTACCGATTACTTCTCCAGTTAAACCGTGAAAACGTGAATGTGGTTGCCCTTTCTGAATAGATGGATCAATTACTATACTAACTTTCTCCCCTTCATTGTAACTAATGAGTGACCTAGTAATTGGAGAAAGGCCCTTATCTCGAATACTCTTCGATAGTTTTTTCCTAGATGCACTTCTTAGCCCACGCGAACGTTTCATTTTTTTACCTCGGTTTCTTCTAAATAAAGTTGAACAACGTCTAATCGTTCGACCTTACATTCTGAGTCTACGAGTCCAGAGAGGTTCGGCTCTGTGCGACCTTCATCACCACTGACCAGTTCCTTGATGTAAGTCCCATGCTCCGCACAGATTTCCAAGACTGCGTGGTCGTCTGAAAAATCGACAATGTCGACATCCCTTATACCTCGCTTTCTTATCAAGTCTGAACGGCGATGAGAAACACGTTTAGGAGTTCTCTGCTCGACGACTGTGCCGGTCAACGCAGCCGCCCCTTTCTTAAGCTTTTCCTTTGAAATAGGTGGCACTGAAGAAATCTTTACACGGTATAATTTATCACAGGCTGTATTTTTGAGTGTCCTTACTCTTTTCTTATCTACTAATGAGAGATTTGATATTGAAACCCTACCTTCATTTTCATCGTTAACTGATGATTGAAGAGAAACTAAATCTAATGAACGTTTTTTTGGTGTTTTTAATTCTAAAATAAATGGCCGGCCATCCCCCAGCATTCTAGCATCTATGTCTTCCCTACCCATACCGTGAAAAGAATCTGAAATGGAAAGACTGCTTTCCAAAAATGGCTTCGCTATTAATGATTGTACCGATTCTGGATAAGTCTGACCTGTTTCATTACAGGATGAACAGCCCCTGCCTCTGCATTTTCTACATGGCCAACGTGTCTGAGGAATTGTACGATCTAATTTCACATAACGACCTTCTATGAAAAGAGAGCGTACAGTGGGTTCGGCTACACCATAAAGAGTGTCTATCAAAATAGTAATTTCGGGATTTGGCCTTTCCAGGCGAATGTCCATTTTTTTGGAAATAAGAATACCCACCTCTCTATTGATTTGTGTTTTGATCGATTCTCCTAAATCTTCACCTAATAATTCTTGAATTTTATTCTCCAACTCTAATACTTTTTTATCAACGATGCTTCCGATTTCGAAAGTTGAAAAGGAATAATCGGAAACGGCAGATATTGCAATGTCTACAAAATTTTCTTTTTCTGTTAATATTCCTAAACATAGATTACAATCATTATCCCCAGATAAATGAGTAGAAGTGGAATCATCGATATCTATAGACAAGAAATAATCTTGTCCTATTTTCTCTTGAACTGTGATAAAATCTTTCTTTTTAGAATCATCTAAAAAGTATTTATGTTCTAAAAGAGAGATGCCACGCTCAAGATTTGTTAGTCCAGAACCGACCATTCCCACTTGCCGCCCCATACAAGATAAACAGAGATGATAATCCGACAATACTTTGAATAAATCTGAAACTAGCACAAATAACGTATGAGTAAATGTTTAAATTAGTGTCTAGCAAAGTTATATAGACAAATTCACTAAGTCGTAGTAAGCATGGAAGAGAATGAAGAGACGAATGAGCAGTCGAATGATGTTGAAAATCAGAGTTTAATCACCATGATTGGAGACTCGAAAACTAGAAGAGAAGCTATGACTGAATTCGGAAAAATGGGAGAAGAGGCATTAGTTAGTTTAGTTAATGAAGGAATAGATAATGAAGATAGTGACGTTCAAAGAGCTTCGATGGATATGATTGGAAGAGTAAAATCCTCTAAAGGAATGCCTTATCTCATATTAGGTACGCAGAGTGAAGATTCCAAAGTTAGATGGCATGCTGTTAAAGGTCTAAGAAAATTCGATTCAAATAAATCTGTAGAAGCATTGATTCAAACATTATCTGATGAAGACAAATATGTTAGACTACGTGCGGCAAAATCACTAAGTGAAATGGGAGAAAGTGTAATGTCGAAAATAGAGAAATTAATAGATAGTGGAGATGAAATGAAAAGAATGGGAGCAGGTAGAGTTCTGAAATTTAGAAACCTAGAAGTCCCTGAAAGAGAAATCTCAACATCCGAAGAAGCGGTAGAAGAAATCGTAGAAGAGGATAATGAAACTGATGAAGAAGAGCAGGAAGAAATCGATTTAGAACAAAAAACAGTAAAAGAATTGAAAGAAATGCTCAGAGATAAAAAAATGAAAGTCGGTGGGAAGAAAGCTGATTTAATAGAACGACTTGGAAATTACGAAAATTAAGGATTAGTACGTCTCATTGTTCTTGGAAATGGAATTACATTCTTGATATGTTCTGCACCGCAAATCCAACTAGTTAATCTATCTAAACCTAAACCGAATCCTGAATGAGGAACGGAGCCATACTTACGTAAATCCATATACCAACCGTATGAAGAGGGTTCCATACCTTCTTCTCGAATTCTAGTATCTAATTCCTCAGGGGACCAAATTCTTTCGCCTCCGCCGATAATTTCTCCGTAACCTTCAGGAGCTAATAAATCATGACAAACCAGAGATTTAGGATCTGCAGGATCGGGACGGTGATAGAATCCTTTTTCCTTTGGAAAATGAGTTATGAATAATGGTTGAGTTCTAGAACTTGTAAGAGCTTTCTCTTCTTTGTAGCCGAAATCATCCCCCCAAGATAAATCAAAACCTAAAGAGTTGAGTTCATCTATTACATCAGAATATTTCATTTTTTCGAATGGTCCTTTGACGTTTTGTAATAGAGAAACATCCCTACCGAGGTGTTCTAATTCGGAAAGATTATTAGACAATACTTCATTCAAGATGGTAGTTATCATTCCTTCTTCTAATTCCATCATTTGATGATTATGAGTCCAGGCAGCTTCTACTTCGGCGTGCCAGAATTCAGTGAGATGGCGTCTAGTCCTAGATTTTTCTGCTCTGAATGATGGAGCGACGGTAAAAATTTTCTCTAAACCGAACATCGTAGCTTCGGCATAAAGTTGCCAAGATTGACTTAAATGAGCGTAAAATTTTTGTCCCGATTTTTCATTTTGATCATCGTAAGAAACGTTGAAAAGTGTGGAGCCTCCTTCGCATGCACTGGTGGTAAAACTTGGAGATTGTACTTCGGAATAACCCAAAGAAATCCAATAATTTCTAAAAGCTTGAAATATTGTTGAACGTATTTTGAGACATGAGACCATGTCACGACTTCGGAGCCAGAGATGTCTATTGTTCAACAAGTGTTCATCACTTTGATCTTTAGTAATTGGGAAGGTATCAGCATAATGGAGTACTTCAAAATTAGAGGCTTTTAGTTCCCAACCACCGGGTGCTCTTTCGTCCTTTATTGGTATTCCGGTAACTAACACTGAAGATTCGACTAGAGCTTTTTTCGAAGCAGTAAAACTTGATTCCGAAACGGAATCAGAGGAAACTATAGATTGTATAATTCCAGTACTGTCACGTAAAACTACGAAAGAAAGTTTACCTGATGAACGTGTTCGGTAAATCCAACCTCTTACGGAAATTGATTTGCCATCTACTGCTCCATTTAGGATATCGCCGATTGTGGTGAAGTTTTCTGAATCTGGAAATTCAGGATATGTCATCTGAATAGTGAGGAAAGAGGCCCGACAAAAACTCTTTGGTACCCGTCCTTTAGGAGGCATTGTGTACGGAATAGTTGTTTGTCCTAAGTGTATGCAGATACAGGGTATAAAAATTGAAGGAAGGGTGAGTTATGGTTGTAATGGTTGTAGACAACGGCATAAAATAAGTAAAATAAAAATTTGGAATAGAGTAAATAGTCCTGAGGAAGTGGCAGAGGCTGTAGCTTTAGTTAAAGAGAAAAAATGGGGAAAGGAAAAAAATGATTGAGGTTGTTTTACTAGGTATTGCTCAGGATGGAGGAAGGCCTCAAGCAGGTTGTAATCTAGATTGTTGTATAGATATACACTCTAAATCAGAACTATGGAGGACCCCAGTATCATTGGGAGTTATAGAAGAAGAAGAGTTACACCTAATAGAAGCTAGTAGGATGATTGGAAAACAGCTTACACTGGTTGATAATAAAATACCGAAAAGTGTTTGGATAACGCATGTACACCTTGGACATATTGATGGACTAGGACAATTTGGAACTGAATCGATGAATACGACAAGAGCAACCTTACATTGCTCAGAAAAGGTTTCTAAAAATATAGAAAAAACACCTTCATTAAAACTTCTACTAGAAAATGAAAATTTGGTATTTGGCGATTGGGGAGTGAGAAATGAAAACTTCAAAATAACGCCAGTAGAGATACCGCATAGAGATGAACTTGGCGATAATCATGCACTTATAATTGAAGGAATGGAAAACAAACTACTGTTTATGCCAGATCATGACACCTGGAATGAAACTCTTGAATCTGTTGGATATGAATCAATAAAAGAATGGTTGAAAAATTTGGAAATAGATATAGCGCTAATTGATGGAACGTTTTGGAATGATAAAGAAATAAAACACCGTTCTCAAGAAAATGTTAAACATCCACCAATTGAGGAAACGTTAGAAAGAATTGGAATGAGTGAGGAAGACGATCCTAGAATCATATTTGTACATTTTAATCATACAAACCCAGTCCTAAACAAGGAAACGAAAGAATACAAAAAAGTTATAGAAATGGGATGGGAAATTGGTACAGAAGGTATGAAATTTTATCTATAAAGTTTCTTCACGTAAAGCCCCATCTCTTAACACCGGTCTCAAATCCCTAAAAGTAGAAATATCATCCAACGAGATATCTGCGACTGCAATTCCTTCTTCGAATTTTGGAATAGTGGCTATCTCTTTTCCACGTGGATCATATATTGTTGATTCACCTGCAAAAGACAAAGAACCTTGAACGCCGACGTTGTTAGCAAAAGCCCAGAAACATGTAGTTTCTATTGCTCGAGCGGGAAGAACTCTGTGAAATAATGGGCGAGAAGTTGTTGGGCTAGCGGCTAAATTTAATATTACTTCAGCACCTCCACGAGCTAAAGCTGTTGATTGTCTTGGAAAGAAAAGATCATAACAGACCTGAATTCCTATCTTACCTATTTCTGTTTCGAAGACTTGTATTTCTTCGCCCTCTCCGAAATAGGTTTTTTCTTCGAAGGGACCGAAATTAGGAAGGTACTGTTTACGATAGTGTCCTATGTATCCCTCAGGCCCAACTAAAACTGCACAATTGTATAGAGTTCCCGATGATTTTTCTACCATTCCTGCAGCTATATACATATTATGAAAGGCAGCTAAATCACATAGACCAGACAATGCAGGACCATTTCCAGGTATAGTTTCTGCCACGTCGTTCAAACCATCTCTGAGGTTGTACCCTGTAACAAATAATTCGGGTAAAGTTAGAAGATTTATTTCTTCCTTGGAATCTGTAATCAATCTTTTTACAGTTGATAAATTTGAGACTACGTCTCCTCTTCGGACTTCAGCTTGTAGAACGGCCAGCTTCACTTCCGTCTCAGGCTTTACAGTCTATAAAAGACACTGTTTGTTTATACTATGTGATTATTCGGTCTTAATGAATCTTCCAAAAGATACTCAAAATATAATTCGCTCATTCATAAAAACTAGAATTTTAGAAGCGGAAAGAGAGGGCGTAGTGATTGGGCTTTCGGGAGGAATAGATTCAGCGACTGTGTTAGAATTAGTTACAGATGCATTAGGAAATGAAAAGGTAGTTGGAATGATTATGCCGGATGGAGAAACAGAATCAACGACTATGGCTACAGAACATGCAAAAGCTCTAAATGTTGAAACTGAAATAATAGACATACAACCTATTCTTTCAACCTTTATTAAACAAACAAAACTGTTTGAAAATAAATCTGAAATAGGAAATTTAAAAGCACGGATAAGAATGTCTTTACTTTATGCAAAATCAAATCAAACTAATAGATTAGTAGTGGGGACTTCTAACAAATCTGAATTATTGATAGGCTATTATACAAAATGGGGAGATGGTGGTGCAGATTTATTACCTATTGGAGATCTATACAAAACCCAAGTATATCAATTAGCAAAGGAGATGAATGTCCCTCAAAATATAATAGAAAGAAAACCTACAGCTGAATTGTGGGAGGGACAAACGGACGAACAGGAAATAGGAATGAAGTATAGTGAACTTGATAAGATTTTAATGGGATTAGAAAAGAAGTTTGATGATGAAAAAATAATTGAAAAAATGGAAGTGAGTGTAGAACAGATTAAGAAAACAAAAGAGATGATTAAAGGCACAATACACAAAAGAATTTTTCCGCCAGTTTGCAAAATAGGAATACGTACTGTTGGAATTGACTGGCGTGAAGTGATAGGGATTGCTTAGAAAAATTACGTCAATTTACGAATTCAGGACTCATGTCGTCACAAAGATTGTTGAGTAAAAAAACTAAAAACCTATGCAACACTTAAAGCTAGTTTCTAACATCACATTTACTCTATGGTTTCGATTTTACAATATGCGAAAAAGAAATCTAATTTGAGAACAAGTGATACGAGGTAGACGATTATGAAAGAAATAATGAAAAACTGGAGGAGCATGTGTGCCGCCGAATTCTGAAGGTTTGAAGGTAGGTAGAAAATTTACAAATGAGGGGGAAGAAGCATTTGGAAAATTGAAATGGAAAAAGAGAAATATAGAGATTTTGAATATTGATGGAAGCAGCGCTTTCGAAATGAAAAATGTAAACTTGCCCGAAAATTTTAGCGGTGTTGCAGCTAACGTGTTATCGCAGAAATATTTTAGAAAGGCGGGAATCGCAGCGAAACTAAAAAAGTCGAAAGAGCGCGGAGTGCCCCTTTGGCTTTCAAAGAGTGTGCCTGATGAAAAAGCACTTTCTAAAATTAAAAAAGAAAAAAGATATGTGGAAGAAACTGATGGAAAAGAATTGTTTAGAAGATTAGCTGGAACGTGGACATACTGGGGATGGAAAAATGATTACTTTAAAACGGAAAAAGATGCGAGGGCTTTCTATGATGAATTATGCTATATGTTGGCCGCGCAAATGGCATCACCTAATTCACCACAATGGTTCAACACTGGACTTAACTGGGCCTATGGAATAGAAGGGCCGGCACAGGGGCATCTGTATGTTGATCAAGAAACTGGTCAAGTTGAAAATTCTAAAAATGCATATGAAAGACCACAGCCTCATGCTTGTTTCATTCAATCTGTAAGTGATGATTTAGTCAAAGAAGGTGGGATAATGGATTTATGGACAAGAGAAGCAAGACTATTCAAATATGGTTCTGGAACAGGTAGTAATTTTTCACATATAAGAGGTGGAGGTGAAGCCCTATCAGGTGGTGGAACAAGTTCTGGATTAATGTCATTTCTAAAAATAGGAGATACTGCTGCAGGAGCTATCAAATCTGGTGGAACGACTAGACGTGCAGCAAAAATGGTTAGTTTAGATATGGACCATCCAGATATAGAAGAATTCATAGAATGGAAAGTTAAAGAAGAAGAAAAGGTAGCAGGATTAGTTTCTGGTTCGTTACACATACAAGAACATTGTAATGAATTGTTAGCAGCAATACAAGCATATCCAGATGCTGAAAAAAGAATGGATCAGAAAGAAAATCCAGAACTAGCTAAAGCTTTGAAAAAGGCAATGAAAGCCCATATACCGAATAGTTTGATAGGAAGAGTTTTAGAATTGGGTGAACAGGGATGGACATCTATAGAATTCGAAACATATGGAACTGAATGGGAAGGGGAAGCTTACCAAACTGTTTCTGGACAGAATAGTAATAATTCAGTAAGAGTAACAAATGAATTCATGGAAGCTGTTGCCAAAGATGGAGTGTGGAATCTTTATTGGAGAACTGAACTGGTAAAGGCAGAGAAAGAGGGGCGGGTGGCTGAACCTTGTAAAAGCATGCCAGCCAATGACTTGTGGAGAAAAATATCTCAGGCAGCATGGTCGTGTGCAGATCCAGGAATACAATATCATTCAACAATAAATGAATGGCATACTTGCCCGAAGGATGGAAAAATAAGAGGCAGTAATCCATGTTCTGAATATATGTTCTTAGATGATACTGCATGTAATTTAGCAAGTTTGAATCTAGGAAGTTTTTATGATGAAAAAACAGAAACGTTCGATGTAGAAGCTTATGAGCACGCTGTAAGAATATGGACTGTAGTTCTAGAAATATCCGTATTAATGGCTCAATTCCCGAGTGAAGCAATAGCGCGCCTTAGCTATGAATATCGAACACTAGGGTTGGGATATGCGAATATTGGATCTCTCTTAATGAGAATGGGAATACCATATGATGATCCTCGAGCTTATGCGATATGTGGATCCCTTACTGCAATATTGGGAGGTATAAGTTATGCAACGAGTGCCGAGATAGCAGGAGTTATAGGTCCGTTTGAAAGATATGATTATAATAAGAATGAAATGTTAAAAGTAATTAGAAATCATCGCAGAGCTGCATATAATAAAAAACCAGAAAAATATGAAGAATTGACTATAACGCCTCAGGGAATAAATCCAGACAGTTGTCCAGAATATTTAGTAAAAGCAGCCAAAAAAGCTTGGGACTCTGCATTAGAAATGGGAGAAGAACATGGATATAGAAATGCTCAAGCAACTGTGATTGCACCTACAGGCACAATAGGCATTGTGATGGATTGTGACACTACCGGAATAGAACCTGATTTTGCTTTAATTAAATTTAAAACATTAGCAGGTGGCGGGTCTCTAAAAATAATAAATCAATCAGTCCCTTTGGCATTGAAAAAACTTGGATACTCTGACTCTGAAAGAGATGAGATTGTAGAATACATAATAGGAACTGGAAAATTTGATGGAGCACCGCACATCAATAATGAAACATTAATGAATTATGGATTTACAGAAAAAGTATTATCTGAACTAGAAGGGCGCGTTGCTAGTTTAACTTCGATGAAAATGTTGTTTACACCTCTCAATATAGGTGACGAATTCTGTAAAAATAATTTGAAACTTACGGATGAACAGATGAATGATCCCATGTTTGTATTACTGAAACATATGGGTTTTTCAGAGCAACAGATAGAAGAAGCGGAGAATCATATTTTTGGTAAACTTACAATAGAAAATGCACCCCATATCAAAGAGGAGCATCTTGCAGTATTTGATTGTGCCAATAAATGCGGAAAATATGGAAAGAGATCTATAGATTATAAGGCTCATGTTCGAATGATGGCAGCAGCTCAACCATTCATAAGTGGAGCAATATCAAAAACAATAAACATGCCGCATGAAGTTCTTGTAGAAGATATAGAAGAAGTTTATGAATTATCATGGAAATTAATGAACAAGGCCATGGCAGTATACAGAGACGCAAGTAAACTGAGTCAGCCTTTGATGTCTGGAGCATTACTTGAAATCGCATCTGCGATAGAAATGGAAGAAGATGAAGAGATGATGATTCCTGAAGGAATGATGACGGCTGGAGCTGCGGCAGAAATGCTATCTGAAGCACTTCCTATGGCAAATGCAAAATTAGCTGCTAAGAAAATCATAACCAGATATATAGCACAGAGAAGAAGAATGCCCAACAAGAGAGGAGGCTATATTCAAAAAGCTAAGATAGCAGGCCATACCATATTCTTACACACTGGAGAATATGAAGATGGAACGCTAGGTGAGATATTCATTAACATGCATAAAGAAGGAGCAGCTTTCAGATCGTTAATGAATAGTTTTGCTATAGCGATTAGTCTTGGGCTTCAGCATGGAGTACCTCTAGAAGAATTTGTAGATGCATTTGTATTTACTAGATTTGAACCTAATGGACCGATTGTTGGAAATGAAAGAATAAAAATGACCACCAGTGTTATAGATTATTTATTCAGAGATTTAGCCATAAATTACTTAGGACGAACAGAATTGGGCCATCAAGTTACGCCGGAAGATTTAATGCATGATGCTTTGCGGACCGAATCCGAAGAGAAAAATGAACAAGCAAGTCGAAATAAATTAACACCTAGATCTGAAACCACAGACAATCATGAGATACAGATGACCTTAGATGATGTTGGAACAAGTGATACAATATATGATACAACAGACTTAGAGAATGTTAATATTGTTTCAACGGATGTTCGAGGTGGGAATGAAAGTGCGAGTGAAGCAATTAAGATGGGATACTCGGGAGATCCTTGCCCAGAATGTGGACAATTCAAACTAGTTCCTAATGGTAGTTGCTTCAAATGTTTGGGTTGTGGTGCAACAACTGGTTGTTCGTAAAGCCATAAATAAAACAGCCAAACTGACTATTTGTGGCAGTACTCGAAACAGTATCTCGTAAGTATGTTGAATTCGAAAGATTTAACGAGCGTGAGATTAGAAAAATCGCATTGCCGGTAATGAATACGGAATTCACCGTTACCGGGAGATTGGTCTCTGGGATTGTTGGTTTTACTGTTATAATATTAGTTCTTTCGATGTCTTTTAAGTATGCAGCGAGTAGTACAGATTCTACAGCCATAGGCGGGGTGAATGCATATATTGCTCAAATAAATTCGACTCAAGAACAAATACTAAGTGGAAGTGGTTTCTTTGATGAAGGACAGAGTTTGACATTTGATGTAATGCAAGATTCGATGGGTAGTGATTTGAAGGGAATAAGAAATATCGGAATGATTAGTGTTCAATTCTATTTTGAAAGTCCTTCAATTACGGATCAAACGGAACCGACCGTATCTATACGGATAGCTAATGGTAGCGAAGGAGTTGACCTCTATACCGATACTCAAAGCTCCTACGAACACACATGGCAATACGATTACATGATTAATAATCTGACGAGTGCTGGAAACATTACAATGTCTGCAGACAGTCAAGAAGATTTTCTATTTCAATTAGAGATAGATGGTGAATATATTTTTGTTGAAGTCGTATATGATGATAGTAATGCAATTTTTCCAGGAGAAGATGATACGTTAGATTATGAAATTAATATAACTATGACGACCTGGATTATTGAAAATATAAATGAGGTTCAAACGGTATGAAATCTACTACACAGCAACCTCTGTTATCTAAACCTAAGATAGAGAGTGTCGAAAGTACTAAGTTATTTACTGATGATTACAAAAATGCACTTGAAAAGGCATCCTATGCAATAGTTGGAAATCATTCTGCAGTAGAGATTTGTGGGTGGACTAAAAAGAGTATGAAAGGAAATGAAGGGGGATGTTACAAACAGAAATTCTATGGTATAAGATCGCATCAATGCACACAGATGTCTCCAGCAGCCGTGGCTTGTGACCAAAAATGTACATTCTGTTGGAAAGCTAATGAGTTTTTTTCTGGAAAACAGGATTTGATGGAAGAGGCCAATGATGATCCGATTGATATTATAGAAGATTCTATAACTGCTCATTTGAAAAAGCTCTCTGGCTTTGGTGGGAATGAAAGGATAGACCAGCAGACGTTTGAAGAATCGAAACATGTAAGGCATTTTGCCATTTCTCTTACTGGTGAACCAACTCTGTACAAAAGATTACCAGAAATGATTAAAGAATTGCATAAAAGAGAGATAAGTTCATTCCTAGTGACTAATGGATTACATCCTGAAGTATTGGAGAAATTGGATAAAGAAAATGCATTGCCCACTCAACTATACATGTCGTTGGATGCTCCTGATAAAAAAACTTGGAAAAAAATTGACATACCATTGATACCGGATTTTTGGGAGCGTGTATTAGGATCATTGAAAACTATGTCTAAATTAAAAACGAGAAAGGTATTGAGAATGACGTTAGTTAGAGAATGGAATGATTTTGATGCTAAAGGATATGCCGATTTAATTCGAAGAAGTGGAGAAGATACGATGATTGAAGTGAAATCGTATATGCACTTAGGACCGGCAAGAGAACGATTGAGTAAAAGCAATATGCTCGACCATGGAGAGGTCCGAATATTTGCTAAAAAAATAGCAAAAGAATTGGGTTGGAAAATTATAGATGAAGCTGAAAATAGTAGAGTTGTTTTAATAGCAAAGAAAGATTGGGAAGGACGGAAAATTGATTTTGGAAGCCCAATCCCTGATAAAACTGCAAATCAGTTTAGCTGTTGATATAGTATGAATTACATAGAAGGAATTGAAAAGGCATTCAAAGAATATATCGGTGAAAATTCTATTGATAAATTGAAAGAGACTATTACAAAAAAACCAATGATATTGATTGCTGGAGACCAATTAACTGGCAAATCTACTCAAGCAAAAAGATTATCAGAAAAATATAATGGAAAAAATTTATCAGTTGGAACTTTATTCAGAGAAGAAGCCAAAAGAAGGGGAGTGAGTGTTGCAGAGCAAGCTAGACTTCTAAAAAAGGAACGGGGAATTGATGTACAGATTGACTACTCTACTTGTAAAATGATAGGTGGAATGGGATTGGATGTTGATTTAGCAGTTATAGAAGGGCGACAACCTGCATTCATGGGAGGATTCATGGAAAGTCTAGGTAAAGAAGGGCTTGTAAGAATATATCTTGGATGTAGTGTCCGAGAACAGGCTTTGCGCTTTTTGAAAAGAGAAACTACGAAAGAAGATTACCTATTTGTGAAGGAAAAATTGCCTGAAGAAGATTTTGAAAATTTAGAAGATGTAGCGAAAGAAATAGATAAACTCGATATACCGAACACTAAGAGCGTAATGAAGGCATTTATTGACAATCAAAATAGAGATGAAGATGACAGAGAGAGGTATCACAAACTTTATGGATTCGATTATAGAGATGTTGAAGGATATGATGTAATAATCAATACAACGAATAAAGAAGTTGAAGATGTAGCAAAGGAAATAATAGAATCAATAGAGAAGTATGATGAATCGTGGATTGAAAGAAGACCTTAGACCTATTAAGCACCAGATATGTAACAGAATGTGGACCTGTCATCAAATGAGTATGAAGTATTGAAAGCGATTAGAGATGGTGAAACGAAGCCGAATGAAATTTCTTCTCTGATGGAAAGTACTGTGCAGGAAGTAATGTCTGCTGCATCTTGGCTTAGAACTAAAGAGTTAGTTAACTTTGAAGAACATATAACTGAATTTATATCGCTAAATGAAGAGGGTAAAAAATATGCTAAAGATGGATTACCTGAAAGACGAGTTGTTGAGTGGTTATCTGAAAATGAAACAATAACTCTGTCTGAAATAGAGAAAGCTGGCATCAGTGAAAGTGAAGGAAAAATTGCAGTGGGATGGTTGAAAAGAAAAGGTTTTGCAACTATTGAAAAAGGCAAGGGTGGGCCGCAAATAAAATATGCTGGAAAGAAAGATGAAACGCCAGATGAACCTGTTTTAATGCAACTATTATTTGAAGAAGAGATTAAAGCAGAAGAAATAGAAAAAGAAGGATTTAAATTATTGAAAGGGAGAAAAATACTAGATAAACGTGAAGAGATTGATCGTGAAATAGTTCTGACAAAAGAGGGGAAGGAGTTTGATTTAGGAGAATCCCCTACAATAGGTGAAATTACTCCAGAAATGATACAGAGTGGTAGTTGGAAGGATAAAGATTTTCAAAAATATTCATTAAACACAAAAACTGTGAGTGCACAACATGCAACATTACACCCATTCACCAGATTTATTGAAGATATACGATTGATATTTTTACAAATGGGCTTTCAAGAGATAGAAGGTGATTACGTGCAATCGGCTTTTTGGAATATGGATACTTTATTCATACCACAAGATCACCCGGCGAGAGAATTACAAGATACACTGTATTTAGAAGAAAAGAGTTTTGATTTGAATGATAAAGAATTGGTTCAGAAAATTAAAGAAATTCATGAAAAAGGTGGAGATACTGAATCGACAGGTTGGGGGGGGAAATGGGATGTCGAAAAAGCAAAGAAAGCTTTGCTACGAACACATACTACTGTTAACACGATAAAATATTTATCGGAAAATCCTAAACCCCCTGCTAGAGTTTTTGGAGTGGGGAGGGTGTTCAGATATGAATCTGTTGATTCCACACACCTACCAGAATTCACGCAAGTAGAGGGGATAATAATGGAAAAAGATGCAAGCTTTGCAATGTTAATTGGAGTTCTAAAAGAATTTTACAAACGAATGGGATTCTCTGAAGTACGTGTTAGACCTGCTTATTTCCCATACACTGAACCCTCTTTAGAAATAGAAGTTGTTTTCAATGGTAAATGGCTTGAATTAGGAGGTGCAGGTGTGTTTAGACCAGAAGTGACTGCTCCATTTGGAATAGAGCATCCAGTTTTGGCATGGGGCCTAGGACTGGAAAGATTAGCTATGTTAAAACTTGGATTGAAAGATATAAGAATGTTATTTCAAAGTGATTTGGAATGGTTAAAAGAGACCATCTAATCTAAACTTATGTTTACTTTTTTGATAACAATCTCTCCATTCTTAGGTAGGAAGGTAACGTAATTTTTTCCAGGAACTATGCCTAATTCTTCCTCTACCCACTTTGGCAAATAGATTCTTCTTTGTATGTCGTATTTCTTGACATCTGTAATAGGATTCATAACTCCTTAATGGTGAATAGGATAAAAGGACTTTGGAGTAGTATAGAAGATTGTGAGATAAAATAGACAGAAACATTTAAGCACTGTTCTTACTATTTACGACAGAATGAAAGAAGCCATGCGTATTGCAGTTACTGGTGCTGCTGGACAGATAGGATATAGTTTATTGCCTAGAATAGCCACTGGCGAAATGTTTGGAAAAGAACAGCCAGTAATTTTACAATTGTTAGAGATACCGCCTGCTATGGATGCACTTAATGGTGTTGCAATGGAATTAGAAGATTGTGCTTTTCCTTTACTAAAGGGAATTGTTACTTCATCAAATCCAGATGAAGCGTTTGCTGGAACTAATTTATGTTTATTAGTTGGGAGTAAACCTAGAGGGCCTGGAATGGAACGCTCTGATCTATTAAGAGATAATGGAAGAATCTTTGTAGGACAAGGGAAATCAATAGATGAAAATGCTGCCGATAATTGTAGAATTGTCGTCGTTGGAAATCCATGTAACACTAATTGTATGATTGCAGCAGCACAAGGTAATCGATTGGGTGATGAACGCTTCACTGCTATGGTTCGTTTAGATCAAAATAGAGCTGAAGCGATGCTTGCCAAGAAGGCTGGTGTGGACGTTGCAGAAGTGAGTGATGTAGTGATTTACGGTAATCACAGTCCCACTATGTATCCCGATTATGAGAATGCAAAAATATCGAACAAAGCAGCAATAGAAATTATAGGAGATGAAAACTGGATGCAGAAAGAATTTATTCCTGCAGTTGGGCAACGTGGTGCTGAGATTATCAAAGCGAGAGGACTATCCAGTGCTGCATCGGCTGCTAATGCTCTGATAAATCATGTTCAAGGTCTGGACAAACCTAGTGATAAAATAAATTCAATTGCGGCTGTTAGTAGAGGGGAATATGGTTTTGCAAAGGGCGTCTGGGCAGGAATGCCAACAAGAACTGTTTCTTCAGGTAATTTTGAAATTGTGAAAGGAATGGAACATAATTCATTCGCAAAGGAAGCGTTAGAAAGAACGAATGATGAACTTACCAAAGAGAGAGAGATGGTGAATGAATTCTTGTAATGGCTATGAAGATTAAGTTACAGTAACGGACCGGCTGATTCGAAATCGCCGTAATCTCGATATTTTTCAAAATTATTTACAAACAGAGTAGCTAATTCATGGGCCTTATTATCATAGGCAATGTCATCATCCCAAGTGTTTCGTTGTTCTAAAATATCGCTAGGTATACCTTCTACAGATTTAGGAACTAATAATTGAAAAATAGGATCTGCGACGAATTCAGTATGCTCTAGCTCACCCAATAATATTGCATTCAGCATTCTACGAGTTAAAGGGAGATCGATGCGCTTTCCTATACCATAAGGCCCACCTGTCCAACCGGTATTGATTAGCCATACTTTGGCATTATGTTTGGCGATTTTTTCACCTAGTAAATTGGCGTAAACTGTTGGATGTTGAGGCATAAATGGCGCTCCAAAACAGGCAGAAAAGGTAGCTGTTGGAGTTACGATACCCCGTTCAGTACCTGCAACTTTTGCTGTGTAACCACTAAGAAAATGATACATTGCCATTTCAGGAGTTAGCTGAGAAATAGGAGGAAGAACTCCGAACGCATCAGCAGTTAGGAAGAAAACATTGCGTGGATGTCCTCCGCATTCAGATGGTTCGATATTATCTATATAATCAATAGGATAAGAGACCCTGGTATTCTCAGTTATCGATGAATCACTATAGTCAATATTTCCATCTTTATCCATGACTACATTTTCCAATAAAGCCCCGGGACGAATGGCATTGTATATTTCAGGTTCTTTTGTCGGATCGAGATTGATAGTTTTAGCATAGCAACCTCCTTCAAAATTGAAAACGCCTTGATCAGACCAACCGTGTTCATCATCACCAATCAATCTTCTTGTAGAATCAGTAGAGAGTGTAGTTTTGCCAGTTCCACTGAGACCGAAGAATAACGCAGTGTCCTCATTGGAGCCGATATTTGCAGAACAATGCATTGGTAAAACTCCCTCATTAGGAAGCAGATAATTCAAAACTGAGAAAATACTTTTTTTGATTTCGCCACCATATTCTGTACCACCAATTATAACTAGTTTTTTTTCAATATTTACAACTATGAAGATTTCTGAATTTAGAGAAAGTTGAGACCAGTTAGAAACGTTAACACTAGATGCGTTAAGCACCGTGAATTCTGGATTAAAAGACGAAAGTTCCTCTTTGGATGGACGGATAAACATATTATTGGAGAAATGAGACTGCCACGCTTTCATTGTAACAATTCTAATTGGGAGTCGATATCTTGCATCTGCACCTGCAAACCCATCAAAAACAAATAAATCTTGATCATTCATTTCATCTTTAACTAAATCCAAAAGTGTATCGAATGAATCAGAAGGGAGTGGTTTGTTTATCTCACCCCAATCTATTTTCTGTTCTGAATCTGAATTTAATACGAAAAATCTATCGTTTGGTGAACGACCCGTAAAAATACCAGTAGTCACAACGGCAGTTCCGTTAGAAGATAATCTACCTTCACCTCTATCGATAACTTCATCCCTGTATTGGGCTTGCGATAAGTTATGATATACTTTCTTTGGTTGTATACCGAAATTATTCAGCAACTCCATGCACGTGGGACTAGCAACAGGGATAAATAATTAACCAAAAATCAACGGATGTAATATTAATAGGTACTATGCCCATAACAAATACAGAACAGAACTAGACTTAGGGGTTAACTTAAGATTGGGCCGGTGGTCTAGGGGTTATGACGTCGCCCTTACAAGGCGAAGATCGGCGGTTCGATTCCGCCCCGGCCCACCAATCCTACAAACGGAGAAAAGCCTTAGGCCAGAATTTTTTAGTTGATGAGAAAATTGCACAGCGTATAGTTGATGCAGCAGAGATAAAAGATGACGAAGATATTTTAGAAATAGGGCCTGGAAGAGGAATTTTAACAGAGAAATTGGCACAAATGGGAAAAAGTTTAGTGGCTGTTGAAAAGGATAAATGGCTATTTACCGTGTTGAACCAGAAACTTAGGAGAGAGAATGTTGAAATAATTGAAGGAGATATTATGAAAGTTGATATTCCAGATATAGATGTTATTGTTTCTAACATACCTTATTCGATATCATCCCCTCTACTTTTTCATTTATTTGAAACAAAATGGGATAGAGCCGTAATTATGTTTCAAGAAGAATTTGCAAATAGATTGACAGCCGAGCATGGAACTAAACAATACGGAAGATTGACTGTGATGGCTTCTGTACATGTCAAATGTAAAAAGCTTTTCAGAGTAAGTAGAAACATGTTCTTACCTCAACCGAGAGTACATTCTGTAGTTGTTGAACTAAAAAGAGAAGCGCCGAACTATGAAGTGAAAGATGTAAAGATATTTGATGAAGTAGTCAGGGCGATTTTTACCCATAGAAGAAAAACTCTAAAAAATGCACTAAAAACTAGATTTGAGAATCTTGAACTGGATAAATTGCCATTTATGGAGTTGAGAGGGGAAGTACTAAATCCTGAAGAAATTGCTAATTTAGCAAATGAAATAACAAAACTGATTTAGTATTACGATAATAATTGTCGTAAAAGCATTAAATCTCTAAAACTAGCATTCACGCTTAATTTTTGTTTGACGTAGGCTTTCATAGGAGACATTTCATTATTCAAAATAGCACCTATAGTTTCAAAATCACTTTCTAAAGAAATATCAGAAGTAACCGTATCATCGGATTTTTTGACTGGCGATAAAACCCCATCTTTGAGTTCGCAAACATAATTATCTCCATCGGAAATTGAAATAGAGACTGTGCGATCACTAGTACCTATAATTTCTGCAAAATCTGAATCTTCTTTTACTTTCTCATTGAAGAGTGTAATTTTTTCTTCGACGACTGCTAATAATTCGGCTTCATTCATAATCTAATCAAAATCATCAAGTGTAGAGGTATTGAAACGTTTGATGGTTTTCCATTCCTGACGTATATATTTCGGCCAACTTCTCGATTTCTTCCATTGGTTTGATAAAAAAGCTATGGTTTTTGGATCGGAAGGATAACCGCTACCACAATCCCCTATCTCTTTTTTTATTGATTGCATTTCATTCTCTCTGGCCTCTTTAGCTAGAATAGAAGCTGCAGATACTATGGGAAATAATGTATCAGCTTTATGATGTGAGTCAATCTCTACATTCACATTATTACCTAACTCTTTGAGTATATTTTGAGCGAAGCGCTCTGGTTTAACATCGCAAGAATCGACAATTGCTTTAGTTGGATTTAATTTAGATATTACCGAACTAAAAGCTATAATTGATAATTTATTGAGTTCGTTGTTCTTAACATAACTATCGACAGTTTGAGCATCTATTATTTCCAATGCAAAATCGCAGTGCTCTCTTATTTTATTATTCAAAATTTTACGTTGAACCGGATTGAGAAGTTTTGAATCTTTCAACCCCATTGAATTTAAAAGTTCTACATTTTCGATGGCTGCAGCAGCTACCACCAATGGCCCTATTACTGGACCCCGCCCCGCTTCATCGACACCGCACAATATCATGTTTTCAAAGTTAAAGAAGCCAGACCCCTGCACATAAAATAGATACCGACTTTCTCTGGAACAGAAGTCACCTCGCCTTCTTTTAAATTGTATACTTTGCCCATTTTGATTTTTGAAGACCTAAGAGCTTTGATATTTATCATAGAATCGCCAAAAACTGTTGCTTCCTCTAATGGTATGAATGTTTTTAGAGTTTCTAAGTCTAATTCGACTACAGACATCCCCGAACCACCGTGTAAAGAATTTGGAAGTCTGATTAGACGATGAGTATCGCCTGTTACCGGTTCATCTGGAAAAACTGATTGCTGTTGAACGGCCATATTTACGAGTGAGGATTGCGCCTTTGAAAGTTCACCATTCTTGCGAGACATATTACGAAAAGTCAATGAACTGTTGTCTGAGATTTTAATTTTATTTGCCATAGAAGGAGTGATGCCATTAATTGCCACTAAATTATTAATTTGTGACTTCCTATCTAACGTAGATAAATTATTCAAAAAATCATTAATGTGACGAGAAATGTGACCTTGCCAACCTGGTGCATTCTGATCATATAATGAAAAATTTGAAATGGTTATTTTTTTTGAATATTCAATGCCTTTTGATTTTAAATTTGCCATGTGACTTGAATCTTTCAATAGATTTGTTCTGATAAGACCTTGACCTGTTACATAATCGACAATATCTCTTCTTGCACTAGAAGAAAGATTTAGAACTGAAGCATCCCTAATATGTACATGATAACCTCGGCCACCGCTAAAAGTAATCATTAAATCTTTAATATCAAAAGCCATATCACCTAATAAAAAATCATTAACTAGTCGATATGTTTGATCTTGAATCGTCTTCATTAATTTCTGAAACCCGTCAGGATCTGAAGAAAGTACCTGTTTTGCATTTGGAATGTGGTCTGCATCTAAATCGAATATTAAATCTGCACCTTGCCAAGATTTATCTTTCATTGTAGGGGCATTAGGTATACTGTAATATGCAACGGAATGATAAGCGTGTTTAGGTCCGTATTTAGATAGATAAGATTGAAGATCTTTCTTAGATCTAAAACTTTGATGCCGATTCATTAGTTTTCCTGACCAACCCAAGAACCCCCATTCTCTAGATGTGAATCTAGGTGGTGTTTTCAATTTTACACTGCTGTAATAATTTCGAAACTTTTCCTTTAGAAAATTCTGCGTTTTAGTGATTTCTAGATGTGCTCTTTCCTTCTCGCCGACCAAACTCAATTACAAAAACTCCTTCCACTTTTTTTTAGCACCATAAATTCCTGGGGAAAGGAAACCATTTCTTAATTTTTGAGAAAGGGAGAAAAGCCAAGGATTTCTTGGAAGGTTGTCTACATAATTTTGAAGTATTTTTTGAAGATGTGAATTAGACTCAGTATTGAAACCTAGATACGTTATATTGCCAGAAAGACCCGGTACTTCTGACCATATTTCGAAATTTATATTTGGATTTTGAATATTATATTTGTAAGAGTATGCAGATTGTTCGAGAGCAACTACGGCAGCGAATCGAGTATAACTGCGAGTTCCATCTTGTCTGGAATAAGTTAGTCCCATATCATCTAAAACCTGTCGAAAAACAGATGCTGCAGAGCCTGCTTCGAAACAGAGTGGTAATTTTACCACAAAATCTCTCCGCCTATTGCCGGATAACCTAATTCGAAACCAGACAATGTGCGAGGATGTAATTCACCGAAAACTAGTGAAAGATTATCTATATCGAAACCGGCGCAACGACCGTCTACAAAAATCGAATCTGACTTTTCCGTTATAGCTTCGGTAAATTTTAATTTGGAACAGATAACATCTGAAATATCGCGTAATTTTGAGAAAGGTGCTTTACTATCTATTTCTATCCAAGAAAGAGATAATTTGTTATGATTATTCCTAACGACCCACCCAACTTCAAAAACTCTTTGAGGTAATTCCCTATGTTTGTTTGATTTTAATAGAGTTAAAAGACAAGGTAAAAGAGAAGGACGAAGAATATTATATTCTTCATTAACTGGATTTGAAAGTGTCGTTACAGATGATTCTTTACGCCCTGTAAGTTCATATTGAGCTTTTTTGGAGCTCAAAGTTAAAGTTACTACTTCTTGAAACCCTAGACCGAGCATGGTTTCTCGGCATTTTCTTTCTATAGCTCTCGAATCTAACTCACTACCGAAGCTAGCAGATTTAGGTAAAACTTTAGGAAGTGTTTCATAGCCCAAACCTATAGCTGATTCTTCAACCAAATCTATTGGATGGATTAAATCTGAACGATATGCTGGAACGCTAACTGACCAAACATCCGCATTCTTTGAAGAATCCATACCACACCTCATAAATGACTTCGATAGTAAATCGTCGCCCGGATCCCAGCCGAGTATAGATGTTAGATATTGATGGTCTATTTTATGAACACGAGGTTTTAGATTAGGATAAGTCGTTCTATGAGAAGGGTAACGAAGTTCGATGGCCTCGAGTTCGCCACCTCTTTCCACTAAAGCAGTTGCGACAATATTGAGACATGTTTCTACTGCTTTCTCATCGAGACCTGTAACGTCAAGTAAGATGTCATTAGTATCTGCTGTGACGGTTGTAAGTGCCCCATTTATGATGGGAGGTAAAGAAGCAACATTACCTTCGGCATCTGTAAGAATTGGATAATTATCGAAATCTTTCAAAAGATGAGCATAGTCGATACCTTTAGGATGTTCAGTTAGTATCTCTTCTGGAGTCATATCCATATCAAAATGAAGAGGTACGAAAGCTGGTTCGTGTTTTGAGCAAGAACTATACGTGAAAGGGGGTGTTAAATCAGAAATATCATGAACCCCTATGGATGCTTTTCGTCTCTTGCGACCGACCGTAAGATGTAATTTTTCTTGAAGCTCTATTAAAGAACGTATAGCAGCATCATCTAAATTTACATTATGAACTATACAACTCATCATTACTGGCCTAATATCTAGAACAGAGGAATCGACAGTCATATGAGTCTTTGATTTAGCAACTTGGTAATTTGTTAAACCGGGTTTTTGACCTAGAAGAGGGCGTAAAGCCCTAGCCACACCTTCTGTAGAGCATAAATCAGGCCTATCTGGAAAAAATTCAACCGCGGCGCCTGTTTCATCTATATAATCTGGATCTGCCCCTATCAAAGGTATATTTTTTCTAAAATCATCTGGAGTAATGGGTTCGGCCAGCAAACGATTCAAATCATCAAATTCTATAGTTATAACTGGCATAATATGCCTAAACATCTGGTGTTTTTAAACTCAACTGAAAAACTACTGCTTACGTCTGGCTGCCCGTTTTCTGCGTCGCATCTTCTTCTTGCGCCACTTCCAACGTTGATTGCCTTTTTTCTTCCATACACGGGAACTACGTTTCAAATATAATACTCCTAAACAGTACGTCGGACATTTGGGGGTGTATTTAAGCGACGCTATCCGAATCTTTAGAATTTGAGATATTTCTAATCTGTTGTAAAAGCCATTCTTTTGGTATTGAACGGCCGGGACCCTCTAAAGTTCTTTCAGGATGCCATTGAACAGCAAACCATGGAAGTTCTGTATGTTTAACTGCTTCAATCAGACCATCATTACTGTGACCGATTGCTGAAAGATTGTCACCTAAAATATGAATAGCTAAATGGTGGTGACTAGCTACATCGAAATTTGAATCTACTAAATCCACTTCGTGTTCTGTATCTCCATCATCTCCAGAATGTTTCCTATGCAATAAAGTATTGAAATTGCCTTCACTGATATCTGGCCAGAGTGTACCTCCACAGTAAACATTGATTATTTGCAACCCTCTACAGATACCTAAAACTGGCATCTTATTTTTTGTTGCTTTATTCAGAAGGGAAATTTCCAACTCATCCCGTTCAGGTTTTATGAATTGAAGAGGAAAATCTGTTCTTTCTGGTTGACCGTAAGCTCCAATTTCGACACTTAAATCGCCACCTCCTGAAAGAACTAAAATATCAAAATCGCAAAGAGCTTCGGAATCTGTAATCCGCACTGGTTCGACATCTATTTCTCGAAGCCAAGATGCGTATTTTTCAAAATATTTATCTTCAGATAGAGTGATAGCGACAGCTACCAAGTGGTAGCCTCCTTGGATGTATTTTTATTCAACCACCACGCAACTGCAGAGGCTAACAAAAGAAATACTAAACTAGCTCTGAACGTGTAAAGATATTGCATTTGGATTTCCATATCTTTGGCATCTAACCAACCTAACATTGCGGATGCGAAAAAAGCGCCAACTGAATATCCAAGTGTACCGATGAAAACCCCCCAACCCATACCTTTACTCCGTTCATCCAAGTCAGTTAGTTGAGACAATAACGTATCTCTAGAAGTACGTAAAAATGGAATTACAGGAATTATAAAAATAAATGCAGACAGATGCGTAGATACGGCAGAACTGAAAGTACCCCATAGGAGAATATACAATAAAGCAGACCAAAGAAGTACTTGCCAAGCTCCTAAACGATCACAAACAGAACCGAGCCAAGGATAAAGAATAACAGAAGCTACAACCGAATAACCCATTATTACACCAACAAAACTTCTGTCATAACCTATATCATCAAAATAATTCGGAGCATTGTAAACGATGACTCCGCGAGGAATATAGATTAAGAAAACGGTTAGTAAAATCCATTTAACCCAGGAATTCTTGAAACGTAGAGAATCTAAAGAGAATGAATTTGAATTAAAATCGAGAGGAGTTGATGAATCAGTAACTAATGTTCCAGGCATAACATCAATTTCGTTTAAACGGAATGCGCAGAACGCTGCTGCAATATTCAATAATAAACAGAAGAAGACTATTGCATTCATACCAAAAGACTCGTATATCGATGGAGCAGCAAGATATGCTACAGAATATATCAAAGCGAACATACCCCAGAAAACTCCATTGAATTCGCCTTGGCAATCAGGATAATACTCAGAAGCAATCGCCCTAGGTATACGACCGGAACCGTGGAGCATCAATAGAAATATAGAAATGAAAACTGTACCGTATATGCCTAAAAATGGAATAAAGAGATAGAGAATAGCGCAGCCGATTGAAGTATAAAGAAGAATTTTTCTTCTAGAACCATATGTATCGGCTATGTACCCCCAAAAAATTAAACTGACGCCCAAAACCAATAGCGCAATCCCATAATAGGCAGAAACTAATGATTGGCTTGCCCCTTCATCTCGTAAAAAGAAACGCATAGCCGTCCAGTATAGTAATGCAATCTGAGCAGCATCCGTTAAAGATCTAAACAATAAGAGATGATTTACATTCTGTTTTTGATTTTCTGTGCTACTGTTAACTAATTTTCGATATCGCTTCCATACAGGGATGCCCACACCGGCAGTTAAAACAAGTAATAATGCCGTCAATAGAAGAATTGTTGAATCTGAAAGTGAAGAAATAGAACCGATATCATCAGTATCGTATTCATCGAGAAGAACTACAGATGCTGATGCCATGGGAGACATTTGTTCAGAATTGGCCACTAATCTTGCGTATAATGTTTGATTGCCTTTTTTGGTCTGTTCAGGAACTTTGATTTGCCACTCACTCCAATCACCATTATCTGATAAATCATCTGCTAAAGACCAACTATCAACGCCAAAACGAACCTCGACACCAATGCTAATTGATTGACCAGAAGAATCAGAGACCCCTCTAATCCAACTTTCGTTATATATTCTTGGTTTGACCTCTACGTAAGAATCATTCACTAACATATATTCAGGTTCTAACGACCAATTTATACTCAAAGAAGAATCAATATTTCCAGAGATATCTACGAACGTTTTTGGATCAGCCTGCCCATAACCATACTCGTTGTCCGGTCTAGTTTCTGCAATTGAGCAATTATTAGATGCTGCATCTATATCATCATCTAATATTTCTCGTTCGATAGAATAGCCTGCAACTAACGTATCCTTAACTTCTGTTGGGGTTAAATCGGGATTAGCCTCTAAAGTTAAAGCTACAATACCTGCCATCAAAGGAGTGGCCATACTAGTTCCGCTTTTACTAGTGTAACCTGTTCCAGTTCCCTTGTTAGGGGCCATGATACTGCTTCCTATAGCGGCGACATCTGGCTTGACTCTTCCATCCGAAGTATACCCTCTGGAGCTATATATTGCCAAACTCAAATCTTTGTCGAGAGAAGCGACTGTTATGGGTAATCTTGAATCACCGGGTGAATCGATAGTGTTACAACCGGCTGCAGTAGCTGAGCCAAATTCATTACCTGCACTCAAAGTAACTACGAGGCCAGATTCTACTGCGGCATCGACAACTTGACTCCAAGCAGAGCTTCCATCGTTATCGATATGAAATTCGATTTGTTGTTCGCCGAGACTGGATGTCATAACTCTGATATTTGGTTCGACTAGTTTTTGATTAGTTATCGTCCATTCAACACCTCTGATAATGTCTTCAATATCACCATCGCAACATGAAAGAACGTTGACTAAGCTAGCTTTCGGTGCGACACCAATATGGCGTGAACCGTCTGGTGCTGCCTCTCCATCACCAGTACCTGCTGCTATACCTGCAACATGGGTACCGTGTGTACCACTATCCAAAGATTCACCAGGTAAGCATGGTGAACATACTAAATTATCTTGAACTGCATCATAATAAGCTACAACTTTTAGATCATCCATAGTTTGAATGTTATCATCCATATCATCTAAACCGACATGGGCATTATCAACCCCGGTATCGACTATAGCGATAGAGATTCCGTTTCCATAAATACCGTAATTGTTCCAAACTTGATCTACCCCCATTGCAGGAACGGCTTCATTCATGTGTGGAACTGCTTTACCGATGTCATCGAGCATTACAATGCCGTACCAAGTAGAGACTGGATAGACTAGATTACGAGGCATTGTAGTAGCAACTAAGTCGATATATTGAGCACGATAAGTTACTTCTATTCCTAATTTTTCTAATTTTTCAATATCTGAATCTGTGGGATGATGATCGTATCTTATGAAAACACGTGCTGAATCTGGCTCAAAGAAACGATTACCTTGTTGTAATTTCCATTCTAACACATCGCTGATTCCATCTCTATCTTTATCTCTGGAATAATTAGACCACCAACCTTGGACATCTTTGTCACTGTTAGATGACTCTGAAAGAGGCATGAATAATGGAGTGGAAATGAGTATTGCACACACTAAAAGTGGCAAAACGCTACGATTCATAAAAGGACCAATGTAACTTTGGTGAAAAAAGCTTTGTTTACTTTGAAGTGATACCCAAGTTTACAGAATCTTTCATTTCAAAGTCCAATAGATCATGAACTAGAACTACACCTTTACTTATTGAATAAACAAAATCGCCCATGAAAATTGATCTGCGAACATCAATATTGTTCCAATAAGTATTATCTTCATTGTAAAAATCTGAATGATGAATCTCTCCATCTAATTCTAAATTATAATCTGTAACATCAATTAACACCAATTTAGTTACGTACTCATAAGTACAACGCCAACCATCTTCATCGCAATCATATTTGTATGTACTCATTGGTATGGCTAGAGTGCCATTCCAATATTGGAAAGCTTTGTGCTCATAATTCGCTTCACTCCACCCCCAACTCCAACCACCATTCTCATCTGCAGGCATGAGAGACAAAGAAGTAGATAACGTTGGATTATTAGGATCGCTAACATCGAATAAAGAAATCTGAGTACTCCAATCGAGACCTTCTCCATCTCCGCCGTAACCTATAGTTAGTAACCGATCGCCATCCAAAGGATGTATGTATGTAGAAACTCCTGGAACTTCTAATTCACCTTCTATTGTTGGCATAGTAGGATTGCTTAAATCTATAACCCAAAGAGGATCTATATTTCTAAAAGTGACTAGGTATGCTTTTTCTTCAACGAAACGAGCAGACCATAGCCGTTCTCCTAATGCAATACCATCTACTCTACCTACTTCAGATAAGTCATGACTACCTTCAACTTGACGCAAAACACAAACTATTGTTTCTGATTCTTCTGGATTATCCAACCACCATCGATTCCACTCTCCAATTGTAGAAACTACGCGTATATCATCATTATATTCAGAAAGAGAGAATTGACCAGAAACGGTACCATCCACCCTTCCACTGGCAATATATTTTGTATCACCCATTTCACTTACATCGAAAGTGTGAATATTGGTAGCTTCGGTATAATCGGTTTCATCCAACATATACCACCACCAATCATTGGTATTTTCTGAAATAACCATAGTGTCAGAAGAAGAATAAATAGTTGGATAGTTGGTCATCATATGGTCTGCTTCAAAACTAAAATTGTCTTTGGTTAAGTCAATAGTCAAGATTGAAGTGAAACCATCACCAGTTCCATCACTAGATATGACAAAATTGTCACAACCAGAACCACCATCTGTTGCGAAGTTGAATTCCTCTAAATTACCTTCATTCATAAAATAAATTGCAGGAACTAAATCTGAAAGTGAGGTCTCATCTATTACGTCATTATTATGCTCTATAGTAGAGGTTGCAGCGTCACGCCACATATCTTCTCTAGCACTATCAGTCATAGTATCTGCCCAGAAAACTTCATAATCGTAATTTATGTAATTTAAAACATCAGGAATGTCTAAATATGCATAAGATACCATCCTAACAGTACCATCTACTTCCCTAGCAGTCTGATAATTTCCTTCGATATAAACCTCTTGATCTACTTGTGGAGAGGAACGATTAGAGATATCCAAAATTGTCATTTTAGTCATTTCATAGACACGATAATTACCGTCGGAACGGACGTAATCTGAAAGCATATGATCTTCTTGCATATCCCATGTGTAAATATCTGAATAGACTATCATTCTATCACCCGCTAGGAGCATTTCTCTTGCATTTCCTTCGATTACTGTAGAAGATGTATTTTCAATTTGGCCGAATTCGGGTACTGCTAAGATATGTAGAATACTCTTTGATTCATACGACCAGCCCCAATTCTTGTAAACTTGATAATCCCAATCATTCAAAACATAAATGAAATCACCGTCAGTTTTTACGAAATCACCTTCATCGACCCCTTGTTCTTGGTTGTTTGTACCAGAAAATTCCTGATTTGAAGATGAACCAGTAGATGCACTATTAGAACTATCAGCGCTTTCCAAAGCTGCACCATCATCCATTGCCACATCGACCATGCCGAATTCTGGAGAAATACCATACCCCCCATATCCTAAACCTACTGTAGTGACCATTTCATCTTTAACATTGGTTTTCAATCTATCTTCCAAATCGATACAAGATTCATAACCGATTAATGCAGGTGAATCTCTAGACTTTTCTGAAACCATAGTCTTCAGAAATTCTACCTGATATGTATTATCCATATCATCATCGAAGGGGCTGAATAACATTGCAGCTCCTGAAAAAATAACGCAAAAAACAATCAAAACGCTGAATAGAGGATTCCAAGAAGATGTAAATGGAGCTGGTTGAACGAATGAAGGTTCTCTCTGCTTGCGATAACCTACGAAACCAACGAAATCATTGCGTTTACTCATTTTGAACGCTCCACAAGAAATATAGACAATATATAACCGATTTTCGAAACAGAATTTTGATGTATCAAACTACGCACCCCATTTATCTTCAAGTGCGTCCAATGAATGTATAACTATTCCATTCTCGAGAATTATTAAAATACAATAATCATCTTCGAGACGTGAATCTAATCTAACACCGAGTTTTTCATGTAAGCCAACGCCGAACTTTATTCTTTTTTTATCTACACTATAAAGAGTTCTTCTACCATCTTCTTTAGGAATTAAAAGACCTCGATCCGCTAAAGCTTTGTAACGATGTCTAAGCATTGCATCTTTTTTTTGTAATTCGTAAACATCACTCGGTTGATAGAGAGCTTTTGCACCATCGGTAACGCTAGATTTTTTATGATCTGAAACAAAAGCTAAGATTGCTACATCTATTTCATCGACAGTTGGCATAGATTATTCATCGTAATAATCTAAACCGAGATTAGTTATTAGATCCTCACCCATTAAATCCCTGAGTGTGTTTTCTAATTTATTTTTCTGAACAAATAAATCATGCAGAGGATAGAGATCCGGTTTACATGTTGGTGATTTGAAATAAAAGGATAGCCATTCTTGGATACCGTACTTGCCAGATCTACTAGCTAAATCCATAAAGAGTGCTAAATCTAAAACAATAGGTGCAGCTAAGATTGAATCTTTACAGAGAAAATCTATTTTGATTTGCATAGGATAATTCAACCAACCTCTAATGTCTATATTGTCCCAACCTTCCTTATCATCACCTCTTGGTGGATAGTAATTGATTCTAACTTTGTGATATAAATCCCCATAAAGATCTGGATTTTCCTCCGGTTTTAGAATTTGTTCAAGAACTCCTAATTTTGAAACTTCTTTAGTTTTGAAACTTTCGGGGTCGTCAAGAACTTCCCCATCTCTATTGCCTAAAATGTTTGTAGAAAACCACCCCTCGATACCTAGCATTCTAGCTTTGAAGCCGGGAGCGAGAATAGTTTTCATTAATGTCTGACCTGTTTTGAAATCTTTACCTGCAATTGGAACTTTTAATTTATGAGAAAGTTCATACATTGCTGGAAAATCTGCAGATAGGTTTGGAGCGCCGTTTGCATATGGTACGTCTTCCTGTAATGCAGCATAAGCGTACAGAACGCTTGGTAAAATTGATGGATCATCATTATCTAATGCTTTTTCAAAACTAGAAAGGTTCTCGAAAATATCTGAATCGGGGGCCTGGAATGTTTCTGTACTTCCACACCATACCATAACGGCCCTTTCTAGATTATTAGTTTCTTTGAAATTTCGAATATCAGATCTTAAAGCATCAATAGCATCTCTGTGACTTGTAACATCCTTTATTCTAGTTGGATTTAGATTTTTAACGTATTTTTGATTAAAAACTGCTGGCATAGATTTGATTTCTGAAAGTTGATCTTTTAATTGATCTAGTAAAGATTGTTCAAGAACGCCTGCGTTTACAGCCGCCGAATAACAATCAGGATATTCTGCAAAAATATCCCAACCTCCAAAAACTAAATTTTCTAAATCATATAAGGGGACAAAATCCTTAATTTTTGAATCGCGCTGTTCATTTCGCTTACCCAACCTCAAAGAGCCCATTTGAGTCAGAGACCCAATAGGTTTACCGATACCTGCCTTAACAGCCTCTACACCGGCAATAAAAGTAGTACTAACAGCACCAATACCTGGAAGTAGAACTCCTAACTTTCCAGAGGCTGGTTTTATTTCTACGGGATTTGTCATGATTTGAACTCACAGATAGTACAGTTTATATTAATGATTTTCAATAAAATACTGAAAGGCAAGTAAGAGAACCGTCGGCATTTCGAATTTGAGACATGCTTAATTTATGAAGAATAAAACCTTCGTCTTCGAGGATTTTATGTGTATTTGGATACTCATCAGGAATAATCAAATTCCGACCTATTCCTATTGTATTTGCAGCATATATGTCCTCTTTTGGTATTTGTAACAATTTATGACTGGAATCGAAAAGGTCTAGGGATAGTGTATCTTTTGCAACTATCAAAGTATCGGGACAAGGTGAAGAACAGATACTTTTAAGATGTAATGAATCAGTAGGAATGGGTATTGTTTTTACAGTGATATTGGATTTATTTGCAAAATCTTTCAAAGCATTTATTCCATGAATATTTGTACGTGTGCTGCTACCGACATATACGATATCACCTACTCGTAAAACATCACCACCATCTAATTCTGCCGGAGATTCCATAAATTCTAAAGCTAATTTTTCACTTAGTGTGTTGATTATTACATCTTTTTCGCCCTTTCTAGATTGAGCACCTGCGTTAGTGATTAATGCCCTATCATCGAGAACTACAACTTGATCTTCTACGAAACAGCAATCTGGATAGTTGTCATCTGGCATTAGTTTCAAAACTTCAACCTTGAGTGATTTTAATTTTTCAACGTAGGAAATGTGTTGAACCTTTGCAGTAGCTACATCAATAGGCCCAGAACCCATATATTTTGAGATAGCGGAATTGAAAGTATTGGGGATTCCTCGAACGATTGCTCTTTTATTTTCGTAATAATAACTCAAAATAATCACACCGATATGTTCAGAACAATAAATTGAACCGGGTGTATAACTCTTAAGGTGTAACTAGATTTACCTGCAGGCATGAGTGTGTTTGAAAATCGGTTGTTGAAAATAAAGGATTTAGAAGAAAGAGAATATCAGAATAAAGTATCAGAAGCGTGTTTGAAACAATCAACGTTAGCAGTGCTCCCTACTGGCCTAGGAAAAACAATTATTGCATTAAGAGTTATTTTGGAAAGAATTGAGATTGGTAAAATTTTATTTCTCGCACCCACAAAACCTCTCGCTCAACAACATGCTAGCTTCTTCGAAAAATATTTAGATATGAAAATTGAATTATTCACAGGTAATGTAGCGCCTAAAGAAAGAGAGAGGCTTTGGGAGATTACTGATTTTATAATTTCGACTCCGCAAGTTGTTGAAAAGGATATAGAAAGGGGATATACTGACTTGAAAGAATTTTCTTTAGTTGTATTTGACGAGGCCCATAGAGCAGTGGGCAACTATGCTTATGTAAAGATTGGGAAAATTTACAAGAAAACTGCTGAGCGCTTTTTGACATTAGGAATGACGGCGTCACCTGGAAGTACGAAGGAGCATATTGTAAATATATGTAAAAATTTAGGAATAAAAAAAATAGAAAAAAGAAGTGATACTGATGAAGACGTAATACCGTACATCCAAAAACTTGAGACTAATTGGATTAAAGTTGAAATGACAGATGTAGAAAAAACAGTAAGAAGAGAATTAAAAAATGAATTGGGAATTATAGGAGGGGAGATGTATAAACAAGGATTTTTATCCAACCCTAGACACGTATCGACCAGTTCTCTTTTAAGAATTGGAAAGGAAGTACAAGCGAGACTAATGCAAGCGAAAGGTAGTGCGAAATATCCATTCTATAACGCAATGACCACACAAGCAATAGGCATGAAAATAGCACACGCGATTCAAACTATAGAAAGTCAGGGTTTAGAACAATTTTTACATTATGCAGAACGAATAGAGAAGGGGGCCTCGAAAAAAGGCGGTAGTAGGGCCAATAAGCAGTTGATAAAAAAAGAATTTTGGAAAACTGCCGTGCATATCGCGGAAAATGACAAAACAGAACATCCTAAACTTCCAAAATTATTGAATTTAATTAATATGCATATAAATGAAGGATCTAGACGCATAATAGTTTTTACTGAAATAAGACACACTGCGACATTGATTGTAGAGAAATTGGAAAGGGTACCTAATGCGGAAGCCATTAGATTTGTTGGTCAAAGTAATAGGGAAGGGGACAAGGGATTAACTCAAAATGAGCAGAAAGACATATTGGATAAATTTCGTAGCGGAGAATACAATGTGCTAGTAGCTACTTCAGTAGGAGAAGAAGGACTAGACATACCTTCTACGGATGTGGTGATTTTTTACGAACCGGTGCCTTCTGCGATAAGGCTTATTCAAAGAAGGGGTAGAACTGGTAGAGATTCATCAGGGATAGTGTATATGTTTATGACAGAAGACACTAGAGATGAAGCGGCGCACTGGAGTAGTCGTGCTAAAGAACGTGAAATGTATCGAATGCTAGAGAATATAAATTTAGAATTTGATGAGGACCAAATAGAAGATAAAACTAGCGATACAAAACAAACGAAACTACAATAATTGAAATGAAAAACATTTTACACACACCTTTGGAATGAGGTTATGTATGAGAGGGCACAGACAGAATTATTCGAACAGAAGGCGAATTCAAGAAAAGCCTGTAAAAGAATGTGTAAAATATGAACACGGTTTTTTTAGAGGCGAAAAATGTCAATTCTGTGAAGAAGACGGAGAGATGATAATGTCTCCAAGACATGTTGATAAATTTGGACGTATAATGGCAGGAATACTCAGACATTTTCCTGATCGTTTTGATTTAGAAATGACTCAACAAGGATGGATAGATGTTGGGGAATTTGTAGATGCAATCAAACAGAAAAGAGGTGGTTTAGGATATTTGACCATTAAACATGTAAAAGCTGTAATAGAAACAGACCCTAAAGGAAGATATCAATTTGAAGATAATAGAATAAGAGCGACTTATGCCCATTCTATAGATTTAGATTTGGATTTACCAACAGAAGGCGTACCTGAGCACCTCTATTACGCGTGTTCGGAAGATGATGTAGAAGATTACATAGAGAATGGCCTCTTTCCAGAAGATAGAATGATGGTGCATTTGTCTGGAACAAGATTAAATGCTCTTGAAGCAGGAAGACACATAATAGGGAAACCTGTAGTGTTGATGTTAGATGTGCGTGAAGCCGAAAAAGATGGTGGAAAAATAATGAAAGCAGGTACTACTGTATTCGTAACGAAAGAGGTTGTAGGAAAGCACCTTAAGCGCCTTCCAAACAGCACCTGAAAAAAAATAGAGGTAATTTGGAATTGTCAAACAGAAATAAAATGGAAAAAATGTCTGTGAAAAGGGCTTTGATTAGTGTAAGCGATAAAGAAGGAGTAGCTGAATTTGCAAGAAAATTGGCGAAATGTGGTATTGAAATAATATCCACAGGCGGTACAAAAAAAGTCATTGAAGATGAAGGTATTGAAGTAAAAAGTGTTGAGAAAATAACAGATTTTCCAGAAATTATGGATGGGCGAGTGAAAACTATACATCCGAAGATATTTGGAGGAATATTGGCTAGAGAAAAGGATAAAGAACAAAAAGAAAGTTTAGGGATAGAAGATATAGACTTAGTTGTAGTAAACTTATATCCATTTGAAGAAACTGCAAAAAATGAAGAATCTTTACCTGAATTAATAGAGATGATAGACATAGGAGGTCCTAGTTTAATTAGAGCTGCGGCTAAAAATTATTCCAGAGTTTGTGTTGTTGTTGAACCTGGGGATTATAATGAAGTAATTCAAGCAATTGAAAATCAAAAAATAGATGTAAGTATGAGAGAGAAATTAGCTCTGAAAGCATTTCAGCATACTGCCAAGTATGATTCATACATACAATCTGAATTGTCTAATCGTTTTGATATAGAAAGTTTAACTAGTGATGATTTAACAATAATAGGAGAAAGGAAGGGTGAGTTAAGATATGCAGAAAATCCTCATCAAAAAGGAGCTTTTTACATAAACCCCAGAATAGACACCCCATCAATAGCCACGGCTAAACAATTACAGGGGAAACAGCTCAGTTACAATAACATACTTGATTTTGATGGTGCATTAGCAATAGTAGCTGATTTTGAAGAACCTACTGTCGTTATAATCAAACATACGAATCCGTGCGGTGTGGCTTCATCTGAAATAATATCTGAAGCATACAGTTCTGCTCTGGAAACCGACCCTTCGTCAGCATTTGGTGGAATAATTGGAATTAATAGAGAAGTAGATATGGAAACTGCCAACAAAATAGTAGAATCATTCAAAGAAGGTGTGGTTGCACCAGCATTCTCTAAAGAAGCTCTGAAAATCTTAAGTCAGAAAAAAAATATGAGATTGTTAGAAGTTGGAGACATAGTACGATATGAAGCAGGAAAACAAATGAGATCAGTTGCAGGTGGGTGGCTTGTACAAGAATCTGACAAAAAAAGAATAACAAGAGAAGAATGTACGATAGTTACAGACAAAAAACCCAGTGAAGAAGAATGGGATGGTTTAATGTATGGATGGAAATTAATGAAACACATTAGATCTAATGCGATAGTTTTTACGAAGGGTAAACGAACTGTCGGTATAGGGGCTGGACAAATGTCTAGAGTTGATTCAGTAAAGATTGCTTCTTTCAAATCTAGACCTGATGCGAAAGGTACAGTTATGGCATCTGATGCTTTCTTTCCATTTCCAGACGGTATAGAAGCGGCTGCTGAAGCTGGAGTAACCGCAATTATTCAATCAGGCGGTTCGATAAGAGATCAAGAAGTAATCGATAGTGCAAATAAAATAGGAGTGTCTATGGTTTTTACGGGAGAAAGACACTTTCGCCATTGATGATTGAAGAGGAATATGAGCAAATTTGGCTTCCATGCAAATACTGCGATGATGAAGAGATACATTATATTTTAAAAAATCGTAATAAGAAGAATAATTCATTTGATGGAATTGTAAAATGTAGTAAATGTGAGAATACCACTACAAGAACAATTAAAGAGAAGAAAATTATTGAAATTAACGTGCTTATTTCTGATGGAGATAAAACGCGTAAAGACGTTTTAAAAGTAGAAGAAAGAGACTATCTGAGAGTTGGAGCGAGGATTTTACATCAAGAAGGAACCTTGGAGATTACTAGAATTGAAAAAGAAAATAGAAATGTAAAAGAAATAGAGGCTGAGAGGGGAATTGTTATTTGGACTCGAAACATAAGTGAAGTGAAAGTTAACTTTTCATTTAATGAAGGTGAACATACTAGGACTTTTTACAAAAAATATTCGTTTGAAGAAATGTTTAAAATTGGTGGAAATATAACACATGAAAAACGTAGATTTAAAATTACTAATATAATGTTAAAAGGTGGAAAAAAGAGTAAAATGGCAACGGCAAACGAAATTGCTAGAATTTATTGCAGATAGTGACCGGTGAAGTTTTTAACAGGAATACAATAACAGGTAGAATGGATAGAGGGCAGATAACAGGATTAGTAGAGGGAGCGAAAGATTCCGAGAAAGCCCCTCATGTGTATATGGGATATCTGTTATTATGGACTGCAATAGTGGGTGCTATAGTTTTGATTGTTTTTCCAAGAATAGATGAAACGATAGGATTGTACATAATAGGGGGCTTAATTGTTGTATTTTGTTTAATGGTACATGTGTTTCATGTGTTCAATATTTTTAACGATTGAAGGGGGATTAAGTTTATAATAGGCTTTGACTGGCAAAGCCCCCTCGAAAGGTGTTAAAATGACTACAGTTTACGATGTTCATGGACAAAGTTTAGTTTCGGATTTAGCTGAAGCTCTGAAAAATTTGGAAACTATCAGCATCCCAGACTGGAGTGTATCTACTAAAACGGCAGCACACAGAGAGAATGCGCCTGATACAGATGACTGGTGGTATATGAGATCTGCATCAATTCTAAGAAAAATATACATAGAGGGCCCATTGGGAACTGAAAGATTGTCTAAAATGTATTCTGGATCTAAAGATAGAGGTGGTAAACCTAATAAAAGTCATCCAGGTGGAAGAAAAATAATTAGAACTGTAATGAAACAGCTTGAAGCATCAGAATTGATAACTTATGAGAAAGGTAAAGGTAGAAAAATAAGCCCTAGAGGCCAATCCATGTTAGATGGAATTGCCCTAGAAATAGAAAACAAAAAAGGATAAAAATGTCTAGCATAAAACCATACGGAAAGAAAATACGCCTTCAGAAACTAACCAAAAGAAACAGGCGAGTACCTGCTTGGGTTATGCAAAGAACCAATAGAAGGGTTGTAAACCATCCAAAAAGACATTTTTGGAGAAGAGGTAGATTGAAGAAGTGAGAAATAATATGGCTGATGAAGAAGAAATACCATTTGAAGAACGAATATACACTATTCCTCTGAGGAAGGTTAAAAATGTTGCACGTACGAGAAGAGCACCAGTTGCAATGCGTGTGATTGAAGATTATGTAACTAGGCACATGAAACCTGAAATTGATGGAGAAGTTATTACAGATGCCAAGATTGCGAAATCTGGAAAGGGAGATGAAAAAAGATTATTCATAGATCCTCCAGTAAATAGAAAAATATGGGCAAGAGGAATTGAAAAGCCTCCTTCAAGAATAAGAGTTCGGGCTCGTAAATTTGAAGATGGGACTGTAGAAGTTCAGTTGCCTGAATAGGGCAGATGGCACTCATTCAACGAGATTTATTCAATAGCCCTTATTCTGGTGTTTTTTGTGCAACCTCGGAAAAATTGACATTATTGCCTCCGGGACTTTCAGAAGAAGAATATAGAGATATAGAAGAGGCCTTAGATACTGAAGTAGAAATTATTACAGTAGGAGGAAGTAGAGTTATTGGTTCTCTTATTTGTTTGAACGATAATGGAATAGTTTGTTCCAACATAGCTAGTGAAAGGGAACGGGAAAAGATAGAGGAGATAGCTAAAAAAAATAAAATGAATTTTATGATATTAGATGATAGAAATAATGCTGCTGGAAATAATTTGTTAATAAATAATAAATCCGGATTTTGTAATCCGAAGATAATAAATAAAAATATAAAGAAAATTGAAGAAACTTTAGGAATTGAAATAATTTCAAAAGAATTCATAGAAATAGAAACTATCGGAATGTTGGGTTGTTTTTCACCATCTGGCGCACTTGTTCACCCAGAAATAAATGATGAAGATAAAGATATCATGAAAAAGATTGTTGGAACAGAAGTGAGTAATGGGACTGTTGCTTTTGGAATGCCATTAATAGGTGCTGGACTCGTTTGTAATTCTAAAGGTGGGGTCTGTGGGACGAACAGTACAGGTATAGAATTAGGGCAAATAGAAGAAGCGATGCACCTTTATTAAAAAGAAAGTTATTTTTAGACCATACGAACGCCTTTTATGGGGTCATAGAACTAGGGTAATGCACTATTTCGGAGAGATATATTGAATAAGGATAATAATGAAAGAATAGAAGACAAAGCGCTCACAACTGAGATGAAAAAATCATACTTAGATTATGCTATGTCTGTAATTGTAGGTCGCGCGTTGCCGGATGCTAGAGATGGGCTAAAACCAGTACATAGAAGAATACTATATGCAATGAAAGAAATGGGCTCTGGTTCTAGATCTGCATACAAAAAAAGCGCCCGTATAGTAGGAGATGTGATGGGTAAATATCACCCTCATGGAGACCAAGCAATTTATGATTCGATGGTGCGAATGGCACAATCGTTTTCACTTAGATATCCTTTAGTTGATGGGCAGGGTAATTTTGGTTCTGTGGATGGCGATCGTGCTGCTGCGATGAGATATACGGAATCCAGATTAACTCCTATTGCTGAAATTGTATTACAAGATTTAAAAAAGAAAACTATAGACTATGGAGAGAATTATGATGGTTCCTTGAAAGAGCCATCTGTATTGCCTAGTATGTTACCGAATTTACTTGTTAATGGATCGGAAGGAATAGCCGTAGGAATGGCAACAAAAATGGCACCTCATAATCTAAATGAAGTGATTGATGCAGTTATCTTAACTATGGAAAATCCACGAGTTAGGACCTCTGAACTCATACAAGTAATACCTGGTCCAGATTTTCCTACAGGCGGAGTAATAATGGGAAGAGCTGGTGTGTTTGAAGCATATTCAAATGGACGAGGTTCGATTAAAATTAGAGGAAGAACGAATATAGAAGAAACAAAAAAAACGACACAGATTGTCATTACAGAAATACCTTATTCACTTGAGAAAGGTCGTCTTTTGAAAGAGATTACAAATTTAGTTAAAAATAAAAAAATAGAAGGGATAAGGGATCTTAGGGACGAATCTAATAGAAAAGGTATGCGTATAATTATTGAATTGAAGAGAGACGCCTCTGCAGTTATTATTGAAAATTTACTATACAAACATTCTTCTTTAGAGAGTACGTTTGCAGTGAATAATACTGCACTAGTGGATGGACAGCCACAAAGGTTGTCTTTGAAAGAATTATTGAAGGTATATATTAATCACAGAAAAAAGGTTGTAACTCGAAGAACAAAATTTCAGTTAAAAATAGCTAAAGACCGAGCACATATAGTTGAAGGACTTTTAATAGCTATAAACAAAATGAGTCAAGTTATTTCTTTCATAAGAAGTGCCAATAATAGAAAAGACGTAATAGACGGATTGAAAAAACAATTTAAATTGAGTGTAAAACAAGCTGAAGCAATTGCTGAAATGCGCCTCTATCAGCTTTCTAAACAAGATAGAAATGCCAGAGAAAATGAATTAAAGGAATTAAATGGAGAAATAGCAGAATTGGATGCTACATTAGCAGATCCGAATAGAATTCGCAGCATCATAAGAAAGGAATTAGAAATGTTAAAAGAGAAATATGGTGATGAACGTAGAACGGAAATTTCAGAACATGAAGGAGAGATAGAAACTGAAGATTTGATTCCTCAACAAGAAGTAGTAGTTATGAGAACGGATGAATCTTACGTCAAAAGAATGCCTTTAGAAGATTTTAGAATACAGCATCGCGGAGGTACGGGTATGATTGGAATTAAAGCCAAAGAAGGAGATGTACCGGTTGAGATGCATTCAATGAACTCTCATGACCATGTACTTCTCTTTACTAGTGAAGGTAGTATGTATTTCCTAAAGGGGTGGCAAATCCCTGATGTATCAAGATACGCGAAAGGGACTCCGATAGTACAACTACTGGAAAAATTAGATGAACGTAGACATCAAAATGATGAAAAGATATTGAATATGCTGCCTGTGCCAAACATAAGTAGCCCAGATAATTACTTAATTTTTGCAACGAAAAATGGAATTGTTAAAAAGACACGTATGGAAGAATATGCATCTAGAGTTGAACGGGCATGGAGAAGTGATCAAGGATTTAGAGCGATCACTTTGAAAGAAGGAGATGAGTTGATTTCTGTAGGGATATCAGATGGAGAAAGTGAAATCATGTTAGCAACGAATGACGGAATGGCGAATAGATTCCCTGAAAATCAAGTAAGAGTTGTTGGGCGTGCTGGACAAGGAGTTATTGGAATTAGATTGAAAGAAGGAGATGGAGTGAAAAGTATGGCCATTGTTAATGAAGAGGAGGAATTGTTAACGATAACAGAGATGGGATGGGGTAAAAGAGCCAAGGCAGGCAATTATAGACTAACTAGAAGGGGGTCGAAAGGTGTAATAAATACTAAAACTGAAAAATATGGGAAAGTAGTATCCTCGATATCAGTAGGAGATGCAGACATGATTATGGCAACGACTAGTTCTGGAAAAGTTATTAACACGAATATAGACGAACTTAGAGAAATGAAAAGAATTGGCAGAGGAAGTAGATTGATTAAATTAAAAGACAAAGAAAAAGTAGTAGCTGTTGCAGTTTACCTGAAAATAGATGAAGAAAATACTGAAATAGAAACGGAATAATGAATAAAAAACCGGTAAAAGATATAGAATTGAACGGAAATAGTACCGTTTCAGAACTTGTAGACCAATTTGCTGAAACCGGGGGCTTTCTTAGTGTAAAAATTAACAAAGCATCTAAAATTATTAAAGATATGAATGATGAAAAATGTACAAAATTTCTTTCATTTCCAGCAAATGTAATAGCTACTGGAACCAGAGGAGTTATACGTACTATGATTGATCATAATTTAGTTGATGTAGTGATAACTACTTGTGGAACTCTTGACCACGATTTAGCTAGATTACTAACTGATTATTATCATGGAGATTTTAACATGAACGATGCTGAATTGCGTGATAAAGGCGTTAATCGATTAGGTAATGTTCTCGTTCCAGACACCTCGTATGGAGTTCCGATTGAAAAATGGATGCAACCATTTTTGAAAGAGATATACAATGAAAAAGAAAAATGGATTCCGTGTGAAATATGGAAAGAGATGGGAATTCGTATGTCTAAAGAAGAACGTGGTTCACAATCACTACTGGCAAAATGTGCAGAGAAAGGTATTCCAGTATTTGTTCCGGGACTTACTGACGGGTCGGTAGGGTCACAATTGTGGCAATTTTGGCAAGATAATAAAAATTTTACATTAGACATACTACAAGAACAGCATAAACTATCTGATTTGATATATGAAGCTGAAAAAACGGGCGCTTTGATGGTGGGAGGAGGAATCTCTAAGCACCATACAATATGGTGGAATCAATACAGAGGGGGGCTGGATTATGCAGTACAGATAACTACAGCACCTGAATGGGATGGATCATTAAGTGGCGCTCGTGTAAAAGAGGCCGTATCTTGGGGGAAAGTAAAACATGAAGCTGAACATGTAACACTAGAAGGTGATGCTACAGTTATACTTCCTATTTTAATTTCGTCTGTGTTGAAGTAAACCTCTATACTTTATATTCCGTCTAAATTTAGCAAAGTATGCCTACGCCTACAGATAAGGGAAGTTACCCAGAATATTTGAGATTGAAAGAATTACTATCTTTACAGAGTGGGTGGAAAGAAAAAGAAGAAAATATAAGCTCAGATGAACTACATTTCATAATAGTGCATCAATCATTTGAACTTTGGTTTAAACTAGTGATTAGTGAATTGAGACAGGCGAGAGATACTTTAGATGAAAGCTACGTTGAGGAGACGAAAATACCGAAAGCAGTTCATCATATGGAGAGAGGAATTGAAACTTTTAGATTGATGGCGCAACAATGGAAAGTTATGGAAACTCTTACCCCCCAAGGATTTTTGTCATTTAGAGATGAATTGGGAACGGCTTCTGGTTTTGAATCGAAACAGATGAGAACGATGGAAGCAATAATGGGTGATTTTTGGATTGATGGGAAAAAAATAGAAAATAAGATAAATGAAAAATCGATACAAGAAGTTGTGACTAAATGGCTTGCAAGAACGCCAATACAGGGATCATTGCCGAATGACTCTAATGATGGTCAAGCAGTTTCAGAATTTGTAAATGAATACTTAGATATACATCTTAAATTGGGTGAAAAAGCCGCCCATGCATTGTCTAATAATGATGATGATGAAACTAGTAATAGGTTTAAAGATGTGAATAAACAAGCATCTGAATTTTTGAAACCGAACGGTGAATGTGATCGAGCTCGTGCTGGACTTTTATTTATAGAATCGTATCGTGAACTCCCCCTATTATCTTGGCCAAGAAAACTAATCGACACCATGGTAGAATTGGAAGAATCGATGTTGTTATGGAGGTCATCACATGCACGTATGGTTGAAAGGATGATTGGGCGTAGAATAGGTACAGGAGGTTCATCTGGTGTAGATTATCTAGATAGAACATCGAGATACCGTGTGTTTACTGATTTATGGGGTGTGAGAACTATTTTAATTAAAAAAGAAGAATTGCCTGAATTAAAAAATTCTGAATTTTATAGTTTTGTAGGAGAAACAAATGAATGACTTGAAGGAATATAGGGCATTAGTATGTGGAGGGACTAAAGGAATCGGTAAGGCTGCTGCTGAAGAACTTAGTAAAAGAGGAGCGAAGGTGACTATTTTGGCCCGTACTGCAATGGGTGAAAATAATATATCTTGTGATATGGAAGATATAGAAAGTTTGGAAGAAAAAGTAAATAAAGATATAGAAACAAATGGAAACTATCAAATTTTAATAAATAATTCAGGAGGCCCACCTTCTGGGTCGATTGTTGAAGCAAAAGTAGAGGAATTTGAAAAGGCCTTTAGAAGACATGTACTCGCATCGCAGAAATTAGTTAGTTTACTTTTACCTGGTATGGAAAAATCAGAATATGGAAGAATTATTAATATTATTTCGACATCTGTAAAAGAACCTATAGCTGGACTTGGAGTTAGTAATACAATAAGGGGTGCGATGGCATCTTGGTCGAAAACGATGTCCAAAGAATTACCAAAAGGAATTACAATTAACAATGTTCTGCCTGGTTTTACATCAACCGGAAGATTAGAAGAATTGAAAAAAACTTTAGCTAAACAACGTAATTGCACGGCAGAAGATGTTGAGCGTACTTGGTTAGAAACAGTACCTGAAGGGAGGCTTGCGACCCCTTCAGAATTGGGAAGTGTTGTGGCTTTTTTGGCATCGCCGGAAGCGAGTTTTGTGAGGGGGGTTAGTCTTCCAGTAGATGGTGGAAGGACGAATTCTATTTGAAATGAAAATTGACATTTTTTTATCTATATGCCAAACGCCTGTAGAAGGTGAAATGCCTACTGAACAAAAAATGTTTGAGCATTTTTTTGAACAGGTAAAGGCTGCGGATGAATTAGGATTTGAAACGGCATGGGTAGCCCAAGCACACCTCTCAACGGAGATTCAGAAAAATAATAAAAATCCAGTAGTGCCTCATTGGAAAGGAGAGGTGGGGCTTTGTACAGATTTTTTTCAGTTAGCTCACCTTGTATTTTTATCTACCGAAAAAATAAATGTTGGATCGGCGGTAATGAGTATTTTGACACATGGAGGACCTATTGGAATAGCAGAAAGAGTAGGTGCATTCATTGCACTTCATGGACTAAAAAAAGAAGAGAAACGGAAACTACGTATTGGATTTTCTGCAGGAAGATTTGAATTTATGGCAAGACCGTATGGAATTGTTCCAAGAGATTCTGTTGAAGAGGAAGCATGGCCTGCTCTTAGAGGGCAAATATTTTCTGAAGCTTGTGAAATCTTTTTGAGATTGATAAATGGAGAAACTATCAATAGCAATATGATATCAGAGACGGTGTTAGAGCGAAAATTATTTCGAAGTGATGAAGATTGGAAAAGAGTACAGATAGCAGCTATGGAAAGAGATAGTTTGGAAAAGATGCCTGAAAAAATAGAAATACCTAAAAGATATAACTTTGAAGATGTAAAAAATATACCTCAAAATTGGAATAGAGAGTTACTTGATCTTGTATTAGGTTCACATGATCCAGAATTGCAAAAAAAGGTAAATAAAATAAGACCTGTAAAAACATTTAATTTATCGATAACCCCGCCAGAAGTAATAGAAAAAACTCATGAACGAATGATGGAACACTATCATCCTGAAGGAGGTGTTTGGAAGAGAGAATACATGCCTAGAACTATTATGATATTCATTAATGACGAAAACGGACTTTCAGAAAAGGAGAAAACGGAACAGGCAAAGTGTGAAGCTGAGAAAGCCTTGAATTCATATTGGGGAGCTCTTGAAGGAACTATAGATCCGATGAAAGTTTCGAAAGCTGCAGATAATGCAGTAATTGGAAATACAGAAGACATAGCTAAACAGATGGTTGAACGATTCCATTCTGAAGATTGTGTTATGGCTTGGTTTGATTTTTTCAATCATGATTCAGACAGAGTTATTAGAAATATGGAAGCATTCATGAAAAAAGTAGTTCCTAGAATAAAGGAGCTTAGAAAATGACACATCCAAAAGAAATTGAGAACCTCTATCCAAGCAACCCCTTGGGAGATACGGATGGAGAAGTGCCAACAGGAAGAGATGTAGAATGGGAACCATTAGTTGATTATAGACGTAATGGCGTTTCGGAAACGACAATACACGGGGCTGTTTCTTGGGCAAGTGGCGACGAAATTATACATAGTTTTGGAGGTAATGTTCTATGCTATGGGCGTTCTATGATGAAACCATTAATGCTCAAAGTATTTTCAGAAGAATTGGAAGAGTTAAGTTGGGAGCAAAAAGCAATTTCTGTTTCTAGCCATAATGGAACTGCAGAACATGTCAAAACTGCGCAATCGTTACTTCCTCGAGCAGAATGGGGGTTGATGCAAACGCCTCTTGACCTTCCTTTGATTCAATTTGGTAGACAAGTTAGAAGAGCTCGTCGATGGTATTCGAATTCTTCAGGTCAACATGCTGCAATTCTTCTAGGTTGTAGAAAAAAGGGTTGGAATAGGGCAGGCTATACGCTACCAAGTCATGAATTTTTCTTTGAATACTTAAAACAAGTTAAGCGTTTTTTAGGAGAAGAATGGAAACCTGAAAGAATAGCAAGAGATGGTGATGGATTTCCTACTGTATCGAATACTGTAAATGAATTAGCTACTTGTTATGCAGGTATTGTTTCGAATAAAAAAGAGGATTGGATTTGGGATGCTATTGTAAAGAATCCAGACTTAGTAGGTGGTTTTAATCGACTAGATACAACTATTATAAAATCTTGTAAAGGGAAAGTAATAGCTAAAGAGGGAGCAGATGGACTCCTTGGAATGGCAATAGAACATAAAGATTATCCAAAGGGATTAGGAGTTGTAGTGAAAATAGCTCATGGATGGAATCCTCAAGCAGCATGGTATGTTGCTAGAGGAATTTTAGGAGTTCTTGGTATGAAATTGAGAAATCCATACTCGTTAAGAAGACAGAAGGCATTTCTAGTGTCGGGGATAGTACCATCAGAATACTTACCGTCATTGAAGGAGATATATACTTGGGATGAATGGGATCCTGATAATGATAGATGGTATTTCGACCCTAACGAACACGAGACTAAACAATGAAAGTGATGGAGCTTAAACAATATATTAATGGAAAATTCCATACACCCGTATCTGGTAAGTATATGAAAAATAGAAATCCTGCCACGGGCGATATAATTTCTAAAGTCCCTCTTGGCGATAAATCTGATGTAGATGCTGCAGTTTATTCAGCGAAGAGTGCGTTGCCTAAATGGAGTGCTAAAAGTGTAGATGAACGTGCAGATATTTTAGAGAAAATTGCAAATATTATAGAAAGTAGAAAACAGCAATTAGCTGAATTAGAATCATTAGACACGGGTAAACCAATTAGGTTGGCATTTGATACAGATATTTCTCGAGCTATTGCTAATTTTCGCTTTTTTGCAGGCGCAGCGCGGCATGATGAATTGGGATTTCATAAAATGAAAAATGCTGTAAATTATACTTTAAGAAAGCCGTTAGGAGTTGTTGCATTGATAACGCCTTGGAATTTACCGATATATTTACTATCGTGGAAAACAGCTCCTGCATTAGTTATGGGTAATACGGTTGTAGCGAAACCTAGCTCCATGACTCCGTTAACAGCTTCGGCATTAGCAGAGATTATGAATGAAGCTGGACTTCCAAATGGAGTTTTCAATTTAGTACATGGATCTGGATCTAAAGTAGGTAAGCCTCTATCTTTACATCAAGATGTAGCTGCCGTATCATTCACGGGTTCTACGGATGCTGGAGCGAAAGTTTCAGAGGCTGCTTCTTCAACTTTTAAAAAGATATCATTAGAATTGGGTGGAAAAAATCCAACGATAGTTTTTGCTGATGCAGATTTAAATAAAGCGATAAATGGCGCAGTGAGAGCGGCATTTACAAATCAAGGACAAGTATGTCTATGCGGTTCTAGAATATTAGTAGAACGTAAAATTCATGACCAATTTTTAGAAGGGATAGTAAAAGCTACGAAGAAAATGAAAATTGGAAATCCTTCTGACAAAAATGTAGATTTGGGAGCAGTTATATCTCACGAACACCGTGATAAAGTTGAGGAATACATAAGATTGGGGATTGAAGAAGGTGGGCGTATTGAATGTGGAGGTAAACGGCCAGAATTGAAAAATCCTTGGAATAATGGTGCATTTTTAGAACCCACAATAATTTCAGGTTTACCTCCGAATTGCCGCACAGCAACGGAAGAAATATTTGGGCCTGTAGCTACAATACATCCATTTGAGACAGAAGAAGAAGCTGTTGCAATATCTAATTCTGTTAACTATGGATTGGCTGCTAGCGTGTGGACTAGCGATTTATCGCGTGCACATAGAATAAGTGCAGATTTAGAATCTGGAATGGTTTGGGTAAACACATGGCTCTTGAGAGATTTGAGGGTGCCGTTTGGTGGAATGAAAGATTCAGGTGTGGGTAGAGAAGGGGGCAGATACTCTTTAGACTTCTTTTCAGAGTTACAGAACGTCTGTATCGAAATGGGTGAAAAAAATGAGTGAAAAGGGAAAAATTGTCATGGGAGCATTAGCCCCCCATCCACCTCATTTAGTATATGCAGAAAATCCGCCACAAAATGAACCTGTATCGGAAGGTGGATGGGAGGAATTAAGATGGGGCTATGAACGATTACGTGAAAGTATGAGTGATAAGGAATTTGATGTCATAGTAATACATACACCGCATTGGCAAACATTCATTGGAACTCACTTCTTGGGAGTGGAAAATTTCAAATCAAAATCGGTTGATCCCGTATTTCCTAATCTTTTTAGATATGATTATGACTTAAACGTTGATGTAGAATTATCTCGTGAAATACATAATATTGCAGAAAAGGAAGGATTGCATGTAAAAATGATGGAAAATCCTGATTTTAGAATAGATTATGGAACCATTACCAGTTGTCACTTAACCAGACCTGAATGGGATAAACCTATAGTTGTAATTTCATCCAATCGAGCATCTAGTTATTTTTCACACGAAATTATGCAAGCCAATATGTTAAAACTCGGTAAAGCGACGAGAGAAGCGATTGAAAAAAGTGGTAAGCGAGCATTGTTACTTTCATCTAATTCTTTATCTCATAGACACTTTACGGTAGAGCCAGAGTTGCCAGAAGATATGAGTAAAGAACATGTAACGAATCATAACCAATACATTTGGGATATGAAAATAATTAATTTAATGTTAAAGGGGAAAAATAGAGAATTGATAGACATCATGCCAGATTTTACGGAACAAACAATGGCAGAAACTGATGCAGGAAGTTTAACTTGGTTAATCAGTGCACTTGATTTTCCAAAGTATGAAGCAAAAATACATGCGTATGGAAGTGTAATAGGAACTGGTAACGCCATCATTGAATGGGATTCTGAAAGAGGTGAAAAATGAGAGATGATGTAATCAAACTTGGAATGTTAGTTCCTGGATTGCCACACCCCTTACTCTGTCCTGAAAAAAATAAAGGATGGGGAGCTATTAGAGACGGATTTGAAGTAGGTAAAAAGGAAATAGAAGAGAGTGATGCTGATTTATTAATAATTTATAGCACATATTGGCCTTCGGTATTAGGACATCAAATACAAGCGATGCCTAATCCTGAATGGACACATGTTGATGAGGAATTTCATGAATTAGGGAGTATGCCGTATAAATTCAAAATAGATTCTGAGTTTGCAAAACATTGTAAAAATACATGTGAAGAAAGGGGGCTCCATACACGTACTGTGGCATATGATGGATTTCCCATAGATACTGGATCCGTAGTTGCTTTAAAACTCTTGAATCCAAAAAATTCAATACCTGCAATAATAGTTAGTAGTAATGTTTATGCAAATAGATCTGAAACTGTAGTACTAGGTAAAGCTTTGAGAGATGCAGTTCGGGAACAGAAAAGAAAGGCTGTTGCAGTAGTAGTAGGTAGTCTTTCTAACAGATTGATTACAACACCTATGAATGCAGAAAATGATAAGATACATTCTTCTAAAGATGATGAATGGAATAGAAAATTTTTAGAATATTTAGAAAAAGGAAGATTGGAAGATGTATCTCAGCTATCTCGGCAATTTCATCAAGAAGCGAGAGTTCCAAAGGTTGTAAGTTTTAAGCCATTTTGGTGGCTTTCTGCAATCATGGGACAAAGCAATCTTTATTCTGGAAAAATACATGCTTATGAGCCAATAATAGGAACAGGAGGTGCTGTAGTTTCCTTGACTCCCGTGGAAAAAGGCACTGGAGATTTAGAATATGATGAAGAAAATCCTGAAGTTTATGAAGGCGATTTAGAAGTTCTTGATTTATATCGGCAAGTTGAAATGGGAACAATGGAAGGAACTGATGGCGATTAATACTGAAAAATCTGCAAAGCCTATTGGAGCATACGTTCATGCAAAAGAAGTTGATGGATTTGTATTCTTATCAGGAATAGGCCCTAGAGAACCGAAAACAGATGAGATACCTGATGGGATAGAAGCTCAGACACATGCAGTATTTAGAAATGTTAAAGCCGTATTAGAAGCGTGTGATCTAGAAATGGAAAATGTAGTAGACATAATGGTGTTTTTGACAAATATGGAAAACGATTTTAAAAAATTCAATGAAATATATGGAGAATACCTTAAAGGATATGAAGTTACACGTACGACTATTGAAGTGGGGGCACTTCCGACACCAATTGCTGTAGAATTCAAAGTGGTAGCTCACAAATGAAACCTCATTTTGTGTTCATGGCAATCAAAGAGCACCCGTGGGGAAGGGAGATGTTATCTCAACTTATTAGTGCGGGATTGAAACCTGCACTCATAATAGAAGAAGACTCGGAAGTGGGTGGAATTGAAAGAGAAAAATTTGAATTCCGTATTGGCGATAATGAAATTGGAGAATTGATTTCAATTCAAGCAAAAAATAATGACATACCTGTAGAAACAGTGCCCATTCATAATGATGAACATTGTATGGAATTTATTGAGAAAATATCCCCTCAAATGATTATATTCGGAGGGACTCGTATTATTAGGGGAAAAATTTTAGAATATGGAGAAAAAAGAGATGGCGTACTTAATTCACATCCAGGACTACTGCCCGAATGTCGTGGTTCGGCATCACCTGCATGGAGTATATATCATGACATACCGATAGGAAGTAGTTGTCATTTTTGTTCATCCGAAATAGATGCAGGAGATTTAGTTGGGAAACGTGAAATTGGTATGAAAAGAGGGGAAACATACCAAGATGCTTGTTACAAAACATTGATTACAGCAGCGACATTGATGAAAGAAGCTTTGGAGGCATATTCAAAGGGAGAATTAAATAAAATGAGAAAACCTCAAGGAGAAAGTCCAAATCCAGTATTTAGATATGATTCAGATATAGAGAAAGAATCTATTCTAAAAATGAAAGAAGAACGATATGCTTGTTATGTTGAAAATGATAGTGCTGCTGCTGCAATAGGAGAAATTTTGATGATTATTATGACTATTATTATGGCAGCCGTTCTCCTCAGATCTTTTACTTAATCAAAGATATTCTGATGTGTATTCTTCACTTATGGACCATAATTTTTCAATATCTTTTTCATTGTGCGATTGTTTAGAGCTTTTTTGTGCTGAGCATGAAGCAAAATATTTACCGGAAATTCCTTCTACTTCATCAGAAGAAGCGAGGTATGTGCTAGTTTCGGATCCTTTTTTTACACCTATGGCTCCGAAAAATTTAGCTGTTTTTATGATAGAGCGTGAAAATAGACCATTATTATCTCCGAATTTAGAAGCAACAAAACCGGGGTGGAGACAATTAGCTGTAATCTGTTTCCCTTCTAATTTTTTAGAAAGATGATAAGTAAACATAATATTTGCTAATTTAGAACAACAGTATGCATTCCAGCCCCCTCCATACCAAGACCAATTTTTCTCTCCGTTTAAATTATCAAAATTCATATCAGTTCGTATATGGGCAATTGAAGCAACGTTTACGATTCGGGCTGTCTTGCTATGTTCTAAAAGAGGTAATAATTTATGAGTTAAAAGGAAATAACTGAGGTGATTTAATGCGAAGGTGCGTTCCAAACCCTCTTCTGTTAATTCCTTTTTACGAAAAAATGCACCTACGTTGTTGATGAGAATATCTAAATGCCTATAACCATACATGATTCTTTCAGCCAAGCCGTTTACTTCTCTCATTAAAGAAAGATCTGCTAAAAGAAACTCAACTTGATTGTTTTGTGTGAGGTGTATTATTTCAGAAACTACATTTTCGCACTTTTTTTGATTTCTTCCTACTATGATTATTTTAGCACCTTGTTTGGCCAAAGAGAGTGCTGTTTCTTTTCCTATTCCATCAGTTGCGCCTGTTATTAGACAGGTTTTACCTTCAACCATATATTGTCAACGAATGTAGGTTGAATACTTTTGCCTACTTAAAGATAAAAAGAGACCTTCTTGATGAGTATATGTGATAGAACTTTCTGAGCTTCAAAAAATTTCACTTTTAGTTCTTTTTCTAGGATTGGTGATTTTATCATATCCAATGTTCATGTGGTCTATAGAAAAATCGTTAAAACAGAAGTCGAGTGATTGGTTCCTTGCATCTGTAGTCTTAGTATTTTGTACTGCTTTTTTCATATCTATATGGACAGTCCATCTAGCTGAAAGTAAACCGGAATTATTGTGGCCAGCAGCAATATTTACATTGATATTTAGACTTATATCGCCAATATATCTAATTAAAATAGTAAGAAAACGAATTATTAAACTTGATAAAAATACAACTACTAGAAACAATATGACTGCAGGGATTTCAGTTTTGATAGGGACATTTACTGTGGCAACTACCCAAATTGGTGAAGATGGAAATGAACTGATAGGCGTTACTGAAATGTTGATAACTGCAGTAGTAGTAGTTTATTCATTTAGTCAATTTTATTTGTATTTATTTATTAAACAAATGAAAGAGAGTTCGGTTCTTTTCGCATGGATATCTGGATTATTAGTTGGTATTGGATTTGTAGTATTAGTACCTCAATTTTTAGTTGGTTTTGATCAAACTTTTGTAATGATTAGTGGAACTGGATGGTTTTTAGCAGCAATACTAATGTATCTTGATAATAATAAAAAAGCAGAAAAATTATTGAAAATGATTAGATTTACATAGATAAGAGTTTCAGATATAAACGCTAGTGATAGTGAGGATAAACAATGGAAGATTCGAAACGTGGCCTGATAATGATTATTGTATTAAATTTAATCATAATACAGACTTTTGCAAAATGGGATGAAAATTTAGATAAGGGTTATCAGGAAGAAGAAATATCTATTATTGTGGAAATTGATTTCGGTTCTGATGAACTTACTGAAGAGATATATGAAACTTCAGAATCTTTGGATCTTGAGTATCTAAACAATACGTGGATTTTTAGTGCTAATTACACTACACACTACACTAATTCTTGGTGGGTATGGACATTATTCTCTGATGAATATGATGTAAGATACACCTCGATATATTACTCAGGTCTTGGAGAAATGATGGAATCGATAGATGGGGTTGAAAGTAAAACTAATGCGAATGAAACTAGTGGGAGTTTTTGGGCATTATACATTAATGGAAATTATGCTGAAGCAGGCGTATCGAGCACCTATCTTGATGATGGAGATAAAATGACGTGGAAATTATCCACGTGGTAGCTAAGGAGATAGCCAATCTTTGAAACGGTATAATCCTTCTTCCAAATGTAATTTCGAAATACCACTAAATGCTAAACGGATGTAATGATCGTTTTCGTTATCGAGAGGTTTTCCAAAATGATGACGCCCACAGAAACTTACTCCAGTTTCTTTGAGAGCTGCTTTTCTAAATTCTTCTAAATCGTTGAAACCTCGATTTCTCATGGCTTCAGTTATCTTAGGAAAGAGATAGAACCCCGCAACCGGTGTATGAACCTCTATGCCTTCTATGGTCTTTAGTATAGAGATTGCCAAATCTCGTCTCTCTTTCAAAATTCGAATTATTTCCTTCACTTCGTTTTGTGAACCTTTGAGGCCGGCTACGCCTGCATGTTGGACAAAATGCGTTGTACAAGATTCATCATTTACATTTAGACGTGAAATTTCATCGATTACATCACTTGGACCTATAGCTGCACCTAACCTCCAACCAGTCATTGCAAATTTCTTTGAAAATGTATATAAAATTAAAGAACGTTCACGCATATTTGGCATAGACACGATAGAATGTGATTCTCCCTCAAAAAGGGTATCAAAATAGGCTTCATCGGAGAAAAGAAATAAATCGTTAGATACGCAAAGATCTGCTAATTTTTTCATTTCAGAAATAGATGAAGAAGCCCCTGTAGGATTGTTGTAATTATTGTAAAATATTATGTTAGCCCCTTCTTTGATTCCTTGCTCTATAGAATCGAAATCCAAGACTAGACCATCTTCAGTATCTAAATAACCATAAGGATGTGCAATACCTCCATGAAATTCTATTTGAGATTCATAAATAGGATAACCTGGATTTGGATAAAGAACCCTATCTCCTGGATTCATTTTAGACATTATGAATTTACTAATCACAGGCTTACCTCCTGATTGAACAGAAACATTATTTAGATTGTAATTTATCTTTCGAGAAGCGCTAACATCTTCTGCTAATGCTTCCCTTAATTCAATTATCCCTGGTGCTGGACAATAACCAGTCTTACCAGATTCCATCGCTTTGAGAGCTGCTGAACGAATAGTCTTAGGCGTTTCTAAATTGATATCCCCTAAATGAAATGGGTATATTTTGATACCTTTTTCCTCTAAACTGGAAGCTTCAGCTGAGACGGCAAAGGCAGTTTCCGTGCCCAAGCAATCCATCCTATCAGCGAGTTTCATAATGCCCCTGTGTAAACAATGCTCAAAAAGATACCGTTTGAATCAATGAGTAATCTTTTTACATAGCCATAGCAGTGTAAAGATAATGAAATACAAGGAAGAATTCCATAAATGGCTTCAAGAAAACATGCAAAATGCCTGTACGGTGGGTTTTATTGTATCGATCGCATTCTTTTATTTGGGAGTTACGGGGCAATTTTATCCAGATGAAACCTGGACCCCTAAAGCGATAACTGAAATATTTGGCGATTATATTATTTGGATTTTAGTGATAGGAGTAATTTCAACTGCAGCTTTTGGATTTTATTTATATGGAATAATTAGTGATATTAGAGAATTTGAAAAATTATATGATATACCGTCTAAATCTGAATTTCAAAGAAACTGGACTAGACTTGAGCAATTAGCGCGGTATAAATTACCGAAAGAATATCGAGATCGTATGGCAGAAGCGAGAAAAAAGTTTGGATTGAAATAAGTAATTTTGAGATAATTTTATATATACTGGAACTTCGCGCTAGAGGCAGTTAACAACCTGAGGTTGATTACTAAAGAGAATATAACCATGAATGAGTCGGAAATTGTTGATGAAAAAACGGAAGAAAGGGTTGAAAATCAAGACGAACCTAACGAAAGTCTTGATGAAGTTAAAGAACAACTTATTCGTTTAGCTGCTGATTTTGATAATTATAGAAAAAGAGTTGCTAAAAATATAGAACAGGATAGAGTAAGAATAAAGGGCAGAATCATTAATCCATTTTTAGATATTCTAGACACGATGAAAGCAGCAAAAAATGCAAAATATAATGAAATTAATGATGTTTTAGAAGGATTAAAGACATTGAATAAGCAGATTGAAATTGTAATGGAGAATCATGGTGTAGTTAAGATAGAAGGAAAGGGGAATGATTTCGATTCTAGATTACATGAAGCGGTTGATGCAATAGAAAATGATGAGTGGGAATCAGAAAAAATTGTTGAAATTATAAGAGAAGGATATCTTCTAGATGGAGAAGTGCTTAGAACTGCAAAGGTTATAGTATCAAAACGAAAAGAAAGGAATGAATAAAATGAGTAAAGAACACATATTAGGAATAGATTTAGGAACAACGAATTCAGAAGCAGCGTATCTTGAAGGAGGACGCCCAACGATAATACCTTCAGCGGAAGGATCTATGTTTGGAGGGAAAATGTTCCCTTCTGTTGTTGCGTTCACAGAAAAAGGAGAAAGGTTAGTTGGAAATGCAGCTAAAAATCAAGCTGTTTTGAATCCGGATAAAACCGTTATACATGTAAAAAGAAAAATGGGAACTTCGGAAAGAATAAAGATAGGTAAAGATGAATATTCACCAGAAGAAATTTCAGCGTTTATATTACAAAAAATAAAGGGTGATGCAGAAGCTTATCTTGGTACGGAAATAAAAAAAGCAGTTATTACTGTTCCTGCATACTTTAATGATAATCAAAGACAAGCAACAAAAGATGCTGGAAAGATTGCTGGCTTAGAAGTTGAAAGAATAATAAATGAGCCAACGGCAGCAGCGTTAGCATATGGTCTAGATAATAAAGAAGAAAGTAAAGTTATTGTTTTAGATTTAGGAGGCGGTACCTTCGATGTAACTGTGATGGATATAGGTGAAGATATTTTTGAAGTTTTGGCGACAAGTGGAGACACTAAATTAGGTGGGGCAGATATGGATCAAACCATTATTGACTACCTAGTTGAATCGTTTAAGAAAGAAAATGGAATTGATTTGAATAGTGATTCTGGTGCTTTACAAAGAGTTCGAGATGCTGGAGAAAAGGCGAAAATTGATTTAACAAATGCACTTGAAACAACGATCAATCTACCTTATCTTTGGCAAGATTCAACCGGACCAAAACATTTGGAAATAAAATTAACGAGAGCTAAATTAGAAGAGCTTATTGATCCAGTATTAAAGAAATGTGAAGCCCCCATAAAACGTGTTATTAAAGATGCTAAAATTAAAAATTCTGAGATTGATAATGTAATTTTAGTAGGCGGTCCAACAAGGATGCCATCTGTTAGAGAGAGATTTGAGAAAATTATAGGTAAAAAGGCTGAAAGAGGAATTGATCCTATGCAAAGTGTGGCTATGGGTGCTGCACTTCAAGGAGGAGTTTTAGCTGGAGATGTCAAAGATGTGTTACTACTAGATGTTACTCCTTTAACACTAGGTATTGAAACTCTTGGTAGTGTTTCCACACCTTTGATTGAACGAAATACAACAATACCTAAGAATAAATCACAAATATTTTCAACGGCAGCAGATAATCAACCCGCTGTTGAAATACATGTATTACAAGGTGAAAGAACTAACGCGAGTGATAATGTAACATTAGGAAGGTTTCAACTTGTTGGAATCGCACCTGCGCCCCGTGGAATACCTCAAATTGAAGTAACTTTTGATATAGACACTAATGGAATATTGCATGTATCTGCAAAAGATTTAGGTACTGGAAATGAACAGAAAATTGATATAACTGCAAAATCGACTTTAACGGAAAATGAGATTAATGAAAAGATTGAAGAAGCTGAAAAATATGCAGAAGAAGATAAAAGATTAAGAGAGATGATAGAGCTTAGAAATCAGGGTGAAACTCTGATATATGCAACAGATAAAGCATTGAAAGAACTTGGAGATAAAGTCGATGAGGACACGAAAAATAATGTTGAAGATGCAAAGAAGGAATTAGAAGAACAACTAAAAACTGATGATATAGAATCTTTGAAGAAAGCTGTCGAAAAATATCAAGAAGCTACACAGGCTATCGGTCAAATGATATATCAACAAGCTGCTGAAGAAGCTCAAAAAGAGGAAAATAAAGATGATAAAACTGAAGATAAGACTGAAAAAGATTCTAATGTAGTCGATGCAGATTATGAAGTTGTAGAAGATGATGAAAAATGAAATAAGAGTGCATCACTAACTATAAAAACCCCTTGAAGTGAAACCTATACGATTAGATGGTAGTAGGAGGTTTTGGAAGTCGTATCAGAAAAGCTCGTTACGCACCTCATATAGAACGATGTTTGGAAGAATTTGTTTCGGAAGTTCCCGAGAGAAAAATAGAAATTTTACAGGAATTATCCGATTTAGTTATTGATTCATTAGTTGCATCATATTTAGAAGATATTTTACAGTTTACAGTTGATAGTTCACCATTAGTAAGGCATCAATGCTTAACTTTACTATCTGAATTATTTGATAGAGACTCTGAATCTTTTGATAGATATATGAAAGATATTGCTTCTTTGTCTACAGATAAACATACTCAAAGTAGAGAGGCGGCCCTAGAACTTGTTGCTAAAGCATCGAAGAAAAATCCAAAGGAAATAGAAAAATATATTTCAAATATAATAAAATCTATGACACTATATGATGATGAAAGTACAAAAAAATATGGTGTGATTTTTACAGCTCTATCGAAAGTAAATCCGAGAAAGACGTTACAAATATTGAGAAAGACTATAGCAAATAAAAATGAAAATGTAATGAAGAATAGTTTAAGAATTATTAATATTATTTCAAAAAAGAAACCAAAATTGACTTCGAATTTAATTAAAGATATTTCATCGTTATTTGAATCTGAAAATGAACAAATATATTCAGAAGTTTCGAATACTTTGATAATATTAACCAAAGGAAATGAAGAGAAAGTTGGGATAAAAATATCACTTATAATTAAAAATTCACTTAATTACAACGGAAATGCTAAAATAGAATTGATGAAAGTTGGTGCTGAAATAGCTAAAACAAACCCATCCTCATTGAGAAAGGCAATTCCTAGATTATCGAAAGAGTTGAAGAGTCAACGATGGGAAATCCGAGAAGAAGCGGCCAAATTAATTGGAGAGATTGGAGAAGATAATGTTGAATTAGTAAAGGAGTGTATACCTGGTTTGGATCGATTAAAAAATGATGGAGACGATCTTGTACGTAATGCAGCAGTTAGAGCTTTGGAATTGATTAACATAAATGCATTAGAATCTGTAAAAATAATGAAAGGTGCAGATGCTTTGGAGTCTGCTAAAAGTGTTCTGAAGACAGCACGTAAAATGAAATTGAATATAGAAGAACCTTTGGTGTTTTTAAAGAAAGCTAAAATAGCGTTTAAAGAAGGGAAATATAATGAATGTGTAGAATTTTCAAAGAAAGCTGAAAAAATAGCTAGAAATGTAGAAGATGAAGGTGCTCAAGTTAGAACACATATAGAAACTATAAAAATTAAAATAAAGAATGCGCGAAGAGAAGGGGTGGGCGTTTCAGCAGCAATTAAAAATATAAAAGAAGCTCGAGTTTTATTAAATAAGAGAAGGTTTTCAGAAGCTAAAATAAAAGCTGATGATGCATTGAGGGCTGTTAAATCAACTGTTAAAGGGGCTCGTCCAGATTTAGTAATAAAGGCGAAAACGAAAGAGGCCATAAAACCAGAAGTGTGGAATAAAATTGAATTTAAGTTAGCTAATTTAGGAAATGCAGTAGCTCAAGAAATATCCGTGAATTTTTCAGATGATTTTGTAATAAGAGGAACGACTATAATTGATATTTTGGAATCTGGAGAAGAATTAGATTTAGAAATTGAATTATATCCAAAATCGAAGGGACTCATTCCCTTAACTATTGAATTAATGTATAGATCATTTAAAGGAAAATCATATTCTATTGACAAACAAGACATAGTCGAAGTTACAGATAGTGGAGAATTTGAATCGAGAGATTTGTTCGTATCAGGAGTAGGAGCTACAGTGATAGCTGATGAAGTACCTATATCTGAAGAAGTGTACAAATTTGATGCTTTTTCTATTGTTTGTGAGAATTGTAATGCTAGAGTTCCTTCGAATTTTAGAATTTGTGGTAAATGTGGATTTAGATTAAGAAAATCAAGGCGTTCGCAATATTTAACTTCCAATAATTGTTCTAACTGTGGTAATCAACTAAGTGGGGAGCAAAAATTCTGTGGAAGTTGCGGTCAAACGACGAAAAATGATAACGCAGAAAAAACTTGTAATTCATGTAATTCAACTCTAAAACCTGGACAGAAATTCTGTGGTAAATGTGGAACTACGATTCTGAGAAGATAAACTAGACTTCTTCTGCTTCTAATATTTTTTCCTTAGATATGGGAGGATCTTCTTGAATTGACATAGGGCCTGATTTGATATCTGCTGCTATTTTATTGTTAAAATAAAGCATAAGAGAAATCACAGCACCCCATTGAATGAGTAAAGACAATATAGTGAATTTTCCGATATCTATACCATCTATCGGAGATGGACCTGACTGACCCCATTTTTCAATCAAAAAGGAACTAAAGACGACAATGAATTCGAGTGGAAAGATATATCGAATTATGAAATCCCACCATTTACCGATATAAAGATCGCTATATTCATGATTGATGAACTCCTTGCGGAAATCAGAAGCACCGTATTGAATAACTACGAATGCAACAAAAAGACCTGAAACTAAAAGACCAGTTCCCCAAACAAAATCCTGATTGTCTAGAAAATGTAGACTTGCCGCCGCGGGCAGGCCTGCGAATGCGACTGCGACTGTGACATACTTTACAATTTCGTGCCTTTCCCAGCCCGCATCCATGAAATTACGGGATGCCACCTCTATACTAGAAACCAAAGAAGTTAAAGCTGCAAAAGACATAGAAAGAAAGAAAATTGCTCCAATAAAACGACCAGCTCCTCCAGCTGTAGCGAACAGCGCAGTAAGATGAATGAATGTTAATCCTGAAGAACCCGACTCAACAGCAGCTAGACCGTCAGCAGTTGTTTCAGAAAGTGCAAAAACAGTACCTAAAACTGCTACACCGGCAATTAATGAAACGCTATTGTTGCCTAGACCTGTAAGTAATGCGTTCAAGGAAACATCCTCCTTTTTACGCATGGCAACTGCATATGTAATGGCAGTACCGAACCCTGCTGATGTTGACCAAGCGCTCTGTGTCAAAGCACGAATCCAAGTTTCACTTTTCAATAAATATTCAGGTTGTGGAATGAATAGAAAACGTAATCCCTGAGAAGCGGCACCTGCATCGAGGTAGAATGGATAAATTAATGTCAGAACGAGAAAGAAAACTAAAGTAGGAAGTAAGATTTTATTGGCAGTTTCGATTCCTTTAATACCGAAATAAACCACAGTACCTGCAGCTGTAACTGCGATTAGTTGGTACATGATAACTTCGAGTGGATTACCTATGAAATCATTCCATAATGCCTCAGTAGCGGCAGTGTCAGTAGCAGTACTTATTTCTCCTGAGAACGCAACCCAGAAATAACGAATAGTCCATCCCATTACAACTGCATAATAGAAAGCGACTGCTGTTGAAACAAACACCATCCACATACCCATCCATGTGAAACGTCGACCCCCCATATCTCGTAATGCACCTACTGTTCCGAGACGGGTTTTCTTACCAATTGCAAACTCTGCCATCAATAATGGAATTGACCATAAAAATAGAAATAGTAACCAGCCAATCATGAAAGAACCCCCTCCATTGGCCGCTGCTTCCCTTGGGAAACGCCAAATATTACCTGTACCGACAGCTGCACCTATAGCGGCTAAAACTAAGCCGAGACGCGAGGAAAAGACCTCGCCCTGTTCTTCTTCACTCACTGTGCCTTCCTTCGATCAGCTGCTGCGGCAATGCCGATGAAGTGGTAGAGGCCTCCCCAAACAATACCATACATTACAATCATCATTAATCCGACAGCTATGGCATCAACAACTGGGTTACCAAATCCGATAATATCGTCTACAAAAATTTCTACAGGGTCGTGCTCTCCGTATCCGGTAAACACAAAACCTCCACCGAAATCGTTAGCCAATCTAGAATCTTGAGCTACTGCGTAAAATTGAATATGTGTAGAATCTTCTGTTGCAGGTATTAAAGCTTTGAAAACTGAATCTCTTCTTGGTATAGTGAAACCATCACTATAATCAGAATAATTCTTAGTATCACAATTCACTACGCAATGCATAGGTAATTCCTTCCATGTACCTTCTGACATTTCATCAGTTCGGTAATGTAAAACTAGTGAATCTTGTAACATGTATTGAGCATCTTCAACTTGAACTCTTACTGGAAGATCGTCATTTGCGTAATAATCACCAAAATCGACTTCGCTATCTGATTGGAATCCGATAAGATCTCCTTTAGAAGAAAGGATAGTTAATTCGGGCATCATTGTGTCATCAGGTGAATGAACACCAGGACCATTGATGTCACCATAATCAGGGAACATCTGACCAATTCTAGCTTCTGGAGACTCGTCCAAGAGATACATATTAGTCAACAGATGCATTCGTACAGTTGGTCGAATTAATAATGGATCTGCGTGGAACCCTCCTTGAAGACCTCCTTGACTGCCACAACTATTCAATTCGACTGTGTATGAAAATGAGCCTTGCATTCCATATTGATAATCATTGATATCGCCAGAGACTTTGTATCCTCCTTGATCTTTCCAGTTACCATAGCCCGTTAGATTCATCAATGGTTTTACTTGGTTTTCCATGTAAAGTTCATGAGGTGGATCTTGATCCTTGTAACCCCATGGCCAAATGTAAAGATTTGAACAAGCATGGTATGAAACTGCGTTCATGATGTTGTGTTTCATGTCGTGAGCTTCTGTACGATATGTTCGAACATGTGGATTTTCTGGAGTGAACATATCTGGCCAATTGTTTCGTTCTATACCATTCTGATAGTCTTCTAAATATTGATCTTGTGGAAAATCAGGATAAATATCTAATCTCCATGTTAAATATTCGATAACTTGAGTTTCTGGTTCAGAGAACCCACCTTCACGATCTTCATCTATTAATCCATCTTCGTCATCGTCAGTATGTTGTGCATCTGGTGGATCTTCGTCTACTCGGGTAATATCGCCTGAATTTTGATCGCCGATATTGCACTGAATGCCAGGAATTATTGGCTCACAATCACCATCATCATCATTGTTATCTCGTGGACCGTGATAAACGTCTGAGCAAATATTATCATCATCAACCGTAACTTCAGGTTCTAAATCATCTCCAATAAGGGCTGTGAACTGTGTATTATGTGACCATTCGAAGGGATAGTTTCGATTAAGATCCACGCCATCACACTCACCACCGTATCTGTCATCTTCATCGTTATCGCGCATATTCTTACGCCAGAAACGATCTGGATCTTCACGATCGTATTGATACCCGTCTGGATTTAGAATCGGAATAATCCATATCTCTCTATGATTTACCAAATGTGTAACTCGTGCTTCATCCGGATCTTCATCGATGCCTTCATCTATGATTCCATCTCCATCATTATCAATACCATCGAATAACGCTCGTCCAGATTCATCGACACGGCCACCTTGTTCGCCATCGCCATCATTATCTATACCATCAATAGGATCTTCATTAATCAGTCCATCACCGTCATTGTCAGTGGGTTCCATTCCATAAAAATGCGTTAAATAATAAATAAAATATAAAGGAGTTACAACAGTCATCCATTCTCTAGCATGATGGTTTCCGACTATGAAGAAAGTCTCTTCATTTGGATCGTCATAAAAATCGGGTTCATTGGCGACATTGTCAGATATCTTAACGCCGACGACTTCATTTCCTTGCCAAGTTTGACCAGCTGGGATTATATCTGTAAGAGTGTAAAATTCAACAATATCGGGAAAATCATTGGCGAATACTTGTAATTGTGAAACGACTTCATAATATTCATGGTAATCATCGAAAAGAACATCGAAAGGGAATGTGTTAGTTCGATTCAGTGTATCATTACCATCAAAAGTGAAGCTGTTAGAAAATGAGGTTTTATTCATACTCTCGTCTAAACCGATAGAGCCTGTGCTCATAGAAGTCAAAATCATCATAAATGCAAACACAACAGATGAGAGTTGATTCATGTTGACAGCATAAGGGGCTTATTATTATAATATTTCATTGATGCATATCTTCATTAATCTTGTTCATTGAGAGTGATTAATGCTGAAATGCAAAGATTGTCCACATTGGTATGGAGGAGAAGATTATGGATATGGAAGTTGTCGATTTAAACTGAAAAGAGAGGAAGATAAATATCTAACATTTGGACAAATGGATTGCGATGAAGGTGTCGAAATTGATTGAAATAACTGAGATGGATGAAAAGGACATTCAAGACGCCGTTGAACTAACAGATAAAGAAAATTGGTCCAACACAACCGAAGATTGGGAAAGATTATACAAGATTGGAGGAAGTATAGTGGCAAAGGAAGAGGGGGAAATAATCGGCATTTCGACCGCCCTAGATTTTGGAAAGATAGGGACTATTGGAAATGTAGTTGTGAAAGAAAAAAAACGTCTTGCAGGAATTGGAAAATTATTAGTTGAAAAATCAATAGAAAGATTAGAAAAATGTGAAACTATCAAAGTTCATTCATTGATGCCGGCTGCTTCTTTTTATCGAAAATTCGATTTTATTCCTGCTGGAATGTCAACATATTTTGAATTTAAAATGGATGAAAATAGTATGCAACCTTTTGATGTATTTGAATCTGAAGATATAATTCCGATTGAAGAATGCTGGGAAAGCGTTACAGAGATAGATGAAAGACAGTTTGGAGGAGATAGAAAGAAACTTCTTGCTGAATTTAAAAAAACTGTACCGGAAATGGCATTGGCTAAGATATCAGACAATGGAGAAGTGCGGAGTTATATTATGGCCAAAGGGGATGAAAGATATTATGAAATTGGACCATGGATAATTGAACCTGGATGTAAAGATTGGCAGAGTTTGTTTGACAAAGCAGTTAGTAGTGTAAAGCAAGGATCTAAGATTGGAATTTTAGTACCGTCTCAAAATTATAGAATTACAAAATACTTGGAAAGTATAGGATATGAGGCAAAAATGTACACTACCGACATGCTTAGAGGAGGAGCGTGGCCGAACGAGGAGAATATTTGTGCACGTGGTGGTGGCGATAAGGGATGAAAATATATAACACTCAAAGTAAAACTATTGAAGAATTCAAACCTGCTAAGAAAGAAGTAGGAATGTATGTATGTGGTCCGACTGTTTATTCTGAATCTCATTTAGGTCATGCGAAATCATACATTGCTTTTGATATATTGAGAAGATGGATAGAATACAATGGATATCTAGTAACGCATGTACAGAATATAACTGATGTGTCTGATGAAACGGCACAAACTGCTTTGAAATTTGGAAAGACTGAAAAGGAAATAACTGAAGAATATACAGAAAAATTCAAAACACAAATGAAAGCTTTGGGGAATTTAGAACCTCACTACACCCCGAAAGCATCAGAATATGTGGAAAAAATAGCTGAAATTACGAAGAATTTTCTAAATGTAGAAAAAGCCTATGAAACAGAAGAGGGAGTTTACTTGAAAGTTGAATCGAGAGACCATGGAAAGCTGTTAGGTAATAGTATAGATGAATCGATTGTTGAAATAGATGTTGATTCGGGGCCTAAAAGAAGTCCACACGATTTCATGCTATGGGGACCTGAACTAGCAGGAGGGGAAACTTGGAATATTGAAGGTTTGAAGCCTGGAAGACCTGGATGGCATTCGGAATGTGTAATGATGGCTTCAACTATACTAGAGATGCCCTTGGACATCCATTGTGGTGGTGTGGATCTGATATACCCGCATCATGAATCTGAAATAATTATTTCAGAATGTATATTTGAGAAAGAATATTGTAATTTTTGGGTGCATAATGGATTGATGGAAGATGCCGAAGGAAAATTATCGAAATCGGGAAAACAGAGATTGACACTTTCAGAGATATTTAAAAAAAATGAACCTATGCAAATGCGATTTTATCTACTTGAACACCGTTATCGTGAAAATACGCCTTTTGATATTGAATCTTTTGAAAATGCCTGTGAGGAGTATCGAGCGTTGAGTCGTGTAGCTAAAAAATCGATGACGTATGAAAAGAGAGAGATAAAATCGGCATTACTGGTTGAGATTCTAGAAAAAATAGAAAATAATATGGATGACGATTTGAATACACCTGCAGTTATAGAATTGATTAGAGAAGTTGATAGAATGGCTAAAGAAAGATTAGAAAATGAAAGTGAGATGGGACAAATATCATCAATATATTCCATATTCAAGAAAACATTGGGAATATTTCTATGATTGTTAAACAGATAAAGGTTGGACCGATGGAAAACTTCGCATATATCTTAGGTTGTGAAAAGAGTGGTGAAGCGGCGATTATAGATCCCGGTTTTGAGGCTGGAAAATTGTTAGAAATGGCTTCTGAATTGACGATGAAGGTTGTTGCTGTGATTAACACTCATGGACATAGAGATCATATAGCTGAAAATCGAGAAATTGTTAGTGAAACAGGAGCTAAAGTTATAGCGCACGAATTAGCGACATTTACCGTCGACCAGTATATAAAAGATAGAGAGAAGTTCAAGATAGGAGACTTAACAATAGAAACGGTACATACACCTGGGCATAGTCCTGATTCGGTCTGTTTCATAGTGAATGACGAAATTATATTCACAGGAGACACGCTATTCGTCTCGGAATGTGGAAGAACTGATTTACCTGGTGGAAGTAATGAAGATATGTACAATTCACTAGTTAAAATTATGAGAGAGATGCCGAATAATTTGCTAGTTTACCCAGGACATGACTATGGACCAGCTAAAACGTCCAAAATGGGAGATGAGAAGGTAAATAATTATACATTGAAAGAGAGAACTGAGGCTGAGTTTCTCAAATTTATGCTAAATTAATCTTGAAAATCTTCTAATAATTTTCTAGCCACTGGACCGTCTGTCAATTCTCTTTCAGATAACCACCCATACCATTCAATTCTAATTGAATAGTTTTCTTCTTTCTTAATAACTCCTAGAATCTTATCTTTAGGATATTTCTGACCATCTAATAGTAAACCATTTTCACCATATGCAGTTTTTCTAGGCATTGCAAGATAGGTTAAAGATAGAAGTAGAAGTGCGAACGAAAGTTTGAGATCTAAATCCTGTATCAAATCCATAATCAATAATAGAAATATAGAGAGTGGAATGAGAATTGCATTGATTCCTTTTTTACGTAATTCATCGAAAGGGTGGCATGTCTCCACTACATCACCATCCGATTCGGAACGGAATAGTAAAACGACATCGTAAATGAGTACGGTACCGAAAATGAGTTTGAGTAATAGTAAGATTTCCATTAAGACTCCATTAAATTTTCAACAAAAGACCATATGTTTGCATGTACTTCTTGAACTTCTAGACTGGCATCAATTATCTCGACATTTGGTTCGTTTTTCAATTTGAGGTACTGTTCCCGAACACGATTGAGAAAATCTTCTTTTTCGAATCTATCGGCATTGCCTTCTTTCAAAACACGTTTGACACCATCTTTAGCAGAGATGTCTAAAATCAGAACTAAAGTTGGTACGGGTGCGAAGCTATTATCGGTCCTTATTTGTTCCATCGAAAATCCACTTGCAGATTGATAAGCCATGGTTGAATAATAGTACCGATCCATAACTATAGTTTTTTCACTATTCAGAGCAGGTGCTATTTTTTCAGAAACGTGTTGCTTTCGATCTTTGACGAAAAGATCTAGTATCTCATCATGCTCTGCTTGAATCTCTTCGTTTAGAATTGAGCGTAATCTAAGACCGTGTGGGCTGTCTGTCGGTTCTCTTAACTTCAATGTATCGATACCGATACTTCGTAATTTATCAACTAATAAAGAAACCTGAGTAGATTTACCGCAACCATCTATCCCTTCTAAGACTATGAGCACAATAAGGCAATCCGAAGGGTATTAATTAGAGGAATCTCCAGATTGTTTTTTACTTATTTTCTGTTGATTGAATTCTAGATTCATATTTGGTCTAGCATACCAGACCATGTAACCGGAATATTGATTCTGATATCTATCTATGAGATAATTGCCCCTACCGTAATACTCATCTCCAATTTTCATCAGAACTGCTTTCATCTCTTTCCTCATAACAGGAGTTTGTTTGTCAGATGGTTCTTTCCAGACTGAGAATGGTATGCCTTTTTCCAAAGAAAGAGATACCATAAGATTATCGTTTTCAAAAAAGAGTCGATTTTGTCTATCTACATCATCTAGAGGATTTGTCACTTATCAGGTACGATAACGTAATGCTATAATAACCTAGTTACGGTAGACCATTATGGCTAGTTTCAAAGGATGGATAAAAGGAAAGAAAGTTCATCTTCTTTCGTGTGATAAGTGCGGTATGGAGGCTTGGACACCTATGGAAATTGAGAAACTTGAATCTTGCAAAAAATGCAATGAAGAGTAGATTAGACTAATTTTAATTTTCCATTTAGAAATGGATTGTGTATCTTTTCATCGCCGATAATCGTCGTTGGACCGTGTCCTGGGTAGACAATTGTACTATCAGGAAGAGGGAGAATCTTTTTCGTTATCGATTCGATAAGCTGAGCTGAATCACCTCCAGGAATATCAGTTCTACCTACTGAACGATAAAACAGAACATCTCCTCCGATTAAGATTTCTCCATCATAAAAGCACAATGAATCTGGACTGTGTCCTGGACAATGTAGAATTTCAAATGTCGAATCTCCGAGAGAAATCTGATCACCTTCATCTAGAAAGGAATCTGTACTGAATGGAATAGGCCGAGGGAGATTGAACATGTCTGCCTGGACATCTAAAGTAGTAAGGAAATCCTTTCCAGAAGAATGTATCTGTAAATCTAAATTGAGAGAATTTATTGCTTCAGAAGCGGAAGAAATATGATCCAAATGACAATGTGTTGCGATTAGATGTATGATTTTTAATCCCTTTTCTTTGGAATAAGTAAGAGTATCTTGAACTGAAGCCCCCGGATCGAAAAAAATTGCATCACTAGTAGCTTCGTCGATGACCAGAGTTGTATTCATCTGAAATGGCCCTACTGGCCATTGAACTACCTTGAGACCCATGATTGAATATACCTAATGAGCCAGAGAACCCATCGGATCCCATGGTGGTAAAGCAATCGGTTTCGATTTGTATTGTTTCACTATTTTAGCTGGTAAATGCTTCTTGTGAATTACAACTTCATACATAAATTCATCAAACCAACTATCAGACATTATGTCGTATCCTTTCTTACCGTGATCTTCGCCCCAACTATTTTCGACGCGCCATTTGACCGGTTTTCTGTTTTTGATATCAACGCCTGTGAAAACCATAGCATGTGTCATGACACTATCGCCATAGTCGAGTCTCTCTGATTTAGTCATTGGAAAATCTGTACCGAAAAAGGTATCAAAATTGAATAAATCTAAATCCATAACGCCGAATTCACGACTGAAGTATTTGCCTACGTCACAGCCGAACCAAACGGGATCATCGGCTTTGATGGATTTGATTGAGTATTTTCTCAGTTCGTCACTTTCTAAATTCAGATACCTAATAATATTTCCATCGATTACATTCCCCAAATAATCGACAGTGTAAGTCTTGTTATAATCTGTTTGAGAACGGGGGTCATTAATCAAACAGACAAAATCATCTAGAACCGTTCCTACATGTTTATTGTAAAAACTCTTTGGAGTTAAATCTGTAAAGCGATGAAATTTATCTTTTTTATCTCTTATAGACCAATCGAATTTTTCAGGTGGCGTTCCTAGCATTATACATAGCATTTGAAAAATTGTAGAAAGCATCTCATCCTTCAGCTTCCTTAATTCAGAAAGTTTACTGCCTTTGGAGTGAGCCGTGCGTAAATCAAGAGCATAGCCTCTGAGTTTTCTAGTTAGAAGTTTATTCATTTGGGATGAATTACTACTGTGAAAACTTTCAGCCATTACGGATTTTGGAACGGCACCATATTTATTCAATAGATTGACGAACATATCCCATTGCCCGCCATCTTGAACTGGGCTGTATAGTAAATGTGAGACCAATCTACTGCTAACGTCTTTCTCAGATGTTTCTATTATATTTTCAAGAAAATAATTGGCCTTTTCTAGCTTATCGAAAAACATGAAATAATTTTGTGAAAATTCAAAATTTTTTAGTTTGTATTTGCGTCCAAGATAGATTCTAAGAAGATTTAATCCAGCAAATCCCCAACACCTACCACTACGCTTTTGATGTGAAGCTTTCATTTGACCGGATACGGTGTTTGAAAAGGTATGATCTATTTGTCTAAAGGCATCCCAATTCATTGATAGCTTTCTAACATTAACACGTGTGGCTGCATTTATTGAAACTTTAGCAGCATCATTAGAGTTGAGATTTTTTCTACAATTGTTAAGCGTAGCTTGTGATATGGACTTGCCCATACTAACGTAATAGAGTAATGATAATTAAGATTGAGTGCCACTAGAGAAATCGTAATTAGAATGTAAAAGAATGATACATGATGAAGTTAAGAGACTTTTTTTACCTAAAGATAAATTTAGATGTTTTCTCAAAGATGAGATTTCATCTTTACTCAGATCCGTATCATCGCCCAAAACAAAAGTAGATGGCAAGGGCGGAAATTTAGTTTCTCCATCTTCTGATAATAAAACGATAGGTTGTGGTAAAAAATCAAGAATTTCGGGGAGATCTTTGAGATGAACTGTTATGCCTGGACTTGTTTCAAAACTTTCTTCGATTTTTTTAGATTTGATTAATGCATTTCTGATTAATGCTGCAGTTGAACGTTCATCCGGATTTAGATATTTTATATTTTTACCAGAAAAATGAATTGAAAGTGGGTTATTTGGAGGACCTTTCAAAACGAGCCAAACATCAGTATCTTTTCTTATTCCGTGAGATTCGCATAAAGCTGATGTTACGCAGCGAGCTAGAATGTCCATTCTACCTGCACCTCCGCAGATATCATTCAATTTCCAATCTGCTGCAGTGTGGGCTCTGTGACCGATGATAATGAAATTCCTTTCCGCCATAAGACATGTCTTGAAGGGTCTATCGGGATAAAGTCTTTTGGTCACTATGATTTATATTGTGCAATAGATTGACCTCTGTGAGTGAAGAAGGGATAAATCTAGATTTTTTTAATAAAAATGGATTCGAAAGACAGCAGTGCATAGATTGTGAAAATTGGTTTTGGTCGATTAATAAACAGGAAAAATGTGGTGATGCCCCTTGTGTGGAATATTCTTTCTTTGATACGCCTTTGTTTGAAAAACCGATGAACTTGGATCAGATGAGAGAAGCTTATCTTTCATTCTTTGAAAAGAAAGGACATAGTAGAGTTGATAGGGCATCTGTAGTTGCTCGCTGGAGAGATGACATATATCTAAGTATAGCATCAATAGCTGTTTTTCAACCACATGTAACTAGTGGATTAGCGGTCCCTCCAGCGAATCCATTAACAATTTCACAACCATGTATTAGATTAAATGATTTAGAATCAGTTGGAAGGAGTGGAAGACACCTTACCACCTTCGAAATGATGGCCCATCATGCCTTTAACGAAGAAGAAACCATATATTGGAAAGAAAGAACGGTTGAATTATGTCATGAGCTTTACACATCCTTAGGAATGAGAAGTGAGGCCCTAACATACAAAGAAAACCCATGGGTTGGCGGGGGAAACGGTGGAGAAGCTCTTGAAGTATTAGGAGGTGGTTTAGAACTAGCTACATTAGTCTTCATGGATTTAGAAGAATCTAGTGATGGCGATATAGAGATGAAAGGAATTAAATTCAAAAAAATGTCGAGATCAATAGTTGATACTGGTTATGGTTTAGAAAGAATGGTTTGGGCATCCCAAGGAACGCCAACAGTTTACGAAGCTGTATTGCCTAAAACTATTGAATATTTAACTGAAAAAGCCGGCCTATCGAAAGAATTAAAAAACTCGAAAGAAATTATAGAGGAGAATGCAAAAGTTTGCGGACTATTATCTATAGACTATGGGGCCGATTTAACAGATTTAAGAATGAAAGTTCTAAACAGACTTGCCGAAAAGGGATATGACATTGAAATAGAAAAATTAACAAGAATTGTTGAACCTTTGGAAAAGGTATTTGCAGTTGCTGATCATGCACGTGCTTTGGCATTTATGTTTGGAGATGGAATAGTACCTAGTAATGTAAAAGCTGGATATCTTGCAAGAATGGTCGTTAGACGTACTCTTGTTTTACTTCGGGATTTAGGAATTGAAAAAGAATTATCGAATGTTGTAAAAATACAATTAGAAGATTTAAAAAATACATATCCTGAATTAAATGAAAGGAGAGAGCATATTATTTCACTAATTGATTTAGAAGAGAAAAAATTTGAAGAAACGTTAGAAAAGGGAAGAAGAGCCGTACAACGGACATTGCAGAAAGGTGAAATAAATTCTGAAAAATTAATTGAACTGTATGATTCGAAAGGATTACCTCCGGCAATTGTTAAAGAATTTGCTTTAGAACAGGGAAAAAATGTAGAGATACCTGATGGTTTTCTAGCTTTAGTAGCTGATCGACATAACGTAGTTGAGAAAAAAGAAAAGGAAGCAGAAAAAATACCTGAAATTGAATCGACGGAGTTATTATTTTATGCAAATCCTGAAGATAGAGAGTTTAGTGCTAAAGTTCTTTACTCAGATGATAAAAAAATTGCATTAGATAGTACGATATTTTATCCAGAAGGAGGGGGTCAACCGGCAGATAAAGGGAATTTTAGTTGGGAGGGTAAAAAATCTAAAGTAGTGAATGTACAAAAGATAGGTGATATTGTAATTCATGAATTAGAAGGGGAAATACCTAAAGTAGGAACAACTGTAATTGGAAAAATAGATGGCAAATATCGCGATTCCCTTAGTAAGCATCATAGTGCAACACACATCGTTGGAGCTGCTGCAAGGAAAATATTAGGCCTTCATGTATGGCAAACTGGAGCTCAAAAAGAAGCAACTAAGGCAAGATTGGACATTACACATCATGAACGTTTAGATGTAGAAACGCTTAATGAAATTGAAAGATGTGCAAATCAAACCATTATGAATGATTATGAAATTATTTCAAAATTTTTACCTAGAAGTGAAGCAGATAAAAAATATGGAATAACTTTGTATCAAGGTGGGGCACCAAAATACAAAGATATTAGAATTGTAGAAATACCGAACATAGATGCACAAGCGTGTGCAGGAACGCATGTAAAAAGTACTGGAATAGTGAAGGCCGTTAAACTTATGAAAAGTGAGCGGATTCAAGATGGTGTGGAAAGACTCGAATTTGTTGCAGGAGAGGAAGCTCTTGAGGCCGCAAGAAAAGAAAGAATTATACTAGAAGAAGCTGCGAATATACTAAATGTTGCGAAAGAAAACGTACCTGAAACGGTGGAGAAATTTGTGAAAGAATGGAAAGAAATGAGAAGTTTAGTAAGTAAATTAGAAAAACAGATTGCAGATATGAAATCTGGAGATATTTTATTTGAAAAAATAGGTTCGTTTAAAATATATTCTAAGGAATTAGGAAACGCAACAGTACCTGAAATGCAAAAATTATCTAAGAAGCTGTGTGAAGAGAATGATTCTATTGTTTTACTAACTAGTGTTGATGGGGGAAATGGAAGCCTCATATTATCTAGAGCAGACAATGTTGACATTAATTGTAACGATATCGTTAAAGAAATTTCTGAAAAATTGGAAGGTAGGGGTGGTGGATCTCCGATGTATGCTCAAAGCACATATCCAAAAAATAAAATTAAAGAAGCTGCTAAAGATATTCTGAATAAAATAAAGAACGAAATTAATTAATTCAATGATTGGACCATTATACAAGAATCTGTAAGGCTGTGTATATTTTCTAAAGTAGATAGCCAATCTTTTAACTCTTTACTTTCGGAACCTGGTTGAAACCAGAGATATTGAAAACCTAATTGAAATGCTTCTTTGGCGATAGACAACGCGACTTTTGGAGGTACTACGAAATTTACAATACTTTCGTTATTTGGTAATTCAGATAATGAGGAGTATACTTTATCCCCTTCAATGAATTTCTCTTTGGGATTGATTGGAAAAACTTTGAAACCTTTAGAACGTAAATCTTTGTAAATTTGATTACCGAATTTTTCTGAATTATTGGACGCTCCGACTATTGCTATTGAGGCGTTACTATCTTGAAGTTTTTTTAGGACCATATTATCTAGGTGGGAATTTGTATCCGGGTTTTCCATTTTTCTTAAGGAAAATAGATGCTGTAAATGGTTTATTATTTTTAGATGTGAAATCTTCAAATGGTCCGACTTCACCTCTAGCAATCAATATCGCAGCCTCGGAACGAGTTAATTCTCTTTTACACAGAGTCCTTGGAATTTCTATATTACAGCCTTTATCATTTGATTCTGCACTAAAATGTGTGGGTGTTTCTACAATACCTACGTCAGTTGAAGGACAATTTGCAACAACACCGGGTGACACGTCATACTGGATGAGAGATGCTTGACGTGAATTCGTTCTTGGTGGAAATTCATAACCTATTCTTCCATTATCTTTCAAAGTAATAAAAGCAGAAAATGGTTTTCCATAGCGACTTATGAAACCTTCAAGTGCGGGTGTTTTTCTATTTGAAATGAGGTGTTGTAATTCATCCCGTGACATTTTCCTTTTGTTAATCTCTCTTGGAATTTCTAATTTACAAGAATCAGTTGTACAAACAATATGAGTAGGCGTTTCCTGTGCTTTTCCTTCACCGCATAAAGAACAAGAACCTAAAGATTCTTGATTTACAGATTGTGGTGCCAAATCAGAAGAAGTGCTTGCAACAGAAATGCCTTCTTTTGTGATAGAAACAGTTGCTGTATATTCATTATCATTTTGACCGAAGAACCCGTGTAAATCTTCTATTTTTGTGTCAGACAATAGTCTAGAAACTGTATTACGATCGAAATATCTACCTGAAGAATCTTTCCAAATTATAAAGCTGCATTGTTCGCATTTATAGAATAATGCTGTTTCTTCTACTTCTCCTTGAGAACATTGACAAGATGCAACGGGCGATGCATCTGAATAAAGTTCTTGAGCTTTATAAGTATCCATGGAAGAGGCCATTTCTGTAGTTTTATTGATTACCTCGTCCATATAGATAGAACGTGCAATGTTTCCTTGTTGTACATCCCTAAGCGTAGATTCCATTTCTCCAGTCAATAAGGGTGAAGTAAGCCATTCTACTGGGACTCTTCTAAGTGTTTCTATTAATCTTATACCTCTAAAAGTAGCTCTAAAGGTATTACCTCTTAGCCTAGAAATATATTGGCGGTTGATTAGTTTTTCAATAGTATCTGCACGTGTTGCTGGCGTACCTAATCCTTTTGTTGATTTTAAAACGTCCCTCAAACTTTCATCTTCGATATCTTTTCCTGCACCTTCCATACGTGCCAAAAGAGCAGCTTCGGTGAAACGTCCTTTTGGTTTTGTTAGACCTTCTTCGAAATCATGATTAGAGAAAGTACCTATGTGCTCCTCTGATGATAGAATATTCCAAGGGTCGAAATCCTGTTTAGGAGGGAATAAAGCCCTCCAACCAACTTCTTCTAGTTTCTTCTGTCTGGCTATAAATCTTTGATTTTCTTTGGTTGCAATTCTAGTTGTATTAATCCAAACAGAACGTTGATGAAACGCGGCTAAAAACTGTTTACATATTAAAATAAATAAACTAGTTTCGTCTTTGTTTAAATTTGAAGAGAGAACGCCTGTTGGAATTATGGCAAAGTGATCTGAGACTTTGTTATCATCATATATTCTGGCCTCATTTTGCAATCCATTATCGATTAATCTTGTGGCGTGAACCCCTAAAGAAGTATGAGGTACTAATGAATTGATAATATTCTGCACTTGTTCCCTCATTGCATTAGGAAGATGACGAGAATCCGTTCTAGGATACGTAATCGCTTTTTGAGATTCGTAAAGAGATTGGGCAACGCTTAGTGTTTTTTTAGAAGGCCAGCTCCACATTCTGTTTGCAGTTTTTTGCAAAGTGGTCAAATCGAATGGTAACGGAGGATTCTCATTTCTATTTTTTCTTTCTTCGATGACGGTGACGTTACTATCGGACGATAAAATTGATTTTAAGGTTGAACGTTCTTCATCGGTAAAAATTAATTGTTTGTCGGCGCCTTCATCATTGCCTTTACCTTCCCAAAAAGCAACCCATGATTCATTATCTAGATTAACATTTACATTTAATTTCCAAAATGGCTTTGGAATATGTGATAAAATAGATAGTTCATGATCAGTAACTATGGCGAGTGTTGCTGTTTGAACTCGACCAACGGACCACGCAGGTTGACCGGCTCGTTTTTTGTTCTGTCTGAGACGGACTGTGCACGCCCTTGTACCATTCATACCGATTAACCAATCTGCTTCTGCACGGCAATCGGCAGCATCCCTTAACGGATGCATTTCTTCACCCGATTTTAAATTTTGAAACGCATCTCTAATAGAATCTAGCGTCATAGATTGAAGCCATAAACGCTTGTACGGTTTGGCAGTACGTGAATGGCGGTAAATTTCTTGAAAAATACGTTCCCCTTCACGTGCAGCGTCGCACGCATTAATTATAGAATCTACATCATCGCGTTTAATTAATGACAATATTGTTGATAATTGTTTTTTTCTTCCTTTATCTTTATATGATTTTGATTTGAAGGTTTCTGGAATAATGGGCAAAGTTTTCATAGACCATTTTTTCCATTCTTCTTTGTAATCTTCAGGAGGAACTAATTCTAACATGTGTCCAATTGCCCAAGTGACTAAATAATCACTGGATTCGAACCATCCATCCTTTTTGTCTAACCCCCCTAAAGCGTTAGAGATATCAGCAGCAACGCTCGGCTTCTCAGAAATTATGACTTGGGGCATGAACGGGTAATTTGTCAAAACGTACAACTTAAAACTTTCTGCTGCCTATTTTGAAACCGGGGGACGTAGTCCCCCGAAAGAAACGAATAAAAAAAGTGATAAGATAAAAGGTGTAAACGGCGCGGGATTAATTCTTAAGTGGACTCTAAATTAATACAAAATCATGGAGCAAACGGTTTTTGGTGAAGAATTCGAAAAGAAAGATACAACTGTCGAAGAAATAAAGAAAACTGAAAAAGTGAAGAAGCCGAAAAAGAAAACGCGAACGGGTAAAAATAAAACTGCTGATAAACTTAGGGAAATTCCGATATCGGAATTCTTTGAAAAAAATAGACACATATTGGGATTTGACAATCCTGCACATTCGTTAATAACTTCTGTAAAAGAAGGAGTAGACAACAGTTTAGATGCTTGTGAACAAGGTGGTATTTTGCCTGAAATTATTGTAAAAATAAATAAAATAGAAGGAGAAGAATTGAAAATTTCTATTGAAGATAATGGTCCAGGAATAATAGAAAAGGAGATTCCTAATGTTTTTGGTAGACTATTATACGGATCGAGATTTGGAAGTGGGAAACAATCTAGAGGTCAACAAGGGATTGGGATTTCGGCAGCCATAATGTATGGGCAATTAACGACAGGAAGGTCGGCCGAGGTGATTTCGAAAGTAAGGGATGAAGAATGCGCTACAAAAATAACAATGAAATTAGATATTAGAAAAAATAGAGGGATTGTAGACAGTGCATTAACCAAAAAAATTGTTTGGAGAGATGAAAATAAAATTGATGAATTTGGAGTATTGGAAGAGAAGATGAGTGGTACAAAAATTGAATTCGCCTTGAAAGGTAAATATCGAGAAGGACGGCCGTCTGTTTTTGAATATATCCGATCTACGGCCATTGTAAATCCTCATGCAACTGTTATTTTTTATGATCCTTCAGGTAAGAAAACTGAATTTGAAAGGATTAGTGATGAAAAACCTGAAGTTCCAAAAACTAGTATGAAACCTCACCCAAAGGGAGTTGAATTGGGCCAATTAATGAGAATGGCGCATGAAACCAGTAGTAGTAGAGTGGGTGAATTTCTAAAGAATGATTTTTCATCTTTAGGAAAACGTAGTATTGAAAATATTTTAGAAAAATCAAACATAGATTCCATAGTGAGACCTGGTGATTTGAGTAGGGGGGAAGCAAAAAATATATTGCAAACATTTCAAGAAACGTCACTAAGAGGGCCGGCTAGCGATACGTTGATACCTATAGGTGAAAAATTAATTAAACTCGGCCTTAAGAATGTGTTAGAAGAAATACGACCTGAATTTTATACAGCTCCGGTGAGTAGAAAACCTTCTGTTTTTGCTGGAACCCCTTTCATAGTTGAAGTTGGAATGGTTTATGGGGGGAATATACCAAAAGACCAATCTGTTAAAATTTTGAGATTTGCAAATCGTGTTCCTTTACTTTATCAAGCAGGCGGGTGTGCAATTACAAAAGCAATACAGAATGTTAATTGGAGACAATATGGATTAGAACAAAGAGGAGGAAGGGGGACGCCTAATGGGCCTGTAGTGATTTTAGTACATGTAGCATCTACGAACATTCCTTTTACCTCTGAAGCGAAAGAAGCCATAGCCAATATACCTGAAATAGATAAAGAAATAAAATTAGCATTGAGGAGTAATGCAAAATTATTGAAAAGACATCTTAGGAAACAGAAAAAAAGAGAAAAATTGAGTGAGAAATTTGAATTAGTGCAGAAAGTACTTCCTGCAATGGCAGAAAAAACGTCTGCTTTACTCGGGATGCCTGTTCCGAATTTAGACAAAGTTGTTGCAGAAATAATGGATGTTGTTTTGATAGAAGAAGAAATAAAGAAAGAAAGAAATCAAGTTAGTGTTGAAATTAAAGTTACTAATTATAGGAAACGTTCAGCGAATTTTAAGATGAGAATAGGTGTGCCTAATTATGAAGTAGAAGAAGCGATGCCTAGACCAGGAAAAAGAGATGGGAGATACATAATATGGAGTGTAGGATTGCCGAGTACGGAAACTTCAGAATATAGATTTAAAATTGAATTAAAAGATAGTAAAGAATATGAAGGTATAGAAATTTGGACAGAAAAAATAGATAGTAAATATGTGATTGGAGGGGAAACGTGGACAGGCGCACCAATTGATAATTAATGAGGATGGAGCCACCGGCGGGATTTGAACCCGCGGCCTATACCTTACCAAGGTATCGATCTACCAGACTGAGCTACGGTGGCCTATCGTATTTAGAAAGTGGGGGTAAATAGAGTTTATTAAAGTATAGGAAAGTGATAAAACCAACGCGCATACTAGGTCTGTGACTAACGCGAATGATAGTATGGTAAAATATATAGATAATAGACACGAAAAACATGAAGTATTAGAGGATTTTAACGTAGCAATCAGTGAATGGTTTAACGAAAAATTTGAAGAATTAACACCTCCGCAATCATATGCAGTGCCGATAATTAAAAGAAATGAAAATGTATTAGTGTCGAGTCCTACTGGTTCTGGAAAAACGTTGACTGCTTTTTTAAGTATTATAAATGACTTATATGAAACGCATGAAAAAGAAGGTTTGGAAAATGGAATTCATGCAATTTATATTTCTCCGTTAAAGGCTCTTGCAAATGACATAAATAGAAATCTTAAAGAGCCTTTATCTGAAATAGAAGAATTAGCAGCTAGACGAAATTATGATGTCCCGAAAATAGAAGTTGGTGTTAGATCTGGAGATACTACCGTTAGTGAAAGAGCGAAGATGTCTAGAAAACCACCTCATATATTGATTACGACGCCAGAGAGTTTGGGATTACTGATTTCATCAACTAAATTTAAAGAGCATATGAGAAAACTTAGATACATAATAATAGATGAGATACATGACCTTGCGAATAATAAAAGAGGAACCCATTTATCACTTTCAATAGAAAGATTGAATGCACTATTAGAAAAAGAACCTACCAGAATTGGGCTTTCTGCAACTCAAGCTCCGATAGAAACTATTGCAAATTTCCTAGGAGGGTATGAACAAAGAAAGCCTAGACCTGTAAATATAGTAGATATTAAAGAAAGAAAGAAATTAGATTTGAAGGTAATATCTCCTGTTGATGATTTAACTGAAGTATCTACCGAACTTGTTCGTAAAAAAATGTATGATAGATTAGCCGAATTAGTTAAAGATCATAGAACGACGTTAATATTTACGAATACTAGGGCAGCTACGGAATCTGTAGGTTTAGAGCTTAAACAAAGGGGATTGGAACGTGTAGCTGCGCACCATGGATCATTATCTAAAGAAATTCGTCTAGAAGTAGAACAAGAATTGAAAGAAGGGAAAATGGATGCAGTAGTAACGTCCACATCTTTGGAGCTAGGTATAGATATAGGATTTGTAGATTTAGTGGTGCAAATAGGTTCTCCTAAATCGATTGCAAAGGGTTTACAACGAATTGGTAGAGCAGGGCATGCAATAAAACAGATATCTAAAGGTAGGTTATTGGTTTGTGATCCTGATGATTTGATTGAATGTGCGGTATTAGTTAGATCGGCATATGATGGAATAATCGACAGAGTATCTATTCCTGAATGTCCGAAAGATGTGTTAGCGCAATGTATAGTGGGTATGTCCTTAGAAAGAGAATGGAATATTAATGAAGCTTTTGAGGTGATTAAAGGCTCGTATCCCTACAGAAATATAGAACGAAAGGAGTATGACGAAATTATTGATTTTCTAGGAAGCGAACGAATGTCTGAACATGGAATATATCCGAAAATATGGTTAGATATTGAAGAAAATACGTTTGGAGTGAAAAGAGGGACGCGCCAAATATATAATATGAATATTGGAACCATACCTCAAGAAATTAATTACAGAGTTGTTCTTGAAGGAAGGGGGACGAATATAGGGAATCTTTCTGAGAAATTTGTGGAGAAATTGAATAGAAATGATATTTTTGTTTTGGGTGGAAGAACTTACCAATACATACAAACTGAAGGAACCAGAGTTAATGTAAAAGATGGATTAGGAAGAAAACCAACCATTCCTTCTTGGTCTGGAGAAACGCTACCTAGATCTTTTGATTTGAGTGAAGCTGTGGGAAGATTTAGAGGTGAAATATCTGATAAAATAGAAGAGATGGGTGATGAAATAGAAGAAATGGATGAAGATTTAGAAAAATGGCTATCGGAAAAATACCGGATTGATTCTGGTTCATCTAAGACTATAATTTCTCATTTGAGAGAACAGAAAAGAATGTGTAAATTTATACCTTCTGATAAAAAATTGATGTTGGAAGGATATATAGACAATAGAAGTAGAAAGTGTATAATTTTTCATTTCCCGTTTGGACGAAGAGTAAACGAAGCAATGTCTCATGCGCTTGCATATGAGCTTGGAAGAAAAATGGAAAGTAATATTGGAGTGACACTGAATGATGATTCTTTTATGTTAACAATGCCCAAAGGCATAGAAATCAAAGAAGTTGAAAAGATAATTAAAGATTGTGAATTGAAAACGACTGTTAGAAGAGCTATAAGTAAAAGTGAATTATTTGCCCAAAGATTTAGACATTGTGCAAATAGATCATTTATGGTATTGAAAAATTACAAAGGTAGAGAGATTTCACTCCCTAGACAGCAACTTCGAACTTCCCAAGTTTTGGAAGCTTTAAATGAAATAGAAACGTTTCCAATACTGGATGAGGCATATAGGGAAATAATGTATGATGCATTTGATTTGAAAAATGCACAAAATATAATTAATGAATTGAAAAATGGAGAAAGAGAAGTAGAGATAAGAGATTATTCAATAACACCCACCCCGTTTGCTCATGGAGTCATACTAGCGGGACTTACCGATATAGTTCTGATGGAAGATAGATCTGCACTTCTTAGAGAATTACACGACGTAGTTCTGAAGAAAGTTGTTGAGAAAGATGGAAAGCTGAAAGCTAGATTTGAAAAGAGTACCGTAGAAAGTTACTTCAATGAAAAAAGACCTAGTATAGAAGGGAAAAAGAGTTTGATAGAAGCAATACGAAATTGCGGTGGGATAAATCTTTTTGGAAGTGGAGAAAATTTAGTGTATAAAATATCCGAAGTTAAACCTACAGAGATAAAGGAAATATGTGAAGAAGCGATTAAGGACGGTGTTTTAGAATCTGTTTGGACAGGAAAAAAAGAAATTACATACACAACTCCGGAAAATGTATCCAAATATAGAACAGTATATGCTAAAACAATAAAAATGAATAAAGAAATAAAAGATAGTTTACAAAGAATCAAGAATGGTAAAAAACGAATTAAAAAGGAAATTATTTCAGAATTGGAAAGTGCATATTTAATCAAAAGATTATATGATGGAACGCCGATATATCGAGAACTTCCTTTAGAAAGTTCATATGAAAAATCTTTGGATTGGTTATTGAAAATGATAATAGGAAATAAAGGACCTATGACTGTAGATGAAATATCTATATCGTTAAACATACCTGAAAAAATAATTGAACAAAGTTTGTATGAATTAGAAGAACGAGGTGCAGTACAAGGAAGTGATTTTACTTTAGGAAATCAAAAAACCCAATACTTACTAGCTGAAGATATAATATACTTAGAAGCTCAAACAAATAGTAAATTAGAAGTCGTAACGGAAAGAAAATTAAGAATATATCTTGATAATAAAATGTTTAAGAAACATAATAATATTAAAGAATTTTTTAATAATTATGGCGAAATAAGTTCGGCTCGTTATGCATATTACAGATTGAAAAGTGAAAATTTGAAAGAATGGTGGGAAATGATTGAAACCGGACAAGTACTTCAAGGTAGATTTAGAGCTGGAAAATTGAGTTATTGCCCCATAAACAGAGTAGGTATGTATCAAAAATTATACAAACGAGAAGTAAGGGGGACGATACAGAACAATATTTTAGAATTAATGAACTATAGTAAGCCATTAACTAAAACTGAAATGGCTAAACGATTGGAAACATCTACAGAAAAAATAGAGCCTGCTTTGAGAGATCTAGAAGAGAGTTTGCAAATACAAAGACATATTAAAGAAAGAAATAGAAGCTTGTGGACAACGCAAAATAAATATAGTATCTTACCTGAATACGATGCTGATGAAAATGCAGCAGATGACTTAGTATTGCAAGTTATTGGAGCTTTTGGACCGTTGCCCTTATTAGAAATAAAAAGAGAAACTGGTTTGCCGCTAACCAGTTTAAAAAATATAATAGAAAATAAACAAAATGAAGGAATGCTCTCGAAAATTGTTGTCGCGAGTTCTACTAGGCAATTCATGTATGTGTTGTCTAAAGAAATTGGAAAAATTAATAAAGAAAATAAGGAAATTAAAACGAGAGTACTTGGATGGAGAGATCCGTATATGGTTCATGTTAAGAAAGAAGCATATGCAAAATATGGAGAAGAATGGACACACCCGATAATACGAGGAGGAGATTTGGTAGGATACCTAGAGGCTTGGCCTATGTCTGGACTTTTAGATATAAGAGAAATAGTTCTAGATGATTGGGAAATATTGGAAGAAGTTATTCAAGCTATCAAAGAGCATGCTGGATACTTGAAAGAATTTCATAATGATTTGATAAGAATAAAAGTAATAAATGGGAAGGAAATTAAAGATGTACCGACAAACATTACCGATATTTTAATTAAGAATGGATACAGTAAAATAAGAAATTGGCTAGTGAGTGGTCCGATAATTGATGTTGAATTTAATGAAGAAGAAGTGAACGGATATTTATTATGGAATCAACATATCCATCCAAAAAATAGATTCAAAACGGCGAAAGAAGTTTTTTCTAAATTTGGAGGCGTTCGATCTGAATTTGAATTATCTTTAAGAGTAAATGGAAGATGGTCCCATCCGAAAGATTATAGTGATGAAATGGAAATAGTAAGAGGAAATATGATACCGTCATATTCAACATATTGTACACTAGAAGATGCAATGATATACAGAGATGCACGCAATATTTCCAAAGAAGAGGGGGACGAAATAATTATAACTCATGCAAACTCGAAGGATGGACTTCCGAAAGATGAATTGATGAAAAGAAGTGGGTTAGACCCTGTTACGTTTAAAGCTAGAATAGATCGTTTATACAGAAGCTTACACGTTGTTAGAACTCCTCGAGGATATTATAGAGCCTTACCTCCAGAAAGAGTTATGGAAAGGGGAGAAGCGCGCTACTTTATTGTTCGTAGAATTGTAGAAAATTATGGCATGGTATCTGCAGAGAATTTGGGACATGTACTAAAGGGCGAAATGCCGATGTCAGAAATAAGAAGTATTTTGTACCGTTTAGTAGAAGAAAACGAATTAACAAAAGGGTTTATGTGGAAAAATAATGAAATGCTCGTGTGGTGCCTTAAAAAAGATTTGAAAAAAATTAAAGGAAAGGAATTCAAAGGAAGCTTTGTATTGCATGCAACTGACAGGTTGTCTCAATATTTATCCGAAAATATTAAACAAAAATATGGATTGGGCACGTGTCATAGTGTTTTCAATGGATCTAAATGTACAGGAGTTTTCAAAGTACGAAGAAGTGGAAAGGAAATGACTGTAACACATTTCATAGGTGAAAGACATGAAAGATACGTGATAGAAGCGTGGGCTAGGCAGTTGCATTTTGGTTTAGAATGGAATTTAAAACATGAAGAAACTGTGGAAATTAATTAAAGGATTTGTAAATTAAATCCGGTAATGATTCATGTATTTGATATGCCGTATCTTCATTTATGAGGTTGTTTTCGAGACTGATTTTAGTACGCTTAGGAACGGTTTTTGGACCTAAAACAGCACCAGGTCTGTTGGGGTCATCTAGATAATCCGTTTCCATCATGAATGGTAAGTTTAATTGAGCGGAAGCGTTTATATTAGATTTAGAAGCTAAAATTGAAACATGTAACCCGTAGCTATTTTCTAAGGCGGCAGGACCACCATAATGTTTAACGAGTTTGTTCTTTGGAAATGAAGATTTGTCTGCTATCGAAGCTAAATCTTTCATTACGGAAGAATCGGCAGATTCGGTGTGAAGTACTACAGCAGCATCCACCTCCTTTGCTATTTGAAGTGAATGAAATAATGTTTTATTCGAAAAATTCCACATATTGTTTTCAACTGGGAAATGGGGACGTCCCAGCTCACCCAAGCCTACCAATACATTTTCAGAAACTAAATTAGAACAATAAGATACACAGTCTAAATACAGTTCTTGTGCTTTGTCTAAAGATAGTTTTTCAGATAATTTCAAAAGTTCAATTGGGTGTGGTGCTGCAACAACTGCGACTTTGGCACCTTCTTCTCTGGCTTTTTTAGCTAATGTTAAAGTTGTATTGACATCCTCTATAAAACCGTTTAAAGTGAACCAAGATGAATATGGTTTATGGACTAAAACTAAACGTGTGCCGCCAGCTTTCATAAACTCTCGAACGGCCAAATCTTGCCTGCCTCTTGGATCCAGATGAAAATGATTATCAGTTATATTCATAGATATAGATGGCGATGATATGATTAATATATATCTGGCGGTAAGGATTAAAACATGGTTAGGGTGAGGCAGTAACAAAAAGGTGATTAATATGAAGTTTAGAGCTACTTTGGTAATTGCACTTTTACTAATTGGATTTTCTCCAATTGTGAGTAATTCTAGTGCGGAATCTGCCTACGAATTTGACACCATGGGAAATCCAGAAGTGCATACGGGACCGGGTGGTAAAGGATATATTAATTTTAAATTGAATAATGAAGATAATACCCAGAATGGGGCTTTTAAATTTGAAGTGAATGTAAACAGAGATGCTCTTTTAGACGAGGGAATTAATCTATATTGGGAACATACTGGAGATAACGGTGGAACGGATATATCGGCTCAGAATAAAACTGAATTCACTAGACAAATTGCAGCAACGCTTACAGTTAGATACATAAATTTGACTATCGAAGGATTGGATAACGCAGAACCTGGGAGTTTTGAAATAGAGATTATAGCAACACATACAGACCAAGACGAACCTGAAGATGGACCATATAGTGAATGGATAACTGTAGTTATTGATGAAACGTACGGAATTGAATTATCAATGGCACAAGGAAGTGTTATTGAAACAGATGGAAACGGTTCTGTCGACCAAGGATCTCAAGCACTATACATGGTGAAGGTCAAAAATACAGGAAATGCTGATGATGATATAACTTTAGAACTGCAAGATTATGAATGGGAATCTGGCATATCTCCTGAAGGAACTGGTGGCGTAGGTGGTGAAACTTATTCTGTAGAAATAGATGCTTTTGAAAGTGTAGTAGTTCAAGTTAAAGTTAGTACGGTGGGTGAAAATGTTGAATTTGGAGAGTACGATAATTTAACTTTAATTGCCACATCTGGAAACAATGATGAAATAACAACAAATATGAATTTCACTACAGTAGTACGTGTTCGTGGAGGTGTGGATTTAGATGTGAGTCCAGCCACCATACAGAGAGAACCCCGAGATGATGGTTCTTTTGCACCTGTAAATTTTAATTTTGATATTTTCAATAAATGGTCTGAAGAAGTAACTGTAGAATTAGTTGTAAGCGACATAGCAATAGGATGGGATACTCCTGAAGATCAAAGTATTACCGTGCAAGAATTTACGGAAGAATCTGTAACTATGACGATAACCCCTCAAGAAGATACTGTGCCTGGAAGTTATAGTATTAAATTCAATGCGAGTGTGAGTGGAGAGAGTGATACTAATTCTGCTGAAGTAATTGCAACAATTGTAATTAAGGGAGATTATAACATATATATTTCAACAACTAGTAGTGAAATACTAATAAGTGCAAATAAGGATGAAGCTCTGCAATCATATATTAAAGTTGAAAATCGAGGAGGCTCTACAGATATAGTTTCATTCTCGTATTTTGCTGGCCCTGGATGGGATACCAATACGTGGACTATTGAATTTTCTGGAGATATGTCATTGGAAGCGGGAGAAGAGAAATGGGTGAATATTATTGTTCGAGCTCCTGAAGGTTCTGAAACTCAAGAAGCCACCCTAACCATTGTAGCGACATCTTTAGGTTCTCAAGGAAGTTTTACATCTGAAACGACTATTGATTTTCGAGTCTCGTCGGGTTTGACTGATGAAACGCCTGAAGAAACTACTATAGGTGGATCTAGTTATCCTAGTTGGCTACCATTAGTAATAGTGGGCACTGTACTTTTAGCAGGGATAGGAGGGTCTTCTGTTTACTTCCTAAAACAAAAATCAAAGGGTGCTGCTAATCAGGAGTTTGACCAAGGAATGACAGCCCCATCTGACTTTGCAACTGATACTGGAGACGAATGGGGAGATATACCGGCAGATTATGATTCTGGAGCAGCTGCACCGGCAATGGATATGCCTGATGGAGGTGGAGTGACTGTGAATTGTAGTGGATGTCAAACTCCTTTGAATATTACTGATCCAAGAAGACCGATATCTGTGCAGTGTCCATCATGTGCAGCTACCATAACATTAGAAGATGAACAAGCGGCACCGGCACCAGAGACACCGGCTTCCGAACAAGGAGTTACTGTAGCGTGTCCAACTTGTCAAACACAACTTATGGTTAGTGATCCAACAAGACCAATAACTGTAGCTTGCCCTGGGTGCCAAACGCAACTTAGATTGGATTAAAGCAGGCGTGGTCTAGTCTGGCATGACTAGGGGTTTCCAACCCCTCAACCTGGGTTCAAATCCCAGCGCCTGCACCATATTTACACAAAAAGGAAGAAAAAAAGAAGATGGGTGAATGTTAAATATGAGTAAATATGAAACTACATATGAGAGGTAGCTTTGCCATACTGGTTGGACTGCTAATTTTCACTGCTGGATGTATAGACGAGGAAAAACCTCCTAACAACCCTCCTGAAGCAAAAATCAGTATAGCGGGAGGGAACGGCCCTTTTGAAACCAATACAGAAATACAGTTTTCAGGCGAAGATTCTACTGATGAAGATGGCGATACTTTGGAATATTGGTGGGATTTTGATCCGAATGAAGATGCTAATGGCAATGGCGTAACAAATGATGATCGAGACAGAGTTGGAAAGGATGTTGTGTGGACATACTATGATGAAAGTGTTTATGTCGTTAGACTAACAGTAAGTGATGGAATTGACCAAGATTCAGTAGATAAAACTATTACTGTGAATGAACCTGAAAATGCTCCAGTTGCTGTAGTGGATACTTTAGATGGAAATGATCGTGGTGTAGCGCATCCTAATGACCCTGTATATTTTGAGTTTACAGCGGAAGAATCGACAGCTGGTGATGGTGAAATAATAAAATATGAATGGGATTTTTCATACGAATCTGGTGATGGATTTCAAAGTGAAGAAGAAACACAAACAGCTGAAATTGAATACGGGTTTGCTGAAGGAGGTGTTTATTGGATATATCTAAAAATTACTAATGATCAAGGTGAAACTGATACAACTGGTAGCCGAGATGCGATTAAAATATATGTCAATTATAATGCAACGATAGAAGGAGAAGTCAAGGACACAGATGGAGATAATGACCCAGAATATACTATGCCCATTAATAGCTGGGGAGTTCAAAAAGTAGAAGTGACTCTCAAATATAATGCAGGAAATTCACATGGAAATGATTTAGATATTTGGCTTTATTTCCCTAATGGAACTGCATGTGGAACCGAAGAAGATGATGAGGGTGTTTGTTATTGGGAGAACCATGACGAAGAAAATACAACACAGATTTACCATTTGAAAATTGATTATTGGATGGGAAAATTTGATGATGAAGAAGAATTAGGTGAATGGACAATAGAGATTAGACATGAAAGATCGACTTGGGCAACTGAAGTGCCATTTGAACTTTGGTTTGACATATATTATTATGATGATTAATCTGATAATATAACTGAGCTGCGAGATTGACCATCTAAAAGAATTTTGAGAGGATTTTTAAGTTGAATGTGATTAACTTGACCAGAACGTTCTATTTTTTGATTATTTAACCAATTCCAATCTAAGATATCGTCACTTTCAGATAGAGTGATATACCCCACATTGAAAGAAATTATATTTTGGAAAAAGTGAGCTCCTTGAGAAGGATCTACTGGGATATCGGCCAAAGGGCATTCAACAATGGTTCGTGCACCTGATATTTGGCCCCATTTAACTGGAATTCCAAGCCATGGATCAGAGGAACCCCAACGACCAGGACCTATGAGTAAGTAAGGACGTCCGTCGCTGATTAGTTTTTTATTGATTTTTTCCAAAACTTTAGGAACTTTATCAGAAAGGGATCTATCGAAAGTTGTTGGATCTATGAAAACAATATCTCGAATATGCTCTATACTTCCAGAACCTAAAGAATTAGTAGAACGTAAAATAATATTACCATCTATATTTTCAAAATCTGAATCAGCTATTGCAGTTTCTAAAACTAAAGGACGGGCCTGTAAGAAAATGAATTCTTGAATATCTGATGTAATATCTACATTAGCAGCAAATTCGATTTCGACGGGATTGCCCATACTCTCTTCTCCTATTTTTAAAAATGTGTTAATAATATCAGAAAATGGAAAATTATTATCTTTCAAAATCCCAGAAAATGAAACTATAGGAATACCTTCTCGTGAAAGACCGTCATATATTGCATTATTTTCAGGAGAATAAATTGAACCTATTGAGTGAAGTTGCATATCTTCTTTTGCTCTTTCGATTTTGAGTTTTGTTAAAGAATGTTCTGGATTTGTATTAATGTCTTGAATTTCTTTTGAAGTATCTACTGCCCAGAAATGAGATTGAGAAGCGCGCACATATTCATCTGGTTCTGAAGGACGATATGAAGATTTTGGATGAGATGGAGAAAATCTGAAAACTTTTTCACCTTCCACTACCGCTTTACCTAAACCGAGAGCGGCTGAAACTACACCTTCCTCCGGTTTCATACTGCCTATTGGATAATGATTATAGGAACGTGCCACGCCAGATATTGTAGGATAATAGGCGCCGTTATTTTCAAACCCGCAAAGTTCCTGAACTACGACTGCCATTTTTTCTTCTTCGATACGATTAGGGGTGGCTGAAATATAATCTTTAGAATCTTTCAAAAACGTGGATGCAAAAACGAGTTTGATAGCGTTAGCAAGTTGATGTAATCTTATCTTAGAATCTTTATTATTATTTGGGAGCATGTATGTTCTATATACGCCTGCAAAGGGTTGGTGTTGGGAATCTTCTAAAAGACTTGAAGATCTAACAGCTAGAGGGTACTTAGCTCGTGAAATAATAGATTTTAAATCTTTGTAAATGGATTCAGGTAAACGGTGTTCTAAGAATATATTTATGACATCGTCATCTGAAATATTGCCATATAATTTATCTGAGGAATTACTAGAATCTATGAACTCATCGAAAACGTCTGTTGTTATAACGTGAGTACGTGGGATTCTGATATTTACTGTGGGGTATTTTTCCTTTAAATTTAGATTTGACAGTAATGAATTGAAGAATGCAAGACTACGTCCCTTACCACCTAAGGAACCGCTGCCGACTCGGAAAAAATCAGTTTCCCTTGGTATAAAATCAGTAGAATAATCGGCTATAGTTCCGATAGTTTGTTCGTGTTCGAATTGCTTTATTTTTTCAATTAGATAATCTCTAATCTGTTCTAAAGTAGGAAAATCAGACATAGAACGACTTCGTAAAATTGAAGCTAAATTGAATTCAGTTCTAGCTTCAAACCACGTTGAAAAGTGATTATTTTCTGCATGAAATTTGATAGAATCTAAAGGTACGTTCGAAAGTTGCGATATCATTTCTTTAGTGTTAGAAACTCGTATTATTTCTTCACCGTTAGGTAATTTGAAAATAAAATCGCCGAATCCTAATTCAGTTCTCATAAAATTTCTAAGACCTTTGTGTAAAGAGACGTCTTCTTTATCGATGAAGGAAACATTGAGTTCTTCGGAAACTTTTCTTGCTTCGTCTCTTGAAGATTGTAACATAATAGGTAACGTATTCATTTTTTTTCTGGCACGTCTGATTAAATGAGCCCCCGCTTCAGGATTAGTTTTACCATTTTGAGGGAATCTATAATCTGTAATTATACCTAAAATTCTATCTTTGTATAATTTTAGAAATGATTGAGATTCCTCCATAGTTGTTGCTAGTAAAATTTTAGGCCTCGCCCTCATTCGAAGCAATTTATGGTGTAAATTGAGTTCTCCTTCTGTGGCTTTTCTGGTTTGTTTTAATAATTCACGATACAAAAGAGGTAAGTAAGAAGAATAAAATCTTATTGAATTTTCAACGAGAATTATTACTTTTACGTCGCCATTAACGGTATCGTAATTTACATTTTTTTCATCCTCTATTAATTTGATTATGGCTAGTAAAATACGAGCATCACCAGACCAAACAAAGATTCTATCGAGTTCAGCACTTTCTTTGAAAAGTGCAAGTTCTCGTGTATTATAAGCGAGGAAAATAACAGGAAGATTTGGATGTACTTTTTTTACTAGTGTGGCGAAAACGTGTACTTCCATTTCTCCAACGCGAGCCATAGTAACAACAACGTCGAAATCGTGTTTCTTGATTAATTGTAAAGCCTCTTCACCGGATCGAGCATGAGTTATTCTAGGATAGGAGGATAAATTCAAATCTTTATATTCTGTTAGAAGTAATTCATTTAGTTGGCCGTCTTGTTCTAATGTAAAATAATCGTATGGACTAGAAACCAAGAGAATGTCCCTTACTCTATATCTCATTAAACTGTCTAAAACTGCATAATCGCTAACGAGAGATTCCATTTAAATCTTTGACCTCAAAAAGGCATAACCTTTCAAGATTAATAAAATAGTGGGCAGTCACTAGTTATTTTAAAGGACTGCAATTTTTCAAAATGTGAAGGGTCCTCCATTTGTCAGTATAGTGATTCCAACATTGGGGAAAACTAAATTTCTAAAGGGTGTTGTAAAAACGGCTGCAAAGCTAGATTATGGAGTAGAAAATTTTGAAATTATAATAATAGGAGATCATGAAACTAACAGAATTAAGAGATCTGTAGAAATTGCTAAAGAAAATAATATAGATATTAAAACAATTTACAAAAATGTACCAGCAGGTCATAAAAGAAATATTGGCGTTCAAAAAGCGAAAGGCGAAATGATAGCATTTACAGATGATGATACTTTACTTAGAGAAGATTGGTTGAGTAATGCTGTAGGATATATAGAGAAAGAAAGTGAATTTATAGGAGTAGGAGGGCCGAATTTTACACCTGAAGAGGAATTGCCATTTGCTAAAGCTGTTGGAAGAATTTTTGGTTCGAAATTTTTATTTTCATTTAGATATACGATTAAAAGAAAAAAGGCTATTGAAATAGATCATAATCCAACTTGTAATTATATTCTTAAAAAATCTGTTTTTAATGAGGTTGAGTTTAACGAACAACTGTGGCCTGGAGAAGATGTTGAATTTGATATAAGATTGAAAAAGAGAGGCTTTAGAATCCTATATGCACCTGATGTTGTTGTTTGGCATCACCGACGTTCGAGACCTATTGAATTTTTGAAACAGATGTTCAACTATGGCGCTACAAGGGCCATGGTGACTAAAATGCATCCAAGTAGTTTTCATCCTAGATATTATCTCTTTCTGATTGCATCTGTATTTATGTTTGGATTATATTCACTTGCATTTTCAAATTATATAGAAGAAGCTGAATATTTTCATGGATTAGTACCGATGATTCTTCCTTTGAGAATAACAATACTGTATTTTGCTATATTAGGTATGATAGGATTATTAATAGGAAAACAGACTAAATCAATCAAACAGGCCCTGTATGCTCCGATAGTGATGTTTATACAACATTTTGGCTATTCTATAGGACTGATTTATGGACATTTAAAGCGAACTTAGTTCTTTATGAACTGGGTCCTATGATAAGGCGTGGATTTAGACTACGAAAAACTGTTGGAAAGGGCTCGAAAAGGCCTAGAAGAAGTTATGATAGACACGGAAAGGTTTCAACCGCCGAAGCCGGAAATAATGCATGAAGGAAAAAAGACCATATTGAAAAACTTTGGTGAAATATTGGAATCTTTAAGACGTGAAGAACAACATTTTTCAACATATCTATTAAGAGAAATTGGTACTGCAGGAACTATTGAAGGAAGAAGATTAATTCTTCAAGGAAAGGTGCCAACCGATAAAATTGTAAAAAGAATAGCGACATACATATCTTCTTTTGTCATATGTGAGGAATGTGAACGGCCAGATACTCAGTTTGGTAGAAATGGTAGGACTTTAACATTAAATTGTGAAGCGTGTGGAGCGCATAGACCGGTTAAATCTATCAATTAGGCTGAATTGTCAGTGTATAAGAATCTCCTTCGCACATTTTTATTAAATCTTTAAGATGTATGATTTTTGGATTTAAACTAGAGAGTGAACTGGAAAGTCCTTCTAAATGCCCTTCACCGACGACTGCAACTATTCGGATTGGATTTTCTTTAGTTTGTTGTCTAAATAATTTAATAATGGAAAGGGCCATGAATTTATCCCGTCTATCTATTAATTGTTCCTTAAGAGTTGGGTAACGAATAGCAAATTCGTCCAATTGTTTACTAAAATCCCATTCAGAATTTTCCATTTGTTTATCTACTTTTTGAAATCCTAAAGATAACGAGAACATTTCGAAAAACAAGAATGATTTTTCCTTTAATGACATAGAGTTCCATGATTTTTGTAAAACTGGAATAATAGGTAAATCGATGAAGGCTAAAGATGCACCTGTTTTTCTAGCTACATCGGCTGCAGCTAACATATCGGACCCGGGAGGACTACCAAAAACTTCTGAAAGTCGTTTTTGTAAATAAGCGAGGATTTTAACAAATAAAGGACCTTCTGTATTTGAAGAAGACGGAGAATTGAGAGCAGCCCAACGATCTTTATCTAACTCTAAAGCAACAATATCTGGATTAAAATCTCGAATGGCGCGCTCTATTCCTATGGATAAATCTAAAACGTGTGCAGTTCCTAGAATAAGTAGCATCAATCAGAATATAGAATAGATGTAGAAAAAGTTGAGTGTTCAGAGCAGAGGTGCTTCCGAAACATAAAGATATAGAAAAAAGAGCGTGAAAAATGCTTCAACTGTAGCTAAAATAATGGAGCCTCGAAAAACTGTTGAATAAGTAGGAATTTCATTTATTGGTAAAACGTAGTAATGAACCAAAACTTCCAATGGTAAAATCCAAGCAGTTAATAGAAAAATACGTGAACTCCATGGTTCGATTACTAAATATCCACTAATGAAAAGAATAGACGCTCCGGCTGTAGTTAATAGCCAAGAAAAAAGCATTGTTCTTTCAGCACCGAACTTAGTAGCGAAAGTAGTAGCTCCGGAATTAATATCTGCATTAAAATCTACAGCCATAGTAGGGCTGTGTAAGGCCGTAACGTAAAATGATATTGAAATTAAATAAAGAAATGGAAAATTTGAAAATGCACTAAATATACCTGAAGAATCTGATAAACACCAACCAGCAATTGGACATAGAATTCCAAGACTTAAAGTATGACAAAGAATATCAAGAAAGGGTCTATTTTTCAATCTAAACGGTGAAATATTATACATTAAAGAGATTAAAATCAAACCTAAAATACATAGAACAAACCCATAATTTACAACTAAAGAAAATAATAAACAGAATAATGATAAAAATATAAAAAGTATAAATGAATTCTTTAGTGAAATATCATTTCTAACAAGTAAACTAAAGGATTTGCGTGGATTTTGCTTATCGAGTTCTATATCTAAAATATGATTAAGTACGAAAGTGGAAGAAGTGAGAAAACAGATAGAAAGGATTCCGTAAAGTAAATTTGAGGAAAAGAAGGTTTTAGAAGATATTACAAAACCGATATAAAATGGAAATAAGGCGACCATCCAAAAATCTGCACCTACGAATCTGAACCAACGAATCAAATTAGAATTCGTGGAAAACGATTGACTCATAGTAACGTGCAAGTAGAGCAATTGCTTATTTATGTTATCTTAATATCTCAACTCCTCAAAACTCGATAATTTGAGCTGCAGAGAAATAACATGACTAATCCATTTGAATACGCACATGCAAGAGATGACATCGCTTGGATGGCTCAGAATACAAATCACTTACCGACACATCCACTAGTAAAAGAAAGACTTAGAGAAATTGTTGATTCGGGAGAGTATAGCAAATATCCGATTGCAGCAGGATTAGATGAATTAAAGAGATTGATTTTAGATGATTTAAAACTTCCAGAATATGATTTACATATAACTAATGGAGGAACTGAAGGATTATACTGTTTGATGAGATATTTGTTACCAGAAGGTTCGCAAATGATTACTTCTGATCCTTCATATTTTATAATACATAAATTTGCCAAAATAGGTGGTGCAAAAACTACAGATATACCGATATATGGTAATAATTTTAGATACAGTATAGATGAAATTAAAAAAGCAATAACTCCTGAAACTAAAGCTATACTACTTATTGATCCTTTGAATCCACTAGGCACTACATACCCGGAAAAAGAGATAAAAGAAATATGTGATTTAGCCAGAGAGAATGACTTGTGGATTGTGAATGATGTAACGTATAGAGATTTTGCACCAAATCATGTATTAACAACGAAATATTATCCTGAAAAGACTATAGTGGTTTATTCGGTTTCGAAAAATTGTGGGTTAGCAGGGCTACGTGTTGGAGCATTAGTAGGACCCAAAGATTTCATAAAAGATATCAAAGGACACATGTCTGCTGACTTGGGAATTAATATCTTAGGACAACATGCAGCAGTTGCTGCACTAGAAACGAAAAATGAATGGTTACCAGGCATGATAAAGACCTGTAATCTAAATCAAGAAATGATAAGGGATGCTGTAGAAATGGTACCGGAAGCATATCTGCCAGTATACCCTTCTGCTGCTACCATGATGGTGATTGATATTGAAAAAACTGGTATAAATGGAAATGATATTCAAAATGAATTGTTATATCAGCACCAGATATTCGTTAGAGCGGGAGACTATGTATCGGCAACATTTGGGGAGAAATTCATTAGAGTCTCGTTTTCAATACCAACGTCGGATGTAGAAAGATTTTACGAACAGTTTCCAAAAGTTATGGAGAAATTGAAAAGATAAATTAAATATCGATATTCACTACTTCTTTTGCGTGAGCTTCAATAAATTCCTTACGAGGAGTTACATCATCTCCCATAAGATCTGTAAATAATTTATCGGCTAAATCGAAATCATCAACAGAAACTTGTAGAAGCGTTCGTGTTTCTGGATCCATGGTTGTTTGCCAAAGTTGAGATGGGTTCATTTCACCGAGACCTTTGTATCTTTGCAGAGAAGAATTTGGCATTGTCTTTTGTATAGCCATCATCTCTTCTTCGCTATATGCATACTCAAACTTTTTACCTTTGCTAATCTTGTAAAGGGGCGGTTGTGCAATGTAAACATAACCTGCTTTAATTAAATCGTACATATATCTAAACACAAAAGTAAGCAATAGAGTACGGATGTGGGCACCGTCAACATCTGCATCAGTCATTATGATTATTTTATGATAACGAGCATCATCGAGTTTGAATTCATCCTCTTCACTTAGAACGATGTTACAACCTATTGCAGTTATGAGTGCTTGAATCTCATTGTTGGCAAGCATTTTGTCGGGTCTCGCTTTTTCAACATTCAATATTTTTCCTCTAAGAGGTAAAATTGCTTGGGAAAAAGAATCTCGACCTTGTTTTGCACTCCCGCCTGCTGAATCTCCCTCCACTATGAATAATTCTGATTCGCTTGGAACTTTAGTTTGGCAATCTGTAAGTTTTCCTGGTAACGCACTACTTTCCAAGAGACCCTTTCTTCTAGTTATATCTGCTGCTTTCTTAGCTGCTTCTCTAACGTTGTATGATTGGATACATTTGTTGATTATGTCTGCACACTCAGTGGGGTTTTCATCAAAATATTCATTGAGGGCCTTGGAAACTATTGTATCAACTATACCTTTGACTTCTGAATTACCTAATTTTGTTTTTGTTTGACCTTCAAACTGAGGTTCAGGAACTTTAGTTGAGATGATAGCCGTTAGCCCTTCTGTAATATCGCCACCTTCTAACTTCTGTTCTCCTTTCAAGAAATTACGTTTCTTTGAAACGTTGTTTAAAGTTCTAGTTAGCGCAGAACGGAAACCGGAGAGATGTGTTCCACCTTCTCTAGTAGCGATATTGTTAGTAAAGCTGTGAATATTATCTTTGTAAGTTTGCGTCCATTGAAGTGCCACGGAAACCTGTACATCGTTCTTTTCGCCATCTATAACGAGAGGTTCTTTGGTGATGCCCGTTTTACCTTTATTTAAATAAGAAACGAATTGAGAAAGTCCCCCTTTGTAATGAAAAGTCTTACTTGCGCCGCCTTCTGATTGGATTGTAATAGAAAGGCCTGCGTTGAGATATGCTAATTCTCTGAATCTATCTGTTAAAACACTTTTATCGAAAACTACTGTTTCGAAAATAGAAGCGTCTGGCTTGAAACGAACTACAGTTCCTGAGATATCTGAAGTACCTATTTTCTTTAATTTAGAAGCAGTAACGCCTTTTTTGTATTTTTGATGATATTCTCCACCATCTTTATGTATTGTAACTTCGAGCCATTCTGAAAGTGCGTTAACGACTGAAACTCCAACCCCGTGAAGGCCTCCTGAAACTTTGTAAGTATCGTTATCAAATTTACCGCCGGCGTGTAATTTAGTCATAACCAATTCGACGGCAGGAATTTTGTATTGCTTATGTGGATCTACAGGGATTCCTCTTCCATCATCTTTAACAGAACAAGAACCATCATCATGAAGCGTTATTAGAATATTATTACAATGGCCATTCATTGCTTCATCTATAGAATTGTCAATAACTTCGTAAACTAAATGATGAAGACCTCCTTTGCCTGTTGAACCTATATACATTGCAGGTCTTTTTCGAACTGGATCGAGTCCTTCTAAAACTTGTATTTGCTGTGCTTTATAGTCATCTGACTTAGAAACCATTTAGATACCTTACAGCTGTATCAATAATAGCCTTTTAAAATGTTCCCTTAGTTTAAATATATGTCTTCTAAAAAAATAAAGTGAAAAAATACTTATTTATGGAGGTAAAAAGCGTTGAGGTTTGCTTTTGAATTGTTCAAAGTAGCAAAACCTAATCTTTCAAATTGAACGGTTTCGTGGATATATGAAATTGCTTTATCTTCAACTAAACCTTCGATTTTGGTACCGTCAGAATAATGCAAAGATAGATTTATATTTTTATCAGAAACCCATTGAAAAATTGGAGTTCCTTTGATATTATCTGTGCCGTGATAAACTAATTTATCTTCGTGAAAAGTAACATTGCATAGATTTTTTAATCGAATAACAGCACCCACCTTCAATGAAGATGTATCTTCTTTGGAAAGATAAATTTTAGATGCAGAAGAAATCGTTTCACTTCTGACGCCCCATTCTGGAATATCTGGATGAAGGGGTGCTGATTTTTCTATTTCAGAAGGTGTTTCGAAGAAAAACTGAATAGGGTTTGGTACGAAAAAAAGACGTTTAGAGGTAGAATCGATAATTGATTTATTGACAGCTTCTAAATTGGACCAAGAAAAGGTGATATCTACTTCTTTGATTCCGCCGTTAATCCAAAATTTTCTGATTGCCTGAGATTTGAAGCCTCTTTTACTTAATGCTTGAACTGTGGCTAGTTGGCAATCATCCCACCCTTCATAAATTCCTTCAGAAATTCTTTTCTTGATTTCTGATGTTTTTAAGAGAGTATCAGGCATAGATACCAACCCATAATGTATGAAATACGGCTCTTTCCATTTCATATATTTGTAAATCCATTTTTGTCTTTCAGTATTATTTAAATGATCTTTTCCTCTTAAAACGTGAGTTATTCCTAAACGATAATCGTCGATTGAAACTGCGAAATTATAAGTTGGCCAAAGACGATATTTTAATCCTTGCCTAGGATGTTTATCCTCTACAACTCTGAAAGCGACGAAATCCCTCAATGCAGGATTTGGATCTTCTAAATCGGTTTTTATGACGACAATTCCCGAACCCTCGATTAGAAGTTTGTCAAATGCATCTAATTGAGCTTTAGAGGATAAATTTCTATAATTATCTGCTTTACTTTTACGTTTTAAATCTCTCCACTCTTCTGCAGGAGTGAATGAGACATATGCGTGACCAGATGCTAGCAGAGTTTTGATATCGTCATAATAAATATCCATGCGATCAGATTGTATGAATATTTCATCCGGTTTAGCGCCCAACCATTCCATTTCTTTTGGAATTAGATCATATGCGTCTTTGTCTATAGCGTTAGGATTAGTATCTTCTATACGGAGGATTAATTTTCCGTTGTAAACGTCCCTGTACTCGGCATTCAGGGAGACTGCTCTGGTATGGCCTAAATGCAATGGGCCACTTGGACCTGGTGCGAAACGGAATACGGGTGCTTCGTTAATCTCTAATGGCGGTAATGATTTTTCTTCTTTCTTTTTAGATTTAACTATCGGTTTTGGAGCTAATTGTGTAATTTTATCTATTGTAAGATTATTAACTTCTAAAATAATTTCCTCTATTAATTCTCTGATTTGTGGTATTTTATCTCGTAGAGCGGGAGTAGTGCCCAACAACTTTCCTAGGACCGACTTGGAGTTTGCGGAACCGTGCTTTAACGCATCTGAAAGTGCCAAATCGGTAATCTTTTGACGTAGGTCGTCCACAGACCGTTAACCAGATAGGGTTTTATGGCTTAACCACCCTTATAAATAAGAAACGATAAGCTTTAACGTGAGTCTGTGGAATAAGTGAAACGTTGAGAAAACACACCGCACTACTGATACTAGCCCTGACCGTCGGTTGCATAGACGTTCCAGCAGTTGATAGTATAATGGACAACATACTCCCTGATGAAGAAGTAGAATATCAACAAGCCACACTTATGGAAGCGAATGGTAATTTTGCTCCGGAAAGTACTACGAACGAAAGTGTGTTCAACACTGCCGTCCAAGCATTTTTAGAAGATCCGTTCGATTTTGAAGAAGTTTTCGAAGATATAACGTGGGAAGAATATGAACATGACTTTCAAATTCCTGAAGATTCTAGATTTTTAGTAATAGAAGTAAAAGTTGATTATGAAGCGTTGGGTGGAGAAGATATTAACGCCGGACCTGCAGGATCTTTTGAATGTAGTATAATAGCGCCTGACGGTAGAGAGTTTTGTGAAGGATATACTTTGGCGAATTGGAATGATAGGGATGATGGTTTAGAGATAAGTTGGATTATTCCATGTCCATCTATTGTTGGAGAATGGGTTATCAAAGTATCGGGATCAGGTATGGAAGGACTTCCTGGAATAGCATATTCGGGAACTTATGAAATAAAAGTTAAGAGTGAAATACTAGTTTCTAGTTAAAAAACAAAATATGACATCTTCTGAATCAAAAATGGTGAATTGCCCGAGCTGTGGGCAATCTATGAAGATAAAAACTTCTTTTGGAGAAAAAATATCATGTCCTGCTTGTGAAGACGTATTTTCTATCAAGGATGGTCAAATAGAAGCAAAAAAGGAGCTTGTAGAAAGTAAAAAGGAAATGAAAAAAGAGAAGATAATGGGAAAAATAGGTGAGATTAAGAATATTGTAAAGGGTGGAAAGGGCGCGTCTTCGAGAAATTTTGAGTATGAAAACGCGATAAACAACTTTTGGAATCCTGATGGAAACACCGCTTGGGCTGGAATTATATTGGTAATAGTATCATTATTAGGATTTTTTGCAGGTGGAACTTATTTTATGCATTGGACAGAATATGAAACGATAGTGGATGATGTTGGTTTAGTTAACTTAGAGGGAGTAGTACAGACAGATGAAGGAAATCCGTTGAAAGATGTAGAAATAACAATGGATGGTCAAAATTGGACATGGACTACAAATGAACAGGGACGATTCTACATCTACGATGTAGAAAGTGGGATACGGGAAATTATATTTAATTTAGAAAATTATGAAGAACAGACTCAGAGAGTTGACTTGGAAGTGGGTAGAATTAATGTTGTGAACGCTATTTTAGAAGAGGGGGATTGTGGCAATAATTGTGAATATATAGATAAAACGTTTGAAGTGGATAATCCGGCAGAAGTTAGTCTAGTATTATCTATACTGATTATTCTGTTTTCGGTAATAACGTTTTATGGTAGTATTGCTGCACTTAGAAAGAGTGATTTTAGTATGGCAGCAATAGGAGCCATTACTGGAATCTTAAGTTATGGGTTCATGATAGGATCTATTCTTTCTATTGTAGCTTTATTAATGATTTTTAGTGATAGAGATGCTTTTGAAAGTGTACTGAATACGAAAAAAGAAAATGTGTAGCGGAAACGGAAAAGTAGTGAAAAGAAAAAAATGACGGAATGATGTTTATACACTACTAAAATTATTTTTTTATCTTCGGTGGGACAGCAGATTAAAGTACTGAATAAAGAGGCCATAATCCTTATATACCCCACAAAAGCCAACGTGATGGTGTCATTGAATGTTTGAAAAAACTGATATGAGAGCGGTACGCGCTGAATTCCTAGGAACCTTTTTCTTGGTTTTCATAGGTCTTAGCGTTGCCGATGGAGGAGATGCACTGAACACTGCTTTAGCGTTCGGTATAGCTCTGATGGGCTTGATGATGGTCATCGGGCCGGTTTCCGGATGTCACGTCAACCCTGCCGTGACACTTGGTAACTATATGTCCAGAAATATGGATCAAGACGACACGGTAGCGTACCTAATCGGTCAAGGTTTAGGTGCAACTGTGGCTGCATTTGCAATGTCTGATGACGGTGTATCCGGCATGGACGATGGAAATGGAAAAGTCATAGTAACTGCCTTTGTGGGAACTGCATTCTTCATGATGGTTCTCATGAATGTAACCAAAGGTGGATTCGATATCGGATCTAGCTGGGCTGCAGGTGGCGCACTATTCCTAGTAGTACTTCTAGGATTCGATGTAAACCCTGCCCTCGACTTCGGTGGCGACTTTTATGCTGCCCTAACCGTCGATGGTACTGGCTTTGGCGACATTGAGTGGAACACGATCGCTGGTCCTGTTCTAGGAGCTGTCGGCGGAATAGCCATTTGGGACAACTTAGTCGGCGACTAAATTTTTAGTTGAAGACAGATAACCGGTAGAGGTCTCAGCTAACGTTGAGGCCTCTGCTACGGAACTATTTTTTTTGTCTAACTGGTAATGTTGCACATTTTGTTGTTACTAGTTTTGTTAATTCTGTTTTAGAGAGACTGGATATTAATTTCTTAGAAAGGCCGAATTTCTCATAATTAAAATTATTTTCAGAAATAACGGAATGATCTTCGATTATTAGTGTTTTTAATTCATCAGGAGGGGAGTTGAAGGAAACCCAGGCAACGGTGGAGGTTTGTTCTGATATGCCTGCGTATTTGATAGATTTAGTTACTTGTCTCTGAGCTGATAGATAGAGTAAGACTTCTGAGCTTTTGGTTTTTGAAAGATTGTAGCCATTTTCATGAGCTTGGGCTGCCAATAATGCACACTGATTAAGATGAAACTCTCCACAAACAGCAGTCGCGTCGAATATTGCTAAATTTTCATCCAATAATGACAGTAATTTTTGATGAGATTTAGATGATACTTTGCCGCAACCGGTGTGAAACTTCATAGATACCTAACAAGAGGTAGTTTATTTATCGGGAGGCCTGATAAACAAATAGGAGGAAAGCCTGTGGAAGAAGATTCAGATTTAAAGATAACTCAATTAGAACGAGGATTGGCGCATGAACAAGAGAGATTGGAAAAGTTGTGGGATGCTTATGAGCAACAAGAAAAGGACCTGAATGCGTCGTTAGATAGAATATCGAAATTAGAGACTGAAGTAGATACCAAAAAAACAATGATAAATTCATTGGAAGAGCTACTTCAAGATAGAGACAATAAACTAAGAAATTTCGAAGTAAAGATACAGCAACAGACTAAGATATCCTCTGAATATGAACCTAAAGTAAAAGATTTTGAAGATACTGTTAAGGGTCAAGCAGATAAGTATGAAAGATTACTAAGTATATCTCAAGATATGGAAGATGAGCTTAATTTTGCAAAAGCAGCCATAAGAGCCAGAGATGAATGGTTTAACTTGCATGTGAGTAGCCTTGAAGAAATAGCCACAATTAGTAAAGATTGGCGAGATATTCAAGAAGGAAACTTTTCTGAAGATGCAGCAGATGCTGATGGCCGATTAACTAAGGATATGTTTGTAAAGCAGGCTTCTAAGATCAAAGGGCTTGGAAAAGTTAAAGCAGAAAAGATATACGATTCCGGTATTCGTAATCTAGATGATTTAAAAGAAATGGATGTTGAGAAATTGGCTAAAGTAAGCGGTTTTACGCCTAAAACAGCTAAAAATCTACTTCAAAATTTAAAGACGAATTAGTCGAGAAAATTAGAAATTATTTCTTCATTGCGAACTTCTGGATGAAAAGAAACGCCATACATTGGAATATTATCTAATTTAATTATTTGAGGTGAATGAGTAGAAGATGCTAATATTTTTAGCGTAGAATTTTCTGAAATACTGAAATTATGTAGTGAGAATGCTTGAAAGTGGCCTTTGGAGAGTTTATTTTCTAATAACGTCGTTACTTCAATCATACCTATTTCTCTATTATTTACTATATTACAACCACCCAGAAGAGAAATAACTTGTAAACCGGAGCAAATACCTAATGTTGGAATTTTAGAAGATGTGATAAATTGAAAATTATCTATATTATTGAGATATTTATCATCTTGAAGTGAAGTCCCGCAAATTATTATTCTATCAGAATTTAAAATTGAAGATTGGTCTAAATCAGTATAATGAAAATAATTAATGATAGTTGTAGTTGAAATATTTTCTACGAGATTGATAATAGGATCTACGAATTCTCTTTCACTTAATTTCTCACTACATGTGCTGATAATAGAAATAATCAAAATTAATCAACCCCCCTTATCTCCAATCTGCCAGAATCTCGAGAAAAATGCCGAAGTGAATCAGTTATCGACAATTTTTTCTTAAATAATGGAGAGTTCAAAACAAAGGTTTCAAATTCGCCGCCTTCGCCAGCAGGATTTATCTTATGCTTGTTAGCTAAAACCAACAACTCTGAAATTGTTTCAACTGTTATGTGTTTTCCTAGCCAAGATTCATCTAGATAGTCTGCAGCAACAGCAGTTATGCATATTTCATAACCTCCAGAAATCAAATTGAGAAGTAATTCGGTCTGAGAACTTTGCCAAAGTGGGTTAAAACACCAGAGATTTAGATCTGCACAGATTTTCTGTATTCTTGTTGATTGATAAACCGAAGCAATGGCCCCTGTGACTATCCCTTCGATACCGTAATCTGAAACGGCTTTTTTGATTAGAATTTTTAAATCTTTTAACTCATCTTCTTCGACGCCTGGCGTTCGGCCAAAGAGATGTGGTATTCCCATGGATTCTGCTTGAATTTTTGTCCACTCTATAGCAGGAGTGTGGAACATGTAACTGTCTTTGTTGTCTGAATTCACAGTTATTAAACATGATATTTCATGTTCTTCTGAAGCTAGTTCGATTGCATAGCAAGAATCCTTTCCTCCTGAAAAAAGAACGCCTAATCTCATACTTTTCTATTTTTAGCTATAACGTAAATTTCACTTGATGTCTTTCTAGAAGCGAGAGGAGAGAGCACTCTTACTGATTTGAAATGAGTATTAACTTCTTTTTTGAAATCTGAAAAATCTTCTCCTTGGAAAACCTTAGTAACAAATGATTTGGCTTTCATTTCAACTGAGAGATTGAGGGCCATTTGTGAGAGTTCTACACTTCTTGCTTGATCTACAGAATAGTTTCCTGAAAGATTTGGACTTATATCTGAAATAACGACGTCGACCGAACCTGTAGTTTCTAAGATAGTTTTTCTGAAATCTGAATTCAAAATATCACCTTGAAGAATTGTAGCACCTTCAATGGGAGCCATGCGCAACAAATCTACCGCGAATACTTTGCCACTTTCTCCTATTTTTTCTAATGCAACCTGAGTCCACCCTCCTGGTGCAGCCCCTAAATCTAAAACAGTAAACCCTTTCTTGAAGAGTTTCGTTCTCTTATCGATATCTAAAAGTTTATAGGACGACCTTGCGCGATAACCTTCTCTACGAGCTAGTCTTTGAAATGAATCAGGACCTTGACGACCTTGACCTGGCATTAATGGACCCCTATATTTTTCAAAGCCCATTCGGCAGCTTTTCGGATTTTAGCTTCACCGCCAGTGGCGACGCGATTCTCTATTAATCCAATATAAGGTTCAATCACATCAATACGCTGTGCACCTATAACACCCATAGTTCTCAAAACCTGTTCATGAACCCACCAATTACTACTCTCTAATGCGCTTGCTAAGTCGGGAATAAGGGAAATAACTAAATCTGCATCATTTGAAGCTATACGGCCCACGGCCTTAGCAGATGCTTTGCATAATTCCGGATTGTTGCTGTGCAACCCTTCTTTCAGATAAGGAAATGAATCTGAAACTAAATGTGGATCTATTTTACCAATAAGGCCTACTAACTCTGTAGCCTTTTCACTCACTCTTCTATGAAAAACAACCGAACTAGTAGCTTCTTTTGAAATGTATTTTGAAACTTTAGAATTCTTTCGAACTAAGAATATGGCCATTATGATACCGTGATACCGAATTCTCCAATCATCATTAGTCAATATTTTTTTCAAGTGTGGTAAAGAGAGTTTAGTTTGTTTTACTAAAACTGGTTTTAGTGCATCTGCAGCACCGTACCTTACATCTTTATCATCATCTAGAACTAAATTGAAAAGATTGGACATAATTGGCGAAAGTGAATCTGATGAAGATATAGAGAGTTTAATCCATAGTTTAGCAGTATTAACACGTACTTTTGGATGAGGACTTGTAAATGTTGATTTTAGAGCTTCGACTATTTCTTTCTTACGATTAGTAGCTTCTTGACGTAGAGAGAGAAGAGCATCTAGAGTTGCTAATTGGGAATCGGGAGGTTGGCTGTTTAGACTAGAAATTAAATTATCAACAACTTGTTCGGCTAGTGTAGGGTCTGCCTTGACTTGAGCAACTAATGTTTTTATGGCAGTTACTCTATCTTCGTCGGAACCTGATGTAATCTTGCTTAAGCTTCTATCGAATTGCTTTCTTGCAGAATAATCAGCTGCATCACTACCGATATTTTTGATGCTTTTGACTAATTTTCCTAAGCCTTTTCGAACTGAAACCATTAAGACTGTAGAGGGGTGATTGTAATAAATCTGTCCTTAATGTGGTTTTCATGGTTATAAGCTCACAGAAGTTTCTTGATGAAAACAAAATTGATGTTTATGACCGTGTGAGAATAGATAGTAACGGCAGAAAATTTGAAGGAGTGGTGATGCCTCGTCATAGTTTTTCTAAAGAAGATATATTGGTTTTGAAATTAGATAATGGATACAATATAGGCATAACTGTCGAGGATGCAGAAGTTGAAATGTTGTCGAGGGGAGAAAGTCCAAAGAAAGGAAAAACGGAACAGAAAAGGGATGAGAAATTACCTGGAATTACCATATTAGGCACTGGTGGAACCATCGCCTCGCATGTTGATTACAGTACTGGTGCAGTCCACCCAGCTAAAACTGCTGAAGAGATAATAGAGTCGTCGGAAGGCATTAGAAATATTGCTAATGTGAATGCTGAAGCGATATTGTCTGTTGCTTCAGAAGATATGGGGCCTGCGGAATGGACACTTATTGCTGAAAGAATAGCTGAAATACATAATGAACGAAAAGAGGGAGTTGTTGTAGCGCATGGAACAGATACTATGGCGTATACTGCTTCTGCTCTTGCGTTTCAATTAGAGAACATATCACATCCAGTAATATTAACGGGCAGTCAGCGATCGAGTGATAGACCTTCGACGGATGCTCATGACAACTTAGAAGGGAGTGCAAAAGCAGCCCTATCAGATGTGGGTGAAGTGTGTGTAGTGATGCATTCAGAAACGTCTGATAACGGTTCAGCAATATGGAGAGGAACTAGAGTGAGAAAGGGACATACATCCGCCAGAACAGCATTTAGTACCCCGAATGAAGAATCTCTTGGGATTATTTCTGAAAAAATAGATTGGAAACAACAATACAAGGCAGTTGGAAATGAGACAACTGTTAGATCCGGTTTTGAAGAGAATGTAGCATTAATTTGGATACACCCTGCAATCACTTTAGAAGATTGGGAGAGTATTACAGACGGAAAGGAAGGTGTTATTGTTGCAGGTACGGGTTTAGGACATGTTGGTAAGCGTATGATAGAAGGGGTGCTGAAAACGGCAGGAAAAATACCTGTAGCGATGACTTCTCAATGTTTAGCAGGAGGAATCAACATGAATGTTTACAGTAATGGACGTAAACTAGTAAAAGGAAATGTAATTGATACTGGAGACATGCTACCTGAAACAGCTCTTGTGAAGATGATGTGGTTGCTTAAGCACGAAAAGGATAAAGTTCGAGAGATGATGGCAGAAGATATGGTTGGAGAGATGGGTGGGAGAAGATTTTTGGAGTAAATATGGATTCAAGATACGAAAAACTGGCTCATAATTTGATTAATCATTCTTGTCAACTAAAAAATGGAGAGAATGTTCTGATTGAAGCGTTCGATATGCCGGAAGAGATGATTATAGCATTAATCAGAGCAGCTCGTGCAGCTGGAGGTGTACCGTTAGTTACTTTGAAGAATAATCGAATTTTAAGAGAAATGTACGTCAATACAGATGAGAGTCATATGGAACTTTGTGCCTCTACAGAATTGCACCGAATGAAAAAGATGGATGCATACATAGGACTTCGTGGATCTCGAAATATAGCTGAAATGGGCGATGTACCTTCTGAAAAGATGGCGCATTATCAATCGAAGTGGTTACAACCTGTACATTTAGAAGAACGTGTTACGAATACCAAATGGGTAGTACTTAGATGGCCGACGCCATCGATGGCACAACAGGCTGAAATGTCTACAGAAGCCTTTGAGGATTTTTACTTCGATGTTTGTACACTAGATTACGCGAAAATGGCCAAAGCGATAGAGCCTTTAGAAGCGATGATGAGAAAAACAGACAGAGTACATATCAAAAGTCCCGGAACCGATTTGAAGTTCTCCATCAAAGATATACCTGCTATAGCTTGTGCAGGTGATAGAAATATACCGGATGGAGAGTGTTTTACAGCTCCAGTAAAGGATTCGGTAAATGGAGTTATACAATTCAATGCAGAGACATTGTATCATGGAACTGTATTCAGTGACATTCGACTAGTATTCGAAAATGGTAAAGTGGTTGAAGCAACTGGAAGCGATACTGAAAAATTAAATGAGATATTAGACAGTGATGAAGGTGCCAGATATATTGGAGAATTCGCTATTGGATTCAATCCATACATTATGAAACCGATGAAGGATATATTGTTCGATGAAAAGATTGCAGGAAGCTTTCATTTCACTCCCGGTAATGCATATACTATTGCAGATAACGGAAATCGATCCGATGTACATTGGGATATGGTATTGATACAGAGAGAAGATTACGGTGGCGGAGAGATATGGTTCGATGACGTGATGATTCGAAAAGATGGAATCTTCATATTGCCTGAATTAGAAGCATTGAATCCTGAGAATCTTAAATGAGCCGGCATAGATTTATGCAGCTTGCGGATAAGAGATAAGATGGCATACGAAGATCTTACAGATACTGAAAAAAGAGTGTTCGACTATATTCGTGGTGACGATTTCGTAGAAAAACCGTGGTCGACCGCTGAAGCTGCCAAAAAATTATCTATTTCTGAAGAGATAGTGTATGACGCACTCAGCAATATTGCTGCAAAGCACAAAAATCATATACATATACATTATCGAGATGGATCAATTAGAATTGGTGCAAATTAAGGTAGTGTGAAGAGTTTCCAATCACCCTTTCCATCTAGTAATTCAAGTCTTACACCGGCATCTAACCATCCGTGAGCATAATTTATTGCTGCGAAAGCATCATCACCTCTACCTTCTTTGAGGAAAAAGATAGCATCTGAGTGATAACTGCGGACCATTTCGAGTATTCTATTGGCCATCTCATTTTTTTCAGAATCTTCTGGAAATAGTATCTCAACTTTAGCGAGTGCGTTTTCTGTTAATTTTAGATAACGTTCTATTCTTTCAGAGGATATAGTGAATTCGTTCACAACCTCTTAATCGGGAAAACTATATATCGTCTCACTTGAGATGAGAAACCTTCTTGAGGTTGGTTATGAAAGGATATAACAAAACGATTGTTTGTATGATTGTTTTAGGAATGATGATGATTCCATTTGGATATACTGTCTCTGCTGAAGAGACCACTCTTCAAGGTGGAATACAAACTGTACATCTAAATTTGAAAACTAAACCTGACTTTTCACCGGAAACTACGACAGAAGAGGCTAAAGAAGAACAGCCGCCAACAGCATACACTTCTGAGCTGTTTGATTTAGGAAGAACTGCAGAATGGACAGAGATAGGAACCTGGGAAGCGGATGGTGTACAATACGATACAACGTATGAAGGAAGTGCAAAGTTCAATATCTGGTGGGTACAAGATCCTAATGATTCAGATGATTATTATGCAGATGTACAATATAGATGGACTCTGATGCTTGATGGTCAAGATATAGCTCATTTTGAAGACGAAAATGAACATAATTGTGAACAAGGTAGAGGAAATCCGTGTGAATGGACTGGATCAACTGGATTTAACTCTACGGAGCCGTTTGTAGCGGGACAAGTTCTCTCTGTGAAAGTAGAATACGTTGCTTATGCTAAAATATACATATATTACGATAATGCAACTTTCGATTCAGGCGTTTCATTCGATGCAGACGCTATTTATTTTGGTGGAGGGGCTTATAATTCCAATCAAGTATCTTTTGATATTGTAGAGGCTTGGTCAACCAATCTAAACACTGCTGTAGATGAATATTTTGTATACATGATTGTTGATAGTGTAACACAAGCCAATGATGGAGTGACTATTGGGTCTGGAACTGAATACAATGTTGGTGATTCACAAATTACAGGGCAAAAGATAACTTGGCCGATAGGAGTGAACTCTGCGCCGAGTGTAACTTTTTCGTATTCAACTAATGAATCAGATACTGCTTCTACTTTGATTAATTTAGGTGCGGGAACTGGCGGAGGTGCTGGAGACGAAGAAAGTGGAGGAGGAATACTAGGTATTCCAGGATTCTCGACCGCGTTAGCAATCGTGTCTGTTGGCCTTATTGCTAGTTTGAAACGTAGAGTGTAAACAATATATTCAAGCCCGAGTTGACATTTTTACTTGATTAGAAATCTAGCCCTTGGAATAGCACTATTTTCGATGTTGATTTTCGTTGGTGAAGCTGATGCTGAAAATGAAACGGAAAATCCAGAATATACGATTCATTTCAATATGAAAGATGATGAAACTACATTATCATTACAGACAAAGGGGCCCAATGAACCTGAAACGAAGAAAGATGTAGATGCAGATATAGAGTATGAATTAGCAGGAGTGGGGGCCTCGGGTCGTAATCCTGTACATGTTAGTGAATGGATTTCAGATCCGGCAGAATACAGCCAAGTAATGAGAATTGAATCTGCTAACCTGTGGTACGACGAAAGTGGAGAATATGAAGATAATGATTGTATATGGACTTTCGAGATTAAAGTTAATGATGAAAGTATACAGGAAGTTGAACGAGCTTGTCAGCAGGAACATGACCCTAATGGAGATGGATATACACGTGAAGAAGTGTTTGGTATTGGAGTAGATATAACGTTAGAACCTGGTGATTACTTCAGTGTAGATTTGACTGTAGAGACATGGGATGATATCGATTTATTCTTTGATAATGCAACGTATGATACAGGATATTATGTTGTGACTACACCTCTAACGTTCATGGGAGTTTCTAGATCTGGAGAAACTGTATCGATGGAGTTCATAGAGGCATGGCCAGTTAGTTGGAAAGATAATTTGAGATACGATTACATAATTGTTCAAGATGAATATATGGAATTAATGGACAATAATGCTGCTCAAGTATCTAAAGGTGAAGGAATGGATATGGGGAATGGAACTGTTCAGAGTACGGTTATCACATGGTCAGATATCCCAGTAGATAATAATGTGAAAATACATATGGATTATACTTTGTTTATGATTGGAGAGATGGGGGGTGCAAATGCAACGGAATCGATGATAGAATTCTCAACTGCGGGTGGAGATATTGTTGAAGTCGATAATTCTGGTTCTGATGAAGGAGGGATTCCGGGCTTTGGAATCTCATTAGTTGTGGGTGCAATTGTCGTTGTTTCGCTTTTCAGACGCCGACTATAATAATATAAAAACACCTTGAATAGGAACGTTCTGTGAAAAGAGTCATATTTGTGATAACAGTAATCGCCATGTTGAGTTTGCCGTTTGCAAATGTTGTACATTCTGAGGAAGGAATGGCGAGCAAAGAGATAAGCACTGTACATTTGAATCTCAAGGAAGCCTCTGAATTATCACCTGAAACAGACCATACAAGAGAAGCTGTGGAAGAAAAGCCTCCGAGTTCATACACTAATAATTTATTTGGATTGACTAGAAGTAGAGACTGGACAACGATAGGTACATGGAATTCTGATACGGTAAAATATGATACTAATCTTTCAGGAACTGTAATGTTCAATATGTGGTGGGTTGAAGATCCAACGGATGACGACTACAACGCTAGAATGCAAATGAGATGGACTGTAGAAACTGATACTGGAGAAGAGATGGCGTCTTTTGAAGATAGTGATGAATATACGTGTGAGCAGGAACGAGGTAATCCTTGTGAATGGACTGGACAGGTGGCCCTTGGTGGTGGAGAGAATTCTACTACTGCTTTAAGCCAAGGTTCGAGCATCTCTGTTACTGTAGAATATCAATCATTTCAAAATATATATGTCTACTATGACAATGCCACTTTCGATTCCGGTATGGCATGGGATGCTGAAGGAATATTCGTAGGTGGAGTTTCGAATAGTAAAACTGAGATTTCAATAGATTTAGTTCAAGCGTGGAAAACAGACCTAGGTATGGCGCTTGATGGTGGATATATAGTTTTGACCGCTGGTGGAGAAGTAATCAACAATACGGAAGCGACAGTTAGTGCTGGAGAACAGTATGAAATAAACGGTACTGCAGTTTCTTCAGAGAGAATAACTTGGGTTGTTGAAAGCAACGAAGGAGCTAGTATCTCTTTCTCATATGCAGCGAATGAATCTGCTGCAACGCCTGTAACATTGACAATTGCATCGTTACCTGGAGGAAATCCAGACATGTCTTCTGATGAAAGTGGCGGAATACCTGGATTCTCTACAGTTGTAGCTGTTGTAACTATTTCAATTGTAGCACTTAGAAAGAGATTCTAAGAAGAGAGCGATAACATCCGTTCAATTGGACGTTTAGCTGTAGATATTGTTTCAGGAGAGAGTGTGACTTCCCATTCAGATAGATCTTTACCTGAATCGATAGCTTCTAAGATTCTTAGAATTTTGAAAAGTGAAACTTTAGCCATATGAGAACATCTAACAGAACAGGCAGTCGAAAATTGAACTGTTGGGAATTCTTGAGCTAAATTAGAAGTGAGTTCACATTCTGAAGCTATGAAGGCCCGTTCTATAGTTCCTTCTTTGACACGATTTGCAATGTTGAGTCTAATTTGGCCAGTACTACCATAATAATCCGATTCTTCGAGGACTTCCAGTTTGCATTCCCAGTGAACATACATCATTCTGTTTGGATGTCCTTTTGGAATATCGAAAGATTTACGAATTGCGAGGATATCGTCCAAAGTGAACTTTTCATGAACTTCGCAAATTGCACCTTTTACCGAATTATTTTTACCCGGGTAGATGACTTTCTTTCTGCCTTCTAACTCCCTTTCTAAATTCTCAGCAAAGTAAATATCTGGAACGAAAATAATCTCATCCCCAGGCATACTTTCAGCCACTTCGACTGCATTAGCTGAAGTACAGCATATATCACACTCTGCTTTAGCATCTGCATAACTGTTAATGTAAATCATAACGGGGACATTGGGGTGTTTCTCTTTCAGTGCTTTTACTTCATCCGCACCAAAATTGTCAGCCAGCGAACAACCTGCAGATTTATCTGCTACTAAAACTGTTTTTTTAGGATTCATAATTTTAGCAGTTTCTGCCATAAAGGGAACGCCGTTGAAAATAATATAATCAGAATCTGTTTTCGAAGCTTCGATACTCAAACCTAAGGAATCCCCCCGCTCTTTAGAGTTTGAAAGACCGAATACAAGAGGCTCCATGTAATTATGGCCAAGCATCGATACATTATGCTTAGTTTTTAGTTTGAGAATCTTGTAAATTATTTCTGCATGAGCCTCGATATCTATGGCAGTTAAATTAGGATCTTTACGAGAATATAGAGAATTTTTGACCCCTTCTAAAGATGGATTGACTAAGGTACTCTCTGATAACACAATGAACGATTTATTTGAGTAGATATAAGAATGATGTTAATGATTTTATGACAGTGATTTTAAATAGTATTAATTTAATACTATTAGATAAAATGTTGAGAATAAACAAGTTAACAGATTATGGGGTTGTGATAATGGCCCAAATAGCAAATGAGCAGATGGGGAATACGCACACTGCAAGAGATATAGCAGAGAGTACGAAAATTCCATTACCTACTGTTACTGCTCTGTTAAAAAAAATAAACAATGCCGGTTTTTTAGAATCTAAACAGGGTGCAATGGGAGGATATACACTCTCTATGACTCCTGATAAAATATCGATATACGGTTTGATAGAGGCACTAGAGGGACCTGTTGCGATAACAGAATGTTCAACTGAAGGAGATTGTGATTGTGAAATAATAACATCTTGTGAAACTCAGAAACCATGGCAGAAGATAAATGACGCTGTAAAAATGGCTTTGAGTGCGATGACTTTAGAAGATATGAACGCGAATAAAATTAAAAATCCTCTTATCGAAATAGGAAACCTAATGGAGGCATCGCAATGAAAAACCAACAAACCGAAACAGAGATGCTAAAGGAATACGCAGAGAAGGAATACCAATACGGTTTTGTAACGGAAATTGAAGCAGACAATCTTCCACCTGGACTAAATGAAGACGTAATAAGAGCCATATCTGCAAAAAAGAAAGAGCCTGAATGGTTGACAGAGTGGAGATTAAAAGCATATGAAATGTGGAAGAAAATGAAAGAACCTAAGTGGGCGAATATTGAATATCCTAGTATTGATTACCAATCTATAGTTTACTATTCAGCACCTAAGGATGCATCTGAAGGGCCGAAGAGTTTAGATGAAGTTGATCCGGAATTGATTGAAACTTATAATAAATTAGGAATACCTCTCAAAGAACAGGAAATTCTATCAGGAGTAGCGGTTGATGCTGTATTTGATTCTGTATCTGTTGCTACAACATTTAAGGATAAATTAGCTAAAAAAGGAGTGATATTCTGTTCATTCTCTGAGGCAGTGCAAGATTATCCAGAACTTATCAAGAAATACCTAGGTTCTGTTGTACCTCAAGCCGATAATTTCTTTGCAGCACTTAATTCAGCTGTTTTTACTGATGGATCTTTCTGTTATGTTCCGAAAGGAGTTAGATGCCCTATGGAACTCTCCACTTATTTTAGAATAAATGCTCAAAACACAGGACAATTTGAAAGAACATTGATAATAGCAGATGAAGGAGCCTATGTTTCATACTTAGAAGGTTGTACAGCACCAAAAAGAGATGAGAATCAACTTCATGCTGCAGTTGTTGAATTAGTAGCGCTTGATGATGCAGAGATAAAATATTCGACGGTGCAAAATTGGTATCCAGGAGATAAAAATGGTGTTGGAGGAATCTATAATTTTGTTACGAAACGTGGTGCGTGTAGAGGTAGGAATTCAAAAATATCTTGGACACAGGTTGAAACTGGTTCAGCTATAACGTGGAAATATCCTTCATGTATATTACAAGGAGATAATTCAGTAGGGGAATTTTATTCAGTTGCCCTCAGCGCTATGAAACAGCAAGCAGATACTGGAACTAAAATGATTCATATAGGAAAAAATACAAAAAGTACAATTATATCGAAAGGGATATCGGCTGAGCATGGTCAGAACACTTATCGTGGACAGGTACTGATCAATAAAGGTGCGAAAGGTGCTAGGAATTATTCTCAATGTGATTCATTGCTTATAGGTGATGAATGTGGCGCACATACGTTCCCATATATTGATGTGAAAAATACTAAATCACATATAGAACATGAAGCATCGACTTCAAAAGTTGGTGAAGATCAGATTTTCTACTGTAAACAGAGAGGATTATCTGAAGAAGATGCAATAAACCTGATAGTGAATGGATTTTGTAAAGAAGTTTTCAATGAATTACCAATGGAATTTGCTGTAGAAGCTCAAAGACTTTTGGAAGTGTCATTAGAAGGTAGTGTAGGATAAAGGAGATACAATGCTAAAAATAAAAGAATTAGAAGTAAGTGTAGATGGAAATAAAATATTGAAAGGATTGAATTTAGAAATCAATGCTGGAGAAATACATGCTATAATGGGTCCAAATGGATCTGGAAAATCGACATTAGCTCAAGTTATTGCTGGTCATGAAGATTATGAAATTGACAAAGGAACTGTAGAGTATAGTGGAAAAGATCTTCTAGAAATGGAACCTGAAGAACGAAGTTGTGAAGGTGTGTTTATGGCTTTTCAATACCCTATAGAAATTCCTGGCGTGAGTAATATGTATTTTTTGAAATCCGCACTTAACGCTCAACGTAAATATCATGAAAAAAATGAAATTGACGCGATGGATTTCTTAGAAATTATAAAAGAAAAAATGAATATGTTGGGACTTAAAGAAGAGATGTTGAAAAGACCTGTGAATCATGGTTTTTCAGGTGGAGAAAAGAAAAAGAATGAAATAATGCAGATGGCTGTTTTAGAACCGAAATTGGCCATAATGGATGAAACTGATTCAGGGTTAGATATCGATGCATTGAAAATTGTAGCAGAGGGAGTCAATAAAATGAAAAATGAAAACAATGCAATATTAGTTGTTACACACTATCAACGACTTTTGAACTACATTGTACCAGATTTTGTGCACGTACTGATGGATGGAAAAATAGTTGAATCGGGAGGAAAAGAACTGGCGATGAGACTAGAAGAAGAAGGATATGACAATATAGAAGAACGTGCGGGTAATTGATGAATTTACAAGATACATTCAGAAGTGATTTTGAAACTAATGATCCGTGTAATACTGAATGGTTAAAAGAACAGAGAGAAAAATGTTTTGAGAAATTTATAGAGTTAGGCTTTCCTGATAACAGAATTGAAGAATGGAAATATACAAATATTAAAAAAATAGCGAACGAAGAATATAGAATATCTAAGAATCAAGAAAAACTGAACATATCTGATTTTACAAAATATGAGCCTCGGATAGTGTTAGTGAATGGATGTATCTCTAAGGAGATGTCGAGGTTTCCTGAGAAAATAGAGATTTTACCACTTATCGAAGCAATTGAAAATGGAGTTCTTAAAAGAGAAATATTTGAAGATAGTAGAATGGAAGAAAATCCGTTTTGGGCATTGAATACTGCGTTTATGAATTCGGGTTTGTATCTTAGAATACCGAATGGAATTCAGATAACGGAACCTGTTTTGATAATTAATATAGCTAATTCAGACGAAACGCCTACGATATGTCACCCTAGAAATATAATAGAAGTTGAAAAGGGTGGAAAACTATCTGTAATGGAGCATTATATTGACAATGGAAAGAAAGATACTCTAACGAATTCTGTAACACAAATATATACAGAAGAAAATGGATTGGTAGAACACATTATGAAAACTAATTTATCTGAAAAGGGGGCGCACATAGGTAATGTAAATGCATACCAAGAAAAGGATAGTAGAATCAACACCCATAATTTCTGTATGGGGGGTAAAGTTATCAGAAATGACTTGAATTTTTCATTAAGAGGGAATGGATCTTATTGTGAAATGAATGGGCTTTACTTAGTAGATGGAGAAGAGCATGTGGACAACCATACTACTGTGGAGCACCTAGTACCTCATTGCAGTAGTAAAGAACATTACAAAGGAATTGTTGGTGGAAAGGGTTCTGCAGTATTTAATGGAAGAATACATGTACATGAAAAAGCTCAAAAAACAGATGCTATACAAAATAATGAAAATTTACTAATGACTGATGATGCAGTTATACACACCAAACCGGAACTTGAAATATATGCGGATGATGTGAAATGTACACATGGCGCAACTATAGGACAAATTGATGAAGATGCGTTATTTTATTTGAGATGTAGAGGTATTGGGGGGAAAGAAGCACGCGAAATTATGATTAAGGCATATGTAGGTGAGATTATAGAAAGAGTGGAGAATGAGAAAATACAAAACATGTTAGAAACTGAAATTATGGCGAGCTTACCAATAGAGGCAGTATGATTAATCCAGAAGAAATAAGAGCGAGATTTCCTGTATTAGACCAAGAAGTGAATGGTCATCCTTTGATTTATTTAGACAATGCTGCGACGACTCAAAAACCAAATACAGTCATTAAAAGTGTAACAGAATATTATGAGAAAGATAATTCTAATGTTCATAGGGGGATTCACACCCTCAGTCAACGTGCGAGTGATGGTTATGATGAAACGAGAGAAAAAATAAGAGGAATGCTTGGGGCGAAAGAAGCAGAAGAGATAATATTTGTAAGAGGAACTACTGAAGGAATTAATTTAGTAGCTAATGGTTTTCTAAGAAGAATCTTAGAACCTGGAGATGAAATTTTAGTATCTCAAATGGAGCATCATGCCAATATTGTACCTTGGCAACTTGTAGCGCACCCCCTTGGAGCCAAAATCAAATCCATACCTATGGATGAAAATGGCGATTTAATGATTGAAAAAATAGAGGGGTTGATTAATTCGAAAACGAAATTCATATCTGTAGTTCATGTATCAAATTCTCTTGGAACCATAAATCCCGTAAAAGAGATATGTGAAATTGCAAAGAAGGCCGGTGTACCGATTTTGATTGATGGAGCTCAAGCAGTACCACATATGAATGTAGATGTTCTCGATATTGGATGTGATTTCTATGTATTTTCAGGACACAAGATGTATGGACCTACGGGAATAGGTGCAGTATACGGTAAAAGAGAAAGATTAGAAGAGATGGACCCTTATCAGGGTGGTGGAGATATGATAAGAAGTGTGACTTTTGAAGAAACTACTTACAATCAAATTCCTGCAAAACTAGAAGCAGGAACACCGAATATTGCAGGAACCATTGGGCTTGGAAAGGCTATAGATTATCTAAAAGAAATTGGAATAGAAAATATAGAGAAATATGAAAGTGAATTATTAGAGTACGCAACAGAAAAAATAGGAGCTATTGATAAATTAACAATAATTGGTAGTGCAAAAAACAAAGCGAGTGTGGTATCGTTTACAATAGATGGAATACACTCTCATGATATTGGTGGATGGTTAGACGAACACGGAATAGCAGTGAGAACGGGGCATCATTGTACACAACCTGCTATGAATTGTTATGGAATAAATTCTACAGCCAGAGCATCTTTTTCTCATTACAATACAAAAGAGGAAGTGGATAAACTAGTTGTGAAATTGAAGGAAATGTGCGATTGGTGGTTTAATTGAGTTTGAAGGAATATATAGAAAATGCAATACCTTGGTTTCGAACGGGTGAAAATAGTGAATATTTAGATAGCAAAAAAGATTATCAAGAACAAAATAAAGAAATAAATAAAAGATATGAAGAGAGACGAAAGGATATGAATTATTACAAAGATGCTTTGAATATTATTGAAGAAATTAAAAATGAAAATAGTTCGGAATCTATAATAGATATAGGTGGCTGGGCCGGTAAATTTGTATCCAAAACAGAAATTGATGAAAAGGTTTGTTTAGACATAGAAACTAAAACGGAAAGTAATGATGATGTACGAAACATAATTCATGATTTTTTAACATGGAAACCAGATAAAGAGTATGACATTGCAATATGTATGCAAACTTTAGAACATATATCTGATGAAAAAGTTGGAATATTTGCTAGGAAATTATTTGAAGTTTCGAATCACGTACTAATTAGTGTGCCGTATATGTGGAAAAAGGGAAAATGTCCGAATCATTTACAAGATCCAGTAGATGAAAATAAAATATATGGATGGATGAAGCGGAATCCTACTAAAACCCATATATCTACAGATAAGAATATGCAAAGAATAATATGTTACTATAATGAATCGAAAAAGGAGATGAATAATTGAGTTTGAGAGATCTATATCAAGAAGTTATTCTAGACCATAACCAAAGCCCTAGAAATTATGGTGAGCTTGAGCCATGCACCATTAGAAGAGACGGAGACAATCCGCTATGTGGAGATAATATAATATTGTATCTAATTATTGAGGATGAAAAGGTAGTGGATATAAAATTTAAAGGAGAAGGATGTGCCATAACTATGGCATCTAGTTCTATGATGACCGAAGTTATTATAGGGAAAAAAATAGAAGAAGTTGAAGAAATATTTGAGAAATTTCATTCAATGCTTACAGAAGATGAAGGAGACTATGAAGATCTAGGAAAATTGAAAGTGTTTGAAGGTGTAAAAGAATTTCCAGCACGAGTAAAGTGTGCTACCCTATCATGGCACACAATGAATAATGCAATTAAAGAAATGGAATAAAAATGTCAATAGAAGATATAGAATGGAAAGAAAAAGAGAAATCTGAAGAGAAAGAATACTCTAAAGAAGAATTAAAAATAATAGAAATAATAAAAACTATTTATGATCCTGAAATACCTGTAAATATTTTTGATCTTGGATTGATATATTCAATAGATATTGACAAAGAAGATAAAGTTGAAATCAATATGACGCTTACATCTCCATTCTGCCCAGTAGCTGAGTCTTTACCTGAAGAAGTTAGAAAGAAAGTAGAAGCGATAGAAGAGATAAGTAGTGCAAAGGTCGAAGTAATATTTGATCCCCCTTGGAGTATGGATATGATGAGTGATGAAGCTAAAGTAAAGTTGAATATGTTCTGAAATTATAATTCGAAATAAAACAGTGTGAGGCGAACCTTCTTTTAGTCAGAATAAAGTGGTGAATAACTGGTGAGGAATGGAATTTTCGAAAACTGACATTGAAAATATTGAAACTGAAATAAGTGAATTGGTTTCGGCTAGATTGCCAACAAAATATGGTGAATTTAGAATAATTGCATTTCCTGGAGAAGAAGAAAACCGAGAACATCTAGCGATAGTTATGGGAGATGTTACGAAAGGAAGAGTATTGATTAGAGTGCATTCTGAATGCTTAACCGGAGATACTTTTTATTCGAAAAGATGCGATTGTGGTTTACAATTAGAAAGTGCAATGGAAAAAATTGCTGAAGAAGGAAAAGGAATGATTGTTTATCTAAGACAAGAAGGACGTGGCATAGGTTTAGTCAATAAATTGCATGCATACAATCTACAAGATGATGGCATGGACACTGTAGAAGCGAATGAAAAATTAGGATTTGAGGGAGAGCTTCGTGAATACGAAGCAGCGGCCAGAATATTGAAATCGATGAGTGTTTCGAAGATAAGCCTAATGACCAATAATCCAGCTAAAGTAGAAGATTTGAAAAGTAGTGGTTTTGAAGTTGAAAGAGTACCGCACAAAACCATTCCGAACAAAGAAAATGAAGAATATTTAAAAACTAAATCTGAAAGAATGGGTCATAAATTAGATTAAGTTATTTTTCTGGAATCTCTTTACCGAGTTTAGTTCTATTAGCAGGATTACTTGCCACTATTGAGACCCACAATATGAACGCCGTCATTAGTAATGCATATTGACCAGTGTGCCACCAGAAATAATGAAGCTTATCCCACGTTTGAAAATCATAAGCTTGTGTTACGGGATAAAAAGAGATTATACGAATTGCATTTTCTATAAAGATTAAAACAGCAAAAATACCTGCCCATTTCAAACGAACATAGGGGTTTACTCCTCTAAAACAAATAACTAGTAAGCCTAAAAATAAAGTTTCATGCAAACCGGTACATTGAGATACTATCTCTAAATTAATTGGAATTTCCGCATATGAAAGTTCTGTTTGATTTGGACCCGTTAATAAAACGTCAATACCCATAAGTTTCTCACTATAGTAAACAAATTTAGCTACGATTTTTTGGAAAAATAAGAGAGAATTGTCTGCACGAGTTAAATGTTGAAATAATAAATCAATGGGTAAAACTACCACCATTACAATGAAGAAATTGAAAGCCGTACTGATAGCTGTTTTTTCAGATGGCTTAGTAGCATTAGTTAATTTGAAAAGTTTATTTTCTGTATTGTCTAAATAAGAACCGATTTGAATAGATAAACGTTCAAAATACTCTTTCATACTTACCGGTCTGAGTATCAAGAATTAAAAACTATCTATTCAAATATTGAGCATCTCTTTTCTGGTCAATAATGCTTTATTTAGAATAGATTTGGATTTTTGATAAGTTACTGTATTGAGTGCAAGATCTGGATTAGCCCAAACAAAATCCGTGTGTTCGTGACTTAGTGTAACATTTTTTTCTTCTGTTTCTCCTAAAAAATATATGACTTGTTTTTTTATAAGTGAGCTGCCTTTCCTAAACGAATACTCTATTTTCTCTCTGAAATTTGAGAATAATTTTACAGTAGAAATACCAGTTTCTTCTCTTAATTCTCGTAGAGTGGTTTCCATTTCAGACTCGCCTTTTTCTATATGTCCTTTTGGAAAATCCCAGTGACCTTTACCTTTGTATTTCAAAAGAAGGAGTTTTTCTTTGTGAAACAAAACTATACCGCAAGAATACTCCATAATAATAGAGCTAAGGCTGCACCTTAAAAGTATTAGTAATGCCTAACTAAGAATGCGCTATTCTTCGTCTATCTTTACTCTACCGAGTATAGATGCAAGAAAAGCTAAGGCCATTATACTAAACATAGGATCAAATCCTGGAATAAAAACACCCCTAATCCAAAGTGTGGACGTTACAGTACGGGCCTCATTTTCACCAGAAAGTGTTGTTGAAGCTTTAACAATTACAGTGTGATATTCATTAAACCAGCCTAAAACTGTTCCTCGAGGAGTTTGCATTGTTATTGGAATTACTTGTTCACCTAAAGAATCGACCTGCCATTGAGATTGACCGAGAGCTAATGTAAAACCACCCTCCTCTAAATCCTCTTGATTCAGAACTTCAATTAGGATTGTGTCGATATAATTTCCATAATTAACAACAGTGTATGTTTGTACGTAATCGCTACCTGGGCCTATTCTAATGAAAGGAGAATCTGCTCTGATTGCAAGTCGTGCATACTGAAGAATCTGTGCTGTAAACCCTGCATATTTAGTAACTGTAAATGTTTGAGTATTCGATTCCTTACCTTGAGCTACTATTGAAACATCTACATTCTTGTATGAAGATTGCGTAAGTGCTAAAGCACATACAGGCACCGTAGCATCCGCACCAGCACTCAATGTAACAGAAGTTGCAGAAGGTGAGATAGTAACGCCCCCTCCACTAAGTTGTATGTCTACATCTATGTTTGCAGTACCTTGATTAGTTATAGTCATAGAAGTACAGCCAACACCACTAGAACCTGGACGGACATCTAGTTGGACACTAGCATCGGCAACTTCTATCGAGAAAGAAACAGCTGCTAGCTGTGATGAGCTCGTTGGCACGTAAACTAGCATTGTTGAACCCAATAATAGGACAACAAGCAGAAACGCTCTCAGAGGATTATTTTTCATCTATAGTCTCCAGTATTCTATAATATCGTGGGCCGATATTTATAGTTGACCGGTGCAACACTCGGAAACGAGCATAAAAAACTTAGTTAAGCCCTAATTTGACTTCTAAGTCAGAATTTGTAGGCTCAACTAAGATAGAATTGTCAGGAAAAACTAGCACAGGAACTCTTTGAACGCCGTCATTCAATGCAACAGCTTTCTCTCTGGCCTCGTCATCTTCCTCTATGTTGATCCAAACATACGAAATTTGATGTTTGTCTAAAAAATCCTTGGAACGGTGACAGTCACCACACCAAGTTGTGCCGTATATCTCTATTGGTTTTGAATTCGAATTCATTATTTTACTCCAAATAGTCTTCCATCGTATTACAGGAACAGATTAAATTTCTATCGCCGTGAACATTGTCTACTCTTCCAACGTGTGGCCAAAATTTATTATCATAAGAATTGGGCATTGGAAAGGCGGCCGTTTCTCTTGTATATTGATAAGTCCAGTTTTCAGATGCTATTTGTTTTGCAGTGTGGGGGGAATTTCGAAGAGGGCTTTCTGAAACATCTATTTTTTTGTTTTCGATATTTTCTATCTCTTTTCTAATTAGTAAAAGCGTATCACAAAAAGAGTCTAGTTCTTTTTTAGATTCTGATTCTGTTGGTTCTATCATTAAAGTTCCACTAACTGGCCAAGACATAGTTGGTGCGTGAAAACCATAATCGATTAATCTTTTTGCTATATCTTCTACAGTTACTCCTGTGTTTTCAGTAATATTGCGGATATCTAAAATACACTCATGAGCGACTAAACCTTTGTTTCCCGTAAAAAGTATGGGATAATCATTTTTCAAACGATGAGCGATATAGTTAGCATTCAAAATAGCGATTTTGGTAGCTTTGATTAAACCATTCCACCCCATCATCGAAATATAAGCCCAAGGAATTGTTAGAATTAGAGCACTACTTAGTGAAGAAGAGGAGATAGCACCAGAACCGTTAAGAGAATCTCCTGGTAAGAAAGGGATTAAGTCTTTCTGAACTACAATTGGACCCATACCTGGCCCTCCCCCGCCATGAGGAATACAGAAAGTTTTGTGTAAATTAAGATGACAGACATCTACTCCTAAATCACCTGGCCTACAAACCCCAGCCATAGCATTGAAATTCGCCCCATCCATATAGACTAGGCCACCGCTAGAATGAATCAAATTACAAACAGAAACTATGGATTCTTCAAAAACCCCATGTGTTGAAGGATATGTAATCATAATTCCAGCAAGATTTGTAGAATGTTCTTTAATTTTATCAGTTAAATCGGAAATATCTATATTTCCTTGATCATCACAAGAAACAGGAACTACCTTCATGCCTGCCATAATTGCACTTGCAGGATTCGTTCCGTGTGCAGAAATTGGGATTAAACAAACATTTCGATTTGATTGATTTTTGGATATATGGTAATTACGTATTGCAAGTAAACCTGCGTATTCGCCCTGCGACCCTGCGTTTGGTTGGAAAGAAATTTCATCCAACCCTGTGAGATCTACTAGCCAAGTTCCTAATGAGGAGATTAATGTTTGATAACCTTCTGTCTGTTCTGAAGGGGAAAATGGGTGTACATCTGAAAAACATTTCCAAGTAATTGGCATCATTTCTGTAGTAGAATTTAATTTCATAGTACATGAGCCGAGAGGAATCATACTACTTGTCAAAGATAAGTCTCTATTTTGTAGCTTGAAAATGTATCGTAAAAGTTCAGTTTCGGAATGATATGAATTGAAAACTTGATTTTCAAGATAGGGAGAATTGCGATGAAGATGTTTAGCTAAGGTAAATGTATCTGAATTGTTTTCATTGGAAATTGAGGCTTCGTCTAAATTGAAAATATTAAAAAGTTCTAAAACGTCTTCTTCTGTTGTTTTTTCATCCAAAGATATTGTAATTGAATCATCATTTAATGTCCTTAAATTCACTTCTTTTTCAATAGCTCTTGAAATTATTTGAGAGGGATTTTTAGTTTTGATACAAAGAGTGTCGAAGAATTGAGAATGAGATGGTGTATATCCTATGGAAGACAATTTAGCGGCTAATGATATTGTTAAATTATTAACGTAAGCAGCAATCTGTTTCAAACGTTGAGGGCCGTGATAAACAACATACATACTGGCAACTATAGCAGGTAAAACTTGCGCAGTACAGATATTGCTTGTAGCTTTATCTCTGCGTATGTGCTGTTCTCTAGTCTGTAATGCTAATCTCAAAGCAGTATTTCCATTTGAATCCTTTGAAACGCCGACAACTCTGCCTGGCGTCCGTCTCTTGTATTTATCGTGAGTGGCGAAAAAGGCAGCATGGGGTCCGCCGAAACCGAGAGGCATGCCGAATCTTTGAGTGTTGCCAACTACTACATCTGCACCAAAATCACTGGGCGGAGTTAAAAGAGTGAGAGAGAGTATATCTGCACAAACTATTACGAGAGCGTCATTATCATGGGCAATTTTTGAAATTTGAGAATAATCCTCTACACTGCCTTCTGTGCAGGGATATTGTAAAATGATACCGAAGAAATCACTTATTTGAGATACGTTATTATGATCTATGACCTTTACTTCAATACCTAAGGGGTCGGCCCTAGTTTTTACTACATTGATTGTTTGAGGATGGCACCTATTTGAAATTAATAAAGTATTGGAATGGTTAGTAAGATTGTATGCCATTGTCATTGCTTCAGAAGCTGCAGTTGATTCATCTAACAAAGAGGCGTTAGCGAACCCCATGCCTGTTAGATCCATAACCATAGTTTGGAAATTGAGAAGTGCCTCCAAACGACCTTGTGATATTTCAGCCTGATATGGAGTATACTGAGTATACCAACCTGGATTTTCCAATATATTACGTTGAATTACAGGCGGGGTGATACAATCATTATAACCTATACCAATGTACGATCTGAAAATTTTATTATGGGAGCCTAAAGATTCTAATTCTTTTAATGTTTCGAATTCGCTTTTGGAACCTTCATTGAAACTTTCAGGAATGGGTTGATTAAAACGTATTGAAGGTGGTATTGTTGTATCTATTAAATCGTTTAAAGAATTATACTCTATAGTTTTGAGCATGGATTGAATTTGGGAATCATTCGGGCCGATGTGCCTATGATTGAAAATGTCAGGATGTTTAGAATAATCAGCCATAACTTAATTTCTCAAAGTAGATAGGGTACTAAAAAGAGTGGATTAATAGATTTTTTGGCTTGGGGATTATAAAGGTATACGTTACGATTTATAGTCTATAGCCAACTGGTATGTCCGAATGACAGGTGTGGTTCGGGTTTTTACTACAGAGGAGGCGGAGGAACTTCTGCCTACTGTGGATTCACTTTTACAGAGGTTAGTAGATACGAGTGTGAAACAAAAACTCCTTGAAGAACAGGCAAATGAAATTTTGGATGAAGTAATGGAGGAAGGAACGCACCCGAATGCTATAGATGAACTAAAGGAGATTAAAGAAACGTTAGATATTAATGTTAGAGAAATAGACAAGGTAGAAGGAGAAATATCTAACATGGGATTAAACGTAAAGGACCCTATATTGGGCATAGTTGATTTTCCAGCGATGAGAGGGGATCAACCGGTGTATTTGTGTCACAGACTTGGAGAAAAGAGAATGACTCATTGGCACAATGTAGAAGATGGTTTTGAGGGGAGAATTCCTCTGGATAAAGAACCAGACATAATCACAGTTTAGATTAATCTTCAGAGCCTTCCCAACGTTTGAATATGTTTGTATCTATATCTAAAACGTCGAGAACTCTACCAACAATGAAATTTACATTATCATCTATTGTCTTTGGTAAATTGTAGAAGGCCGGCATAGCTGGAATCATAATGGCACCGGCTTGTGCTATCTTCAACATATTCTCTATGTATATTGTACTCAATGGAGTTTCGCGTGGAACTAAAATTAGTTTTCTTCTCTCTTTTAGCATGACTGTTGCAGAACGAGTTAGAAGGTTATCAGAAACTCCCGATGCAATCTTGCCCAATGTTGTACCTGAACAAGGAATTATGACCATAGCTTTGGCTTTGAAAGAGCCTGAAGCTATACTGGCAGCTACGTTCTGATTTTCATGAACTACATCGGCCAAATCCAAAACGTCCTGCCAAACACCTTGACATTCGTGTTTATGTACTAATTGAGAAGAATCGGTTGAAACCAAATGAGTTTCAAAATTCAAAGGTTTTAGAATTTCTAAAAGGCGGATGGAATAAGGTAGCCCTGATGCGCCGCTAATTCCTACAACTATTCTTTCCATGGAATGCGATTAAGAGGGGGGACTACTATTAGTTTAGGTTCTATAATTTGTAAAGAATATTGGTAAAACCCCCACTTTATCATATCTAAGTATGAAGATTGCCGAACAGAGTGCATGTGGCAAGAGTATTTTGTTGGGAGAGCATGCAGTTGTGTACGGTCAACCGGCAATAGCCATACCAATGGAAGATATCAGAGCAATGGCATGGATAGAGGAAAATAATCAAAGAGGAATCGAAGTTGACGCTTTAGATCTTAATGAGAAAATTATTGTTGAAAATGAGAATAGACATCAGTTTTCTATTGTGATAAATGAATTAATGCAAAGAAGTGATAGGAAAAAAATAAATTTTACTGTTAAATTAACATCGAAAATACCTCAATCAGTAGGAATGGGAAGTAGTGCTGCTACCTCTGCTGCAGTCTGTAGGTGTGTAGCAGAATACTTCGGAATAGAATTAACAGCAAAAGAAGAAAGTGAGATTGTATTTAGAGCTGAAAAAATCGTACACGGGACTCCAAGTGGTATAGACAATAATGTTATAGTTTATGAAAAACCGATATTGTTTGTAAAAGAAGAAGAACCAAAAATATTAGAATTAGAGAAGGATTTGTATATTGTGATAGGAGAAAGTGGTGTGGAAAGTTCTACGATGAAAATGGTGAAAAACATCAGAGAATTAGTTAATACAAACCCCGATGAATTTGAAAAGAAATTTGATACGATAGGAAAATTAGTTAAGAAGGCTGAGCAGAATATTGAAAATGGAAATATAGGCGAGATTGGAATATTAATGAATAAAAATCAAGAAATATTGAGAGAGATGGAATTATCGCATCCAGAATTAGACACTATAATTGAAATTGCTAGAAAGGCTGGAGCTCTTGGTGCTAAACTGACTGGGAAAGGAGGAGGAGGTAATGTAGTTGCGATTTCAGATAGCCCCAAAACACAAAAAATGATAGCAAACGCTATTGAAGGTGCTGGTTATGGTGTTTGTAAGACTAAGGTGGGTGCTAAACTATGAATTTAAGAAAATTTGTTAATGTTCTTGACGAAAATAAAATGTTGAAAAGAATAACAAAGGAAGTTTCTCCCGAATATGAAGTTGCAGCATTGATGGAGCAAGCTGGCGATTGCCCACTATTGTTTGAAAATGTAAAGGGCAGTAAATTTCCTGTAATTACTAATATTTGTTCGAGTCGAGAGTTAGTTGCAATGAGTTTGAATTGTGAAGAAAAGGATATACTGCATATGATTGCTAAAGCGGGTAATAATCCAAAAGATCCGGAGGAGAAAGTAGAATTAGGATATATAGAAATTGAGCCAACTCTAGAAGGTATGCCAATTTTAACTCATCAAAAAGGAGATGGTGGTGCATACATTGCTAGTGCTATTGCAGTGGCGCATAGTGAAAAATATGGAATGAATATGTCATTTCATAGAGGGATGAAAATAGATAATGAACAATTAGTTCTTCGCATATTACCAAGAAATTTACAAGCGTTTAGAGAAGAAGGAGTGAATGAATTTGCATTCTGTAATGGAGTTTCTGGAGCCGTTCTACTAGGAGCTGCCACGTCTTTTGAAATAGGTACTAGTGAAATGGCTATAGCGAATGCACTTTCCGAATCGCCATTAATAGAAGTAGGAGGGCATATGGTTCCTGAATCAGAATTTGTAATGATTTGTGAATTCACAGGAGAGGAAGCGGATGAAGGACCGTTCCTTGATATAACTGAAACATTGGATATTATTAGGAAGCAACCTGTTGTTAGAATTAAGAAGATTTTTGCCAGAAACGATTCGATTTTTCATGCATTATTACCTGGCGGACCAGAACATAAAGTCCTAATGGGTATGCCTAGGGAACCGACTATATTCTATGAAATAAATAAGGAAGTGGAGTGTATTGATGTTAATGTTACACCGGGAGGAGGGTCGTGGTTGCATGCTTTTGTATCTATTAATAAAAAAGATGAAGAGGACGGAAGAAAAGCAATAGAAGCTGCTTTCCGTGGTCATAAATCCCTGAAACACGTTTGGATTGTAGATAACGATATAGATGTAACGAAAGCGGAAGAAGTAGAATGGGCAATGGCTACTCGGTTTCAAGGAGACAAAGACATGATAGTCAAAGAATTAGAGAAGGGATCTTCATTAGATCCTAGTTCGTGTATTGAAACTAGAGAGACGTGTAAAGTTGGTTTTGATTGTACAGTGCCTCTTGATAAAAACTTGGAACATTTTCAAAAGCCAGAGCCTGCTATGCAAATTAATCTAGATGATTACTTAGAAGGCAATTAACTGTGGAACTTAATACAGAAGAATTAAAAATTTTGAACGGTGAAAAGGGCCGTGGTCGCCAAATGGCAATGAGTTTGTTAGTTGATTTAGGAGTGGCGGCTAAAGCTAGTAAAATGATTTCGATAAAATCTGCGCATGTATCTGGAGTGTCTCCTTTAACGGGCGGTTTTGGGTTAATTAAATTTTTAGAAGATATAACGAGAGATAAAGAATGTAAAGTAAGTGTACCAACTACATTGAATGCTGCTGGTTGTGATGAAGATAGAATAACTGAAATGGATATACCTTATGAAAATTATCTTAAAAAACAGAAAGAAATCCTTGAATGTTATGAAAAGATGGGCATTGAAATGACAATGTCATGTACACCTTATGAAGTTGAACAGAAAATTGAGAAAGGTAATGCAGCTTGGGCAGAATCTAATGCGATATGCTATGCGAACTCATATACAAAACTTAGAACAAATAGAGAATCGGGACTCTCTGCTCTAGCTTCTGCCATCTGTGGAAAAACACCAGAATATGGATTATTGTTAGATGAGAATCGAAATCCGAATTTTTGTGTGGATGTTGTATGTGAATTAGAAACACCTACAGATTACTCAATCTTGGGAGATTGGATAGGAAAAAATATACCGCCTGAATGGGATATGCCTTACGGCCCCATACCTTGTATATGTGGAATAAAAAATGATATAGATTACTATCGTAGAAAGGCGTTATCGGCCGCTGCTGCGAACTATGGATCACCGATGTTATATTTGAATTGTTCAAAAGAAAATAAGGCATCGGATTGCTGTGAAAGAAAAATTATATTCTCTGAAAAGGAGTTGGATAAAAGGTATTCAGAATTGGCACCTAAGGATGATGTTGATTTGGTAGTTATTGGATGTCCGCAAGCTTCGTATGAAGAGATTCAAGAAACTGAAAAGCTATTGAGGGGTGTTGAAATTCCAGATAATAGATTATGGATCTTTACATCTAGAAGTAACTATGAACGGGCTTATGAAGAAGGGATTGTAGAGAGAATAGAAACATCTGGGGCAATGATTTTGAAAAATACTTGTCCAGAGGTAGTACCATACAACCGGGAAAAGGTAAAACATATCCTTACAAATTCATTGAAAGCAGAACATTATTTAACATCGGGATTAAACAACATACCTACGTCTGTAATGAGATTGAAAAATTGTATTGAAGTAGCTGCGACACCTCAAAAGAAAATAGAAGAAAATAAAAAATCTGATATTAAAATAATTGAAAAAAGTAGTAATAAAAAATACAAAAAAGGTGCTTGTAAAATTTTTGGAAAGGGATTGAAATCTCAAAAAGAATGGAAGGTAGAAGGGGAAGCAATGGTAACGGATGTACCGATAACGTTCCTAGGATATGTTAATCGGGAAACGGGAAAAATTGAGGAAGAGGGGCACCCTTTGGATGGGAAAACGATTACTGATAAAATTTTGATTTTCCCTAAAGGTAGTGGTTCCAGTGTAGCGCCCTATGTACTAATGGAGTTATTCTATAGAGGAAAGGGACCTAAAGCAATTGTAAATTCAGATTTAGACCAGCAAATGATACCTGCATGTTCATTGCTAAAGATACCTTATGCTCATTCGTTTAATGAGAATCCTTGTTATGAAATAAATACAAGAGATATGATTAAAATAGAATTAAAAAATCAAAATGTTGAATTAGAAGTTATGGAGCGAAGCGATATCTAAACATGTTAATACGTTCTGAATATCGGACATTTATTATCGGATTTTTATTGATAATTACATCTTTATTTTTAACTCCAGACATGGCACTTTCATTATTTTCAGCCATGATGGGAATTAAAATTTTATATCCTATTTTAGACACCGAAGAAAGATTTGAGAAAGATATAGAGATAAAAACGAATGTTGAGGAATTATTTGAATGGCATGAAAAACCTGGAGCTTTTGAAAGATTAACTCCTACATGGGACCCTGTAGAAATAATCAAGAAAGAAGGGGGGATTGTAGATGGAGAGGTGGATATGAGAGTAAAAATTGGACCTCTATGGGTAAAAATGTTAATGCAACATTGCGAATATAAAAAAAATAGTAAATTCAAAGATGTGCAAATAGAAGGACCGTTTCCTATGTGGGAACATACTCATCTATTCAATGAAACAAAGAAAGGATTTACAAAAATGAATGATATAATTGACTGTAGAATTCCTTTAGGTTTAGTTGGTAAGATTTTTTCTAGAAAATATGTGAAAAATAGAATTGAACAACTTCTAGAATATCGACATTCAACAGTATATGAAGATTTCAAAATAGCAAACAAATACAGAGGAAAGACAATGAATGTTGGTATAACTGGCAGTCATGGATTAATTGGTACTGCATTGATACCTTTTCTTACGACTTGTGGACATAAAGTAACAAGGATTGTTAGAGGTACCCCTAAAGAAAATGAAATATATTGGAATCCAAAAACTGGAGAAATTGATTCATTAGAAGGATTAGATATAATAGTACATTTAGCTGGAGAGCCTGTAGGATCTAGAATTAGGTGGAATCGAAAAAAGAAAGAAGAGATATATGAAAGTCGAGTTCTTGGAACTGGATTGTTGTGTAGAAAAATATCGAGGATGGTTAAACCTGTTAAGGCGTTAATTTCTGCTTCTGCAGTAGGTTATTATGGAGACAGAGGAAATGAATTTCTTGATGAAACTAGTGGTGCTGGAGGGGGATTTTTTTCCGATGTAGTGAAAGGATGGGAAAAGGCTACAGAATATGCTAGTGGAATTGGAATAAGAACTGTAAATATGAGATTTGGAATAGTTCTTACACCTGAAGGTGGAGCTCTAGAAAGAATGATGTTGCCTGTCAATTTGGGATTGGGAAGTAGAATTGGTGGGGAACAATGGTGGAGTTGGGTTTCAATTGATGATACGATAGGAAGCATCTATCACGCAATGATGAATGATGAAATGAAAGGGAAATACAATGTAACGGCCCCTTTCCCAGTTAGACAAAAGGAATTTTCTAAAACACTATGTGGCATCATGTGGAGGCCGGATATGATGGCACTACCTGAGTCTATTGTTAGGAATATAATGGGAGAGATGGGAGAGATGTTATTACTAGCTAGTAATAAAATAAATTCGAATAAAATAATTGAAACGGGATATGAATTTAGACATGAAAGATTAGAAGATGCGTTGAGGCATTTACTAGGTAAAAGAGAGATTATTGAGTCGGAATAGACAAATGCATTCGACGTGATTTTGGAATTAGACAGGAGAGATTTTTACCATTCCAATGACCACACCCAAGGATTCTTGTTTCATAAGCGACAGCTACGAAACCTGGAATTAGATTCTCATGATTAGAACTGTTTGGAATGATATCTTTTCCTTGGCAAAAATCGATAGTTTCTTTCGAAGATATGGTGAATATACTTTTTTTTATATGGGAACCGAAGAGTTGAAGGAAATTAGTTGTTGGTTTGTAAGTTTTAGATTTTCGAAGTGCAATGATTCCCGGACTTGAGATACTCAATTTACTTTCAATCTGTTTTGGACCTAAATAAATATTACTAGAATTTCCAGTATACCATGAGTATGATGAAAATAGAACTTTACTGAGTCCGAATCTATCATTGAGATATTTGTATATTTCTTGTTCCATTTCGTTGTTGATTTTATGCATTTTTAATTATTTTAGATATGAAGAAACCGTCAGTATTGTTTTGATGTGGCCAAATTCGCAGAGATTTTGATAATTCTGAAGAATAATGGGTTCCATTCCATTCTGTAATACCATTGGAAGAGATTAAATTTGGTAGAGATAAAGGAATTAATTCTGCTGATTTGTTATCAAGTAAAGTGTTTACGATTGCTTCATTTTCTTCAGGTGAAAAAGTACAGGTAGAGTAGAGTAGAGTTCCCCCTTCATTGAGCATGCTGAAAGCCTTGGCAATCAGAGTTTTTTGAATACTACTAAAATAAGAATATCTTCTTTCATTCCATCTATTAAAAAATGATGGATCTTTTCTACACATCCCTTCAGAACTACATGGTGCATCGAGGAGTATTACATCAAATTTTAGATTTGGAAATGAACGAAAATCATAATTTGTAACGACTGTATTCAAAACCCCTAAACGATCTATGTTACCTCTAAGAGCTTTGATTCTTTGATACTTTAAATCGTTAGAAATCAGTGTACCTTTATTATTCATCAATGCTGCGATTTGAGTGGCCTTTGAACCTGGAGCTGCGCATGCGTCTAAAATTGAATTGGCATTTTTTATTTCATCTTTGAGAAATATAGGAGGTAACATTGATGTTAATTCTTGAATATAAATTTCTCCTAAAAAGTGCTCAAGAGTTGTGCCTAATCTCTTATCAGAATTTGAAATAAATGCATCTTTATACCAAGGAACTAGAGATATATTGAACCCGTCATTCTCTAAACGTTCTACTACATCTACAGAATTATTTTTGATTGTATTCACACGAAAAGAACGGGGGAGTGGCTTAGAAAGATATTCAGCGAACTTCGTTGCATTGCCACTTATTGGGGCGTAACGTTCGATAAAGGCGGGCGGTACTGTAGAAACCATTTCACAATTCTACTATCCAATTATATGGATCAGGCGCGTCACCAAATTGGATACTTGTTAAAGCGTCGTAAAGTTTTCTAGTTGTTTTACCGACTTGACCATCTGAAAAAATATAATCTTCTTCTTTGTAATTTATTTTTCCAATTGGAGTTATAATTGCAGCAGTACCTGTGCAAAAAACCTCATCGGCAGTAAGTGCTTCCTCTATTGTTATTCTTCTTTCCTCTGTTTTAATACCGAATTGATCGAAAGCTAAGTACATAGTAGAGTCCCTAGTTACGCCTGGAAGAATTGAACCAGTCAACCTAGGAGTGACTAATGTATCTCCAAATAATGCAAAGAAATTAGCGGCGCCAACCTCTTCGACGTATTTTTCTTCTGCTGCATCTAGATATATTACTTCAGAGTAGTTTGCACTTTTAGCCTCGCCAGCGGGCTTCATGCCGGCCACGTAATTTCCTATAGCTTTTACACCGCCAGTTCCCTTCAGAGCAGCTCTATGATAGTTATTAGTTACGATTAAATTTATTGGTTTAAGACTTCCCTTAAAGTAAGGAGCTACTGGTTGAACATATACTAAAAATGTGAATTCAGGAGAAGGGGCTACTCCGACAATTGGTCCATTGCCTATTGTTAATGGCCTTACGTAAAGTGCACCTTGTTCTGGAGTTGGTATGTAATCATGATTGTCCAATACTGTTTTCATAACTCCATCAAGAAAAACATCTTCTGTTATAGGAGGGATTGCTAATCTGACACACCCTTCTGCCATTCTACTAGCATTCATATGAGGGCGAAAAAGTCTGGGTTTACCGTTGCGCCCTCTGTAGGCTTTCATGCCCTCGAAAAGACCTTGACCGTAATTTAGAACGCCGGCAGCAGGAGATATAGATATTTCGCCAAAAGGAAATAAATCTCCTTTCTCCCATTCATCATCATTTAATTTTCTTTTAGAAATATACATTGAACGGGTTGGTGTATGTGAAAAGGATAAGTTGTCAAAATCTATGTCTTCTGGCTTCAAATATGATCCTCCGCGAAATGCTTCAAACGCTGCTCTAGTAAAGAGATTTCGGTGGGTTTTACGAATGAAATACAAATTCGTAACCCTTCATCCCTAGAAGAGCCTGAACTAGAAAGAGTTGTTGTTGAAATACCATACCTAAGTAATTCTTTTAGTAAATCGTTACCAGTAAAATCTGGATAACACATTGTCAGGAAAAAACCATTTCCTACAGGGATATCGATATCTGTTTTGTAGACTTGATGAAAACCGTGATTGGTAAATATTTTACAAATTTTTTCAGAGCGTAAACTGTATTCACGAGTGTGTTCAACGAAATTAAAAGAACCATCACAAGCTGCATTGAGTAATGATGACAGTCCGTATTGTGATGCATGGCTAACGCCAGAGGTAGTAACATACAAACCACCATGTGAGAAGGAATGGCCGAATGTTTCAGAACCGCATTTATCTTTTAGATTTGGAAATTTCATATCTACAAGAGCAGGAGATATGACAGATATGGCACATCTTGGACCTGGATAAGAAAACGCCTTTGAAGAAGAGATGAGTGTTACCCAATAATTACCATACTGTGCTACTGAAGGTATGAAGGGTTCTGTAAAAGGAGTAGAATAATCTTGACGGAAATCCATACCTATGTATGCTTGATCTTCTATTGCTAGGACCTTATATTTATCACATAATTCAGCTATACCTTGTAGCTCACTAGGCCTCAAACAAATCCAAGAAGGATTGTTTGGAGAGGACCATAAAAGACCTCCAATATTCCCTTCTTCGAATTTTTTTCTTATAGCTGTAAGTAAAGAATCCCCCCTACAGTCGTAGAGATCGATACCCTCTGTTTCAAGACCTAAGAAACGAGTTTGTAATTTCGATACGGGGAAAGTCGGATCTAAAAACAGTATTTTTTTTCTATTGGGAAAAAGATTTCCCGCGAGCTGTTGAGAAATAAACCCCCCTTGCATTGAACCACATGTTGGTATTATCGAATTAGTTGGAACTTTTACATTGAAAAATGCTTCGAAGAAACGTGAACCTGCCTGTTTTAATTCAGGAATGCCGTCAAAAGGAGGGTAGGCCCCATGTACGCCTCGACTCATAGCTTCTTGCTCTACCTCTTTAACAAAATCAGGAGGAGGAATATTTGGTATGCCGAACTCCATACGTATGAAATCGATACCTGTTTTGTCTTCAAGAATATTAACTAAGCGATTTACCTCCCTTATAGCGAGATTGTTAGATGAGAAACCTGTTTCCTTTAGAGAATCATCAATAAGTTTAGATGGTAATGGTATATTTTCTTTTGTCAATTTTCAACACCCTAATAGATAGGAATAGGAGAACATCCCTAAAAGCGTGCTTATGGAAAACTTATAAGATGGATACAGACATAGGAAAATGATGATGGATGTAAATTATGCATATCTTCTCATGGCAGTTTCATTAGGATTTTTTGCTTGGTTAGGAATTACGAATGCTCTGAAAAAAGAATCGAGCTTTGATGAATACCTCTCTGCCAGAAACAGTCAATCTTGGCTCAGTATTGGGCTAAGTTTGTTTGCTTCTGGTATGGGAATCTGGATACTTTTTGGCCCATCAGAAGTCGGATACTATGGTGGTTTCTATGATGTTCTAGGTTATGCTCTTTCATCTGCTACTCCTTTTATTTTATTAGCAAACATAGGACCGATAATAAGAAGAATAACACCAGAAGGAGTAACTTTAGCCGATTATGTTAAACAGAGAATGGGAAGAACAATGCAAATTTATGTTGGAATAATTTCTACAATATATATGTTAACTTTCATGTTTGCAGAATATATTGCTATTGGAAAGGCTATGAATTTTCTATCAGGTATGGACCCGTTAATACCTATTATAGCTGTTGGAATTGTAACTACAGTATATACTACGATGGGGGGGCTTCCTGTATCGATTAAGACTGATCGTATACAATCTTATTTTGTTATTTGGTTGATTATATGTATTTTGTTAATAATAGTTACTTCAGGGATGTCCGATATGTGGGAAAATGCGAAAGCGTACACTCCAGAAGATGTAGAATGGGAGTGGTTACATGGAAGTATTTCAGACTATTCAACCTTCGAAGCTGGATTAGCATTAGTGTTAGCGATAACTGCCGCTGAGATGTTCTCTCAGGGTAACTGGCAACGTGCTTGGGCTTCTGAAAATGATTTAGCACTTCGAAAAGGATCCTACCTTGCTGCAGGACTATGTTTCATAGCCGTACTACTCATGGGTTTCCTTGGTACGGTGAAAGCTGGAGAAGGTGCTTTGAATGATCCTTCAATTACTTTTTTTGAGCTGATTAAAGATTATTCTACAGGAATACTTGCTATGTTCATTATTATTGGAATAGCCTTAGTTTGTTCTAGCATAGATACGTTGCAAAATGCTTTGGTAGCTGTTATTTCTCGAGATATTACAGATGGTAAAATATCATTAAAAGAAGCTAGATATGTTACTATCGCGATAGTTCCTATTGCTATTATTCTGGCTTGGTATCTTAAAGATGAGACATTGAGTGTCTTTAGAATTTTTCTGGTAGCAGATCTGTTTGCTGCGGCCACTGTGTTACCGATTTTTCTAACCCTTTCAGATAAAATAACACCTAAAGGAAGTTTGATAGGAGCTATATCGGGCTTGCTTTCAGTAATTGTGTATGGTGCAATAACGGCAGATATAGGAACAGGAATTGGATACCTGACGAACCCCGTAAATGAATGGGGACTTGCTAACCTCGGAGTTTTTCTTTCCGCTTTGATTGGTTCAGGCAGTATTACTGTAATTAGTTCGGCAATTTTTAATCGTGCGGAAGCCTGAATTTGCCTCTCATCAATGCTAGTTTGCCTGAATGACAAGTGATAGTTACTTTCCCACTTGAATCGACTTCGTTGTGTAAGGCACGGCCTCCGAGATTCAGACTAGTTTGATCTAAATCCCATCTTGAACCAGAAACTGAAACAACTGCTGTTGGAACAGATATTAAGGAAAAAATAGTGCCTTCGGGAGAACTGAAAGAAAACTTCTCTTTTATTTCTTCTACATGAAACACTTCATCAATTAAAATTGCACCTTTGAATACGAGACCGAATGCAGCCAGTGTATGATCTACTCGGCCGCCCGCCCAACCTATGACTGTTATTTGTGAAGCGTTTTGATCTTTAGCGTAGTCGAATGCTTTTTCTAAATCTGTAGAATTGATATTCTTATCTTCCAAGAGTACATCTTCGAGTTCTCTCTTTGAACTAGAAGATATAGAATCCATATCACCTATAACTAAATCAGGCCTTATGCCGTGACTTAGCAATCTATTGGCACCACCATCTGCGGCAATAACAAAACGGCCCTCTGCTAATCTTGAAACATCTTCTAAAATTGGTCTATCGCCTACTATGAGAGCTTTCAAATCATTTCACCGACTTCTCTTAAAATATCTGGATGATACTCATCTAAAACGGAAAGAATTGATTGTACAGTCGGTTCTGCTACACCTACTCTATTCATGGTAGCTACGACAGTATCTATCATTTCTGGAGAAACTTGTGAAAGTTTTGTTTTGGCAACATAAGAATGATACAATCTATCCTCCATTAGTTCTCTCCAACCTTTTTCATATTTCTCTAAAAACTCTTCTGAATAGTCTTTTGATTTAATAGAATCTGCAGCTACTTTTCCTGCAACCATCCCGGCGATACAGGCATTGGCTATTCCACCGCCTGTGATAGAATCTATATGTCTAGCTGCATCACCAACGAGCATTACGCCTTGGCGAATTGTTTTATCTAATGGAGGAGAAAGACTTACGCCGCCGCCCATTTCATTAATGCTTGTACCTTTACTAAAATCTGGATGATTAGAAATGAAATCATCGAGTAAATCCCTTATTTCACCTGGGTTGTGAACTCTGCTCATTAAGCAACCGATACCTACATTGGATTCTGTTTTAGATTTTGGAAAGCTCCAGATATATGCCCCTTTCGAACCTTTTGAAAGATAGAATTCGCAATAATTTGGATCTATATTCAAATTAGTTAGATAGTATTGTAGAGCTCCACAAGAATCTGAAGGTTTAGTTAAAGTATTCAAACCGGCCCAGCGCCCTACTTGAGATTCGAAACCGTCTGCACCTATAACTAAATTACAACTTATTTTTTCTTCAACACCATTACTAGTTACTTCTACTCCTTTGACCGTGTTATTTTCTATAATTAATGATTTAACAAATACACCAACGCGACATTCTGCACCAGCTTCAACTGCCAAATCGGCAACGGTTTGATCGAATTTTACTCTATCTATAACCAAACCGACTTCAGTTCCTAAATTATCATCTTCAACGACCAAGCATGAGCCATTTGGAGAGAAGATTTTTGCGCCTTTTACTTTTTTAGAAATCCAATAATTATCAATAGGTATATTTGAAAATTCCAGCCATTTGGGTGCAATGCCCTCTCCGCATCTAACTGGATATCCTATCTTCTCTCTTTTTTCTAATAAAAGAACACGTGCGCCGTTTTCAGCTGCAAAACGCGCGGCTGTGCTGCCTCCAGGTCCTGCGCCAACGACAATTAAATCGTAGTCCATAATACCTCCAGTAATTTAATCAATAAAAAGTTGTATGTTAGTTACAATTAATTAAATCAAAGACATTTCTTCAAGTTCGACCGATTGTATTTCGTCTATATTTCCTAAAGCATTCTCTAGTTCGTCAGGAAGACCTCCTCGATCAGGGCCCCTTACCAATATGAATATTGCCTGTAATCCAAATGCGAACGGTTTGGTTTCACTAGCGCCTAGATTAACATCATCAGGTAACAAGGATGGAATTTTAGATATAATTGCGTCTGTGTCTACTTCTGGAGACTCAGGCATTAAACGATATTTGATAGCGACTTCGCCCATAATAATCCACTGTAAAATGTAGTTAATATAAAATTGCTTACTAAGAGAATGACATGAAATGTGAATCATTAGATTTAAAAAACCCCATGCATGGTTCTGAACTATGGCCATTGATGAGGATTACCAAAGTACTTGGAATAAAGTCGCAACCATACCTGGTGAAGATTGTGAAATAGATGTATGGGCGAACGACGAGCGCCCCTATGAAGGAACGGATTCGGATAAATTAGGAATATGGGGGACAGTTGTAGGTGTTGATATGGATGAATGTATAGGAGATGGAGCCTGTATAGACGCTTGCCCTGTTGAAGTTTTCGAATGGTTTGATACTCCTAATAGCACGGCATCGAAACAAAAACCATTGATGCTAAGAGAGCCAGAGTGTATAATTTGTAGAGCCTGTGAATCTGTATGCCCAGTTCAAACGGTTTTGATTACTGAAGATTAATGTTCTGTCCCAAGTGTAAAACGATATTGTATCCAGAAGGAGAGGTATCGATATGTAAAAAATGTGGATATAAGGAAGATAAAGGTGGAGCAGTTATTACTAGTACTACTGCAAGTCAGAAAGAAAGAGAAGTAGTCGATGATATCAGTGGTACATTACCCACCACCGTAATAGAATGTGGGAAATGTGGCCATAATAAAGCATCGTGGATAATAAGACAAACACGTGCATCTGATGAACCGGAAACTAGAATATATCAATGCTTAGAATGTAAACATAAGTGGAGAGAATACTAAACTAATTTCCCTCCAGTGTGTAGAATTGAATCGCTAAAAGCAGCAATGAGTTCTTTGATAATAAGTTCAGTACCTACAGTATCATTAGAATAACAAACACATTCGAGTTCGCATGTATTTTGTGGAGTTTTTTGTATTATAGACATTAAGAAATAATCAGAATCTGATAAATTAGATTTAGCAGAATAATAGGATATCGATTTTTGTTCATCTGAATGTAAATCTGATAAATGGAAACTACGAAGATGTCTTGTATTAAAATCTAATAATTGAGAATAAGAAACGCCTTCTACTTTGAGGGTGAATTGGAAATGATTTTTTCTATATTCTGCTCTTTTTTCAGAATGGATACTACCATCCACCTCCAATGGAGTTACGAAACAATCTTTTACGAGTGAAGAGATTTTACCTAATCTAGAAGTTACGATTTGACCTGTGTTAATCTCGTATTGAGATATTAGAATGATATCGGTTGTATTCGAATTGATTGGAATGAAATTAAAAGAAAGGTTGTACGTTTCAGAAGAATCTAAATGACCTACCTGTAGGGTATCCGAATGATTTTCAGATAAACCGAGAGAATCTCCATTAATTCTAATAAGTATTTTGATTTTATCGATTGTAAACTTTGCATTATTCTTTATGGTGCTGTGTAAAATAACGTTCGAAGGTTTACTTTCAAAACGAATAGAAGATAAAATTAAATCATCTAAATCTGAAGTCTGATCTACAAAAGCAAGATGGCCTTCCATTCTATTTCTGATTGCGTTCAATAAATCATCTTGAGCCGAATATTCAAGGCGGATTTTTTCAGAAAAAGCGAAAGTATCTACAGTGATTTTGCCCGTTTGTAACCACTCATTTATTAATTCCTTGATTTTAATTTGAATTTTTTCTTTTTCGGATGACTGTTTATCCATCAAACTACGAACGAAGCGTTGTTCTTTCCTCAAAGCTTTAAGACCTGAATTTAGAAAAGATACCTTTTCATTTGACAGTGTAGTATTGGAATCTGAGAGATTTTTTTCCGTATTTTTGAGATGTTTGATATTGAATTTAATATCATCCAATAATGAAGATAAGATGGTTTTAGATTCTACGTCATAATATAGAGAATAAAGTGGATAAAGGTTTGGAATTAAGATTTCTGGTAAGTTTGAATCTAGACCCATTTTAGAAAGAAAAATCGGTAGAGTGTCTAAATATTCTACATGACGTATGTGAAGAGTTTCTAATCTGGAAAGTATTTCTGAGAGTATTTCATATGAATTTCTGAGAGTGTCGTGATTACCTTTTGAGAGGTTTTCTGCCTCCTTGTATAATTCATCTAAATTGGAAGAATTGGCCTTATCTATGACGAGTCTTAAATCTGGTTCGTATGCAGAAACTTTTTTGATTAATTTTGAACATTTAGTCAGATCTAAATTTACTCTCATTTTTAAATAACCGGTATTTTGAAACCACCATATTTTGTTTTCGAGTGCTGCTATAACTAATCCTCCATTCTCAGGTATAGCTAAATCTTTGATATTTTGACCCGCGTTGTATGACCAAACTACATTGCCTGTGCCATCTAGAGCTTGAAGGTTATGAGAATTAAAAATTTCACCGCCAAATGCCATTGCAGTAAAATCCCCAGTATGCATGAATTTACAGGTTTCAACAAATTCTTCTCCACCTACATTCCACACTTCTTTGCCTGTTTGAGTGAATCTACGAACAGACGTGTCTGTTGCGACCATTATTCCACCATCGTGCGCTATAGAAAGAGAACGGAAGGGGCCCACTTTGGTTTTCCAAATAAGTTCGCCGTTGTTATTAAGAAAAATAAGTTCTTTACCAGATATAGCTATTGTATTTGTTTCACTAGTTGCAATTCCTAGAACTAAATTACCAGTATGAGTTGCCCATAATTTTTCTCCGCTGAAATCAAAGCAAGATACTCCCTTGTCCATGCCTACTAAGATTTTTTGAGAATTTGAAAAAACAATACCCCCGACAAAGTTGTCTGATTTTTCCTTCCAAATAATGGACCCTTCTTTATCTAATAATAATAAATTCTTACCTTCTGAAATTGCTAAATAAGAACCGTTTTTAGAAAAGACTGCAGAGTGGATATCTTCTTCTGTGTTGTATGACCAACGCTGATTGCCCCATGAATCATAAGTATAAATGCCGTTGAAACAGATTAATACTACTCTTGAACCATCTCTGGAAAAAATAGCTTGTTTAACGCCTTCTTTTTCGATTGTTTCTATTAATTTTCTATCCAGAAAAAAATAGGTATGTGTGCTAGTCGATGCGACTACTTTTTGACCGGTTTTATCACAATCTAAAGATATTATTTCTCCGTTGACTTTTTGTTTTGCTTGAATGCGGGTGGGCTTATATCTATCATCAAATATTTTTAGACGCCATTGCAACTAAACATCACCTTCATCTAAACCACCTTCGAATAATAAATAATAAACGTCCCTCATAGATACAGAAGACGTTGTAAATTCTTGAATGATTGGGCCCAAAGAAATCAATTTGTTTATTATAGATTTAAGATTTTTTTCATCTTCTGCGAAATATCGGACTTTTAGATTATTTTTTCTCATTGCTTTACTAATAGAAAGGGCTTTTGAATCAGGTATGTCGGATTTTAGTGTGACATCTACGGAAAAATTGTAATGCAATTTATTCATTAAATCGGAAACGGAACTTACAGAATGTACTGTGCCGTTTCCTTTCAGAACTAGAATTTTACTACACAATCTATCTACTACATATGGATCATGATCAACCATTACCAAGGTTAAATCTTGATAAGCTTCCATTTCCTCTATAATGTTTATTACACTTTCTTTTCTAGAAACATCTAAGTTGGCTACCACTTCATCTAAAAAAAGAATTTTTGGTTGTTTTAAGAAACCGAGTGCTAAACGTAATATGGCCTTTTGACCCTCTGAAAATGATTCTATACGAGAATTCCACATTTTGTAAAGATTAGTACGTTTCAAAAATGGTATTACTATTTCTGGTGGTTTTTGGAGTACTGTGGCAAAATAAGATATAGTTTGTGAAAGTGTTAGTTTAGATTGAAAATTTAGAGAAGGAGATACGAAGGAGAAGGTTTTACGAGCGCGAGAACGGTGTTTTAACATATCTTGGCTGAAAAGCTTAATGGAACCTGAATCTGGAAGATAAATAGTGGCCAGTGTTTTGAGTAAGGTAGTTTTACCACACCCATTTGGACCTATTATTGCCATCCTATCGCCCATATCCATTTCAAATGAGATATCCTCTATCACCCTATTGGGAGGGAGGTTGTATCCTGTTGGAAATTCTTTGACTAAATCGACCACCTCTAAAGCGCGCATTAATAGAACTCCAAACTACCCCATCTTTGAGATTTATATTCCAAATATTTATAAAGAAACAGAGAGAAGATTATAGAAATTGAAATTCCGAAAATCATTGATTTGATATATTCATCCCAAAATATAGAATATGAAATATTACCATCAGACAACATTAAATCCCTGACAAAGACTAAACCGGTGACTATAGGAATATTGTGCTGAAGCCAAAGTGAATTATTAACGCCTAAATAATCATTTAGAGCAGCTATAGGAAAATAATAACCACTTAAAACTTTTAGAGCATTTACTATTAAATTTGCAAAAGGCGTAACTTTTTTAGAAATTATATTAAGAGAAGAAACTGCGACAGAAATGGTTAGCATAAATATCCACATTAAAATAAACACCGTAAATATTATTGGAAGGGTGTGAAGATTTAAACCGGAAAATAGAGTAGATTCTGAGTTACGAAAAAAAGTATCTATGATAAACAGAACAGGGATGACTATGAATACGACCATTAAGATTGATTTGATTGTGGATGCGATATTTCTTGATATTAAGAGTGTTGACAAACTAACATTGTTAGTGATTAAAAATCCTATAGTGCCTCTTGAAGCTTCGTCTGGTAAAACCGCCACTGTATCTTCATAAGATCTTTGATAGAGTGCCCAAAAAAGAACACCTATGAGTAAAAAACCTTGAAGATCGTAGGTTGATGCAGATATGTTACCAGATATATCTAAATCTGTATTATTATCTACATAGCCTCCTAAAACTGTAAACGCGACAATTACTAGCAATAAATCAACGATATCTGTGATAATATGAAATTTATAATTTAAATCTATTTGAAGGTATCTTTTAGTTGAACCTTTTATCGCTTTGAAATAATTATTTATAAACAAATAAACACCTTCTAAAACTGTCTAGAATTTGGGAATTAATAAGTATGCCCGAAAATTAAATGGAGCCACCGGGGGGATTTGAACCCCCGATCTGCTGATTACGAATCAGCCGCTATACCGGGCTAAGCTACGGTGGCATCTCTGTTAGTTTAGATTTCAGTTATTAGCTCAAAAACCGGAAAGTTTGAGATAACTGCCTAATTTATCTTTACCGAATCCTATATATAAGCGTCCTTTCTGAACGTCAAAATCCAGTAAACAAACGGAGATGACAAACTGCCAAAAGGACTATTCACTGCTAGGAAATTGAAAAACAACCGACAAGGTGCTCGTTGGAAAGATAGAAAGTATAGAAAAAGAGCGTTGAAACTTAAAGAGAAGGCGGATCCTTTACAAGGCTCACCGCAAGCAAAGGGTATCGTCGTCGAAAAAGTTGGTGTAGAAGCTAAGCAGCCTAATTCTGGAATAAGAAAATGTGTAAGAGTTCAATTGATTAAAAATGGAAGATTGGTTACGGCTTTGGCTCCTGGAAATTTAGCTATTAGTTTTATAGATGAACACGATGAAGTTGAAATAGAAGGTGTTGCGGGGCGAATGGGTAGATCTTATGGAGATTTATCTGGTGTTAGATATAGAGTATTCAAAGTTAACAATGTATCTCTAAAGGAAATGGTCAGAGGACGTAAAGAGAAACCAATAAGGTGAAGATAATGAGTGAAGAAAACATTACTGAAAAAGAAGAGGAAAATAAAGAATCGAGTAATGAAATGGTTTTGCCGGTTTTGCCGTTATTTGGAAAATGGGATATGTCTGAGGTTGTAGTAGAAGATCCTAGCCTTGTAAAGGCTTTGAATTTGGATTCTTTTAGAGTTCCTCATACGGGAGGAAGGCATGCAAATAAATTACTTGGTAAAGCTAATCTTCCCATTTTAGAACGTTTCATAAATAATATGATGAGAAGTGAAAAATACACTGGAAAAAAAGTACAGGCTTACAATGTTGTGAATAAAGCATTTGATATAATATATGAAAAAAAGAAGGAGAATCCGGTGCAAATTTTAGTTAGAGCTTTAGAAAATGCATCACCTAGGGCTGAAGTTGTAAGTTTGCGTTATGGTGGAATAAGAGTGTATAGTGGAGTTGATGTTTCTCCTACTCGAAGAATAGATGTAACTTTGAGACACATCTGTCAAGGAGCTATTGAAAAGGCTGGAAAAGCCCGTTCTATTGAAAAGGCATTGGCTAAAGAATTGATGATTGCTTCGGAAGGTAACGCAGAATCTTTTGCTGTGAGTAAGAAAGAAGAAAAAGAAAGACAGGCAGAGGCTGCTCACTAAAATGGGCCGTAAGGAAGACAACATAGCAAAAGCCCAAGATTTAATGAATAAACTGGATTTTATTCGAAATATAGGTACGGCTGCTCATATTGATCATGGAAAAACGACATTATCTGACAATTTAATTTTCGGTGCAGGTATGATGTCAGAAGAATTGACTGGAAAACAACTTATGTTGGATTTTGATGAGCAAGAGTCTGCTCGTGGAATAACAATTAACGCGGCAAATGCATCCATGGTGCACGAGCACAAAGGTAATGATTATTTAATTAATTTAATAGATACGCCCGGGCACGTTGATTTTGGAGGAGATGTAACACGTGCAATGAGGGCTCTAGATGGGGTGATCATAGTTGTTTGTGCCGTTGAAGGAATTATGCCTCAAACGGAAACCGTTATTAGACAAGCTCTAAAAGAGAAAGTAAAACCTGTTTTGTTCATAAATAAAGTGGATCGGTTAATTAACGAATTACAAGTAACTAAGGAAGATATGCAAGTGCGCTTTGGTAAAACAATAACTGAAGTGAATAGATTGATTAAAGCGAACGTTCCTAAAGAAATGGAAAAGGAATGGATGGTTGATGCTGCTACAGGCAGTGTTGCGTTTGGTTCTGCATATCATAATTGGGCAACGTCTTTTCCATTTATGGCCAAGAAAGAGATTAATTTTACACAAATATATGAACATTTAGAGAAAGAGCAGAGTAGAGACTTAGCTAGAATAGCCCCTCTACATGAAGTTCTTCTTGATATGATTGTAGAAAAATTACCTAATCCTAAAACTTCACAAGAATATAGAATACCCCATATTTGGACAGGAGATATAGAGAGTGATAGTGGAAAATCGATGACTTCTGTTGATGATAAGGGACCAGCAACTTTCATGGTTACTAAGGTAGTACTGGACCCTCATGCAGGAGAAATAGCAGTAGGTAGGATGTTTTCTGGTAGTATATCTAAAGGTGATCAATTATTTGTGGCTGGATTTCCAAACGCCAATAGAGTTCAATCTGTTGGGATGTTTGTAGGTGGAGACAGAATTGTAGTTGACAAAGTTAGTGCTGGTAATATAGCGGCTGTAGCTGGATTAAGAGATGCCGTATCCGGTTCAACTGTAACAATAGATAAAGAAATGACGCCTTTCGAAAAAATAGTACATACTTCAGAACCTGTTGTAACTATGGCGATAGAAGCGAAACATACTAAGGATTTACCGAAATTGGTGGAAGTTTTAAGGGCTGTTAGTAAAGCAGACCCGTCCGTACAAATTGAAAGTAATTTAGAAACTGGTGAACATCTTATGTCTGGTATGGGAGAGTTGCACTTAGAAATAACAGAATATAGAATTACCAATGAACATGGTGTTGAAATAACAACATCACCTCCTATTGTAGTATACAGAGAAACTGTAATTGGTGAAAATCCAAATCGTAAAGGTTTTGAAGGTAAATCGCCCAACAAACATAATCGATTTTACATAAATGTAGAACCCTTAGAAGAAGGTGTAATTGAAGCTATAAGAAATGGCGATATTCCTACTGGTGATATTAAGAAAAATAGAGATGTGGCACGTAAGTTAATGGATTTAGGATGGGATAGGCCGATTGCTAGAGGAGTATTATCTATTGAGAATGGGTCAGTATTCATAGATGCCACTAAGGGAATACAAAATTTATTCGAAACGCAAGAATTGTTAATGGAGGCATTCAGAGAAGTAGCTAATAGAGGTGCTAGAACAAATGAAAAACTGATGGGTGTAAAGGTAAGTTTAGTAGATGCGAAATTACACGAAGATGCTATACACCGAGGTCCTGCGCAGACAATACCTGCAGTAAGAACTGCGATAAACGGAGCTATGACCGCTGCAGGAATTCAATTATTAGAACCTTATCAAAAGATACACATACAGGTACCGCAGGAACAGATGGGTTCTGTTACTAGTGAAATGGCACAAAGAAGAGGAGAGATAATCAGTGTGGAACAAGAAGGTGATTCCGCAGTAGTAATGGCAAAAGCTCCCGTAAAAGAAATGTTTGGTTTTGCTGGCGAAATTAGATCTGCGACACAAGGTAGAGCTTTGTGGTCGACTGAATTTTCTGGATTTGAACTATTACCGAGAGAACTTTTAGACCCTATAACGAGTGAAATAAGAATAAGAAAAGGCTTGAAAGAACAAGCCCCAACGATGGATTATTACGAAGCTTAGAGTGATTTTAGCAATAAGAAGGTCAACGAATACTTTATAAGGCCTGTTTTCTCCGACGACAAACTCAGTTAAGGAGTAAATAGATATGGCAAGTAAACTTCCGCATATGAATGTCGTGTTTGTCGGACACGTAGACCACGGTAAGTCGACCATGGTAGGTAGACTGCTGTTTGAGACTGGTGCTATAGATCAGCACGAAATAGATAACTTTCGAGCTCTTGCTGAAGAGCACGGAAAAGGTGGATTTGAATTTGCCTATGTAATGGATAATTTGAAAGAAGAACGAGAACGTGGAGTTACCATAGATTTAGCACATAAGGAATTCAAAACAGATAAGACTCATTTTACAATTATTGATGCCCCAGGGCACAGAGATTTTGTAAAGAATATGATTACGGGTACTTCACAAGCAGATGCAGCTGTACTTTGTATATCTGTTGAAGAGGGGATAATGCCTCAAACAAAAGAACATTTGTGGCTATCGAAGGTTATGGGTATTGAACAGATGATTATTGCAATAAACAAAATGGATGTAGGTGGATTTGATGAAGCAAAATTCAACAAAGTACTTGAAGAAGTAAAGACTCAAACAAAACAAGTTGGATATGCTGAAGACAAAGTTACCATGATACCTACTTCTGGATGGACAGGAGATAATGTAGCAGCAAAGAGTGACAATATGACTTGGTGGAAAGGTGGAACTCTATTAGATTCATTGAATAAACTTAAAGCTCCAGAAGGAATGGACGATTTAGATTTGAGAATACCTATACAGGATGTTTACAAGATATCTGGTATTGGTGCAGTTCCTGTTGGAAGAATTGAATCTGGAACGATGAAACCTGGAACCAAGATTGTGTTCAAACCTTCCGCTCACACAGGCGGAAAAACAGCTGAAGTTAAATCTGTTGAAATGCATCATTCAGAAGTACCACAAGCAGTAACTGGAGATAATGTAGGATTCAATTGTAGAGGCCTTTCACATGAAGATATCCGCAGAGGAGATGTAGGCGGTCCTGAGAGTAACCCTCCAAAGGTTGCTAGAGCGTTCAAAGCTCAGGTAATGATTATGTCGCATCCTAATGTGATTACTGAAGGATACACACCTGTTTTCCACGCACATACCGCGCAAGTGGCATGTAGATTTGATAAAATACTTGCTAAGCTTGATCCACGAACTGGTAATGTGACTGAAGAAAACCCAGATTTCATAAAAGCCGGTGACGCAGCAATTGTACTCATTAAACCAACGAAACCTTTAGCAATAGAGGAACAAGCTAATTTCAAACAGCTATCTCGATTTGCTATCAGAGATATGGGTGCTACAGTTGGCGCTGGAATGTGTATGAAAATTGAGGAAAACTGGGATTAAATAAATCCTAGAAATTTGAAATAAATGGCCACTAAGAAAGCGAAATCAAAAGCTTGCATTTCGCTTCATGCCTTAGAGCACAGTGTAGTAGATGGTGTCTGTGAAGACATTAGAACTATTTCTGATAGAACGGGCGTTGGAATGACTGGTCCTATCCCATTACCCACTAAGAAATTGAAAGTCCCTGTAAGAAAATCACCAGATGGAGAAGGTAGTGAAACATGGGACAGATGGGAAGCTAGACTTCATAAAAGATTGATATATTTGGAAGCTGATGAAAGAGCTCTTAGACAATTGATGAGAATTCAGATTCCAGATGGCGTTAAAATTTCAATACAGATACAGAATGATTAATCGTGAAGATTGATATTACGGAAGGAACTGAAGATAAAACATAAAGGCTGAGCCATAGATTGGAAGCCAAGAATAACGGGCGATTTGGATTGTTGTATTGACTGCGTTAGTTATGCTGTTTTGTTTACCGTGCCCTAAAATATCGACATCGTCAGTTGTAATTTTACCTGAGGACGCCTCTGCATAGTCTAAATCACTCAACGCATTTTTTATAGAAGTTGATGCATTTAGTACTAAATCTTTTGAATAATGGAGAGGATTTTCTCCGCCTGGTTTTTTGTTAACGAAATGATTGTCAGTAGTTGAAAGAATAAGATTATCGACTACGTTGCCTAGCTCTCGTTTTAATTTATTTCTAAGATTTTTAGAGAAACCGTTTGAATCCCAAAGAAGTATTGCTGTAGTTTGGCCCCCTATTTCAAAAACAATAGTGCGAAGACCACAAGGACCTATTCCAAGATCTAAATCTTCACAATCTAAACTATCTACGCCTGCTTTGAAGGAACTGTGTGATGATTTTAATGTTTCATTCCAAGACTTTATTGAAGCTTGCTCTAGAATTGTACTTTCGGGAGTTCCGCCGTAAAGAGGAGTGCCGATATGTTTACCTATTTCTTGTGTGTGTAAATCCACAAATATTTTTGTTAAGTTGTCGTCAGAATTTTGATTCTCTATAATTGTAGCTAAATCAGGAGCCACATCGTCGCTTTTCTCCGGTTCATAAAAGAGCAATAATGCATCATTCACCCCCATAGAATAACAATTAGGTTTAGTGCCTGCATGATTAAGTGAAAACGATTTAGAAGCATAATTAGCCTTGTTAGAAGCTTCTGCCATTGCTTTTCCTATTCTATCTATATCTTTAGAATAGATGGGATTGTGATCATTGAAACTTGCACCGTGAAAGGCGAAAGAAAGACCGGGTAAAAATGACTCTATTTTGACTGGTAGATTGCTTCCTCCAAAATCACCTACAGGGCCTGGATGTATACCAGGAATTGCAAAAAAAGCCAATGGTTTTTCAGAATTTCTAATGCAAACCCATGAACTTCTTATTGAAACTGATTCGCTGATTTCACTCAATGCTTTCATTAATCTTTCGCCGTTTCCAGTCGAGAAAAATTCGATATAGGCGGCGGCATGACGTAAACCGGAAGCTCCGATAGCCTGTTTGTAGGGGTAATCGACCAAATATAGATAAAGAAAGCTAGCGAAGGTAAAAGATAAGGCTGAAACGCTCCCGTAAAATAGAAAATGAGGATATTGTAACGCATCTGTTAATGAAGAATGATACATTACGAAGAAGAATAATGAGGAAATTATTGAAAAAGAAGCTGTGAAAGCAAATAAGAAAGAAATCCACTCAGGAGTGTTACCGTGTGTACGAAGAGTGAGATACCATATTGAACTTATAATACCGAAACCGAAGAACAGCCCCAGTACATCATTGCTAAAAAATGAATTTACAAACATAGAAAGTGAAACTAGAAAAAAAGCAACAGAATTGGCCTGAAAGCCGTATCTTAATGGATATCTACCATTCCATTTATCTGCCGAAAAAGATACTAAATAAGAAAATAAAATAGCAGGTAATAAAAAAGAAGAGATAGTTAAAATGAATGAATTAACATCTAAAGAAAAGGTGTATGGAAAATATTCACAAAGAAATAAAAATAAAACTAAGGAAGTGCTGATGAGTAGTAAAAAACTAAATGTTGTACTGGGTGTGTGTACTAGAAAAGAAGATAATCTACCCGGTGCATCGGTTAATTCTTTTGAATTATTATTTTCAGTCATGAATTAAGCAGAATGTATAGCGTCTATTATTGGTTTTAAATCTTCTACTAAGCTGTTTGAAGTTTCTACGAAAGTTCCTGTGACTATTATATCAGCTCCAGATTCAACTAGTAGGCGTGCAGATTCTGGAGTTTGGATACCTCCACCGACGATTAATGTATTATCTATTGATTCTCGAACTTGTTTAACCATTTCTGATGGAACCGGAGATTCTGCGCCTGAACCTGCTTCGAGGTAAATGTAATTCATACCCAGATATTGACCGGCCAACGCGTGGGAAATGACTAAATTTGGATTGTCTCTTGGCAATAGACGTGCCTTACCGACTAAACCGGCTCGCATTCCTGGTTCTAATAATAAATAAGCCATAGAAAGGGTTTCTAAACCTAATTTTTTGATATGTGTTGCGCTTGCTATTTGTTCTCCGACGATATATTGGAGACTTGAACTGTTTAATAGCGTCATGAAAAAAATAGCGTCTGCTTTTCCAGAAAGAACTCCAGAATCTGAAGGGAATAGAATAACCGGCAAATCTGTCACATTTTTTATGGCTTGAACAGATTTTTCGACATTTTCGAAACTTAAATCTGTAGAGCCACCAACCATAATACCATCAGTGCCTGCCTGATCTGCTTCTTTAGCTATCTTACTAAGATTTTCTGAATCCATCTTACCGGGGTCTAACAAAGTTAGATGTAACGGATGCTTTTTTCTTGTATTTAAAAAATAGGAATGTACTTCCATTAAAAATCAACTCAGAATTATTCTTACTCCCATTCGAAATCGAAATCAGAATCAACTTCTGCTTCAGTGGGTGCGGGAGTGATTGGTTCAACTGCAGGCGTGATTGTGGCCGCTGGTTCAGCTACAGTTGCTGGAGTAGGTTCAGGAGATGTAATTACTTCTTCAGTAACTTCTAAAGAAGGAATTGATTGACCGGGTAATGCCAATAGCCCTTTACCATCCCAAAGTGCTGAACGTAATTTGAGAACTTTGTCTTTATTCAATTGTAAATAAGTATCTGCATAACTACCACCTTCTAAATTAATTGGATATGAAACATATTCTCTTTTACGACGAGCAGCCCTGACCAATTGTGGCTTTGGAGTTGTGATTGGTTCAGAAACGCCATCTGTAGTTGGTGAAGTGGCTTCTATAGTTAACCCGCCTGAAGAATCTGGAGATTGTTGTGCAGTAGTGGTTTGTGGTGCACTTCGACGCTTAGATCCTCTTTTCCTAGAAATATTATTTCTATCCCTTCCTAAAAATAGGAATATTAAACTTAAAATAACTACTAACCCCATACTGCCTTGATTTGTACTTAATATTCCTTCAGAAATCATTAAAATCGTTATTAATGCAGAAGATATGGCAATTAAAATTAATACTTTGATAGTTTTAGACTCTCGACTCTGAGATGGGCGATTCTTTCTTCTTTTCTTGCCTACCATAGTACACCCTAGGACTGCTTACAACGGCTGGATGGTATAAAAACTATGTAGGGGGCAATCTTTTGTGCTTGGGTCTTTGTCGGAGGTAGTATGCAGATTTTAATGATACATTCAGATGGACTTGAATTCGAGTCAAAAAAACCAGCCACTAAAGAAAGAGAAGAGGAGAAATCGGGTAAATATGGAGAATGTATTGTAGTATTTACATCGGTTGAAAAAGGTGATTTAAAGAATAAAGAAGAGATAATTGCCCAAACGGTTGAAGAAATAATTCAATACAGCTCTAACGTTGGATGTGAAGATATTGTAATTTATCCTTATGCACACCTAAGTAACGAATTAGAAAACCCCAATGGCGCAATGAAAGTTTTAGATTTGATGTGTGAGGTATTGGATAAAACAGAATTGAACATAGAAAGAGTTCCATTTGGATGGTATAAATCGTTTAATTTATCATGTAAAGGGCATGAATTATCAGAATTGAGCAGAAGAATAAGGGCAGGAGATGGAAAAGTGAGTACTGAAAATATAGCACTGTCCGCAGAAGAAAAAACAAAGAGTGAATTTTGCATACTGAATCCTAATGGAGAGATGGTTGAATTAAAAGAAAGTGGAACGAATACTCCATTAAATGTTCTTATCAAATATGAAACAGAGAAGGATCGAACAGCGAGTGAAGAACCCCCTCACATAAAATTGATGCAAAAATTAGAACTCGTAGATAGGGAACCGGGAAGTGATGCAGGAAATATGAGGTGGTATCCAAAAGGAACGATGATTAAGAGATTATTAGAGCGAAAAGTTGAGAAGTTGGTTAAAAAAGCTGGAGCTATGGAAGTAGAGACTCCTGAAATGTATGATTATGGACATCCATGTTTAGAAGAATATTTAGAACGGTTTCCTGCAAGACAATATAGAGTGATGAGTGGTGAAAAACCCTATTTCATGAGATTTGCAGCGTGTTTTGGGCAATTTTTGATAGCTCGTGATGCTCAAATATCTTACAAACATCTTCCAATAAAATATTACGAATTGGCTCACTCTTCGTATCGTAGAGAGAAAAGAGGAGAATTGGCAGGTTTGAGAAGATTGCGTGGTTTTACAATGCCAGATATGCACACTTTTGTTAAAGATTTGAACCAGGGATTAGAGGAAATGTCAGAACAATTCTCACTGTCTATGGAGTGGATGGAATCTTTAGATGTGCCTTACGAAGCTGCAATGAGAGTACAGAAAGATTTCTTTGAGGAAAATAAAGAATTTTATAAACAGATAGCGAAAAAACTTGGCAGACCTATGCTTTTAGAATTATTTGATGAAAGATATGCATACTTTATAACAAAATTCGAATTTAACGTACTAGACACTCAAGGAAAAGCTGCGGCACTTAGTACCGTGCAAATTGATGTAGAGAATGCGGAGCGGTTTGAAATTAATTATGTAGATAAAGATGGAAAGAAAAAATTACCATACATACTTCATGCTTCGTTATCTGGATCTATAGATAGAAATTTGTATGCTTTACTTGAAGAAGCTGCAGCTAAATCTAGAAGAGGGGAAAAACCGTCGTTGCCGTTTTGGCTTTGCCCAACTCAAATAAGATTATTGCCTTTGTCATCAGAATATGTAGAAAAGTGTTTTGAACTTGCTAAAGAATTGACTGATAATGGATTTAGAGCAGACATAGATGATAGAGAAGAAGGATTAGGAAAGAAAATAAGAGAAGGTGAAAAGGAATGGATTCCTTTAATGTTAGTCGTAGGTGAAAAGGAAGTTAAAGCAGAAAAATACCCAATAAGAGTTAGAAATGAAAGTGATTTTACAGTAAATATGAAAGAATTGATTGAGATTATGACAAAAATGCAGGAAAATGAACCACAGAGAAGCTTACCTCTACCTGAAAGAATAAGTCTTAGATCTAAATTCAGAGGATAAAAAGAAAACAGTGGCGCAGAGGGAGGGATTTGAACCCCCGAGGGCAATTGCCCACCGGCTTTCAAGGCCGGCGCTATACCGGGCTAAGCGACCTCTGCTTAGGATGCCAGTGGGCGATTAATATGATATATATTTATAATATATCTAGCCGCGTCCGCGAGCCATTTTAGCTCTTGCGACGTTGCCACCCTTGTCAATAAAGTACAGGTGTCCTTCTTCTCTCTTTACTCCTGCGATTTTGACTTTTTCAGGTCCTGCACCGGTTTTCTTGCCACCGCGTGCCATCTTTGTTCGTGAAACATCTCCATCCTTATCTAAATAATAGAGATATCCAGGTTCTTTGCTAACATTTGTGTTGTTTACTACTTCGGCCATGATATTGCACCACTTTACGATTTGTGACAGGTATAAATATCTAACCGACGACGTCTCGACGATAAAAAAAGCATAAATGTACAGATATATTTAGCAAAGTTATGATTAGTATGTTTGAAAATATTCTTCCTCTGGGGGTGACGTATTTTTCATTTATGTTTGCAATGGGAGTTAGTGTTGGATTTGTAATATTGGGCGTTTTCTCAGTATATTTTGGAATTGGAAAAACTAAGAGGATTGGTAGTATATTAGGGCTGTTTGGAATGTTTAGTTTGATTACGATATTGAGTATGATTAACCCCCCTACAAACTGGATAGAGATTGGGATCTTATCAACTATAGGAATTTTAACAGGAATTACGATTTCTAGTCTTTTAATTTTTAAGATTTTGTCGAGAATAAAAACTGGAAATAAATATAGTGAAATTAATAAGTTTGAAGATGTTGATTTAGAAGATGAATTGAAAAAATTAGAGCGTGAAATGAAGGAGGATAGAGGAGATGATTGAAGGAATAACTATAGAAAATATTATGTCAAATTATGGACTAACTGTGACTATTTTTCTCTTCATGTTTATAGGAGGAGTTAGTATTTCTTCTCTATTTTTTAGTATAGTGTTATTTTATTATTCTAGAAAAAATAATATGAAATATATTCTAACTCTAATTGGTGTAGTTTTGTTTGTTACATTTATCGATTCACTGAATTTTTCAATTGAAAATAATTACATTATCATTAACTCTTTGATATCTATAGTGGGAGTGATTTTAGGGCTAGGAATGGCGGCGGTAGTCTTTTTGACAGTACTTACTAAGGCGTGAGTGAGATAGCTTGGTAGAAAACACAGAAAAACTTTGGGATTCGGAAGAAGAAGATTCAGAACAGACTGAAATAGATTTATCTGAGCCTTCAGAAAATGTATATTCAAAATCTGAAAATGATGAAGAACGAAATACGCTTCCTATTAAAAATGAGATAAACAAGGCAGTCATAGCTGCTAGTGTTGTAGTGATGCTTCTTCTTGCTACGAGTTTTTGGTTATTAATAGCTGGGAATTCTATGGAAATTGTAGTACCTAATGAAAGATATGGTGATTCGATAGGGTATGACGTTTCTGGTGATTTAAGAGTAGAGAGTGAACAGACCACAATACCTATTAATTTAATTGGTAGCGATATTGAAGTAAAAAGAATTAATTTGAGTTATGCCGGAATAATGGATACTTCCACAACTCAACAAGCAAGTACTGTGAAAGATGGATATGGTGATAGTCATGGCGTTTTCATTAGAGAAGCTAAATTAGATTTGAGTCATGTACAGGGCGAATTTGTATCAGAAAATGATGAAACGCTACAGATTAGCGGTGGAAAGGTGTTTATTAGACAGAAAGAGTATGTAACTGTACAAGACGGTGAAACGATTAAATCGGAAAGTGAAAGCAACCTTTCGATTATTAGTGGTGTATGGGGATCTCAAAAATTAGTGAATTGGGTACCTAGAACCAGCAACCACGGACTTCTCCCTCATACAAACCTGTACGAAGGAAAAAAATTGATAGTTGGTACAAGTGGAACTGACGTTTCAAATGGTTTTGATTTGAAATGGAGTGTTTTAGAAGGTGAGAAAATAGAAGGATATGAAACTGTAAAATTGAGAATACAGACATATTGTTATGGAAATCAATACTGTGAAAGTGAGATAGGTTTACTTGACTACAATTATTCATATGTATTAGATTTATACATTTCCGAAGAAAGTTTTTTGCCGTTGAAATTTGATTATGCAGTAACGTTTTTTGTTAGTGTTAGCAATCAAAAAATATTTGATGTAGAATTCAATTATGGCGGCACGGTTATTGAAGGAGGTGCTTTTTTCAGTAAAGGAAATGAAGTCGTTCCAAAACCTACAGGAGGTGGCATTACTGGACCTAATGCTCAAGGTGAATTTGAATCATGGAATGGAAGAGCGCCTGATTTTGGAAATAGACCAACAAGTCTTGAGGAAAATTGGACTGTTCAAGATGCTATACAAATAGCAGAGAATAGCGATATAGATTTTGAAAATTATTTGCAGCAATATGAAAATGCATACGTTACTAATGCTGTTTATACTAATCAGACTGAAGAATGGAATGTGACATTTGGATATAGCAGTGAGGGGGAAGGTGTAACTGATGGATACAACATAAGAGTGAATAAAAGTGGTTTGATAACTTCGAACGCTACGCAGAGTGAAAACCCTATTGTGATGGAACCGTGTTTGAATGAAATGGATGAATCTGATGAATGTACACTGAGTAATCCGCTAACTGTTTCATCTGCTGAAGAAATATTTACATCCTGGGAAGAAGTTTCCTCGTGGGCATCATATGGTGGTTTAGTTGGTAATGAGATAGATCATAATAAACTAACACTCACGATTGGGCAGAGTGCTATGGCACCAACGGTAGGGTTGGATTTTGATACATTAGATATTGGAACATTAATATTAGATTTATGGAATGGGAATTTTAATTTAGCCGAATATCAAAAAACTATTGAACCGAATGGGGGGTATGGATATTATTTAGAGAAGGAAAATAATAATTCAATGATTGGAGCTGCTGTTGATGGGAATGATGGATTATTATTATTTGTAATAGAAGTACATAAATCTAGCGACTAAATTATTCAATATAACTGATATCTATTTCCGAATCATCTAAAGAATCTGACATACCTGTTAGGTGTTTAGTTAGTGCTCCAACTTTTTCAATTTTTTCATCTAAATCAGACAAATCTATATCTAAAGAAAGTAATTTTTGTAATACTAGTAAAATTTCGCGAGCTGATGTTGGATCTGCTATGTATCCACTGGTTTCGCCCATTAAACAACCACCTTCTAAACCATTTAATCTTCCTAAACCCAATAATAAACCAGAAGCCCCAACTATGCCTGCACTAGATTCTTCTTGTTCTGCTGAAAAATGTACTCCTGCTTTTTTCAGTTTCTTAACCATTGAAATAGATGTAGCGGCACCTAAAACTCGTGGTTTTTCAACGATTTTACCTAAACCGTAACCTCCGAGTGTGATGATTTCTGTAACGCCCATCTCTTTTGCTAATTCTAGAATTTTTATGCACAAATCATACTGACCTTTATGATCTAAACCTTGATGTTCGCCAGTTAAGAAAATAATATCTCGTTGATTTTTTGAATTTTTGTAATAATGAAACTCGTTATTGATGAGGCCAACTATACCTCCTTCATTAATAGTAACTTGCGGAGGGAGAGATGATGAATATATCTCTAATGATTTTTTTGCATTTAATACATTAATTAGATGATGAACTGCCAATTTACCTACGTTACCTATTCCCGGTAATCCTTCTATTAAGAATGCGTTGTTTAACGTTGGTTTATCTGTAACGGAAATTTCTAAAAAACTCATTTTTGTTGTAATGCCCTTCTCCTGTATTTACCATATTTATCCTCAGGAGAATATTTTGGAGGAAGGGGGTTAATTGTAGCAGACCCGCAGATTTTACAAAGTTCTTTTTGGGTGTAAATATTGCAATTAGTACAACTAAAAAATAAAGAACGCATTATACCCTCGCAAAAGATCCTTGGCCACCTTTTGATTCCATAAAATCTATTATTAATTCTACTGAATCCTTAAGCTCTTCTTCGGCTTGACGATAATCTGCTGATGTAATTTTAACTCTGTAATTTGGAGCTCCGGAAGCAGATATATCTATCTTAGAATCGCTATGTTTTGGAGTTGGTAACAAAAGAGCTTCTTTGATAATTGAAATGCCTTCTGGATCATTGGAATTTAAAGTAAGAACACCTTCTATGTTTACGAATGGTGAAACTATGTTATTTTTAGCTGATTCAACTAAACCGTCAACCCACGAACCGCTATTGTTTTTTCTAAAATTATCTTCATCTGAAATAGCTGATTCGAATGCTGAATAAAGTGTAGTGTATGTATTTTTTAAATCTGTAACTGCTTCTAGTGATTCGTCTGTTTTCATACCTGCACCTTCTGACAGTATTTGAAATAATTTAGAAGCTTTTTGTTCATTTTTCCATTCACGTATCTTAGCCTTTTTTTTGTGACCGGAAACTTGTCGAATGCTGAGATCGACCATTCCTCTTTTAGCATCTTCTTTTGATTTAAGAACCTTACAAACGACCATTTGCCCTTCTCTAATAAAATCTCTAATATATTTAATCCAACCAGAAGTTACTTCAGAGATATGAACAAATCCTTGCTCTCCTTCGTATTCTATAAGATTTAAGATAGCTCCGTAATTTTTTACTTCTGCAACTCTAGCAACTAAAAAATCACCTTCTTCGACTATTGAAATATCATTGCTCAATCAAGTTCCTCCACAATTTCTGCTGTTATAGTTGCAGTGCCTCCTGTTGAGGATGCTAAAGATGAACCGCAGAATTGACAAGAAACAGATGAGGAAACTTTATTGAATAAAACAGATTCGTTAGCACAGTCTGAACATTTGACTTTCAGAAATTTACTTTCTATTTTACTCATTTTTTTACTCCGTCATTTCGAACTTTTTAGCCCTTATATTTTTACGATGATGAGCTTTACCCGTCTCCGTGCACCTATATCGAACGTACACTCTTTTAGTTGGTTTTTCTCTACCTTCTGGTTTCGGTCTTGGGAAACCACCATAACCAGATGTTACTCTTCTGAATAATCTTTGTCCTCTTGCTAATTCAGAAGCTTTCTTCTTCTTTACTACTTCAACTTCGTGAATAGTGTGTTTTTTAGCAAATGGACTGTAAAGCTTTATTCTACGTGGAATTTTCATTGCTCTCACCGAATAGGTAATGCACCAGGACTAGGGTTTAATAAAAGTAATCCAAAAAATTATGTCTCATTTTTAAGTGAATGATGAGACATACCGAACAAAGCTTGTATGAAAGCTATAGGAAGTTTATACCAGAATTTGAAGACAGACATAGATTGTTTATCTTCATCTCTAACTATTGATGAAAGAAGATGGAAAAGGGTCGGAGTTCTACCTAATTTAAAAGCGAGTTTAAGGAACCAAGAACGATAAATTTGGTGTTTAACGGTTACTGCATGATACATATCTTCACGGTAGTGTTCCCTCCAATAAGATTCGAACTTAGTGGGATCCCCTTCGGAAACGGCTTGAGCTGCTAGACGACCCCCCAAAACGGCGTGATTTAGACCCTCGCCGTGTATAGGATTAACATGGCCCGCAGCGTCGCCACACAAAACCCAATCGGGTCCCGAGATAGGGGCATCGAATAATTTCTTATTGTTGTAAGAAGGTATAGCGGAGCCAAACGGTATGCAATCAACTTCTTCGCCGGTTTCATCTAATTTCCATTTTTTACCATCTATTTTTTCACCAGGCCATCTGTCTTTAACAAAATTATCCAGGGCATCTCTCATTCCGGAAGTTCGTGCATTGTAACAAATGCCTACATTGTAATGATCTTTTTTTGGAAAGACCCAAATGTAACCTTCTTCGCCTGGGAGATGACCTACTATGAATTCCATTTCATTGTCTTCGGGTTGAATATCTAAATAATAGCCAAAGGCCGAGAAAAGATCATCTCTAGATATCTTTTTTGAGAAGGTTTTTCGTGAAATACCATTTACACCGTCAGCACCTATTATATATTTTGACTGATAGGAATCATTTACCACCCACGAATCGTTATTTTTTTCTATTTTTACGACGCGTTCTTTGAATAGTTTTGCGCCTGCCTCTTCCGCTCTATTAAACAAATAATTGTCCCAATCATCTCTTCTCACATATTTTCCTTTGTTAACTGGAATTTTCAATTTTATATCATCGAGTTTGAAGGAAATAGAACTAATGTGACACTCTATTGCTTCATCGGGAGCATCCATCCATTCGATACCTTTGACAGGGAGGCCCCCGCCACATGCTTTCCTTCTAGGGTGTGTATGATCAAAAAGAGCGACGGATAGACCCCGTTCGACTGCCTCTTTAGCTGCAGATGCTCCTGAAGGACCACCCCCTATTACTATTACATCGAAAATTGCCACAGAAAGTGTCAGTCTGGGATAGTAAAAAAGTATCTCTGTTGATTTAGAATGTGTTTAAACGTAAAAAAGAGGGGCCCCATTTGAAAACTGACATTAGATCTGAAGCATCTTCTTCGAAACCTGTAATCATTAAACTCGCAGCCAGTGCTTCTGCTGTAGTTAGTTTTCCTATTTTTCCTGCATTTACGGGATTAACTGGAACTATCTCTGGTAAGCTTCTTGATTCTAAACCGTGTAATTGTAATTTAGGGAATAAATTGGAAGCGTTTTTCCATGAACAATCAACAGCGACTAGACCTCCAACTTTAACTAAGAGTTTATCTGAGATATCCATTGGTCTTTCACAATATGGATCTAAAAGAACCCCCATTTGTGGTAAAGTTGATATTCTGTGGAATAATTCTGCTAAATCGAAACGTGCAAGACGTTGTGCAGTGCATTTTTTTGGATCGTCTTGACCCATATCTAAAATTCTAATTTTTGTTAACATGTATTGAGAAATCGATAGGTGGTGCGTTCATTGTTAAGCAACTAAGACTTAAAAAATCTGCACAATTTACATAATCGAGTATATTTTTTTTGTTTAATCCTCCTGAAATTTCAATTTCTAGTGATGGATTTATTTCTTTTATTTTCGAATAAGCCTTCTTTGCTTCTTTGGGAGTGAAATTATCTAGCATCAACCTATCTATTGGTAAATGAACGAACGTTAAGGCTTGATTGATAGTATCTGCTTCTACTTCTATTTTCTTATCGGGATATTTATTTTTAGCGTTTTTTACGTATGTTTCTAAATTATCTATAAAATTTAAGTGATTATCTTTTACCAATATTGCTTCATTTAAATCAAATCTATGAGGCGCACCACCTCCGTGGATAACTGCTTCTTTTTCGAGAAAGCGCAATCCCGGCGTTGTTTTTCGAGTAGCTAAGACAGTTGTGTTAGAATTTGTAGAATTGACAATATCTACGATTTCTTTAGTTAATGTAGATATGCCACTTAGATGTGAAAGAAGGTTCAAAAATAAACGTTCTCGGGAAAGAATAAGATTGAACTCGCCTGAAATGAGTGCGATTGTTTCGTTGTTTGATATAGAATCTCCATCAGACTTTAAGAATTTACAAATTAAACCTACTTTAGACATTAAATGAGTGGTGATAATAGAACCTGATAGAACGCCGGGGCCACCAGTAACTATGAATTCGGCATTTTTTTTAGAATCTATAAGTTGCGTAGTGACATCTTTCAGCGCAGAATCTTCATCAATCCAAGAATCTAATAACGATGATACTTTTTCAGTGTTCATAGCATATGAGGAACGACTAAAATTTAGGTCTGCGAGATAACGATATAGCTGCTAATGATAGGAGTACACCTACTAGTTCGAAACCTGGAATGCCTAGAAGGCCTCCTTCTTCTATATCTTCAACTGTTTGGCCACCGTCCGGTAGAGTTTCACGTTGTTGTACTATTATAGTGAGGATTTGACTTTCTCCGCTATTAATTGTACCATAACTCATTGCTGTAAGTGTGAAAGTATAGGTATCAGGTACAGTGGTTAGATAAGGTGTAGCCTTTATCGATACTGTAACAGAATCGCCTGGACTTAGATATTCAACATCTTGAACGATTTCTAGCCAATTTGCTGCATTTTCAGTAGAAAGACTTGATATTTCAAAACGAATTTGATCAGCACCGTTGCCAACGTTAGTAGCATTGATGTTGATAATAGTAGTAGTGTCTGTATAAATTTCAATAGTTGAAATCATAACTTTTGACTCGTTGACATAATAATTAAATTCAACATCGTGAACTTGGCTAACTTTGACTTGAACATAAATGCCATCATGAGTTCCTGAATCATAGGCGGCGTTTCCATTGTGATCTACTGTTAGTTGTTCCACGCCTTGATCCCAAACACCATCTCCATCTTCGTCGTCCCATTCATCTGCTGGATCGCCGTTACTGTGTGCAGATATTCTAACAGCCCCACTAGTGTCGCCAAACATCATACCTTCAGGCACAGTCATAGACATATGACCCGTATATTCTTCATTAACTCCTAAAGTTATCATTGAAGAACTCAGAGATGGATTCCAATCTGAAGATGCTGTTGAAACTATGTTGAAACTATCTTCGCCGTTACCATTATTGGTAACTGTGAAATTAAATTGTGCAGTTGATTCTGGGTCTGTTTCGACTGTTGTAATTGAAGTGAATACGAGATCTACTGCATAATGTTGAGCGATGGTTACTAAGAAATGTTGTTCTGTACTAATAGTAGGATCTGTAGCTGAAGATGCGTGTAATGTTACACCCCCTGTTTCTCCTACTTGGGCATTGGCAGGAATTGTGAACTTGAGCGCAAGACCTAGAGCATCTCTATCTGCATCACTTTCGTGATAAAGAGAATTGCAAGGACGTGATGCAGCGTTTTGATATTCTAATTCTTCAGTTCGATAAGTATTATCGACATCGTCATCGAATGGAAGAACACCGTCTAAATTGGCGACTATACCCCACTCGCTGTTCCAATTAGAATCTTTAACCAGAGACACATCGAAAGAGTCGTAAATATTACCGCCATTTTCTAAATCGATATCGAAATTGACTTCGGTCGATTCATAACTATCACCATTCCATGTATTTGCTTCTTGTGATATTGAATCTGAACTGAGATATACAAGAGAATATGGATTTGCAGTTATACCTATTGCAATACCGGGACCGAAACCATCTTCAAATTGCCTATATTCTTCATCATCTACAGCGAGGAATCCTATGACAGATGGTGTTGATGGACAATAGACAACACTTGTTGTTGGAGAAAGTGTAACGTCTAATGGTAAAGGTATTTCTTCATCTTTTAAACCGTTAATTGTAATATAATTTTGACCTGCGTCTGCACTATTGAAATCATAATCTGAGGAAAGTCCTGAATCATCGAATGCAGTTAGAATTCCTCCTGTTAAAGAATTAGTATCTGTGTTTACGCTTACTGCTTGAGATAATCTAACGGAGTTTCCATCTTCATCTCGTAATAGATTTTTAAGAATAATATTGTCTAGACGCTCTGTACCGCCTGCATCAACAAAACTAACATCTTCATCTGCTAAAACTACCCAATCTCTAATCTCTACCATTCCCAATCTTGGGAACCAACTATTGTCGTCCGTATCCATATAGTCACAAGGAGCTGTGCAGAAACCGAATCTTGCGAGATATCGTCCGTTATCAAAATTACCTGGATTTGAGGGGATTTCGATAGATATGGTCACTTCATGTGTGCCTGGGCCAACATCTAATGTGTAATTTGATGTAGATATCTGTCCGGCGTAAATGAAAGTAGCTATACTAGAATCCCACTCCTCTATAACTTCAGTAGAATTTTCTATATATCGAAGACCCATAAATAGTGAAATATCAGAATCGGACGTGACTTCTATGGTGTAAGAAGCAGTTCCGTTAAATGAAGCGAATGATTTGTTACTGGAATCACCAATGAGAAAAACGTTATCGGACATATTGGCTTGAGCAGTGTTTAGCAATGGGATTGAAGATGCCAAAAGAAGCATTGTCAGAATACTAGCTAGATAAGCTTTATTATTTTTTTGTTCGTTTCTCATATTTTTCCTCTTCGCATCGTTGAGCGAAATACCATCTTATACCGATGTGAGTCATATATAATGCTTAGGGTTTAAGAGAGGAAGTTTTTTATCCCTCTAGACAACAGCTGGTTTGGTATACGTATTGTGGTGAAAATATGAAACACACTAGATTTGAAAAAGCGAGAATAATTGGAGCACGAGCACAGCAGATAGCGATGGGAGCTCCCGTCAATGTAAAAGTTCCAAAAGAAATGATAGATCCTGTTTTGATTGCTCAGTTAGAGTATGACGAAGAAGTGATACCTATAGACATATCAAGGTCGGATGATAATTGATAATAGAGAGAATAAATTTTAGAAAAATTATAGATTCTAGAGGAAATCTTGCTATTGAAGTAGATATTGAAACCACTAGTGGGAATGGAAGGTGTGCTGCACCAGCTGGTGCATCTACGGGAATATATGAAGCACAAGCATACCCAGAAAGTGGAATTAATCAAGGAATAAAAATAGCTCAAAAAGAGGTTCTTCCTAAATTAATAGGGATGAATGTGGAGAATCAAGAACATATTGATCAAACGTTAATTGAGATAGATGGAACGGATAATTTTTCTAGAATAGGCGGTAATATTGCTGTAGCGATATCTCTTGCCTCAGCGAAAGCGGCTGCAAATGGAAAGCAAATAGAACTTTACAAATATTTAAAAAATGTAGATGAAATCAAAATACCAGCTCCGATGGGGAATGTTCTCGGAGGTGGTGCACACGCAGTTGGTGGAACTGATATTCAGGAATTTTTAGTAACGAGTTTTTGTGATAATATCATGGATGCTATGCTTGCTAATGTAGCGGTACATAGTAGAGTTAAGAATAAATTAAAGAAAAGATTACCGAAACATGCACTAGGAAAGGGAGATGAAGGAGCTTGGGTGGCTCCCCTTAGTAATCTTGAAGCGTTAGAGATTGTAGTAGAATCAGCAAAAGAAATTGGTGAAGAACGATCTGTGGAAATAAAAACGGGGCTCGATATGGCCGCGAGTGAGTTTTTCATTAATAATAAATATGAATATAAAGAAATGAGCCTTACTTCTGAAGAACAGATAAACTGGGTAGCAGAGATTATTGATAAATATGATTTGTACTCTGTTGAAGATCCAATTGATCAAGAAGATTTTGATGGATGGGCAGAACTTACATCTAAAACTAATGCGTTGATAATTGGTGATGATTTATACACGACAAATAGAAATCGAATAGAAATCGGAATAGGTAAAAAATCAACAAATGCTGTATTGATTAAACCGAATCAAATAGGCACATTGACTGAAACTAGAAAAGCTATTGAGATGGCTCATGGAGCAGGTATGGTGACTGTAATATCCCATAGAAGTGGAGAAACTACGGACTCGACTATATCTCATTTAGGTGTTGCTTTTGGATGCCATGCTATAAAAACTGGCTCCGTGGGTGGAGAACGCATAGCTAAGTTAAACGAGCTTGTACGAATAGAAGAGGAAATGAAATGACAGAAGAAATCGCAAGTGAAGTATTATTGACCGATGAAGATACTTTTCTGACGTGTGGAGTTCATATAGGAACAAAACAAAAAAGTGGCGATATGGAAGAATATATTTACAAAGTTAGAGAAGATGGATTACGTATAATAAATATTAAAAAAACTAGTGAAAAAATAACGGAAGCGGCTAACTTTTTGAAGGATTTCAACCCTGAAGAGGTTATGGTGGTTTCTGCCAGACAATATGGACAAAAACCGGCTAAAGTGTTCAGTGATGTTGTGAATTTTAGTTGTATTCCTGGTAGATTTACACCCGGTAGATTAACCAACCCGAGAATGGAGAGTTTTGTAGAACCTGTGGCCATTATTTTAACAGACCCTGCAGCAGATGCTCAACCGTTTAGAGAAGCAGTTTCAATAGACATACCTGTAATTGCTTTTTGTGATTCTAATAATTTAACCACTAATGTAGATTTAGTGATACCAGGTAACAACAAAGGTAGGAGATCTCTGGCTTTGATGTATAGGCTTCTTGCAATAGAAATTTTGCGTGTAAGAGGGCAAATAGGAAAAGATGAAGAGTTAGAAGAAACTATTGATGATTTTGAAGCTCCTCTAATTTGAAGGGGGAAAGTATGCGTGCATACCTAGAATTAGGAAAAATAGGTATTGAATTTCTAAAATTGCGTTTTAAGTCCACCCGTATGGATGAAGAGAATTGGAGAAAGGAATGTGGAAAGACTGCTAAAAGATTGTTAAAAAAATATGATGTGGTGTTAGATATAGATGGGAGTCCGGGAGATGGATATCTCTGTGCGAATCATACGAGTTGGCTTGACACGTTGATTCTTCCAGCTCAAAAAATGGGCGGAGCAGTTGTAAAAGCAGAAACACAAAATTATCCGATAATTGGAAAGGTATTCCAAACGGCGAATTGCCTCTTTGTAGAGCGAGATAAAAAGAGTTCAAGAAGAGAAACGATAGAAGCTATCAAAAATTGGCCTATTATGGAAAAACCGTTGTGGGTTCTTCCTGAAGGAACGTGTACTGCCAATGATACAATTGGTGAATTTAAAAAAGGAATATTTGTGGCTGCTGAAAAAACTGGTGCCCCGATTAATGTAATGGTTTTTTACTATACTAACCAAAGCTTAGATTGGTCGAGAGAAGATAGTTTAGTTGAAGGAATGAAAAAATATTTCTACTCTGGAAGTGGAACAATAGTGAAAGGAAAATGGATAGAACCTATTACTGTCGAAAAGGGTAAAGTTGAAGAAGCAATGAAAGAACTTAGAGCAAGGATGCAAACTGTGTTAAAAGAGCTGATAGATAGCTGTGACGAAACGAATGTCTGATAAAAAAAGATGGAGAGAAGAGACGCTAAATCCTAGTTTGAACAAGAATGAGAATTCGCACAACGAGATAGATAGTGATTTTGTCAATAGTGAAGAAGATTTGAAAGATAAGAAATATCTTGAAAATATTGGATTTCCTGGGGAAGTGCCGTATGCCAGAGGTTTGCATGCAACTGGGTATCGTGGTCGTTTGTGGACTATGCGTCAATATGCTGGTTTTGGTTCTGCAGAAGAATCGAATAAACGATTTCGATATTTGATTTCTCAAGGAAATAGGGGATTGAGTGTTGCTTTTGATTTACCGACACAAATGGGTTACGACAGTGATAACCCAATAGCTCGAGGAGAAGTGGGGAAAGTTGGTGTAGCTATAGATTCTATCAAAGATATGGAAAAACTTTTCGAAGAGCTTCCCTTGGATGATATTTCCACAAGTATGACCATTAATGCTCCTGCAGCTATGCTTTCTAGTCTCTATTTTTTACTTGCTAAAAGAAGAAAAACTGATCTAAAATCTATAAGAGGGACGGTGCAAAATGATATTCTCAAAGAATATATTGCAAGAGGAACTTACATTTATCCGCCAGATAAATCTCTGAAATTGGCGACAGATATTTTTGAATATTGTTCTAAAAATGTTCCTGGATGGAATACGATATCTGTTTCTGGATATCACATAAGAGAAGCTGGATCGACAGCAGTTCAAGAATTAGCATTTACATTGGCCAATGGTATAACGTACGTTGAAGCTGCAATAGCTAGGGGGTTATCGGCAGATTCGGTAGCACCCAGGATAGCGTTTTTCTTTAACGCTCACAACGATTTTTTAGTTGAAATTGCAAAATTCAGAGCTGCGAGAATAATGTGGGCAAATATAATGAGAAATAAATTTGGAGTACAAAAAGAAGAATCTGCGAGATTAAGATTTCATACACAAACTGGAGGAAGCACCCTTACAGCTCAGCAACCATATAACAATGTTATTAGAACTACTATTCAAGCCCTATCCGCTGTATTGGGAGGTACGCAATCCCTACATACCAATAGTCTAGATGAGGCATTAGGTTTACCTTCTGAAAAAGCTGCAAGATTAGCACTCCGCACTCAACAAATAATAGCTCATGAATCTGGAATTGTGAACACAGTAGACCCGTTGGCCGGATCTTGGACGATTGAGAAAATGACTTTAGATATGTGTAAAGAAGCTGAAGAAATAATAGAGAAAATAGATGAAAGAGGTGGGATGTTAAAAGCGATAGAGAGTGGTTGGGTTCAACAGCAAATTGCAGATGCATCTTATGAATACCAAAGAAAGGTAGAGAAGGATGATTTGATTGTAGTTGGAATAAATAAATTTACAGAATCTAATGAAAATGAGGAAGAAGATTTTACAAAGATAGAAGATGGAATGGGGGAGAAACAAAGCGAAGACGTTTCTAAAATCAAAAAGATGGATAGAAATTTGAAAGAGATAATGAATGAATTTGAAAAAGTAGCGAAAGAGGGAGAGGAAAATTTGATTCCGTATATGATGAAAGCTTTTGACAATGATGCGACGTTAGGAGAAGTTTGTGACTTATTACGAAGTGTTTGGGGCGAATATAGACCTAAAGAAATCATATAATACCTGCATCGTATTTCACAGCAGCAAATGGCGAGGCTAGGCTAGTGGTAAACTGGGGGACTGTGGTTCCCTCGTCCCGGGTTCGAAACCCGGGCCTCGCCCCATAATCTAAGCTACCAGTAAGCTTCTCGAGCCACCATTACAGAATCCATGTAAGTTTCGCAATCGAAACTTTTATCTGATAAAGAAGATAGACCGATTAAATCATCAATCATAGACTGGGAAACTGTTGGATCTACAACGCCCCAACCAGTTTGTGTATATGGGGCGACGGGGGAAATTGGAGTGCCTGTTTGGCATGGTCCTTCATTTTCTCCAGGATCGTATTCTGAAAAAGATGGGAAATATGATGCTTTTTCCATACTTCTTCGAATATCATAATTCGTAACGGAGAAATTTTCACCAAATACTAGGCTGCCGTTACGACCGCCTGAACCGAAGTCGAGAGTTTGGTTTCTTAATTCTTGAATTACAAAAGAAAGAATGCCTGCAGTTCTTGGAGTAGCGAAACTAGTTCCAGAAGTATCGTGGTATCCATCAATTGAATCGTGATCTGGTAAATATTGTGTCCAATCAGCAACTATATCTGGCGCAGTTCCGGAACAATGCATAACTTTACCCCTGTCACCATCTTCTTGAAATCCTGAGATACCTATAGACCAAGGTGGGCCACCTGTTGAATCCTGAACGCAAGTAGAAGCGGTATTATCACAGGCGCCTGTGTGTAGCTTTCCCATTTCATTGACCGCATATTCAGTATCATCTTCTATGCCTGAAACTGGTACAGAAGCAATTGGGCCGAAACTCGTAGTGATGATATCAACCATTGGATGTTCAGCCGCTCTTCTAACTCCATCGAAACCTTCCAAGAAGAAAATAACTGCGTCCGGGTTTCCATCGAGTACTGCGCCAGTAACGGCAGTTCCGTGGCCGTCATTAGGGTCATCTAAAATTGGAGTTTCGCTCCATCCTTCTTCGCCCATTGCACCGATAATTCTAGTACCTTCAAAATAAACGATATCTGCATAAGTGATTTTGTTCCAGCAAGATTCTCTATCGGCTTCAACTCTTTCTTCCCAAGAACCTTCATCCGATAAATCACAAACTAAAGTAACGCCAAAATCATCTAAAAACCATGAAGGGAGAGTATCATTTGTCTGAAAATGAATATGATATGGATTGATTCCAGTATCAACGGGAGCAACTACGGAATACGCCCTCCAAGTATCCTCTGCTGGTGGTTCTGGTTCTATTATTATTTCCGGTATTTCATTTAAACAACCTGAAAAAAATAAAACAACTATAAGAGAAATTAATGACGCACTTTGCTTGTGTTTCGACCCGCTCATTGAAGATGTGAAATATGTATGAATATAATAATTTAGTCGAGTTCTAGTAATGACCTTATCCTAGATACTTTTAACGAAGGAAGAATAGCGAAGGTGGTAAACGAAATGGAAAGAATGTGATTAAAAATGAATGGTTCAGGAGTACCGAGAGGTGGAATTAATATGGATAAATTGCCTACAGATTCGTAAAGGCTTGGTCCATTTCCTAAGTAATACACAGAACCCAATCTATCTCGAGAATTTTCAGGGGAGGTGTCCTCTCCAGATGCGCAAGTCCCAGTACACCCGTCTGCAAAAGCCACGTACACTCTTCCTTCTAAATCTATATGAAGATCATTGAAATCTAAAAGATTCCGATTAGATCTGTCCCCGCCAGTATCCCGGCAATCTCCGCTGTTTAGACAGATACTACCCATTTGGACAGGATCTGATGTAACTCTCTGTGTATGAAATACTGGATTTGGATCCAAAGCATTCAAACTGTATGTAATGTAAAGATGATAACTGACATTGGCGGGAGCATAGTGTGCATTTCCATCCCATGGTTCATCATCAATGTTGGGTTGCCCTAATGCGCTAGCATTTTCACTTCCTAAGTAAGTAATAGCGATTCGGCCAGGACTGCCGGCAGATGTGTGGGGAAATGTAGTTGAAATTACTCCAGCAGGACTGATTCGAGTACTTTCCTGTTCCCAGGTATTACCGGAATCGGTACTTCGTGACATATAGATGCCTTCATCGGCGCCAACCCATGTGTGATATGCGTTGGAAAGAGTATCTGTAGCGACTTCTGCATTCTTACGAGGGTTTGGTGTGCCTACATCTTCTCCCATTGTACGCTGTTCCCAACTAAAGCCGTTGTCTTTAGAGAAAATGACTGTTGGTGTTGAAACCCTTGGAGGCAAATAAACTGTACCATCGGCCGCAGTCGTAATGGCCCCATGTAACCCCCCATTAGTGGTTGCCAATCCTATGATTTGCCCCCCTGCCTCGAATGAAGCCCCACCATCGAAACTAGTGAAGCAGAATATGCCGGCTAGCTTGTTATAACAGAAATATACGGCCTGCTCGTACACGTTGCTACTACCTTGTCCTATCGCAGCATACAGACCTTCATCAGTCCATGGTCCTGAACCAAGTTTGATGTGGTCATTTAGGGGAGTTGTTCCAGAATCATGAGGATTGCCTGCCCATGTTTCGCCATCATTATCAGACCAACCAATCCAAGTGGTTTGAAGTCCCATCATATGAATATTGAATACACGGTCTGTAACATTGTCCACCCAACCATATGGATCATTAGTAAACGGAGCTTGTGTCGGATCTCCTTCGGCGGCATTTATCCACGATTGACCATAGTCACAAGAACGCATCGGTTTTTCAAATGCTATGAAAAATATGCAACCGCTAGAAGTAACACCTATACTGGGTTCGGCTCCTTGTTCACCTACATCGCTAAAAACGAAGTCCATGAGAAGTGGTTCATCTGAAACATTGAGACCATCAGGACCTGTAACAAAAATACCATCTGGAAGAGATGGTTCTTCAGGCGGCGAGGGTGGTAATATTGTATCTTCTTGAAGACAGCCAGAAACTAGTAGTAGTGCTACGAGAGATATTAGCGATATATTGTGTTTCTGTTTTGACCCGTCCATTGAAGATGTAAAATACATATGAATATAATAATTTAGTCGAAAATTTAAAGTTTGGAAAGTAGTAGTTCTGATTCTTCTCCACTAGCCATGTCTTTGATTCTGATAGACTCTTTTTCCCATTCATCAGGAGTTATCATGATTAATCGGGAAGCTCCAATCTTGTTGGCATATTTGAGTGCTTTTTTGACTTTTTTACTTTTCATGATTAAATCGACAGACCGACCATTCTTACGTAAAATAGTAGAGACTTTCATAGCGACTTCTCTTAGAGAATCTTCCATGAAAAAAACAACATCATCTGTATTTTGAAGTAAAGAAGGGAGAAGATTTCTTTCTTGGAGGATTTCCATAATTACGACATCGCCGAAACCGAAACCGCAGCAGGGCATGTCTGTAGCATTGAAACTGCTGAGAAGTTTGTCGTACCTGCCTCCCCCACAAATAGCGCGGAAATCTTGTTTTTTATCGAATGCTTCGAAAACTGTACCAGTGTAATACGACAGTCCCCTCACTATCGATGCGTCGAAAGACAACCATTCCGTTATACTGCAAGAATCAGCTAAGTTGAAAAGTTCTTTTAATTCTGAAACTGCTTCACTATCTGCGCCCAATTTCTGCTCGAAGGTAGAGATGTCTTGAATTTTCAACATATCGAAAATTTCAGAAGATATATCTTCACTTAACCCCAATTGAGAGAGATTTTCGAAAATGTCTTCCTTGGATAGCTTGTGCATCTTATCTAAAACGACGCAAATTTCAGAAAATTGATTTTCTGGGGTGCCCATGTTGCTAAGAAGTTCTTGTAAAAGTTTTCTATTTGAAATTCTTATTCCGACATCTTCTTTAGATAACCCTACTCTTTCGAATAATGAAATTATTGCAGATAAGAGCTCTACTTCTGCTGAAGTGTTCTCAACACCTATGATATCCATATTCCATTGGTAATGTTCTCTCTTTCTACCACGTGTCATTCGCTCATAGCGCCAACATTGTGGAATGCTGTACCATTTAAGAGGGAATGAAAGAACGGGTGCTTTTTGAATTATCAACCTAGCTAAAGAAGGAGTCATTTCAGGACGTAAAGATATTCGTCTTCCGCCTTTATCTTCAAAGTTATAGATTTGATCAGTTATCTCTTCTCCGGATTTTCTAGTATAGATGCTTTCAGATTCAACGATTGGGGCATCATATTCTTCAAATGCAAAGGTGCGCGAAACTTCTTTAAAATGAGAAAATAACCAACTCCTTAGTCGTGCATCTTCCGGATAAAAATCCCTCGCACCCCTTACCGGTCTGAGTTCGCTCACTATAAACCGTAATAAATGAGGAGTTAAGTGTTTAGGGGGAGTAAGATTATACATTGATGTTTCTAACCCCATAGAATGAATACAGAGGAAAGGCTAGAAGAATTAGATAAACGGTTGAAGGAATTGAAGACTGGCGATTCTAAGAAAAAGAAGAAACAGCGTGAGAAAGGAAAAGGAACTGCAAGGGAAAGAATAGAGCAAATACTAGATAGTGGAAGTTTTGTTGAAACTGATGCATTTGTTAAGCATAGATCGAATAATTTTGATTTGGATAAAAAAAGAATTGTAGGAGATGGAGTTGTTACTGGTCACGGAACCATTAATGGAAGGGTCGTCTATATTTTTTCTCAAGATTTTACTGTTTTTGGAGGTGCACTAGGTGAGGCGTATGCGAATAAAATATGCAAAATAATGGATTTAGCTTCGAAGATGGGGGCGCCGGTAATTGGATTGAATGATTCAGGTGGTGCTAGAATTCAAGAAGGTGTGGCAAGTCTAGGCGGATATGCTGAAATATTTCATAGAAATGTAGCTTTGTCCGGTGTAGTTCCACAGATATCTGTTATATTGGGACCATGTGCAGGAGGGGCAGTTTATTCTCCAGCAATGACCGATTTTGTAATAATGGCAGAAGGAACCGGTCATATGTTTATCACCGGACCCGATGTGATTAAAACTGTAACTAACGAAGAAGTCTCATTCGATGAATTAGGGGGTGGAGAAACCCATAGTAGTATTTCGGGGGTGGCTCATTTTTCGTGTAAAAATGAAGAAGAGGCTTTAGACAGGTTGAAGAATTTAATGGAATATCTTCCGCAAAATAATATGGAGAAGCCTGTACACCTTGCAGGTGGGGATGATGCATTCGAAGAGATTCATTCATTAGACTCTTTCATGCCGGACAATTCGAATGAGCCGTATGACATGAAAGATATAATTCAATCAATTTTTGATTTAGGAGAATTTCTAGAAGTTCAGGCTGATTGGGCTAAAAATATGATTGTTGGATTTGCAAGATTAAATGGACAAAGCGTCGGAGTGGTTGCCAATCAACCGATGCACCTTGCAGGTTGTTTAGATATAAATTCATCAATAAAAGGTGCGAGATTTGTTAGATTCTGTGATGCTTTCAACATACCTCTTGTTACTTTGGTTGATGTTCCTGGATTTCTTCCTGGAAAAGAACAAGAGCATGGAGGAATTATACGTCATGGATCGAAACTATTGTATGCATTTTCTGAAGCTACCGTTCCTAAATTAACTGTGATTACAAGAAAGGCATATGGTGGTGCTTATGATGTGATGGCGTCAAAACATATTCGTGCCGATCTGAATTTAGCTTGGCCAACAGCAGAGATTGCAGTTATGGGGGCTGAAGGGGCTGTAAATATCATATTTAGAAAAGAATTGAAAGAATCTGAAGACCCGGACAAAAAAAGAAATGAGTTAGTAGAAGAATACAAAGAGAAATTTGCTTCTCCGTATGTAGCTGCTGAAATGGGATATATTGACGCAGTAATACATCCAAGAGAAACCAGAATGATGTTGGCTAAAGGTTTGGAAAGGTTTTCTTCTAAAAGAGAGCAAAAGCCTAATAGAAAACATGGTAATATTCCGTTGTGAAATAATATGGTAGAAATTCCTAATGTTGGTACAAAAGCGCCTGATTTTTCTGTTCTGAATCAGAATGGTGAGAATATAAATCTAAAAGATTTGAATGGGAAGTGGGTAGTGATGTACTTCTATCCTAAAGACGATACACCTGGCTGTACAATAGAAGCTAATGAGTTTACATCTTTAAGTAAAAACTTTGAAAAAGAAAACACAATCATATTTGGGATAAGTCCGGATGATGAAAAAAGTCATTGTAAATTTATTGAAAAATATAAATTGAATATTGATTTACTTGCTGATACAGAAAAAAAATTGGTTACGGAATATGGTGTTTGGAAAGAGAAATCGATGTACGGTCGTACCTACATGGGCGTTACACGAACAACATTCCTAATTGATGATAAAGGCGATGTAGCCGAAGTGTGGACTAATGTCAAAGCGAAGGGGCATGCTGAAATTGTTTTGAATAGACTTGTTGAAATTAAACAATAAATCTTTACATCATTCCGCCCATTCCACCCATACCTCCCATACCCATATCGGGTGCTGGAGCTGAGCCGTTCTCTACCGGTATGTCAGTAACTAATGTTTCAGTAGTTAATACCAAACCAGCTATGGAGCCGGCAGCTTGCAAAGCGTTTCGTGTTACTTTAACAGGATCTATAACTCCTGCATCGATTAAATCTGTGTATTCATTTACTCTGGCATTAAAACCATAGCTAGATTTCTTAGAATCTACAATCTTAGAGACAACTACTGAGCCATCTTCACCAGCATTTTCAGCTATCTGTTTTGCTGGAACTGCTAAAGCATCACGTACAATAGATACACCTACAGATTCTTCTCGAGACATCTTCTTTTCGAGTTTATCTAAAACTTTGCGAGCTCTTAACAGTGCGACACCGCCGCCAACCACTACACCTTCTGCCATGGCAGCCCGGGTAGCGTTTAGAGCGTCGTCAACTCTAGCTTTTTTCTCTTTCATTTCTGTTTCTGTTGCGGCACCTATTTCTAATACAGCGACGCCGCCACTGAGTCTACCGATTCTTTTTTCGATTTTCTCACGGTCCCATTTACTCTTCGCTAATTTTAATTGACCTCGTAGTATTTTGACACGTTCTTCAACCTGTTTAGATTTACCTGCTCCTGCAATTATTGTGGTTTTATTTTTACCGATAATTACTTTGTCTGAAGAACCGAAAAATTCATCAGGTATAGCTTCCTTGAGATCGGCCCCCTGATCTTTAACCAGAACTTTGCCCCCAGTAAGAACTGCGATATCTTCTAAATTTTCGCCAAGTTCGTCACCGAAGCCTGGTGCTTTGACTGCACATGCTTTGACCACTTTAGAAGCAACGTTCAAAACGAGAGTTGCTAAAGCTTCGCCTTCTACGTCCTTAGATATAATCATCAATGGTCTTTTGTTGACTTTTACTGAAGATTCCAATGATGGGATTAATTCTTGTGCTGATGAAATGGTATGATCTGTTAACAGAAGCATCGGTTTTTCCAAAACCGCTTCTCTTTTTTCTCTATCAGTAATCATATACGGAGAAACGTAACCTTTATCGAATTCCATTCCTTCAACTACTTTCAAACTTGTTTCTAATGATTTAGCTTCCTCTACAGTTATGACACCTTCTTCACCGACCTTATCAACTGCGTTTGCAATCAACTGACCAATTTCTGGATCGTTGTTAGCAGATAGTGTTGCAACTTGCATAATCATCTCGCTAGAATTAACAGGTATTGAGTTTTTCTTTAACTCTGCAACGACAGCTTCTATTGCTTTGTCGAATCCAGATTTTAGATTTACTGGTGACATTCCTGCAGAAACGTTTCTCAAACCATATTTACATAGAGCTTGAGCTAAAATTGCAGCTGTAGAAGTTCCGTCACCGGCGGTGTCTTGAGCTTTGTTAGCCACTTCTTTTACCAATCGTGCACCCATATTTTCATACGGATCGGGTAAATCTATATCCTTAGCAATTGTCACACCATCGTTAATGATAGTAGGACTACCGAATGACTTGTCTAGAACTACAGTTCGGGCTTTTGGCCCGAGAGTAACTTTGATTGCATCGGTTGCGGCATTGATACCGTCTAGTAATTTTCTACGTGCTTCTTCTCCATAAACTATTTGTTTTGCCATTTTTTTGCCTCACTTTATCTTAGCTTGTATATCTTCAGATTTAACTAAGAGATATTCATTCCCTTCCCATTCCATTTCTGTTCCAGAATATTTTCTGTAAACAACTCTGTCTCCAGATGAGATGCCAGCTATTTCGGCCTCTGGGCCTGCAGAAACTACTACGCCAACATTCATCTTTTCTCTCGCTGCTTCTGGAATTAAAAGACCTGAAGTTGTTTTTTCAGCGGCCTTTTCCATTTCAACGAGAACCATCTCTCCTAAAGGTTCGATACCTGTCATATTTACTCCTTGTTAATTCTTTTATTAGTTGCCTAGAGAATTGTGAAGCCCTAGTGCTATGCAACCGGAGGTTGTTAACCAGGAGAATATATAAAATTAATTCAAAAAAGGGGCTTAAACGATTCCTAAAACCAACTCATGGAGTATTTTTCTGGGATTATCGGATAAAACTACTCCGGAGGCTAATAAAATTCCATCGACACCTAGTTCGAAAGCTTTGGAAACGTCATCTCGAGTCTTTACACCCGCCCCACATAAAATTTTGATATTGTTAGAAATTTCAGAGACTTTAGAAACTGTTTCAGAAATGATTTCTGGATTAGCTGTAGAGACTGAAATATCTCCACCTATGAGTTCCGGAGGTTCTATAGCTATCATATCTGGCCCTAATTTAGCACCGCTGATTGTTTTATCTATATCGGCAGTACAGAGGATTGTAGTGAGGTTTGAATCCCTAGATCTAGAAATTGTTGCAGATATTTTTTCCTCATCAATTTGTCTTTCGGCGTGATTTATTAAAGTTCCAACAGCTCCAGCATTCAAGACTGCTTCAGGAAGAGAATGGCCGGTGTGTGCACCAAAATTTATGGGATCTATGTGTTGTGCCATTATAGGGATGTTAGTTGCTTGAGAATAAGCAAAAATATCGACGGTATTAACTGCAGCTGCGATACAAACCCCACTCTCCTGAGCTACGCTTTCCATATCTTTGCATAAAGCTAAGCCAAGATTGCCGAATCCTTTTTCGTAGGTTTTGAGATTGACTATGATTAATGGAGTTTTGAGCACACTACCTCAATTTACATGAGGCATATATGTAATTTGTATGCCACTTATGCTAAAATAAAGGCCGATAGATAGGGTGTTGATGCATACTAGAGAACAGAAAAGAGTCTTGATTACTGGTGCTGCGGGACAGATTGGTACCGAATTAACTATCGCTCTGCGCGAAAGATTGGGGAATGAGAATGTAATAGGTATGGGGCACAGAACTAAAGCGCCTAAAGAATTAGAAGAAGGGCCTTTCATTTATGGAGATATTAATGATTTAGAAAGTTATGAGAAAATTGTTGATGAGTATGAAATAGATACTGTTTATCATTTGGCTGCTATATTATCAGTGACGGGTGAAAAAAACCCTCAACTTTGTTATGATGTGAATTTGAATGGACTGTACAATATCTTAGAGGTAGCTCGGAAGAGAGATCAACGGTTGTTTTGTCCTAGCTCTATTGCAGTATTTGGAAATGATGAAGAAACTGGAGAAGTTGTGTTGAAACCTACAACGATGTATGGTGTAACCAAAGTTGCTGGTGAATTATTATGCGATTATTATTATCGTAAATATGCTGTAGATGTACGAGGTATTAGATATCCGGGGTTGATAAGTTGGAAAACGGAACCCGGTGGTGGAACGACAGATTATGCTGTAGCAATATATTATGAAGCTATTAGAAATAAAAAGTATGAATGTTTCGTTAGAGCTGATACGAAATTGCCTATGATGTATATGTCTGATGCGATAAAAGGAACTTTGGATTTGATGGATGCACCATTGGAAAATCTTAATCAACATTCAGATTATAATTTATCTTCTATGAGTTTTACAGCTGGTGAACTTGCTGAAAGTATAGCGAAGAGAATTGATGGTTTTGAATGTACATACGTGTCAGATAATCGTCAAGAGATAGCTGATTCTTGGCCAGATGAAATAGATGATGCTAGTTCCAGAAATGATTGGAATTGGGATCCTGCTTATAATTTAGAACGGATGACAGAAGATATGTTAGCTAATTTAGAAATCAAATTAAAGGAAGAGTGAAATGAACGAACCTACACAGTGGATGAAGAAAGAATACGAAGATTTAGTTTCTAAGGGATTCGATTGGCAGCCGCCTGTAATCCAAGGACCGTCGTCGGCTAGAAGTATGATAAATGGTAAAGAAACCGTAATGCTCTGTTCCAATAATTATTTGAATTTAAGTACACATCCGAAAGTGAAAAAGGCAGCGATAGAGGCTATTGAAAGTCATGGAGTAGGAAGTGGTAGTGTACGACCAATAGCGGGGAATATGGACATTCACAATCAACTTGAGGAAACTATTGCACGCTTTAAACATAGAGAATCGGCTTTGTATTTTCAGACCGGTTTTGCGGTGAATTCTGGTTTGATACCGCAGCTTGCTGGAAAAAATGATGGTATAATATCAGATCAATTAAATCATGGTTCAATAATAGATGGAGTAAGGCTTTCTGGTGTAAAAAAGGATAACAGAGTAGTCTACGGACATAATGACATGGGAGAATTGGAAGATTGTCTACGTAAAATAACTAAGAATTGTGAAAAGACGTTGGTGATAACGGATGGTGTATTTTCAATGGATGGAGATATTGCCCCCTTAGATGAAATAACAAAATTAGCGAAACAGTATGGAGCTATGACTTACGTTGATGATTGTCATGGAGAAGGAGTACTTGCTGGAGGTAGAGGAATAGGTGCTCACTTTGGAATTGAAAAGGATGTTGACATGGAATCTGGTTCATTCTCAAAGGCATTTGGTGTTGTAGGTGGATTAGTAGCAGGTTCAGAACATATGGTGAAATATGCATTCAATAAATCCCGTACAATGTTATTGTCAGGATCTGCTCCCCCAGCAACTGTAGCATCTTGTAAAGCGGCGATAGAAGTGTTAGAAAGTGAGCCTCAGCATGTAGAACGACTTTGGAATAATACGGAATATTTTAGAAAGGAGATACAAGCGATGGGTTTTGATACGGGAGTTTCTGAAACCCCGATTATTCCAGTAATGTGTGGTGAATCTCATAAAGCAAAAACTCTGAGTAAGGAATTACTTAATGATGGAATATTTGCACTACCTATTGTTTTTCCAATGGTCGCCCCAGATAAGGCTAGAATTAGAGTTATGATGAGTGCTGGACTTGAGCGGGAAGATTTAGATGCCGCCCTATCTAGCTTTGAAAAGGGTGGAAAATCTGCAGGCGTAATATAAAAATGCCAACTGACAAACAAAAACTTGGTGATTGGGGTGAAAAATTAATTGCTAAAAAATGTTCTTGTCCAAAATGTAAGAAAGAAAAAACGTTGAAAACTTTACCACCTAATTTCAAATGTGCAGACATAGTATGTGATTTCTGCGGATATTTGGCCCAAGTTAAATCGAAAAATGTAAAGAACATCGACGTTTTACCAAAAAACATCCTTGGAGCTGCATGGAGACCGCAAAAAGAGAGAATGGACGCTGGAATATATTTTCCACTATATATTGTTCTCAAAGCAGAAAGAAAAAGTGCAATCTACTACTTACCTGTAGATTATCAGGATACTGAGATTTTTGTTAAAAGAAAACC